>JBBDKM010000096.1:32629-212368 GCA_040879385.1 Thermoanaerobaculia bacterium | reverse complement strand
CCCGACGGCGAGGTGTGCTTCTGCGGCGACTTTCCCGACTACTTCATCGGCAACGTGCGCAAGCAGGCTTTCCGGGACATCTGGACAGGTGAGAAAGCGCAGCGGTTCCGCGCGAAGCTCGCCAGGGAGCCGCTCCCGATCTGCGCGCGCTGCTGCGGCAGCTACGTCTACGGAAAGTGGGATCGGCCGGCGTCTCCCTAGCCCCAGAAGCGGTAGAAGTTGAACCACTGCGTCGGGTGGCGGCGGATGACGCGCTCGAGGTCGCCGGCGACGCGGCTCATGATGCGGAAGGCATCCTCGTCCGGCGGGAGCGCGGGGTCGGAGCGCAGAGGCTCTCCCCAGACGTTGAAGTAAGAGCCGTCCGGGCTCCGCAGGAAGAAGCCTGGCAGGATGTCGCAGCCGCAGAAGCGCGCGAGCAGGGCGGGCGACCGCAGAAACGGCGTCGGCTTCCCGAAGAAGGCGACGATGACCTGGTCCTCGGGGTATGCGCGGTCGACGAGCAGGGCGACGGCTCTCCCGCCATCGACGGCCGCGCGCACCTTGAACGCGGTCGCCATGGACGACCCGATGTCGATCGACTCGACGCCCAGACGCTCGCGTAGCTCGCGGCGCATCTCCTGGACGTTGGGGTCGAGCTCGCGCTGTCCGACGACGGCCGGAACGAGGTCGTGCTGCCGGAGGGTCACGGCCCCCATCTCCCAGTTGCCGACGTGCCCCGTCACGAGCAGGAACCCGCGCCCGTCCCGGCGGCTGCCGGCGAGGACGCTCGCATCCTCCGCCAACGTCGTGATCCGCGGCACGAAGGACTCGCTCCGCAAACGCCAAACATCGATCGTGTGCCGGCCGTACTCGAAGAACTGTCTCCGGGCGAGCTCGGCCGCTCGTCTCTCGGGGACACCGAGGGCCGTGCGGAAGTTGTCCCGCATCCCCGCCCTGGTTCGCGTCAGGAAGGGGACTGCGAGGGTGTTTCCGATCTGATTGATGACGTTCAATGCCGCCATCGGGAGCCAGCGCGCGCCGTAGTGGAGACCGCCGTACACGACCCGGTTGGACAGGCCGTGGGTGACCCACTTGCGGCGGCCGCGTTCGGGCGCGAGCCCGTCGGGAATCCCGCCTCCGGCCGTGACTTCTCCCATGCGGGCGTTGAGTCTACAATCCGCCATACACTGCATGAAGACCTTGCTCATCCGGCCCGATCCGGGGAACGAGCGGTTCGGGCTGGGTCCCTTTTTCCGCGTCGAGCCCCTCGGGCTCGAGTACGTGGCCGCCGCGCTGCGTGGCCGGGGCCACGAGCCGTCGATCGTGGACCTGCGCTTCGGGCATGGCATCAAAGCCTGGGTCCGACAGACGCGCCCGCGCCTGGTCGGGATCTCCTGCATGCACGCCCTCGAGTACGACCGCGTGATCGAGACCGCCCGCCAGGTGCGCCGGGCCTCGCCGGGCGCGTTCATCCTCGTGGGCGGACACGCCGCGGCGGCGTTTCCGGGGCCGCTGGAGGTCCCCGAGATCGACGCCATTTGCGTGGACGACGGGGAAGAGATCGTGCCGGCGGTGGCCGACGCGCTCGAGCAAGGCAGGACGCTCGCCGACGTGCCCGCTCTGCGCTTGCGCGCGGGCGAGACCTGGACGGCGACGCGGCCCCTCGACGAGCGCACGAGCCTCGATCGGGTGCCCCTGCCCGCGCGCGACCTCGTCGAGCGCGACCGAAACCGATACCACTGCCTCCTCTTCAAACCGGTTTGGCTGGTCGAGACCGCGCGCGGCTGCCCCTTCCGCTGCAACTTCTGCTCGGTGTGGCAGCTCTACGGGCGCTCCTTCCGGGAGCGCTCGATCGGCGCCGTCGTGGACGACCTCGCCTCCGTGGGCGATTCCGTGTTCGTCGCCGACGATCTCTTCTGGAACCATCCGGACCGCAGCCGCGAGCTGGCGGAAGCGCTCGTCCGGCGGGGCGTCCGGAAGCGCTGGATTCTCGTCCAGACACGAACGGACATCGTGTGCCGGCACCCGGAGCTGCTGGAGGCCTGGCGCCCGGTGGCCAAAGATTTCGATATCTTCTTCGGGCTCGAGGCGGCCTCCGACGCGGGGCTCGCGAGCGTGACGAAGGACGCCTCGGTCGCCTCCTCCGTCGAAGCGGCCCGGATCTCGCGGTCCATGGGCTACGGCGTCACGGGCAACTTCCTCGTTGATCCCGACTGGAGCGAGGCGCAGTTTCGCGAGCTCTGGGATTTCGTCGCGGAGAACGGTTTCCAGCGCGCCGGGTACACGCTCCTGACGCCGCTGCCGGGCACCGAGCTGTACCAGAAGCTGGCGCCGATCCTCCAGGGCCAACCCTGGTTCAAGTACGACATGCACCATTTGCTCTGGGAGCCGCGTCTCGGGGCGCGCCGGTTCTTCGAGCTCTACGCGGAGACCTGGCGCCGCTCGATCCTCAATACCAGCGGCGAGAAGCGGTGGATCGACTGGATGCGGCAGATCAAGCCGGCGCAAATCCCCTATCTGACCCGCGTTCTCCTGCGGACGCAGCGCATGATGAAGGCCGAGGCGTACCTGAGGGAGCACGAAGCCACGCGCGGGGAGACGGTCTCGGCCCCGGACCAGGCGCTCGAGGCCTCCTGAGGCCTACCGCCCTTCAACTCGTTCTCCCTCAGGGCGAAAGCCTTTCCTACCATCAGCTTCGCGTGGGCGCGCCGCGGGAGCGTGTCTGGGAGGCGATCTTGTCGCAGGACCTCGGCGCGTCGCCCCTTGCCAAGTCGCTCCTTGCGCTGCGCGGCTACGGCGGCCGCGCCCTTCGCGCGCGGGGAGGGACGTTTCCCGAACGGCTCGAGCGCTTCGGCTTCACGAAGCTCGACGAGCTCCCCGTGAGCGAGCTCGTCTTCGGCCTGGCGGGGAAGTTCTGGCGGCTCGACGGGGGCCTCCGGCCCGTACCGGATCGCGACGCGTTCCTCGCCTTCGCGGAGGAGCGATGCGTCAAGGTGGCGTGGAATCTCTTGATCGGGGAGACCGACGGCGAGTCCTGCGACCTCTCGACGGAAACCCGCATCGCGTATTTTGGTCCATCCGCCCGTCGGAGGTTCCGAAGCTACTGGTTCTTCATCGGGCCTTTCTCGGGGCTCCACCGCCGCGCCCTTCTGCGCGGCATCGCGCGCCATGCCGAAGCGCGTCGCCCGGGCTGAGAAAGCCCCCGGCGGTGACCGAGGAGCGGGAGTCCGGCCTGCCACATCGATCGCCCGCCGGGAGGGAGACCGGTCCCAGGCCCGAAACCTCCGGTCCTGGACAGCACACGTGGAAGCGGCAAAATGGGATCAGGGATTGGCCCCTGCGAAGTGGCCGGCGAAGCCGCGCGCAGCGCGCCCGAGATCCCGACGTCAAGCCCGCGGCTATGATGGCGCGCGGGAGGAACCGCATGCGGACTCGAGTCCTGGCGCTCGCGATTCTCGTCTCGGCGGCCGCCGCGGCCGCGCAGTCTCCCGACGGCATGTTCGCGACGGGCACAGTCGGCGCGGTGATCGACGCCTGGCACGCGGCGGCGGCGGCGGCGGACGAGGAGAAATACTTCTCCTACTTCACGCCGGACGCGGTTTTCCTCGGCACCGACGCGACGGAGCGGTGGACGCGCGACGAGTTCCGCAAGTGGGCGCACCCGTACTTCGCCAGGGGCAAGGCCTGGAGCTTCAAGGCGGTCTCGAGGTGGATCTCCTTCTCGCCGGACCGCGGCGTGGCCTGGTTCGACGAGGCGCTGGATACGCCGAACATGGGGCCGTGCCGCGGTTCGGGGGTCCTCGTGCGTTCCGGCGCCACGTGGCGGATCGCCCAGTACAACCTCTCGGTGCCGATCCCGAACGACCTCGTGGACGACTTCACGAAGCGCATCGCGGAGGACGCGAAGAAGAAACGAAAGGGGGCCTGATGCGCCGCGCGATCGGTGCGGTCCTTCTCGCTATGCTCGCGCTCGCGGCTGCACCCGCGCCGCAGCCGGCGGATCTGGTCTTCACCCGAGGCGCCGTCTACACGGTGGACGGCGCGCGGAGCTGGGCGGAGGCCGTTGCCGTGGCGGACGGGAGAATCGTCTTCGCCGGTACGGACGCGGATGCGAAGCCCTGGATCGGCCCGAAGACGAAGGTCCTGGATCTCGGCGGCAAGATGCTGCTGCCGGCCTTCCACGACGCGCACGTCCACCCGGTCTCGGGAGGCGTCGAGGCGCTCGAGTGCGACCTGAACGGGCTCTCGACGCAGGTGGCGATCCTTCAGAAAGTGAAGCGTTATGCCGCGGAGCATGCCGCCGCGCCCTGGGTGACGGGCCCGATGGGCGGGCGTTACAGCCCGAAAGCCTTCACCAGGAACACCGCCATCTGCCCGCGGGTGTTGGGGTTGTGCGGGCAGTAGAGGAGAGGCGAAGCCTGGCAGCCCCCGGTGATTCCCTCCCCATAGAGCTCCTCGACCCAGGGGGCGAAGGGGTCGGCCGCGGGCACGTCGCCGAAGAGGCCCGCGGCCGGGGGCGGGACGTGCGCGCTTCCTTCGCGGGTCTTAAGGAGAAAGGCCGCCATCTGGCGGCGGGTCACGGGGCTCTCCGGGCAGAAGTTTCCGCCGCCGCACCCGCCCGTGATTCCGAGACCGGCCAGCTCCTCGATCCACGCGGCGTAAGGATCGCTCGCCGGCACGTCCCCGAACAGCGTCCCCGAGGCCGGCGGGGGAACGTGTCCGGCGCCGTACTTCGACCGAAGCAGCAGCACGGCCATCTGTTTGCGGGGCAGCGCCGCATCGCGGCAGAAATTGCCGCCATGGCATCCGGCGGTGATGCCGGCTCGGAAGAGCGTCTCGACGAAGGGGTGGAAGGGATCCGGCTGCGGCACGTCCAGGAAATCCGAGAACCAACCTTGTAGCAGAGTCGCCGAGCTCGTATCCGGGTTGCTCACGACCACGTCGTTCAGCGTTCCCGGCGACAGGGCGGGAAAAGTCGCGGTCAGGAACGCGGCGCTCGACACCGAAGCGCCGGTCGCGTCGACGCCGCCGACGGTCACGGATGCGCCGGCCGCAAAGCCCGCGCCGGTGATCGCGACGCCGGTCCCCCCGGAGGAATGGCCCGAGGTCGGCGCGATCGCCATGCCCGCGGCCCCCGCCTCGTACGCGCCGAGGTCGGGGCCGCTTCCGCGCGGCCGCCCCAGGATGTCGTCGGCGGGCGCGAAAGCGGGGTCGGCCGCCTCGGCCGCCGGACCTGCCCCCGAGATCGTTCCGTAGAGGCCGACGAGCCTCTCGAACTCCTCGCGAATGGTCGCGCTGCCACTCACGAACGCGGCCCCCGTCCAGCGCGGCAGAACGATGCCGGACTGGTCGGCGGGAAGCAGCGGATCGGCCACCGTTCTCCGGGCGTCGTCGGACAGCGGGCTCACGAGGTCGCCGGGAGGGATCGCCGCGCCGCCGTTCCAGTAGAGGTTGTTGTCCAGGGCGAGGCCGGTGGCCTCCGCCGGGGAGCCGTCGGAGAACTCGTTGGTGCCTCCGCCGGCCTCCGCGCCCATGGTCCCGGTCGGATCCGACCAGATGTTGTTGCGCAGCGTCACGTTCTCGTTGATCGGGTTGCCCCCCTCCTGGTTGACGCGGCACGCGTAGGCCAGAGACGGCAGGTCGCCGACGACCGTGTTGGCGCGAAACGTGACGTCTTTCCCGCCCTTGACGCCGAAGGCCGCGCGCATGTCGTTGCCGGAGTTGCCGATCATCAGGTTGTTCTCGACGAGGATCGCCCGCCCCTCGAAATAGGCCATGCCGTCCTCGCCGACGAGGACGAAGTTGGAGCCGCTCGAGCCCTCCCAGTTCAGGAACACGTTGCGCCGGACCGTGATCCGCTCGTCGCCGATCTGCCCGTCGCTGCCGGCGTTGGAATCCTTCATGACGATGTAGGAGCTCGTGTCGTTTCCGTTCGCACGGCCGCTTCCGGCGAAGTCGTTGAAGAAGATGTTGTCCTGGACGAGAACGTCGGTGACGCTGTTGATGTCGATGTGCTCGTCGGAGCCCGACTGGTTGTAGAAGACGTTGCCCTCGACCGTGACGAAGCGCGCGCCGTTGTTGATCTTCAGCAAGTCGTTGTCGTACGAGTCGTGGAAGACGTTGTCGCGGATCGTGACGTTCTCGGCCCAGAGGCCGCCGGCCTGCTGGACCTGCATGACGAGCGCACCGGCGCCGGGCCCCGTGTGCCGGAGCTCGAACCCTTCGAGAATCACGTTTCTCGAGCCGAAGAGCTTCACGACCGTGCCGGCGTACTGGAGGACCGCGCGGTACCGGTTTTGCGCCTTGAAGGTCGTGGGAGTCGCGAAACGCTCGTAGAGACTGTGGGTGCCCGTGTAGATGCCGTCCTGAAAGAACACCGTGCACGTGTCGTCCGGGACGCTCGCAGAGGCATGGTCGAGCGTGGCCCAGGGCTGTGCCAGAGTTCCGGGGCTGCCGTCGTTCCCGACCGGAGCCGGCGCCACCCAGTATTCGCAGGGCTGACCGGCGGCGCGGCCGGCCGCGGCGCAGAGAATCAGGAAGAGCGCGAGACGGCGGACCATAGCGCGCATTCTGAGCGCCGCCGGAGCGCCGGGCGAGTGACCCGGGTCACAGGGTCACAGGGGGTCAGGTCTCAGAACTTCGGAGTTTCAAAATCCGAAGAATCAAGACCTGACCCCCTTATTGAAGACTGAACGTCTTGACCAGGAACACCGCCATCTGGCCGCGCGTGACCGGGTTGGTCGGGCAATAGAGGGGCGGGCTCTGCTGACAGCCTCCGGAGATCTCGCGCCCGTAGAGGTCATTGATCCAGTTCGCGGCGAACGCGCCGGGCGGCACATCATCGAAGATCTGGGCGACGGCCGGCGGGACGTACGCGCTTCCGAGGAAGGTTTTCAGCAGAAAGACCGCCATCTGAGCCCGCGTGACCGACGCGCCCGGGCAGTAGTTGCCGCCTCCGCAGCCGACCGTGACGCCGAGGGCCGCGAGCTCCTCGATCCATGGAGCGAACGGGTCCGCCGCCGGAACGTCGAGGAAGACCGTTCCCGTGGCCGCGGGAGGGACATGCTCGGCGCCGTATTTCGACTTCAGGAGGAACACAGCCATCTGCGCGCGCGTGTTCGGATTGTCCGGGCAGAACGTCGTCCCGTTGCCGCACCCCGCCGTGACGCCGTTTCGGGCGATGGTGTTGACGAAGTCATGGAAGGCATGCGCGGGAGGCACGTCGAGGAAGTCGACCTGCACGCGGGCCGACGCCGCCGGCGAAACGCACGCGGTATTGGTCTCGGTGACCGAGAGGACCATGGTCGTTCCGGGGGCGCCGGCGTCGAACGTGATCTGGGCCGTCCCCAAGCCGGACGTGATCGTGCCGCCCGTCAGCGCCCACTGGTAGGTCGAGCCCGCGTGGCCGGCCACGCTCGCCGCGAGGCCCGTGGCGCCGGCGCCAACGGAGACCGGCGCCACGATCGTCGGAGCCGCGACGGGCAGACCGACCGTGACCGTCGCGCTCCCCACTCCCGCGCCGGAGCAGTGCGCGTCCAGGACGGCGATCACGGTGTAGACCGTCGTCGTGGACGGGCTCACGGTTCTCGTCGCGGGAGAGACGCCGGCGCTCTGCGCCAGGCCGTCGGACCAGCTGATGTTCCAGGGTCCCGTGCCCGTCAGAGCCGCGGAGATCTGCGTCGAGCCGCCCTGGCAGATCTCCGCGCCGCCCGAGACGGCGGCGGCGGGCTGGGATCGAACGACCACGGCCGTCGTGGCGGCCGCCGAGGCGCACCCGTTGACGGTGACCGTGACGGAATAGACGCCGGCAGCCGCCGGCGTGACGTTCGGAATCGCGGGATTCTGCTGCGAGGAGACGAACCCGTTCGGCCCCGTCCAGGCGTACGTCGCGCCGGCAACCGTCGAAGCCGACAGCTGCAGCGTGTCGCCCGCGCAGACCGGCCCGACATTCGAGGCCGCGGGCGGCGGAGGAATCGCGTTGACCGTCGTCGACGCGTTCGAGGAGTTCAGGCCCGGGCCCGGATCGTTCGTCGGCGAGGAGACGGACGCGGCGTTCGTGGCCGTGCCGGCCGACGCCGGCGCGTTCACCGTGATCGCGATGGGCGGCGCCGCGCCGACGGCGAGCGAGGCGCGCGTGCAGGTGACCGTCGCCGTGCCGCTGCACGACCAGCCGGAGCCCGAAACCGACTCGAACGACGCTCCCGCGGGAATGGTGTCGGTCACCGTCACGGAGGTCGCCGCGGAGGGGCCCGCGTTCGAGACGTTGAGCGTGTACGTGACGGGCTGGCCGGGGCAAACCGCGGCCGGGGAGCCGTTCTGCGTGATCGACACGTCCGCCTGCGCGAAGACGTTGGTCGTCGTCGCGGCGCTGTTGTTCGCGATTGCCGGGTCGTTCGTCGAGGAGGCGACGGACGCGTTGTTGAGAATGGCACCCGCGTCCGGGGGAGCGGTGACGCTGATCGCGAGCGGCGCCGCCGAGGCGATTCCGAGCGCGGGGAGCGTGCACGTGACGGGGCCGGTCCCCGCGCAGGACCAGCCCGCGCCGCCCGCCGAAACGAAGGTCGTCCCGGGCGCAAGGGTGTCGGTGACCGACAGCCCGTTGGCCTGCGAGGGGCCGGCGTTCGAGACGTTCAGCGTGTACGTGATGGTCGCGCCGGCGCCCGCCGGCTCGGACGAGCCCGTCGCGCCGAGGCTGAGGTCGGCATGCGTGGCGTACGTCGCCGTGTAGGTCGTCGCCGCGGCGGGTGCCGTCACGTTGTGGGTCTGCGCGCCCCCGTCCGACCAGGCGGAGAAGTCCCAGACGTCCGGAAAGGAGCCCTGGGGGGTGAGGGCTTCCACCGAGTTCAGTGAGCCGACGATGACGGTTCGCGTGAACGGAGTCGTCTGCGGGGGCGCGGTGCCCACGGTCAACTGCAGGCCCGCGGGCGTCGTCTGAAACGTCAGGTTCGACGTCTGGGGCTGGAGGAGGACCGAGGCCGTGTGTGTGAGGCCCTGCGTGTCGGTGGCCGTCAGCCGGATCTCGATGTGGGACGGGTACTCATGGTCGGGAGCCGGGAAGCTGCCGCTCGCGACACCGTCGAACGTCTGGTACGTGTGGGCGTGACAGGTGGAGGGGCAGTGCTGGATGAGGATCGCCCAATCGAGCCGGGTCGCCGGAAGCGTCCCTTCCTGCGGATCGGTCGCGTGGCCGCTGAAGGCAATCGTGTCGTTGACCTTCCAGGTGAGCGACGGAGCGGGCATGTCGATGATCGCCGTGGGTGCCGTGTTGTCGGCCGAGATCGTGATGGGATCGCTGATGTCGGAGGCGTCGCGCTGGTCGGTGACCTTCAGCCGCACGACGTAGGTGCCGGGCGTGTCGTAGGTGTACGACGGGGCGAGCGCCGTCGAGTCGTCATACTCCCCGTCGCCGTCGAGGTCCCAGGCGTAGGTCAGGGTGTCTCCGACCTGTGCCGGCTGGGAGGAGGCGCCGCTGAAGTCGACTAAGAGCGGGGCGCTCCCCGCGGTGGGGCTGGCCGTGGCGACGGCGTTCAGGCCGTACTTGACCCGGTTGATGGTGCCCGTGTCGAAGTTGACGTAGTAGAGATTCCGGTCGGGGCCGATCTGGAGGTCGACGGGGCCGGAAGCTTGGGAGGCGAAGGCGGCGCGCAGGCTCGGGTCGGGGTCGCCGCCGCCCCCCGGGAACATCACCCAGAGGCACTTGCGTGAGTAGTCCGAAAAGAAGAGGGCGTTCTCATAGCTCGAGGGGTAGTTGCTGCCGCCCTGGTAGAACGCCATCCCCGCGACCGAGGAGCTGCCCGTCGTGCAGCCGTCGCCGGGGATGACGGACGCGCTGTGGTTGTACGTGAAGAACGGGGCGACGGTCTGCGCTTGCGGGGGGCAGATGTTCAGGCCCGTGTATTGCGTGGCGTTGCCCTCGAAGCAGGGCCAGCCGAAATTGCGCGCGGTCGAGAGATCGGGAGCCCGGTTGAGCTCCTCCCAGGTGCCCCAGCCCACGTCCGCGATCCAGGCCTCGTTGGAGCCCGGCTTGACGATCATTCGGAAGGGGTTGCGCAGGCCGTAGGCGATGATCCGCCGCTCGTTCTCGTCCGCGCTCGCGAAGAGCGGGTTATCCGGCAGGGCGTTGCCGGTCGAGGGATCGACCCGCAGGAGAGCGCCGTTCAACAGGCGCGGCTCACCCGCCGTGCGTCGAGGGCTCTGGCTGCGGAGCGCGCCGCCTTCGGCGGTTGGCTTGGTCTGCGGCGTGCCGAGAGGAAAAGGAGGATCGCCGCACGGATTGGCGGGGGTGTAGTAGGTGCCGGGAGCGCCCTGCACCTGGACCGTGCCGCCGTACTGGCCCCAGTCCGAGTTGGTGAAACTCGCCCCGTCGCCGCCGGAAACGTAGAGCTTCTCGTCGGCGCCGAAGTCGAGCGACCCGGTGGCGTGGCTGGGGAACTGCTGGCACCAGTCCTCGAGCAGCACCTGCTCGCTCGCCGTCCAGTTGGCTCCGACGGCCAGGAGCCGCGAGAGACGGCCGCTGACCATGCAGCCGTCCGTCGTGGCCCCCGGTCCCAGAGGCGGAGCGGGGCAGGGATCGGAGGTCCCATTGACGACACCCCACTTCGGGGCGACGCCGCCGATCAGCGCGTCGTGCGTGTAGAGGACGTAGATGTAACGGCGCCAGTCCTCGGGGGAAGCGGGGTCGAAGCCGGGCGGCACCGCCAGGCCGAGCAGGCCGCGGTCCCAGAAGTTGTGCGTCACGGTGCGCAGATCGGCAACGACCGTGTACGTGTTGGTCGTGAGGTTGGGAAAGATCTTGATCAGGCCGCTCTTTTCGGCGACGAGAACCCGTCCGTCCGGCAGGAAGCGGACCACGGTCGGATTGGTCAGCCCGCTGAAGACGACGGACTCGGAGAACCCCTGCTGCTTGTAGCTGGCCGCCGAGGCGGCGCTCGCCATCGCGAGGCCGACGAGGAAGGACGCCATCGCCCGGCGTCGGCGGTCTGCCTGAATGTAAACCAACGGCACAGCCCCCCTGTCGGCTCGTCTGACGAAGACCCCTTGTAAATTGGAGGAAAGAGTATCGCCGGAGCCTGGCCGTTGGGTCAAGGAAAACCTGTCCGGTGGGGCAGGTTGGAGATACGGCCTGACCCCGGGCGGTCGTGGGGGACTGCTAGAGACCGAATGTCAGCGGTAACTTCCGAATGAAGCTAGACTGGAGTACCGCCGAATGGGCCTTGCTCTCACTGAAGATCGAAAGTCTTGACGATAGACACCGCCATCTGCCCGCGCGTGTTGGGGGCATTGGGGCAGTAATTTCCGCCGCCGCACCCCCCGGTGATGCCTCGATTGGCGAGGTCGTTGATGAAGTCGTAGGCGAAGGCGCCTGGGGGCACGTCGTTGAAGATCTGGGCCACGACCGGGGGCGCGTAAGCCGAGCCGAGCAGGGTCTTCAAGAGGAGAACGGCCATCTGGGCCCGTGTGACGGGGGAGTCGGGGCAGTAGTTGCCGCCGCCGCAGCCGCCGGTGACGCCGAGGGAAGCGAGCTCCTCGATCCAGTCGGCGGCGAAGGAGCCCTGGGGCACGTCGAGAAAGACGGTGCCCGTCGCCGGGGGAGGGACGTGGGCGGCGCCGAGCTTGCTCTTCAAGAGGAAGACGGCCATCTGGGCGCGGGTCACGGAGGTGCCGGGGCAGTAGTTGCCGCCGCCGCAGCCAGCCGTCACGCCGTTGCGCGCCACCGTGTTCACGGCGTCGTGAAACGGATGCGCCGGAGGAACGTCGAGAAAGTCGACGGAGATCGACGTACTGGCGAGCGGCGCGTCGCAGCCGAGGATCGAATCGACGACCTCGAGGAGCATCGACGTCCCCGGGCTGCCCGACGTAAAGGTGATCTGGTTGGTGCCCTGCCCGGAGTCGATCGTTCCGCCCGTCAGAGTCCACGTGTCGGTGTGGCCTGCCCCCGAGGAGGCGGAGGCCGACAGGCCGCTGGTCGCAGGCGGCACCGAAGAGGGCGCCGTGATCGTCGGCGCGGGCGGGGGGCAGGCTTCTACGGTCGTCTGGACCGGGAACGCGTTGTTCGCGGAGTTGACGTCGAGCTCGGGTGAGGACACGCTCGAGGCCGCCGTCCCGGTGCCGGGCGCCGAGGGCGTCGTCACGACCGTGATCGTCGCGCCCGCGCCGCTGGCGATCGAGCCGAGATCGCAGGAGGCGGAGTTTGCCCCGACTACGCAGCTTCCCTGGCTCGGGGTCGCCGAGTCGATCGCGACCGAGAGCGAGAACACGTCGTCCACGTGGACGGCGCTCGCCTGCGCCGGGCCCAAGTTCGAGACGGTGACCAGATAAGTCACGGCGGCGCCCGGGATGGCGGGATCCGGAGAATCCGTCTGCGAGATCGCGAGGTCCACTCCGGTGGCGGCGACGGCGGCGAGCGCGTCGGCCCGGCCCCAGCCGTAGGTGTTGTTGGGAATCTCGCTGCCCGGCACGCCGCCGCAGGTCTCGCCCGAGGTGCGCGGCACGGCCGAGGAGGTGATGACGGGCTCGATCGCGTCGGGATCGCCGATGATCGCGGGGCTCGCCGAAAGGACCAGTACGACGACGCCCACGACGTGCGGCCCGGCCATGCTCGTGCCGCTGAAGTTGGAGTAGCCCCCGCCGGGGACGCTCGAGCGCACGTCGACGCCCGGAGCGCTGATGTCCGGCTTGGGCCGGTTGCTGCCGTCGACCGTGACAGGGCCCCGGCTAGAGAAGCTGGCGATGTTGTCGCTGCTGTCGGTCGCTCCGACAGAGAACGACGCGGCGTAGATCGGGGGCGGGTCCTCGACCGTGTTGCATGAAGGACCGCTATTGCCCGCGGAGACCACGACCTCGATGCCGGCCGCGCGCGTGTTCTCGACGACGGTCTGGAGAATTGTTGGGTCGGTGCACCCTTCATTCGGGAGACATGCCCAGGAGTTATTGATGACGTGCGGCGCCTTGGAGGGGTCCGGGTTCTGGCCCGCAAGGTTCGTCGGTGCGATGAACCACTGGAAGCACTCGGAGTAGGTCGTCGGCGTTCCGTCGCCTTGATCCATGTTGCGACAGCCGATCCACTTCGCGCCGGGCGCCACGCCGATCTGATTGCTGCCCCCATCGTCGCCGACCATCGTGCCCATCGTGTGAGTGCCATGGAAGTGGTCGTCGCACGGAGCGATCGCGTCGGCCCCGCAGACGCCGCCTCCCGAGTGGATCGCGTCGTGCCAGTTGTAGTTGTGGTTCGCGCCGAGGCCGGTCCAGCCTCTGTACTTGCCCTTGAGCGCAGGGTGGTCCCACTGGTAGCCCGTGTCTGCGCCCGCAACGACGACGCCCTGGCCGGTGAAGCCGAGGGCCCAGACGTCTGGCGCGCGGATCTTCATCACGCCCCACTCGATCGCGTTAGGGGCGTCGAGCGACGGTTGCTGCGCGTGGATTGGCGTAGATGTGGAAGACGTCGCTTCGCGCCGCGAGCTCCTCGACGAGGCTGAGACTCCCGCGGACCCAGACCATGTTGGCGACCCAGAAGGGCCGGTACGCCGCGCCGCGTTCAACGAGAAAGTCGAGAAGGGGTCTCTGGGTCCGGTCCGCCGTGGACCGAAGCGCGTCCATGACGAAGGCGCCTTTTTCGACCTTCGAGGAGAGGGCGCGGGCGCCGCGCAGGTCGCCCTGCTCGCGCAGCATCACGAGGAACTCCGTGTCGCCGCGCGAAGCGGTGTCGAGCACCCAGGAGTCGACCTTCTGCGAGAGCTCCTCTCCACGGGCCGTTCCGGAGGCGGCCGCCAGGGCGAGCACGAAGCACGAGGCGAGAGTCGCGCGGGATCGCATCAGATGGTCCTTCCTTCCGTGAGTAACGGGGGATTATGCCGGAAGGCAGTCCCCAAGGGGAGCCTCCCGGTAGGAGCGAACCACCAGCCCGTTACAGCCCGAACGTCTTCGTCAGGAACACCGCCATCTGACCGCGGGTGTTGGAGTTGGCGGGGCAGTAGAGGAACGGCGAGGCGCTGCTTGCTCTCACTGAAGATCGAATATCTTGACTATAAACACCGCCATCTGCCCGCGGGTATTGGAGTTGCCGGGGCAGTACAGGAGCGGCGAGGAGCTGCAGCCGCCTGTGACGCCGCGGCCGGAGAGGTCGTTGATCCAGTCGTAGGCAAATGCGCCAGGCGGCACGTCGTCGAAGATCTGGGCGACGACGGGCGGAACGTAGCCTGAACCGAGCAGCGTCCTCAGGAGGAACACCGCCATCTGCGCGCGCGTCACGGCATTGTCGGGGCAGTAGTTGCCATTGCCGCAGCCGGAAGTCACGCCCTCGGCCGCGAGCTGCTCGATCCAGTCGGTGAAGGGGCCGGGGCAGGGCGTATCGAGAAAGATACCGGTGCAGAAAGGAGGTGTGTAGATAATCCCGTGCTCTGCCCGCAGGAGGAACACCGCCATCTGCGCGCGCGTGACCGGTGCGTCTGGACAGAAATTGCCTTCGCCGCAGCCGTTCGTTAGCCAGTTGCGCGAGAGAGTGTTGACGAAGTCGTGGAAGGCATGCGAGGGAGGCGTGTCGAAGAAATCGATCGAAATCAGCATCGTCGAGTTCGGTGACGTGCAGATCGCTTCGTCGCCGTCACGTACGAGCGTTGAGGCATTCAGGGTGATCGTTCTGCCAGGCTGTCCGGATCGAAACGTCAGCGTGCCCGGTGGATCAAACGACGACGGGAAAGCCTGGAAAAGCGACCAAAAAACTTCGAGCCAGGGGTCGAGAGGCATCGAGGCCTGTAGGCCGTCGGTGAGCGGAGGGACGGAAGTGGGAGCCGTCACGACGGGAGCGGGTAGGGGACACGCGAGGACCGCTGTTTGGAGCGTCGAAATCTCGTTTCCGGGTTGGAGATCCAATCCAGGGTGGGAAAGCGAGGCCGCGCTCACGAGCGGGCCGGATTGCGTCGGTGTCGCGCGGATCGCGACGACGACCGCCGCGCCCGCGGCGATGGAGCCGAGATCGCAGATGACGGAAGTATCGGAAGCGACGCACGTTCCCTGGCTCGTCGCAGCTGTCACGCCCGTTGCCGTGGAGCTGAGGTTGACCTGCAGAGTGACCGGGTCGGCGGTAGCGGGGCCGGCGTTCGAAGCCGTGAGGACAAACGTCACCGCGTGCCCCGGTACCGATGGATCGGGCGCCCCTGTCTGGACCAGCGCGAGGTCCGCGCTCGCGGCTTGGACCGCCGCCAGCGCGTCGACCCGCCCCCAGCCGTACGTGTTGTTCGGGATCGTGGTGCCGGGGAGCCCGCCGCAGTTCTCGTCCGTCGTGGAATGAATCGCGGCCGACGTCATGAGCTGCTCGAGCGCGTCCGGATTCCCTGAAAGCCGCGGATCGGCCGAAATCAGAAGCGCCGTCAGCCCTGCAACGTGAGGAGACGCCATGCTCGTGCCGCTGTTGTATGCGTAGTCGTTTGGCGGCACACTCGACCGCACGTTGACGCCAGGGGCACAGACATCGGGCTTGACGCGTCCGCTGCCGTCGAACTCGGCGGGCCCGCGTCGGGAGAGCTTGGCGATGAGGTCGAGATTGTCCGTGGCTCCCACGGCAAAGGTCGCGTCGAACAGCGCCGGGATCCCGACTGTGCCGCAACCCCCGCCGTTGCCGGCACAGGCAACGACCTCGATGCCTGCGGCGCGCGTGTTCTCGACGATGGTGCGTAATATGGTCGGATCGGTGCATCCCTCCTCGGGGGCGCAGATCCAGGAGTTGTTGATGACGTCAGGCGCCTTGGACGGGTCCGGGTTCGCGTCGCTGAGGTCGGTTGGAGCGATGAACCACTGGAAGCACTCGGAATAGGTCGTCGGCGTTCCGACGCCCTGGTCCATGTTGCGGCAGCCGATCCACTTCGCGCCCGGCGCCACGCCGATCTGGTTTCCAGTGCCGTCATCTCCGACGGCCGTGCCCATCGTGTGCGTGCCGTGGTTTGTGTCGTCGCACGGAGCCGGGGAGTCGGCGCCGCAGGAGCCGCCACCGGAGTGGATCGCGTCGTGCCAGCTGTAGTTGTGATCGACGTTCATCCCATTCCAACCCCGGTACGCGTTCTTCAAGGCGGGGTGGTCCCACTGATATCCGGTGTCGGCGCCGCCCACAACGACTCCTTGTCCCGAGAACCCCAGCGCCCAGACGTCCGGCGCGCTCACCTGCAAAACGTTCCACTCCACTCCCAGCGGAATACTGGCTGCGTCCCCGTGCAGGGCGGGGCTTTCGAAGCGGACTCTCGGGTTCGCGTAGATGTGGAAGACATCCTCGCGAGCCGCCAGCTCACCGATGAGTCGGCGATTCCCGCGCACCCAGATCATGTTGGCGACCCAGAAGGGGCGATGCGCGGCGCCACGCTCGGAGAGAAGAGCGAGCAGTGGTTTCTGCGTCGCCTCCGCGATCGACCGCAGAGAATCGACCACGAAAACCCCCTTGCGCTTCTTCTCCTGCATCGCTACGGCTCCGCGAAGGTCGCTTTGCTCCTGGAGGAACACCAGGAACTCCGTATCGCCTTGGGACGCCGTGGCGAGCACCCAGGGGTCGACCTTCTGGTCATGGTCTTCGGCGTGGAGGGCGACGCCGCCGAGCAGCAGGAGCGCGACGAAGACGCAGATCAGGTATCGCATGCGGAGCCCGTCAAAGTGCCATCGTCGGAAGATTATCCGCGATCGCGGAGCTAGGGCCTAGCAGGATCGTTCGGGCGAGAAGCCGGCTACCTGGGGGCAGGGCCACGGCAGCAGGCGACGCTGACTTGGATGTCTTTAGAGCGAGAACGCTCTGACCAGGAACACCGCCATCTGCCCGCGGGTATTGGAGTTGGCGGGGCAGTACAGGAGCGGCGAGGCGCTGCAGCCGCCCGTGACGCCGCGGCCGTACAGGTCGTTGATCCAGTCGTAGGCGAACGCGCCCGGCGGCACGTCGTCGAAGATCTGCGCGACGACGGGCGGGACATAGCCCGAGCCGAGGAGCGTCTTCAGGAGGAACACGGCCATCTGGGCGCGGGTCACGGCGGCGCCGGGGCAGTAGTTGCCGCCGCCGCACCCGGAGGTGACGCCGAGCCCGGCGAGCTGTTCGATCCAGTCGGCGAAGGGATCGCTCGCGGAGACGTCCCCGAAGACCGCGCCGGTCGCCGCCGGCGGGGCGAAACAGTCGCCGTAACGGGCCTTGAGAAGGAACACCGCCATCTGCTCGCGGGTGATGGCATCGTCGGGGCAGTAGATGCCGTCGCCGCAGCCGGCCGTGACGGCGGCGCGGAAGATCTTCTCGACGAAGTCGTGAAACGCGTGCGCTTCCGGAACGTCGGTGAAATCCGCAAAGAAACCCTCCGGAATCGTGCCGGCGGAAGCGTCGGGGTTGGTGACGACGACATCGTGGAGAGTGCCGGCCGCGAGCGCCGGCGTCGTCGCGATGATCGAAGTATTCGTCACGGCAATTCCGGTGGCGTTGAGCGCGCCGACGGTGACGGCCGCGCCGCTCTGGAACCCGACGCCCGAGATCGTGACGCCGGCCCCGGCCGCGGAGCCGGAGGTCGGCGCGACGGCTGTGTCGCCGAGCGCGAGGAACCATGCGCGAGTGCGCGGGTCGGTCTTGAAGAAAGACAGGAGCATCGCGCCGACCTTCGTCTCGCCGGACTGCGACGGATGCGTGCCGTCAGCCTGCAAATCCGCCTGCTCCCACACCAGGCCGTCGCAGCGCGGAATGAGGCCGTCGCCCCACAGGTACGCCGCCCATCCGATCCACGGCGCCACGGTTCCGTAGTTCAGATCGCCCGCGAGCGGGTCGACGATCGTTCCGCCGTTTGCCATCTGGTCGATCTGCGCCTGGATCGCCCACTTGACCGAGAAGCCGGATTCGTAGGCGTAAGGCTCCGGGTTAAGCTGTGTGGTCGCCCAGCCCGCGTAGATGCGACTCGAGAGAAAGACGAGCTGGAGGTTGGGGTACCTGACTCGCAGCGCCCGCGCGATGTTGCCGATGGAGGTCTCCAGCGCATAGGCGTCGGCGCCGGCGTTCGGCAACGACACCGTCGGTGTGGCGTCGGCCACTTTCACCCACGCGGCCTGCACCTGCGCCTCGGTCAGGCCCTGCCCGGCCAGGTCGACGTCGCGAACCCGGTCGTAGTTTGGATCGGCGGGATCGTCCCAGGTCATGGCGGTCTGGCCGCCGCGGGCGCCGTTGACGAGCGCGAGGGTCGTGTGATTGACCTCGGGGTCGGCGAGAGCCTGCCCGGCGAAGGTCCAGGAGGCGCAGGGCTGCAGGCCGTTCTGCGAGCAGAACTCCTGCGTCGTGTTCGACATGCCGATCGAGAGAAGGGCGATCTTGCCGGCCGCGCTCGGACTGCCGTTCCCGTCGAGAGGCTGAATCGCCGCGGCTCGCACGGCACCGGCCGCGGCATGGGCCTCGGGCATCGTGTTGGACTGCGCCGGGTAGAGACCGCCCGAGAACGCGAGGTAGGTCGCGGGGCCCATCTCCGTCAACGGGGTCAGGCCCGTGCTCTGCGCCTGGAGCGACGCGCTCAACCCGAGCAGCCCGCAGACCGCGAGCGCCCGGAGCCACCCGACCTCGACGTTCATGGGGAGCCTCCTCAACGTCCGGACGACGGAGGCGCCGGAAGGTTTACGGCACACGTTGCCCCTATTGCAGCGCGAACGCCTTCACAATGAACACCGCCATCTGCTGCCGGTTGTTGTTGTTGCTCGGGCAGTAGCGGAGCGGATTGGTCAGGCAGCCGCCCGTGATCGCGCGGGCGAAGAGGTCCTCGATCCAGTCCGCGGCGAAGGACCCCGCCGCGACGTCGGTGAACACGCCCCCCGTGGCAGGGGGCGGCACGTAGGCCGCGTCGATCGACGCCTTCAGCAGGAAGACGGCCATCTGCGCGCGCGTGACGGGGCTTGTGGGGCAGTAGTTGCCGCCGCCGCAGCCGCCGGTCACACCGAGCGCCGCCAGTTCCTCGATCCAGGCCGCGGCGAAGCCGTTCGACGGCACGTCGAGGAACACGGTTCCCGTCGCGGCGGGCGGGACGTGAGTGGGGCCGAACTTGGCCTTCAGCAGGAAGACGGCCATCTGCGACCGCGTGACGTTCGATACGCCGCAGTAGTTGCCGCCGCCGCAGCCGGCGGTCACGCCGTTGCGCGCGACGGTGTTGACGAAGTCGTGAAAGAGGTTCGTGGGGGGCACGTCCAGGAAGTCCACCTGGATGTCCGTCTCGGCCATCGGGGACGTGCAGCCGCTCGCCGACTCGATGACGGTGACGTGCATCGTGCTTCCCGGCGGGCCCGCGTCGAACACGATCTGGCGGGAGCCCTGGCCGGCCGTGATGACCCCGCCGCCCGACAGCGTCCAGGTCCAGCTCGCTCCCGCGTGGTTGACGACGCTGGCCGAGGCCCCGGAGGCGCCGACGGGCACCGAGAGCGGGGCCGTGATGACCGGCAACGCCGGCGTGATGTTGACGGTGACCGTCACGCTCGCCACGTTGGTCGAGGTGCAACCGTTGGCGGCCGTGACGGTGAGGGCATAGCTCGTCGTCGACAGGGGCGTGGCCGTGGGCGTGCAGCTCCCGGCATCCGAGAGGTCGGTCACCGGCAGCCACGCGCAGGACACGCCGCCCGAGCCGGTCAGCGGGACGGAGTCGCCGTTGCAGATCGTCGCTGTGCCGGAGGCCGCGGCCGTGGGGCGCGTGTTCACCGTCAGGCTGGCGGCCGCCGACGTGATGGTCTGGCCGAACCCGTCGGTGACGACGATGTCGTAGCTGCCGGTGTCGCCCGCCGCGGTCGGGTTGATGGTCAGCGTGTCGGTGAGCGCTCCGGAGACCGTGCCGCCGTTTCCGAGGTTGACCCCGTTCTTGCGCCACTGGTACGTAAGGGTCGGCTGGCCGGCCGCGGTCACCGAGAAGCTGGCGGAGCTTCCGGAGCAGACGACCAGGTTGACCGGGGTCGAGACTGTGATCGGGATCCGCTCGTACGCGCCCATGTCGACATAGGGGGGAGTCAGCCCCGCGCCGGTGTCCGGAACATCCGGGTCGTCGAAGAAGCGAGGCAGGCCTACCACGTCCGTGGTCACGCCCCCCGGCACCGCCAAGTTGTTTCCCGCGTCGACGACGGGGGAGAGCACACCGGGACGCAGATCGCCCGGGGCTCCGAGGAAGAGCGGGTCGGCGTTGATGTTCCCCGTGCCGGGAAAGCCCCCGCCCTGGATGTCGGAGTAAGAGATGGAGATCGTCGCGCTCGAGAGGAAGATCTCCGGGATGAAGTCGCCCCAGAAGATCGTGTTCGCGATCGAGTTGCTGTTGCTGACGATGAAAGCCGCGCCGTAGCCGTTGTTGGCGGTGAAGGTGCAGTTGTCGATGACGCTGCCGTCGACGGTCGAGACCTGGAGGCCGTTGGGGCTATTCTGCGCGATGATGCAGTTGACCAGCGTCACGGGTGCGCCGCTGGTCTGGATACCGCCGCCGCCCGTCGTGGTGCCGGATATCGAGTTCGACCGGAAAACACAGTTCTGGGCGGTGAGGCTGCTGCCGCCTCCGACGAACACTCCGCCACCACCGTTGAGGTTCGTGTCCACGTTGAAGGCAACCGTGTTGGAGACGAACTGGGAGTTCAGGACGATTGCGGATCCGCTTGTGATTCGCAGCCCCCCGCCCTGACCCAGGGCGAAGTTGCCGGTGACCGTCAGCTGCGCAAGCGTGGGCGAACCGCCGTTGATCCAAATCCCGGCGCCGCGGTCGTCGTTGCTCGTTGGCGGCGGCGCGCCGTCGGCCTGTCCCCCCGTGATCGTGAACCCGTCGAGTACGCCGCTCAGCGTGACGGTGGCGCCGGCGGTCACGACGTGGTAGCTGTTGTCGGGGGCGCCGGCGGTCCCGATGTCGCCCGACAGGATGGTCACGTTGGCCTCGGGGTCCCGCTCGGTGCGCAGCGTCTCGGTGCCGTCGAAGCCGCCGTAGACGCCGACGCCGTTCTTCATGGGGAAGCTGATCGTGCGGTTAGCCGTCCCCGTCGGGCGGTAGGTCGCGGCGGCGACCCAAATCTCGTCGGGCGACACGGCGGCGGCGAGGCCGGCCTGGAGGCTCGTGTAGGCGTTGGCCCAGCTCGACCCGTTGTTCGACCCGGTCGCGGCGGCATCGACATAGATGACCGCCGCGGACGCCGCCTCTGTCGACGCCGCGGACACAATGACGAAAGCCGCGAGAAGCCTCGGAGCCAGGCGCATCCGGATACCTCCTGTAACTGCAGACACTTCACGTCCATTGTCGCGCGTTCCTGTCCGAAAAGTTAGCCGTCCGTTCGGGCAGGGAGGACAGCAGGACGTGCTCGTGCTCGGCGTGCGCGCCGTCGCCGTCGGGGCCGAGGCCGTCGATGGTGGGCGCACCGAGACGGCAGGTAGCGCGCCGCGAGCCTTCAGCGCCTTGAGCGCGAAGAGCAGCACGACGATGCCGCCCTTCATGTCGTAGGCGCCCGGCCCGAAGAGCCGGCCGTCTTCGATCCGCGTCGGGCGCACGGCGAGGGTACCGGGGTCCCACACGGTGTCGAGGTGGCCGAGGAGCATCACGGGCCGCTCGCCGCTGCCGGCGCGCAGGATCGGGCCCCCGCCCTCGACCGGCACGAGCTCGCCGCGCAATCCCAGAGGGGAGAGCTCGGCGTCGATCCGGCGGGCGAGCGCCGCGACCCCGGCGGGATCCGTCGAGGGCGACTCGATCGCGACGAGCTCCGCCAGGAGCGCCGTCATCTCGGCCTGGCGGCCGCGGCATTCGTCGAGGAGGCCTTTCACGCCCGCGCCTTCCGCGCGACGAGGAGGAAGCCCTTCGCGGCCGCGTCCTTCGCGACCCCGTCCAGCCGCGCGCGCCCCGCCGCAGCCGCACCCGAGGCCACCTCGATCTTCCCGAGGAGGAGGCGCGCTTCCAGCTCGAAAGCGAGATCGCCCTGCTGCTTCGCGCGCGCAACGGCCGCGTCGAGAGTCTTCCGCGCCCCGGCGGCGTCGCCGCGCGCGGCCCGGACGGCCGCCGAAGCGAGCTGGAACTCGCGGCGGGAGCCCTCATGCTGACTCTTCGCGGCGAGATCGCGGGCCGTGTCCACGACCTTGCCCGCCTCCTCGAGACGCCCGCTCCCGGCGAGGGCGCGCGCGAGAACGGCCAGGCCGAAGACCTCGTCGTCAGGGAGCTTCTGCGCCCGGATCGGGACGAGGGCGGCGTTCGCGCCCGCCGCGGCCTCGTCGAGTTTGCCCTCTTCGAGCGCCACCCGCGCAATCTCCACGCGACTCTGGGCCGCGGCGCCGGCCTCGCCGATCTCCGAGCGGATCGCGAGGGCCTCCTCGTGGCGCTTTCTCGCCTCGGCGGGGCGATCCTCGGCGAGCGCGATCCGGGCGAGCCCCGACAACACGTACGCTTCCTCGTGGCGGTCGTCGGCCTCGCGGCAGATCTGGAGGCCTTCCTCCAGCATCTTCCGGGCTTGCCCGAGGTCGCCGGACGCGAAGCGCGCGCCGGCGAGGCCGACCAGCGGATAGACGGCCTTCGACTTCTGGCCCGAGTCGCGGAAGATCTCGAGGGACCTCTGGTTGCTCGCGGCCGCGCCCGCGAGGTCGCCCTCGTTGGCCTGCATCTCGGCGGTATTGGTCAGAGCGATCGCGAGGCCTCCCTCGTCGCCCGTCTCCTGGTAGAGGGGGAGGGCAGCCTCGAACATCGCCCGCGCGCCGCGGAAGTTCCCCTGGACCACCAGACCCGCGCCGAGGTTGTTGAGCGTTTCCGCTTCGCCGGCCTTGTCGTCGATCTCGCGGAAGATCGCCAGCGCCTGCTCGGAAAGCCGCTGGGCCGTCGCCAGGTCGCCCTGGTCGCCGACGACGCTGGCGATGTTGTCGAGCGCCCCGGCCTCCGCGCGTTTGTTCCCGATGGCGCGCGCCGTCGAGAGTACGCCCTCGTACGCCTTGCGCGCGCCGGACAGGTCGCCCTGGTCATAGCGGCTGCTGCCGAGGGAGTTGAACGCGGCGGCCACGCCTCCGCGGTCTCCCGCGGCCTCGTAGAGACGGCGGGCCTCCTCGGCCGGTACCATGGCCTGCTTCGGGTCCCCGGTGTTCCGCAGGGCGCTCGCCTGGAGGAGCAGCGCGCCGGCGACGAGCAGGCGCGCCCCCTGCGCGCCGCCGATCGCGACCGCGCGGACGGCGGCCTTCTCCACACGCGGGAAATCCGACAGCGCCCGCGCCGTCTCGGCCTCGGCGAGCGCGATGCGGGCGTCCTCGCGCGGGAACGCCTTCTTGAGCGCGGCGATCGTCGCGAGCGCGTCGTTGCCGCGGCCCGCCCGCGTCTGGGCGCTGGCCAGGTGCAGGCCGTAGTCGGTGTTGTCGGGAAAGAAGGTGAAGAGCGAGCGGTAGATCTCGATCGTCCGTTCCCACTCGTTGTTCATCGCGCGGAAGCGCCCCTCGACGAGGAGGCGCGTTTCCCGCGCGAGGCTGCCCGACAGGTCGAACGCCGTCTTGCCCTGCTCGCGCGCGCGGCCGTCGTAGCCGAGCGCGGACCAGGCCGCCGCCAGGGCCGAGTGGGCCAGCGCGTGCTGCGGATCCGCTGCGACGGCCTTCTCGAGGAGGTCGCGCGCCGCCATGTCGTCGAAGAGCCGCAGCTTCGCCAGGCCCTCGGCGTACAGCCGGGCCGCCTCGGGATGCGAGGGCAGCGTGGCGCGAACGGCGGCCGCCTCGGCGGCCGAGACCGCGGGCAGCTCCAGCTTCTGGCGCAGTTGCGCTCCCGCCCGCGTCACGAGGGCGTCGAACTCCGCCCGCGTGCCCTTCTCCGATACGAGGGCGACCGTCTCGCCGGCGCCCGTGTCCTGGAGCCGCAGGTCGAGACGGATCGGGCCCCCGGCCTCCGGCGACATGGCGAGATACGAGCCGAGAAGGACGAGATCGGCGCCGATGTTGTTGCGCACGCGCTCGAGGGAATCGCGCCCAAGAGTGTCCGCCTCGGGCAGCGACAGATCGATCTTCATCCGAGCGACCTCCTCGCTCGGGATCGCCCGGAGCTTCTCGCCGGCGGCGAGCTCGGTCGTGAGCATCTCCGCGAGTGCGGTGGAGACCCAGGCCTCCTCGGGCCGGCCGGCGAGGTTCTTGAACCCGAGTACGGCGATCGCGCGCCTCGGGGCCTTCGCGGCGGCGGAGGGAGATCCGGCCGGGGACTGGCGCCCGATTCGCGGAACGAGGAACCCCGCAACCGCGGCGAGCAGGAGCGCGGCCGCCACGACGGCGATCCTCCGGCGGCGCCGCGCCCGCTGGCCCGGCCCGGGCGGGATTTCCTCGCCCTGGAGCGCGCGGACGAGGTCGCCGGCGGAGGGAAAACGGTCGGCCGGGTTGCGCTCGAGACAGCGCAGAATCGCCTTCTCCCAGAGCGGCGGAAGGTCGGGCGCTTGCCCGCGCGGCGAGGGCGCCGCCTCCTTGAGCTTCTTGAGGGCTACCGACAGAGGTGTGTCACCCTGAAAGGGCGGCTTGCCGGTGACCATCTCGTACATCACGATGCCGAGGGCGTAGACATCGGTCGCCGGGGTGAGCTCGCGCCCCTCGATCTGTTCGGGCGCCATGTAGTCGGGTGTTCCCAGCACGGCTTCCGTCTCCGTCAGCGGCGCAGCCGAGCCGCGGCCCGGCCGATTGCGGCGCGCCAGGCCGAAGTCGGTCACGACGACTCGCACGCCGCCCCCCCGGCGCTCGTCGGGAACGAGCATCACGTTGGCGCTCTTGAAGTCCCGGTGGATGATCCCCGCCTCGTGCGCGGCGTAGAGCGCCGCGGCCATCTGCTCGACGAGCGGCAGCGCCTCCTCCGGCTTCATACGACCGCCGCGCGACAGGCGCTCCGACAGCGTCTCGCCGGCGAGCAGCTCCATCGTCAGGAACGCGAAGCCCTCGTGATGGAACACGTCGAAGGTGCGGCTCACGTTGGGGTGCGTGACGCTGCGCGCCAGGTGCACCTCGCGCAGGAAGCGCTCCATCGTCCGCTCGTCGCCGGCGACGTCGGGGCGGATCGTCTTCAGGGCGACCCGCTCCTTGAGCACCCGGTCCTCCGCCTCGTAGACCTCGCCCATGCCGCCGCGAGCGATGAAGCGCACGATGCGGAAGCGATCGGTGAGGACCGTGTCCGGCGCCAGGCCCGGCTGACGAAAGATCTGTTTGCCCGACCCGGAGGGCGCGGCGGGGTCCGCGGGCACGGGTGTCGAGGCGGCGTCCTTCGTCTCTCCGCGGGTTTCGTCAGTCATTGCCGGAGACGCGGGACTCCTTCTGCCGTTCGAAGTCGACCTGCGCCCCGACCTTCGAGATGCGGTCGGCGAAGACCACGACGAGGTCGTCGCGGCGCGCCATCTGCAGGCCGTGCCGCACGGCCTCCGGCTCGTTCTTCACTTCTTAGATCTGCTCGGCCTTCATGCCGTGCCGGATCAGGCACTCGCGCAGGTACCCGGTCACTTCGCAGGGAGCGCGGCTGCGCAGGTCCTCGTCGTCCCGCAGGATGACGTGGTCGAAGTGCGGCGCGGCCTCCTTCGTGATGGCGTCGAAGTCTTCCTCGCGCCGGTCGCCGGGGGCGTTCAGCACGACGATCAGGCGGCCCCGCGTGATCGAGGCCAGAAACGGCGCGACGAGCGCCATGCCGTGGGCGCTTCAGGGCGTCCCGGAAGGCGAGGCGCAGCTCCTTCTCGTTTCGGATGTTCGTCAGCACGCCCCGGCCGTGCGAGGCGTCGAGCGGCTTGACGACGACGGGCCAGCCGAGGCTCTCGGCGAGCGCGACGGCGTCGTCCTCGTCGTCCGCGACCGAGCCCCGCGGCACGGGCACGCCGTTGTCCCCGAGCAGAGTCTTGGTCAGGCTCTTGTCGCCGGCGATCTCGACGCCGAGCTGGCCGGTCGTCGAGGCAATCGTCGCCTGGATGCGCTTCTGGTGAACGCCCGTGCCGAGCATGACGAGGGAACGGTCGTTCAAGCGCAAGTGCGGAATCCCGCGCGCCGCCGCGACGGTCACGATCGAGCGCGTCGAGGGGCCGAGCGCCCAGCGCTCGCGCGTGCGCCCGAAGGAGACAGAGATGCCGACCTCCTGCTGGATCTCGAGGGCGATGTGCTCGGCCACGTGGCCGAGCCAGGTCCCTTCGGCGACGCGCTTCAGGAACCCCCCCGCCGCTCCTTCGGAGCAGTGATGCTCCTGCAGACCGGGCAGCATACGCTCGAGCTTTTCGCCGAACCCCGGGATCCCGCTCGACGGGTGCTCCGCGAAGGGCCCGAGATCGATCCGCATCCAGACGCACGGGCGATAGGACCAGTAGTTCGGTCCGTTCAGGACGAGCGTCTCGAGAAGGCGGATGCCGTCGGCCATGGGTCCCCTTTGAGGGGGAGAGACTACAAGAAAAGTCCCTCGGCCTAGCTCGGAGAGAGGGGCTTGCGCTTCTCCACGTCGAACCGGTCGCCGGCGGTCAGGACGTGGCGCACCGCGCCGGAAAGGCTGAAGCGGCCGGCCGGGTCGGAATCAGCAAAACGCTCGCGTGGGCGGTCTTGCTCGGCGTGGCAGTATCTCGGGCCGGCAGCGGGTGTCCTACTGCTCATGCGGGCCCGGGCCCGGATTCTCACTACGAATCCAGAATTCAACGCGACCGCGCCGAAAGAAAGGGCGAAAGTTCCTTTCGAGGTAGGCAGCCACGTGAGGCGCACGTCGCGCATTTGTAATTCCGTCGATGGGTTCGGAGGGTAGCCCGCCGGTAATCAGGGCGGCCCGAACGTGCGGATTCCGCTCAAGGGTGGCGATAACTTCAGCCTGGGCAGTCTCCGACTCGTAGAAAGGCACCGAATAGTAGCGTATCGGGCAGTTTCGATTGAATAGGTAGTAGAGCCCAGGGGCATTCGCAAAATCGAGCCAAGTTTCTTCGGGAGACAGCTTCGCGCTTTGAATGAACTCCTGCGTCGCCCGGACGAGCTCCAGGTCTGCAGGCAGGAAAAGTCCACCTCGCGCACGCTCCGGCTGTTCGAGAGCAACCAATTCTGTGGAGACTGGTTGGTGCGCTACGCCGGACGCCAGTACCTGCGCCACGTGCCAGGGCCGCCAGAGAAGCGCGACGAATGTGAGAATCGTTGCTCCAGCAGCTCCGCGTAGGCTCATCCAAGGGCGAGCGCCACGAAACCATTGGATCATGAGCAGCAAAGCGAGGGGAACGAGGAAGAAAGGGTATCCAATGTGCCGTCGTTCGACAACGGAGACCATCGCGGCGATAACCCATGCCAGCACCGGCAACAGAGGGCGAGCCTTGCCGCCGACAGCCGGCGCGCGTGGCAGGAGAGCTGCGGCGACCGCGATGGCAATTGTTACGAAAAGGTAGAGGAACATCGTGCGATCCGAGAAGAACGCGATGGAATTCCTCGGAGTCAACGGCCATGGAACCGCGGGCCGGATCAATGGGATTGTGTAGACGGGCAGGAGCGACGGGAGAAAGAGAAACGTCGTCCTGCCAAATCCGGCCAGAACTCCTTTGCGGGCTAGCGCGATGGCAATCGCGGATCCCGATGCGAGAATGCCCGCGATGCAGGCGCCCGCGAATCGTTGTCTCGGCCCGCGCGCGACCCAAAGCGCCACGAGAACCGCCACGGCTCCGTAGGCGGCGAACTCGACGCCGACGCAGAGAGCGACCGGAACCAGTGCGCCGCAGGCAAACCACGCCCAGCGCTTCTTGGTCCGAGAGGCATGGATCGCCATCGTGAGCACCCAAATCGAGGGCATGATCCGTAGGTAGAAGTACTCCGGAAAGGCGAGGAAGGAGAGCAACAACCCGCCGAAAGCAATTGCTGGGCTCCCGGTCGCCACGTATCCGAGTGCGAAAAAAGACGGCCAGAAAGCGGCGCCAACAACGGCGTTCCCGAGCTGAAGGCCTCGATAGTCGTCGCCGAAAAGCCTCAGCTCGCAAGCCTGTAGCAGTCCGTCGCTGAGGAGGCCGTGGCCGGGAACGATGTCGCGGTACGGCAATTCTCCGCGCAGATACTCAGACGCCGGCAAGAGAGAGTGACCGTCCTCGAATATGTCGGCAATTGGAGAGCTGCCCATCATAGAGGCGGCGGCCAAGGCCGTGACGCTTCCCGGAAGAAAGACCGAGGCGGCGAGAACCCTGAGCATCTTCCGAAGGTGTTCTTTCTCCTCAAGCAGTAGCTGACCGAGCCAGGGTAGGAACAGCGTCGCGAAACCCGCAGCGACACCGACTACGGCGGGTCGGCTTCCCCAGAAGGCCAGGGGGAAGGCCACGACGCTACAGGAAAGAAAGGGGGCCCCGCGGACGAAGTCTCCCTTCCCGAGGAAATGCGCTAACCACGTCGAGACCAGGAAGAGAGCGAGCAGCTGCAGCACAGAGGAGATCCCGCGCCCGACAAGCGCGGGCACGAAAAAGATCCACGCAACAAGTGCATGCGCGGCAACCAAGGCCAAAGTGAAACCCAGACGTTGTGCCTCCGATGCTGACGGCTTCGGGTGGCGCCTCCCGCCAACGGTTTCCAGGCGAGTTTGCCTGCCTAGATTTCGGGGTGCGAACCTCACGGCTAGCGTTGCGAGAAACGCGCCTACGAGAGGGCAGGCCACGAGCAGGACTAGACGCAACAAATAACCGTAGGGGCTAAAGCCGTGGGCGGCGGCGAATCCGGGCAGTTGTGATGCGTTCGCCGTCATGGAAACGATTCGGCTCAATGGAATACCGAGCGCCAGCCCGAGCAGAGCGCCGGCCCACGAGGCCTTCCTTACCTGTCGCCGAGAATCCGACGACGCAAACGAATGTGAAACCGGAGTTTTCATCTCGTCGAGCAAGGATATGACGCGCCGGCACTCATTTCGCACTATGGAGCGGGGCGTCAGTCGACATGTTAGGCGTCCTAAGCCGAGGCAGAAGCTGCGGATGTCCTAGATTGAATCGCTGATCCCTCGGACAAGATGTCTCCCAAGCGGAGCCGCCCAGGGACGCGCAGCGACGCGAAGGCTTTATCTTACCGGCTCTCCGCCGTTGGCAATCGAAGCCCAACGCTCGGCGCACCGATGTCGTCCAGGGCGGCGAGGCTGGTGGGTCGCCCTGGGTTGACTCGAAAAATCCTCGGGATGTTCATCGTGAGGTAAGCTGTCGCTACGTATAATCGCTAAGCGGGTGGGCCTACTAGAGCGCCCGCGTGTACTCGCTCTGGTCCTGTTTCCACACCACGACACCGCAGAAGCGCTCGCCTTCGGGGCAGACGGGGCGCACCTCGGCGAGATGGCGGAGCGTGCAAGGCGGCAGCAGCCAGGGCCCGATGCGCGGGTTGACGTCGCGGATCTGGAGCGCCTCGTCGAGCGAAGCGCGCCAGATCTCCTCCTGCGCGTTGTAGCAGAGGCGCATCGCGCACTTGTGGTGGAGGTTGAGCAGGTCCGCCGACTCGGTGAAGCGGATCGCGACGGCGTTGGGGAGGAGGTACGCGGCGAACTCGTCGGAGACGCCGCGCGCGCGCAGCTCCCCGATCGCGGCCCAGGTCTCCTCCATCGTCCGCCCATAGAGCTCTTCCGCCTCCGGCACATCGGGGACGAGCATCGGGACGATGTAGTCGGGCTCCTCGGAGAGGTACGCCGGGAGCGCCGGCCGCGACGCGGGCGTCATGCGGTGGCGCTGGTCCTGGCTGTCGGCCGTGTGGGAGAGCTTCTTGCGGAACGTGTACGACGGATGGAACATGGCGCGCGAGAGCTTGTCGTGCGTCGTCAGGGTCAGCGTCTCGCCGAGCACGCGGTTCTTCGACGGGTCGAGCACCATCCGGATCGCGTCGTCGTCCGAGATCGAGGCGCGGGGCACGCCCAGGATCTCGCGCACGGCCGAGGCCAGGACCTCTTCGTTGTTCGCCTTCCAGTCGACGAGGCGCGACACCTTCCCCGCAAGCTCCCGGTCGAATTCCGCGCGGAACTCGCGGCCGGACGCCCGCACGCGCGGGAGCGACTGGAAGGCCGCGTACTCCGGGGTCTCCTCGAGCGGCAGCGGATCCTGGAGGACGGTCGCGTAGAGCGGATCGTGCCGGAGCACCTCCGCGACCATCTGGCCGACGACCTCGCGCTGCTCGGCGGGCGCGTCCATCGATTCGCACAGGCGCCAGTAGCGGAAGAGCGTGACGCCGGAGATCGTGTGGTACAGATAGGAGAAAGTCGCGACCGGCAGGGCGTAGCGGGCGATCTCCTGCGCCCGCTTCTGGATCGCCCCGGCGAAGCGCGCGGGCCCATCGCCGCGCGTGCGGCCCGGAAAGAGCCCGAAGTAGCGCTCGGCGGCGAGCGGCGTCAGGAGCTCGGTCAGCCGCGCGTAGGCGTCCTGCTGGCGCCGCGCGGTCTTCTCGTAGATCTCGCGTTGGGCCGGGCCCATCGGCGGCACGGAGTAGTTGCCCTTCTTGACCTCCACGTAGCGCTGCGACACCTGCTCCGAGTTGTAGAAGGGGTGCGAGTGGAGAAAGGTCCAGAGAAACTGCCGCGACACGTTCTCGAGCGAGAACTGGAAGTGCGCGTGCTGGAAGGTCGTGTGGTGCCCGGCCTCGTAGATGGACTTCGCGATCGCGTCGCGGCGGTCGGGCCTGGCCGAGGCCTGGTCCTCGGTGATGATCCCCTTGGCCGAGTAACACGTCCGGGCGGTCGCCACGACGTTCTCGTAGGGCCGGTCGAACGCGTGCACGAGGCGGACTTTCGGGGGCGGCGAGGAGAAGCCGAAGGGGCTCGACTGCGGCCGGGGAAGACTGGACATCGAAAGGACATTCTAGTCCTCCGAGACGCCGCCCGAGGCGCTCGATAGAATAGACGACCCATGCAACTGCCGATCTACCTCGACTACCACGCCACGACGCCCGTGGACCCGCGGGTGCTGGAGGCGATGACGCCGTACTTCTCGAAGTCCTTCGGGAACCCGGCCTCCCGCGGGCACGTGTTCGGCTGGGAAGCGGAGGCCGCCGTCGACGCGGCGCGCGAACAGGTCGCGCGGGCGATGAACGCCTCCGAAAAAGAGATCGTCTTCACGAGCGGCGCCACCGAGTCGGACAACCTCGCGATCCTCGGCGTGGCGCGGCTGTACGGGGAGCAAGGCGGCCACGTCGTCACGGTGTCGACCGAGCACTCGGCGGTCCTCGACTGCTGCCGCGAGCTCGAGCGGCAGGGATTCACGGTGACTTACCTGAAGCCCGAGAAGACGGGCGAGGTTGCGCCCGAGCGGGTCCGCGAGGCGATGACGGAGAAGACGATCCTGGTCTCGGTCATGCTCGCCAACAACGAGATCGGCACGATTCAGCGGATCGCCGAGATCGGGGCGATCTGCCGCGAAAAGGGCGTGCTCTTCCACACGGATGCGGTGCAAGGCTTCGTGAAGATTCCGTTCGACGTCGAGGCGATGCACGTCGACCTGGCCTCCGTCACGGCGCACAAGATCTACGGCCCCAAGGGCGTCGGGGCGCTGTTCGTGCGGGGCCGCCATCCCCGGGTGCGCCTCCAGCCGATCCTCTTCGGCGGCGGGCACGAGCGGGGGATGCGGTCCGGCACCTTGAACGTGCCGGGGATCGTCGGGCTGGGGAAGGCGGCCGAACTCGGCGTCTCCGAGATGCCCGAGGAAAGCCGCCGCCTGCGCCGGCTCCGCAAGCGCTTGCACGACGGGATCGTTCCCCGGCTCGAGGACGTGACGTTGAACGGCGCTCCGCTGCCCGAGATCGAGCCGGACGGCTCTCTTCCTCCGGGCGGGCAGGAGCGGCGGCTGCCCGGCAATCTCAACCTCTCCTTCGCCGGCGTCGAGGGGGAGGCGCTTCTCGTGAGCATGAAGGACGTCGCGGTCTCCTCCGGCTCGGCCTGCACCTCGGCCTCGCTCGAGCCGTCCCACGTCCTGACGGCGCTCGGCGTGCCGGCCTACCTCGCGCACGCCTCGATCCGTTTCGGCCTCGGGCGCTGGACCACCGAAGAGGAAGTGAACTACGCGGCCGGGATCGCGGTCAAAGCCGTCGAACGGCTACGGGAGAAGTCGCCTTTGGCGAAAGCGCGATAGGGCTGCTCACCGATCTGGCTCGCGATCTGCCTTCCTATGCGAACCTCCTCGCGAGAGTTCGCGGGGGAGAAGACCGCCTGATCGTCTCCGGCGGCGTTGGGGCGCTGCCGGCGGTCCTGCTCGCGACGCTCTCGCGCGACCTCGGGCGGCCGCTCGCGATCGTGGTCGCGAGCGAGAAGGAGGCCGAGCAGCTCATCGGAGACCTTTCGGCCGCCGGCCTGCCCCGCGTCTTCCACGCCCCTGCTCCCACGCTGACGCCCTATCAACGCATCCCGGCCTCGCTGAAGGCGCGGCGCGACGAGTTCTCGCTGCTGACCGCCCTGCGCGACCCGGGCGCCTGGGACGCGGCCGTGCTGCCCGCGCGGTCCCTCTTCGTCCGACTCCCGGATCCCGCGCGCTTCGGCGAGCTCTTCGTCAGGCTTCGCCGCGGCGAGGAGGTCTCGCTGCCGCGCCTGACCGAGCGGCTGACGCGCCTGGGCTACCACCGGTCGGACCTGGTGATCGAGACGGGCGACCTCGCCGTCCGCGGCGGGCTCTTCGACGTTTTCCCGCCGGACCGGGATCAGGCGGTCCGCGTCGAGCTCGACGGGGACCGGATCGAGTCGCTGCGCCTCTTCGATCCCGACACGCAGCGCTCGACCGAGAGGCTCGAGGAGGTCGGGCTGCCGCCCTTCGCCGCCTCGGAGGAATCCGACGAAACGCGCGCGCTCCTGACCGAGCGGATCGGGCGCCCGCCCTCGGAGGCGGAGCGGGCGGTGTTCGCACCGGCCGTCTCGCGGATGCCGGCCTCCTGGCTCGATCACGCGGCCGCCGGCCTGCCCGTTCTCTTCGAGCCCGCATCGGTCGAGGAGGAGATCGCGGCCTTTGCAGAGCGCGCGGCCGCCGATCGGGACCCCGACCGCGACGCCTTCGCGCCCGAGGAGCTGCTGCACGCGGCCGAGGGGATCCGTGGCCGGCTCGCCTCGATCTGCGTCCGCTTCGACCGCCTCGGGGTCGCGGAGCCCGGCGCCTCGATTCTCCGGCTTCCGGCCGAGGCGATCGCCGGCCATGCGGGCCGCGCGGCGGACGCGGCGGCGGACCTGACCCGCGCCCTCGCGTCGGGAGAAGAGGTCTTCGTCGCCACGCACCCGACGGGCGGAGCGGAGAAGCTGCGGCGGCTGGCGCTCGAGTATGGCTTCCACGTCACCTCCGAGCGCCGCGCGGGCGCGGTCGTCACGATCCCGGCCGAGATCTCCGCCGGCTTCCGTCTGCGCGAGCCCCTTCTCGCCGTGTACGCCGAAGAGGAGATCTTCGGCGAAGAGCGGCGCTCCGCGCAGGCGCGGCGCAAGCCGAGCGAGGCGTTCCTCTCGGACCTGCGGGACCTGAAGCTCGGCGACGCGGTCGTGCACGCCGACTACGGCATCGGCCGCTTCAAGGGTCTGAAGCGCTTCCCCGTGGAGGGCGAAGAGCGCGAGTTCATGGAGATCGGCTACGCCGAGGAGAAGACGCTGCTGCTTCCGGTCGAGCGCTTCGACCTCGTCCAGAAGTACTCCGGCGTCGAGGACGCGCAGCCGGCGCTCGACCGGCTCGGCGGCGCGGGCTGGGCCCGGCGCAAGGCCTCCGTCCGCAAGGCCATGCGCGACATGACCGACCAGCTCCTGAAGCTCTACGCGCGCCGCAGCCTGGCCGAGGGGTTCGCGTTCTCGAAGGACTCCCCCTGGCAGAAGGAGTTCGAGGACGCCTTCGAGTACGTCGAAACTCCCGACCAGGCCCAGGCCATTGCCGACGTGAAGCGGGACATGCAGTCGGAGAAGCCGATGGACCGGCTCCTCTGCGGCGACGTCGGCTACGGCAAGACCGAGGTCGCCATGCGCGCCGCGTTCAAGGCGGTCCTCGACGGCAAGCAGGTGGCCCTGCTGGCGCCGACGACGATCCTCGCTGACCAGCACGACCGGACGTTCCGGCGGCGTTTCGCTGCCTTCCCGGTCGAGATCGAGCTGCTCTCGCGCTTCCGCTCTCGCGCCGAGCAGAAGGAAGTCGTGGCGAAGACCGCGGAGGGGTCGGTCGACATCCTCATCGCGACCCACCGGATGCTCGGCAAGGACCTCGCGTTCCGCGACCTGGGCCTCCTCATCGTCGACGAGGAGCAGCGCTTCGGCGTGGCGCAGAAGGAGCGGCTGAAGGAGTGGAAGACCTCGATCGACGTGCTCTCGATGTCGGCGACGCCCATTCCGCGATCGCTGCACCTGTCGCTCTCGGGGCTGCGCGATCTCTCGATCATCGAGACGCCGCCCCGGGACCGCCTCGCGATCGAGACGCAGGTCGTGCCGTCGCGCCCGGAGATCATCCGGGAGGCGATCGAGGCGGAGCTCGACCGCGGCGGCCAGGTCTTCTTCGTGCACAACCGGATCGAGTCGATCGGGAGGGTCAAGCAGACTCTCGAGGAGCTGCTCCCGGCCGTGCGGATCGCCGTGGCCCACGGCCAGATGCCCGAAGCCGAGCTCGAGAAGGCGATGCTGCGGTTCTTCTCGCGCGAGGCGGACGTGCTCCTCGCCACCGCGATCGTCGAGAACGGCCTCGACATCCCGTCGGCCAACACGATTTTCATCGACCGCGCCGACACCTTCGGCTTAGCCCAGCTCTACCAGCTCCGGGGGCGCGTCGGCCGGAGCGACAAGCCGGCCTACGCCTACCTCCTGGTCGAGGAGAACGCCTCGCTCTCGGAGATCGCGCGGCGGCGCCTCGCGTCGATCCAGGAGTTCTGCGACCTCGGCGCCGGCTTCCGGATCGCAGCCAAGGATCTCGAGATCCGCGGCTCGGGCAACCTGCTCGGCGGGGAGCAGTCGGGCCACATCGCCGCCGTCGGCTTCGAGATGTACCTGACGCTTCTCGAGGAGGCCATACGGGAGATGCGGGGCGAGGAGGCCCTCCCGGAGCGGATGGTCACGCTTTCGCTGGGGCTCGATCTGGCGATCCCGCACGGCTATGTCGCCGACGAGAACTGGCGGATGATGATCTACAAGAAGGTCGCGCGGGCCCGGGACGACGCGGCGCTCGAGGAAACGCGGCGGGAGATCGCCGACCGGTTCGGCGAGCCCCCGACGGCGGTCAAGCGCCTGATCGAGTACGCCCGCGTTCGGGCCCGGGCCGAGCTTCTCGGCGTCACCTCGGTCACTCGCCAGGCCGGGCGTGTCCACGTGCGTTTTGCGCAAGACGCGCCGGTCGACGCCGAGCGCCTCCTCGAGTTCGTGCGCGAGACGCCGGGGGCGAGCTTCTCGCCCTCGCGCGTCCTCACGTTCCGGGCCCCCGACGGCGAGGCGCTCCTGGCGGGGCTCGTGGATCTGCTCCCGCGCTTCGCGCGCCGCGCGGCGGCTTAGACGCGCCCCGGGCCGGAGGAATTCGACCGCCCTGCCTGTGTTATGAAAGGGCGCATGAAACGCAGCGTTCAGGCCTTCTTCGCCGCGGCGGCCTGCGCGGCCTCCCTCTCCGGCGCCGAGCTGATCGAGAGGATCGTCGCGCGGGTCAACGACAAGCTGATCACGCAGTCCGAGTACGACAAACGGCTCTCGGCCGCCCAGAAGGCCTTCCGGGCCTCGGCCGATCCGGAGCAGATCCGCAAGGCCGTCCTCGAGGACATGATCAAGGAGAAGCTGCTCGAGGAGCGGGCCACCGAGATGGCCGTCTCGGCCACCGACGAGGAGATCGAGGCGGCCGTGCAGAGGGTCAAGGCCCAGTACAACCTGACGACGGACGCGGAGTTCGACGCCGCGCTCGCGCAGACCAACATGACCCGCGACGAGCTGAAGCGCCAGATGCGCGAGACGATCACGCTCCAGAAGGTCATCGGCCGCGACGTCACCTCGCGGCTGGACCTCTCCGACGACGCCCTGCGCATCGAGTACGAGCGTCAGAAAGAGAAGTACTACGCGGTCCCGGAACAGGCCCAGGTCGCGGAGATCGTCCTGAAGTTCGACTCCTCCGACTCGGAGGCGCGGCAGCGAGCCGTCGCCCGGGTCGAGGAGATCCGCGCCAGGATCAAGGCCGGGACGCCGTTCGCGGACCTCGCCCGCGAGGCGTCGGAAGGCACGACGCGGGAGCGGGGCGGCGAGCTCGGCACCGTCGCGAAGGGGGAGCTCGTGGAGGCGCTCGACGCCGGGATCTTCACGAACCCGCCCGCGGAGTATCCCGCGCCCGTCCTGACGGCCGACTCGATCCACCTCTTCCATGTGACCAATCGCAAGCCCGCGGGCTACAAGCCGTTCTCCGAGGTCAAAGAGGACCTGCGCAAGCGGATCTCCGACGAGCTCTACGAGAAACGCTTCACCGAGTACATGGACCGCCTCCGGCGCGACGCCTTCGTCAAGATCTACGACGAGCAGCTGGCGAAGGCGGAGGAGAAGAAAAGTTAGTCCCGGCTCTTCCCGACTCGCTTGCGCACCCGCCTCAGGCTTCCCGCGAGCTTCTCCTTCGACGCCGTCGTCCGATCCCACGGCTGGTACGACCTGCCGCCCTTTCGGTACGACCCCGGGGCGGGCGGCGTCCTGACCACGGCCCTCGCCGGTCGAGAGGTCTCGTTCCGATCGCGCGGCGGCTTCCTCCTCGCGTCCTCCGACGGCCTCGATCGCGCGGCGCTGCGCGCGGCGGCCCTCCGGGTCTTCTCGCTCGACCTGGACCTTTCCGCCTTCGACGGAGCGCTCGAGGGCGAGCCGGACCTGCGCCGCGCGCTCTCGCGGGGGGGCGGCCGGATGCTGCGGGCGCCCTCGCTCTTCGAGGACGCCGTCAAGATCCTTCTGACGACCAACTGCTCCTGGGAAGCGACGCGCGGCATGGTCGAGAAGCTGATCGCCGTGGCCGGCGAGGGCGGTGCGGCCTTTCCGACGCCCGGCAGGCTCGCGCGGCTATCGCCCGCCGCGCTCCGCAAAAAGGTCCGCTGCGGCTACCGCGCCGAGGCGCTGTCGCGCTTTTCCCGCCGCGTCGCCTCCGGCCGGCTCGACCTTTCGCGGTGGGAGGCGCGGGATGCGCCGGCCGCCGACATTCGCGAAGCCATACTCGCCGAGCACGGCTTCGGGCCGTACGCGGCGGAGGGCCTGCTCCGAATCCTCGGCCGCCACGATTTTCTGGCGCTCGACTCCTGGGTGCGCAAGCAGTACCGGCGCCTGTATCCGGGTCCGGCGCGCACGGTGGACCGCGCGATCGCGCGCCGCTACGCGCGTTTCGGCGGCTTCAAGGGTCTGGCGCTATGGCTCGAGCTGACGAAGGAGTGGCATGAGGGTGGAGCGTAGCGGGCGGGCTCTCCCCGAGTTCGGCGGTTGCCTGCACACGTTCATGTGCGGAGTGCTTACGCCCGTTTAGCGCTCCTAATTTTTTTAGGCAATCTTCTTCTCTTGACTAATAAACCTCGGCACTCCTAACATCCCGCCAGTGGCCAAACCTGGCTAAAAGTGGGAGAAAGTGGTCCCGGAGCTCGGGACGGGACGACAACTGAAGGATGGATCGCTTTCGTGGAAGCGCTCCGGCCCGTCTCGACGAGAAGGGCCGGCTGAAGGTGCCGAATCTCTTCCGTCAACAGATCGAGGAGGCTTTTGGACGCGACCTCTTCGTCACGTCTCTCCACGGAAGAAACTTCCTTCTCTACCCGCTCGGGATCTGGCGCGCGCTCGAGGAGAAGCTCGCCGAGCTTCCCGCGATCCATCGCGCGAAGACCAAGTTCCTCGAGCGTGTCAACTACTACGGCCAGGACGCCGCGATCGACGCGCAGGGGCGCGTGCTCATTCCCCAGATCCTGCGCGACGCCGCGAAGCTCCCGGCCGACGTCGTCGTGACCGGGAACATCGATCAACTCGTCGTCTCCGATCGCGGCGCGCTGGCCAAGAAGCTCGCGACCGAGGAATTCGGTCCCGAGGACTACGACGAGCTGTCGAAGCTCTTGCTGTGAGGACGGAAGACGGAAGACGGGAGACGGGAGACGACGCGCTTTGAAACTCGGCCGCACACACCGGTTCTCCTCGAGGAGGTCGTCGAGGCGCTCGCGCCGGAGCGCGGCGGCTTCTTCGTGGATGCGACGCTCGGCGCGGGCGGGCATGCGGAGGCGCTGCTCGCGCGCGGTCCGGACGCGCGTCTTCTCGGGATCGATCGAGACCCCGACGCGCTCGCGCTGGCCCGCGAGCGGCTCGCGCCTTTCGTCGGCCGCGTCCGCTTCGCGGAGGCCGACTTTGGAGATCTCGAGGCCGTGCTCTCCGGCTCTCCCGCGCCCGGCGGAATCCTCGCGGACCTCGGGGTCTCGTCGATGCAGCTCGACGAGGCGGAGCGGGGCTTCTCGTTCCGGCGCGACGGGCCTCTCGACATGCGCATGGGAAAAACCGGCCGCAGTGCGGCCGACATCGTGGCCACGGCTTCGGTCGATCAACTCACACGGATTTTCCGTGATTTTGGGGAGGAGCGAATGGCGGCAAAGATCGCGCGCGGAATCGTAGCGGAGCGGACTCGGGGCCCCATCCAGACGACTCGGCACCTCGCCCGCATCGTGGCGAAGCAGAAGGGGAGTCGAGAGAAGATCGACCCGGCCACCCGCGTGTTCCAGGCGCTGCGGATCGAGGTCAACCAGGAGCTTTCGGCGCTGGCCCGATTTCTCGCGGTCGCGGCCGCGAGGCTCGACCAGGGCGGCCGCCTCGCCGTCATCTCGTACCACTCGCTCGAGGATCGGATCGTGAAGGACGCCTTCCGCCGCGACTCGGGCGTCTGTCTGTGCCCGCCGCGCCTGCCGCAGTGCGTGTGCGGCGCGAGGGCCGCCTTGAGAGTCCTGACGCGCCGTCCGATCCGGCCCTCCGAGGCCGAGGTGCGCCGCAATCCCCGGTCGCGCAGCGCGCGGCTGCGCGTGGCGGAGAAAGTGTCGGCCGATCTGGCGGCGGAGGTTGCCGCTCTGTGAGCACCACGTACGCGCAGACCAAGCGCGTCGAGAACCTGCACCTGACGCGCGAGCGCGACCGCCGGCGCGGCCGGGAGCTCGCGACGTTCCTGCTGGTGGGGCTGCCGATCGCCTGCGCGCTTCTCGCCTACGCCGCGCTCCACATCGAGACCGTGCGGGTCGGCTACCTGCGCGAAGCGCGCCAGAAAGCCGTGGCGGAGCTGACAGAGGACAACCGCCGGCTGCGCGTCGAGCTCGCGCGGGCGTCCTCCCCCGACCGCGTGACCGGCCTCGCGAGGAAGAAGGGCCTGCGTCCTCCCAACCCCGGGCAGGTCCAGTACGTCGAGGCTCCGGAGCCGGCGCGGTGAACGGCGTCCGGCGCGGGCGCGCGCGGCTCTTCGCGCTGATCCTCCTGATCTGGGCGATCGTCGTCGTCGGCCGTCTGGTCCAGATCCAGATCGCCCAGGGCTCGCGGTACCGCGCGAAAGCGCAGCGGCAGCAGGAGCGGCGCATCGAGATCTCCGGGCAGCGAGGGTCGATCCTCGACCGCGAGGGCCGGGAGCTCGCCGTGTCGGTCGAGTCCTCGTCGATCTTCGCGATCCCGGACGACGTTGGCAACCCGCGCGCCGCCGCTGAGGCGCTCGCGCCGCTGCTCGGAATGTCCCAGAGCGAGGTCCTCGACAAGCTCGCGACGGACCGCGGGTTCGTGTGGATCTGCCGCCAGATCGAGCCCGAGATCGGCGAGAGGATCCGGGCCAGAAGGCTCGCCGGCATCCACCTGGTCACTGAGCCCCGGCGGTTCTATCCGAAGCGGCGCCTGGCCTCGGCGGTTCTCGGTTTCGTCGGCACGGACGACAAGGGTCTGGCGGGCCTCGAGCACCGGTACGACGAAGCGATCCGCGGAAAGCCGGGGGAGCTCGTCGCGCTGACGGACGCGCGGCGCAGCCGCTACGGCGAGCTGGAGACGGCCAACAGCCGGCCGGCCGAGGAAGGCGCGTCGCTGATCCTCTCGCTCGACTCGGGCGTGCAGTTCGCGGCCGAGCGCGAGCTCGCGGCGTCGATGAAGGAGCACCGGGCCCTCTCGGGCAGCGTGGTCGTGATGGATCCGCGAAACGGCGAGATCCTCGCGATGGCCTCGGCGCCGGACTTCGACCCGAACGAGTTCGGCAGCTTCGAGCCTTCGGCGTGGCGCAACCGCGTCATCGCCGACGCCTACGAGCCCGGCTCCACGTTCAAGATCGTGACGGGCGCGCTCGGCCTCGAGTACGGCCTCGTCGGGCTCGAGGAGATGATCGAGACCGGCGACGGGACGATCCGCATCGCCAACACCACCATCCGCGAGTCGGACCACCACCACTACGGCGCGCTCTCGCTGGCGGGAATCTTCGAGCGCTCGTCCAACGTCGGCATCATCCGCGTGGGCTTGCGCCTGGGAGCGCGGCACCTGTTCGACGGCGCGAGCGCCTTCGGCGTGGGAAGGCCCACGGGCGTGGATCTGCCGGGCGAGAACCCCGGCATCTTCCGGCCGCTGTCGAAGTGGTCGGGACTCTCGAACGCGGAGATCTCGATGGGCCAGGAGGTTTCGTTGAACGCCCTGCAGCTCGCACGGATCACCGCGGTCGTCGCCAACGGCGGCTACCTGGTCCAGCCGCGAATCGTGACCCGGATCGTCGAGCCGGACGGAACCGAGCGTCCCGTGCCCGCCGCGGAGCCCGAGCGCGTGCTCTCTCCGGCGACCGCGCGGTCGATCGCCCGGATTCTCGTCGGAGTCGTGGAACGGGGCACCGGCGCGCGCGCCTCGATTCCGGGATTCGCCGTGGCCGGCAAGACGGGCACGGCGCAGAAGGCGGGCGTCGGCGGCTACCAGCCCGGAAGCCACATCCCCAACTTCGCGGGCTTTGCGCCCGCGGAGAACCCGCGGTGCGTCGCGGTCGTGGTCCTCGAGGAGCCGCAGGGCAAGTACTACGCCGCGGACGTCGCCGCCCCGCTCTTCTCCCGCGTGATGGCGCAGGCGCTCGGGATCCTCCGCGTGGCGCCGCAGGAGCAGCAGGTGCCCGCCAGCGTGCTCGCCGGGTCTTCGCCGCGGGCGATCCGCTACCCGGCGGGGGTCGTTCTCGTCTCGCGCCGCGCCCGGGACGCGGAGATCGACCCGGAGGTTCCGGAAAGCACGCCTAACGCCGTCGGGCTTTCAGCCCGCCAGGCGGTCGCGCTCTTCGCGCGCGCCGGCGTTCTCGCGCGCCTCCAGGGCTCCGGTTTCGTCGTCGCACAGGATCCGCCGGCCGGCGCGCCCGTCCGGCCGAGCGCCCTGCATACGCTCTTCCTCGCCGACAGCGCGCCGACGCCGGTCCGGGCGGCCGGACGCCGCGCCCAGGAGACGGCACCGCCTCCCCCGAGTCCGTGAGATTGATGGAGCTCGCCGCCGTACTGCCGGGCGTCCGCATCGCCCCCGCGGCGCAGGATCTCGAGGTCGAGCGCGTCGTGAGCGATTCGCGGCAGGTCGGCCCGGGCGATCTCTTCGTGGCCGTCTCGGGCGCAAAGACCGACGGCCTCGCGCACGTCCCCGAGGCGCTCGACCGCGGCGCCGTCGCCATCGTCTGCGACCGGCCGGCGTCCGCCGGAGCCGCGGTGCCCTGGTTCCGCGTCCCTTCCGCGCGGCGCGCGCTGGCGCTCCTGTCCGCCCGCGTTCACGGCGACCCGACGGAGCGCCTCGTGCTCGCCGGTGTGACCGGCACCAACGGCAAGACCTCCACGGCGGTGCTCCTCGAGGCGATGTTGAAACGCCACTACGGGAAGGCCGGCTTTCTCGGGACGATCGGGTACCGCACGGCGCGCCGGGAGATCGACGCCGCCCGGACGACGCCGGAGGCGCCGCTCATCCAGGAGCTGCTCGCCGAGCTCGTCGAGGACGGCGTGCCGGCGGCCGCGATGGAAGTGTCCTCGCACGCCCTCGTTCTCGATCGGGTCGAGGGCTGCCGGTTCGACGTCGCGGTCTTCACGAACCTGACGCGGGACCATCTCGATTTTCACGGCGACATGGAGAGCTACTACGCGGCCAAGAAGCGGCTCCTCGAGCTGAGAAAGCCGGGCGGCTTCGGAGTCGTCAACGCCGACGACCCTTACGGGCAGAGGCTCCTGGCGGAGGCGGCTCCCCCCGTGGCGAGCTTCTCGCCCTCCGGCGGCCCCGCGGACGACAGAGCCGAGTCCGTCGTTTGCGATCTCTCGGGGACGTCTTTCGACGTCGTCTCCGCGGCCGGGCGCTTCCGCATCGCCTCGCCCCTCCTCGGCCGCTTCCAGGTCGGCAACCTTCTCGGGGCGGCGGCGGCGGCGGCGCGGCTCGGAATCCCGCCGGCGGAGGTCGCCCCCGCCGCGGCCGGCGTCGAGAACGTCCCGGGCCGCCTCGAGCGGGTCGAGGCCGGCCAGACGTATCCGATTCTCGTCGACTACGCGCACACGCCCGACGCCCTGGAGCGGCTTCTCGAGGCGGTGCGCGAGCTGACGGACCGGAAGGTGATCCTGGTCTTCGGCTGCGGCGGCGACCGCGACCGCGGCAAGCGCGCGCCGATGGGCGAGATCGCGGGGCGGCTGGCGGACATCGCGATCGCCACCTCGGATAATCCGCGCTCCGAGAACCCGGAAGCGATCCTGCGCGACGTCGAGGCGGGCCTTATCAGTTCCGGCGCGACGAAGTACCTGAAGGTCGTCGAACGGCGCGAGGCCATCCGCCAGGCCCTCGAGCTCGCCAACCCCGGGACCGTCGTCGTCATCGCGGGAAAGGGTCACGAGTCGACGCAGGCGATCGGTTCCCTCGAGATTCCGTTCGACGACCGCAAAGTCGCGGCCGAGCTCGTGGGGAGACCATGAGGTTCACGCTGGCCGAGCTCGCCGCCGCCGCCGGGGCGCGCGCCGCGGGCGCCGCGGAGCTGACCGGTGTGGCCGTCGACTCGCGCCACGTGCGCCCGGGCGACCTCTTCGTCGCGATCCGGGGCGCGCGGGTGGACGGCCACGACTTCGCGGGAGACGCGGTGGCGCGGGGCGCGCGGGCGCTTCTCGGCGAGCGCCTGCCGCCCCTTCCGGCGGGCTTCCCCGCCGTGCTCGTGGAGAAGCCGGTCGAAGCCCTCCAGAAGCTCGCCGCGGCGCTGAAGAAGCGGATGGGCTTTCGCCTCGCGGCGATCACGGGCTCGGCCGGGAAGACCACGACCAAGGACTTCGCGGCCGCGATCCTGTCCCGCCGGCTCGCGGTGGAGAAGACCCCGGGCAACCAGAACAGCCAGATCGGCTTCCCCATGTCGATCTGCAACCTGCCGCGCGATCCGGAGTGGATGGTGGGGGAGATGGGGCTCTCGCAGCCGGGGGATCTCTCGAACCTCTCCCGCGTCTTCGAGCCGGACGTGGCCGCGATCCTGCTCGTGGCGCCGGCGCACCTGCAGTTCTTTCCCTCGCTGGACGCGATCGCCGAGGCCAAGGCCGAGATCCTCGAGGGCTTGAAGCCCGGAGGGACCTTCGTCGCCAACGCGGACGATCCGCTCGTCGAGGCGATCGCGGCCCGGCATCCGGGGCGCGTGGTGCGCTTCGGGAAAAGCGCCACGGCCGACGTGACCGCCCGGGACCTGGCGCCCGAGGCCGACGGAACCCGCCTGACCCTCGTGACGCCCGAGGGCGAGGCGCCGGTCCGCCTGCCGCTGGCGGGCGGCCACCAGGTCGTCAACTTCCTCGCCGCCGCCGCGATCGCGTTCGCCGTCGGCGTCCCCGCCTCCGTGAGCGGGGCCGCCGCCGCGGACTTCCAGCCCGGCGCGCACCGCGGCGAGTGGAGGCGCCACGCCTCGGGCGCGCGCCTCTTCGACGACGCGTACAACGCCAATCCCTCCTCGATGCGGGCCGCCCTCGAGACCCTGGGAGCGCTGCCGGCCTCCCGCCGGATCGCCGTGCTCGGCGACATGCTGGAGCTCGGGCCGGAAGAGGAGCGGTGGCACCGGGCGGCGGGGGCCGAGGCGGCGGGACGGGCCGACCTTCTGGTGTGCGTCGGCGAGCGCGCTCGCTGGATCGGCGAAGGCGCCGTCGCGGCCGGGTTGCCGAAGGCCGCCGTCTTTGACGCGGCCTCGGCCGAAGAGGCGGCGGAGCTCCTCGCCGGCCTCCTCGCCGCCGGCGACGTCGCCCTGTTCAAGGCGTCGCGGGGCATCGGCCTCGACCGCGCCGTGGCGAAGCTGGCGGGGGTCTGACGTGCTGTACTGGCTCCTCTATCCGCTCGCCAGCCGCTTCCCCGGCTTCAATGTCTTCCGCTACATCACGTTTCGCACGGCCATGGCCGCGGTCACGGCGCTCGTGCTCTCGCTGGTGCTCGGCCCTCCGACGATCCGACTCCTGAAGCGGCTGCAGGTTGCCCAGTCGATCCGCGCCGAGGGCCCCAGGACCCACCTGGCCAAGGCCGGTACCCCGACGATGGGGGGCCTCCTGATCCTGTTCGCCGTCGTCGTGGCGACGCTCCTCTGGATGGACCTCTCGAATCGCTTCGTCTGGATCGCCCTCGGTACGCTCCTCGCGGTCGGCGCGGTCGGGTTCGCGGACGACTGGGTCAAGGTCACCCGGCGCCGCAGTCTCGGGCTGACCGGGCGGGGCAAGCTCGTGCCGCAGTTCCTCGCGGCCTTCGCGGTGGCCTGGGCCATCGAGCAGTGGTCGGGGCAGGGGGGCTTCTCGACGGTCGTGACGTTCCCCTTCCTGAAGAAGCTGCTCGTCGACCTCGGCATCCTCTATATTCCGTTCGTGGCGGTGGTCGTGGTGGGGTCCTCGAACGCCGTGAACCTGACGGACGGCCTGGACGGCCTGGCCATCGGCGCGGTCGGCATTGCCGCGGGCACGTACGGCATCCTGGCGTACGTCACGGGCAACGCAGTGACCGCGCGCTACCTGCAGATCCCCTTCATCCCGCAGTCGGGCGAGCTGGCGATCTTCTGCGGCGCGCTGGTCGGCGCCTCGCTCGGGTTTCTCTGGTTCAACTGCCACCCGGCCGAGGTCATCATGGGCGACGTCGGCGCCCTGTCGCTCGGCGCGGCCATCGCGGCCGTCGCGGTCATGACGAAGCAGGAAGTGCTGCTCGCGATCGTGGGCGGCCTCTTCGTGGTCGAGGCGCTCTCGGTGATCCTTCAGGTCGGCTCCTTCAAGCTGCGGGGCAAGCGGGTCTTCAAGATGGCGCCGCTCCACCACCATTTCGAGCTCTCGGGCTGGGCCGAGTCGCGCGTGATCATCCGGTTCTGGATCCTCGCGATCCTCTTTGCGGTGCTCGGCCTCTCGACTCTGAAGCTGCGATGAGCGCGCTGCCGATGACCACCAACGCCGCCGCGCCGCCCGCGATCCTGCCGCGATCGGTCGCTGTGCTCGGGTTCGCTCGCAGCGGCCGCGCTCTGACCGAGGCGCTTCTCGACCGCGGGGTCGCGGTGTCGGTGGGAGACAGCCGGCCCGAGGGCGACTTCGAGGGGCTCGACGCCCTGCGCCGGCGGGGGGCGCGCGGCTTCTTCGGCGGGCCGCCGGAAGAGTTCCTCTCGGGCGCGGACTGGCTCGCAATCTCGCCCGGCGTGTCCCCCGACGCGCCCGCGGTAGTTGCGGCGCGCGCCCGGGGGATCCCCGTTCTTGCGGAGATCGAGATCGCCTGGCGCATCGCCGAGAGCGAGGCGCCGGGGGAGAACCGCTGGATCGCGGTCACCGGCACCAACGGCAAGTCCACGACGACGACGTGGATCGCCGAGATCCTGAAGCGGGCGGGCCGGCGGGTCGCGCTCGCCGGGAACATCGGCGAGCCCCTCTCGGGCTTCCTGTCGGAGAGCGGCGGGCGCGATTTCGTCTGCGAAGTCTCCTCGTTCCAACTCGAGGCGATCGACCGCTTCCGGCCGCACGTCGCCGTCCTGACGAACATCACGCCGGACCACCTGGATCGCTACGCGAGCTTCTCCGCGTACGCGGCGGCCAAGGCGCGGCTCTTCGCGCGGCAGGGCCCGGAAGACGTGGCGATTTTGAACGCGGATGATCCCGCCTCGCGCGGGATCTCGACGCGCGCGCGCCGGGTGCTTTTTTCGCGCCGCGGGAAGCCGGACGGTAGGGGCGCGTGGCTCGAGGTGGACGAGATCCTGTCGGACGCGGCCGGGCCGCCCCACGAGGTCCTGCCCGCCGAGCTCCTGGCGCTGCCGGGGGCGCACAACCTCGAGAACGCCCTGGCCGCGCTCGCGGCGGCCGAGTGCCTGGGCGCTCCGGCGGAGGCGATCGCCGACACGTTGACGCGGTTTCAGGGCCTGCCGCACCGCACCGAGCTCGTGGCCGAGTCCTTTGGCGTGCGCTGGGTCGACGATTCGAAGGGCACGAACGTGGATGCGGCCGCCAAGTCGCTCGAAGGGCTCGTCGACGGCTCCGTCGTCCTGATCCTCGGCGGCCGCGACAAGCACGGCGACTTTCCGGCTCTGCGCGATCCGGTGGCGCGCAAGGCGCGGGCGGTGCTGACGATCGGCGAGGCGGCGGAAACGATCGGGGCGGCCCTGGCCGGGGCGGCACCCCTCGAGCGGTGCGGCACGATGGAGAAGGCCGTGGCGCGGGCGGCAGCGCTCGCGCGCGCCGGAGACACGGTCCTGCTGTCCCCGGCCTGCGCTTCGTTCGACCAGTATCGGAGCTTCGAGGAGCGGGGGCGACACTTCGCCGCGCTGGCGCGGCAGACGGTAGAGGGGAGACGGGAGACGAAATGATGCTGGCGATCCCTCTTCCGCCTCCCGTCTACCGTCTCCCGTCTGTCGGAGGTCTCCATGGCGCGTAAGCTCGCCTCCGACAAGATCCTCTTCGGCGTGCTCGTGGCGCTGTCGCTCTTCGGGTGCGTCATGATCTACAGCGCCTCGGCGGTATCGGCGGGGGAGACGTCGGGCAATCCCTACCGCTTCCTCGTCAAGCAGATCGGGGCGCTCGTGCTCGGCGGGATCGCCGCGTTCGCCGTGTATCGGACCGACTACCGGCGCCTGGCCCGGCCCTGGGTGGTCTATGGCGTCTATGGCGCCTCGCTTCTCTCGGCCGTCTTCGCGCTCTTCCAGTCGCCGATCAACGGCGCCCGCCGCTGGATCCCGCTCGGCATCACGATGCTCCAGCCCTCGGAGCTGCTCAAGGTCGCGCTCGTGCTCGTCATCGCGTACCAGCTCTCGCGCAAGGCCCAGAAGGCCGGCGACCCGGAGCGGGCGCTCCCGCCTGTGCTCGTCTTCGTGGGCGCGGCGGCGGGCGTCGTCGTCCTGCAGCCGGATCTCGGCACGGCGGCGTGTTACGTGATGCTCTGCGCGGTCCTGCTGTGGCTGGCCGGGGTCCGGGCGCGGTGGTTCGTGCTCGGCGGCCTGGCGATGCTCCCGCTTCTGGCCGCGCTCATGCTCTCCGCCGATTACCGGAGGGCGCGCCTGCTGTCGTTCCTGAAGCCCGAGGCGGATCCGCTGGGAACGGGGTTCCAGGCCATCCAGTCGCTGATCGCCGTCGGGGCGGGCGGCTGGCTCGGCAACGGACTGGGCGGGAGCCGGCAGAAGCTCTTCTTCCTTCCGTTTCCGCACACCGATTTCATCTATGCCATCGTGGGCGAGGAGCTCGGCTTCGTCGGCGCGGTGGGGGTCGTGATCTGCTTCGCGGTCGTCGCCTGGCGCGGCCTGCGGGCGGCGCGGCGCGCCCCGGATGCCTTCGCGGCTTTTCTCGCGGCGGGCGCCACGGCGATGATCGTCGTGCAGGCCGCCATCAATCTCTCCGTGGTCCTCGCGCTCGTGCCGACCAAGGGCATTCCGCTGCCCTTCGTCTCCTACGGCGGTTCTTCGCTGGTAGCCTCGTGGATCGCCGGAGGGATCATCCTCAACATCTCGCAGCACGAAGTGGTGGAGAGCGGATGAGCAATTCCGAGATCCGAGATCCGAAATCCGAACTGTCATGAGCAACCTCGGCGCCTACGTCATCGCCGCGGGGGGCACGGGCGGCCACATCATTCCCGGGATCGCCCTGGCCAACGAGATCCGCGCCCAGAAGCCCAACGCCGCGATCGTGTTCATCGGAACCGCGCAGGGGCTCGAGAGCCAGATCGTGCCCGCCGCGGGCTACCCGCTCGAGCTCGTCGACGCCTCGGGCTTCGTGGGGAAAACCTGGACCCGGCAGCTCGGCTCGCTCGCGCGCCTGCCGAAGGGGTTTCTGGAGGCGCGCGCGATCCTGAAGAAACACCGGGCGCGCGTGGTCGTCGGGGTGGGCGGTTACGTGGCGGTTCCGGTTCTGACCGCCGCCCGGTCCCTCGGGATTCCTACGGTGATTCACGAGTCGAACGCGCTTCCGGGCCTGTCCAACCGGTTGCTCAACCGCTTCGCGACGCGCACGGCCGTGGGCATGGCGGCGGTGAACTCCAGGCTCCAGAAGCCGGGGATCGTCACCGGCACGCCGGTGCGCCGCGAGTTCTTCGAGATCCCGGCGCTCGAGGCGGCAGGCACGACGCGGCGGCTCCTGGTCGTCGGGGGCAGCCAGGGATCGCGCATCATCAACCGCGGCATGGCCCGTGCCGCGGTGCTCCTGGAGAAGTCGAACCTCGAAGTGATCCACCAGACGGGCGACAAGGACCTCGTGGCGACACGCCAGCGGTACCCGCGGATGCCGGCGAACTGGAAGCTCGTCGGCTTCCTGCCGAAGCTCCAGGAGGAGATGGCCTGGGCGGACCTGGTGCTCTGCCGCGCCGGCGCCATGACGGTCGCCGAGCTGTGCGCGGCGGGCCGTCCGTCGATCCTGGTGCCCTTCGGAGCGGCGGCGGGGGGCCACCAGGTCGCCAACGCGCGCGCTCTCGCGAAGGCCAAGGCGGCCGTGGCCATCGCGGAGGCCGCGCTCTCGGCGGAGAACCTCGCCGGCACCTTGGTCGAGCTCTTCGAGACGCGCGATCGGCTCGTCGCGATGGGCCTCAAGGCGAAGTCCCTCGCGAAACCGGATGCCGCCAAAGAGCTCGCGCGGCTGGTGCTCGAGGCCGAGAGGGCCCGATGAGGTTTCTGCGCCTGCGCCGCCTCCATTTCGTGGGGGCCGGCGGCGTGGGAATGAGCGGGATCGCCGAGATCCTCCTGCTCGCGACCCCCCTCGAGATCTCGGGCTGCGACCTCGCGCGCTCGGAGAATACTCAGCGCCTCGAGAGGCTCGGCGCGAAGATCGCGGTGGGGCACGACCCCGCGCACGTCGAGGCCGCGGACCTTCTGGTCATCTCGTCGGCGGTCAAGGACTCGAACGCCGAGGTCGAGGCCGCGCACGCCCGGGGCATCCCCGTCATCCGGCGCGCCGAGATGCTCGGCGAGATCATGCGCCTGAAGCAGGGCGTGGCCGTCGCGGGGACCCACGGGAAGACCACGACGACGTCCCTGACGGGGCTCGTGCTGACCGAGGCCGGCTTCGATCCCACGATCGTGGTCGGGGGCCAGGTGCACATCCTCGGGACCAATGCCCGCCTGGGCAAGGGCGACTACCTCGTCGCCGAGGCCGACGAGTACGACCGGTCGTTCCTGGAGCTCACGCCCGTGGTGGCCGTGATTACCAATGTCGAGGCTGACCATCTCGACACGTACCGCGACCTGCCGGACATCCTCGACGCCTTCGCGACGTTCGCCAACCGCGTCCCCTTCTTCGGCGCGGTCGTCGTGTGCGCGGACGATCCCGGCGCGGCAAGCCTGATCCCGAGAATCAAACGGCGGGTCGTGACCTACGGCGAGTCGCCCACGGCGGAGCTGTCGGCGCGGAGCGTCCGGCTCGAGGCGACGGTGACGGGCTTCGAGGTCTGGGACGCAACCCTCGGTCGGCTCGGCGCCGTCCGCCTGCGCCTTCCGGGCCGGCATAACGTCGCCAACGCGCTGGCGGCGATCGCCGTCGGACGCGAGCTGCTGATTCCGTTCGAGACGATCGCGCGCGCCCTCGCCTCCTTCACCGGCGTGGTCCGCCGCTTCGAGCTGAAGGGGGAGCGAGACGGCGTGCTCGTCGTGGACGACTACGCGCACCACCCCACGGAGCTCAAGGCCACCCTCGCTGCGGCGCGCCAGGTTTACCCGGACCGGCGCCTCGTGGCTCTCTTCCAGCCGCACCTCTTCTCGCGCACCCGGGACTTCGCCGAGGACTTCGGGCGGGCGCTCGCGGCCGCCGACGTCAACGTCGTGATGGACGTCTACCCTTCGCGGGAGAAGCCCCTCCCGGGCGTCACCGGCGAGCTGGTGGCCGAAGCGACCCGTCGGGCGGGACACCGGACTGTGATCTATACCCATGATAATAAAAGAGTTGTTGATTGCCTGGAGCAGACTCTTCGCCCGGGAGACCTCCTTCTGACTCTCGGAGCAGGCGACGTCGTCAAGTTCGGCGAGGAGTACCTCAAACATGGCCGCGGATAGAGACGCCCCCTTTCTGCGCCGGGGCGGCGGGGTCGCGAAGAAGAGGAGGAGGTCCGGCGCTCTGCGCCTGGCCGTCCTCGCGGCCCTCGGGCTGGCTCTGGCGTTCGCCCTCTTCCGGTTCCTCTCCGGCCCGCACTTTTCCCTGCGGCGGTTCGAGGTTTCGGGAAACGTGCGCACGCGCACCGAGGAGATCCTCGACGCGCTCGAGGAATGGAGAGGGAAGAACGTCGTGGGCCTCGACCTCGCGCCGCTGGCGACCCGGCTCGCCTCGCGCGCCTGGGTCGATCGCGTCACGCTCACGAAGCGATTTCCGGACGGCCTCGCGGTGCACGTGACGGAGCGAAAGGCCCTCGCCCTCTATCGGGACGGCCAGAAGTTCTGGTGGGTCGGAGCGGACGGCAATCTCATCGCGCCGTACGATCCGCGGCGCGACTTGACCGAGTACGTGATCCTGACCGGCGAGCGCCGCGCGCTTCCCGAAGCGGTGGGTCTGCTCGGGGACCTGCGCGCCGCGAGGCCGGAGTATTTCTCCGCGCTTTCGGAAATCGCCTCGCTCCCCGACGGTGGATTCGGTATGATGGACGCGATCTTTCGAAGGCCGGTTCGCGTTCTTCGGTCAGACGCCCCGGACAAGATTCGGGCGCTGCTCGCGGCGCGGGGATTCATTGAAAGTCGCGGATGGGAGGCACGGGCCATCGATCTCCGTTTTGCCGATCGTGTGATTCTCGTTGGCGCCTACGGCGCAGGAAATCGTCTCTGATGCGCCCCTTCTTCCGACTCCCCACTCCCGACACCCGACTCGGGATCCGCTGATGTCGAAGCCCGAGTCCTTTCTCGTCGCGTGCGACATCGGAACCTCCAAGATCTGCGTCCTCATCGGCGAACAGAACGCCGGCGGGGCCCTCGACGTGATCGGGAAGGGGGCGTGCGCCAACCGGGGCACCCGCAAGGGCAACATCATCAACGTGGACGCCACGATCGAGGCCATCAAGCGTGCCGCCGAGGAGGCGGAGATCATGGCCGGGGTCCAGATTTCCCGCGCCTGGGTTGGCATCTCGGGCTCTCACATGCGCTCCTTCAACAGCCGGGGCGTTGTCGCGGTCTCCGGAAAGGACCGGGAGATCGCCAGGGAGGACGTGGCCCGCGTCATCGACGCCGCCCGGGGCGTGCAGATCCCCCAGGACCACGAGGTCGTCCACGTGCTTCCGCGGGATTTCGCGGTCGACGGGCAGGACGGCGTGGCCGACCCGGTGGGTATGATCGGCAGCCGCCTCGAGGTGGACGTCCACGTCGTCACGGCCCCGGTCGCCGTCACCCAGAACATCGTGACCTGCATGAACAAGGCGGGCATCGAGGTCGTCCAGCTCGTCCTCGAGCAGTTCGCCGCCGCCGAGGCCGTGGTCACACCCGACGAGAAGGAGCTCGGAATCTGCCTGATCGACATCGGCGGCGGCACGACCGAGGTGGCCGTCTACCAGAGGGGGACGATCATCCACACGGCGGTCATCCCGATCGGCGGCGACCACTTCACCAACGACCTGGCCGTCGTCCTGCGGGCGCCGATCACCGACGCCGAGCGGCTAAAGAAGAAGTACGGCTGCGCTCTGCGCAACGCGGTCTCCGAGGACGAGATGGTGGAAGTGCCGATGGTGGGTGGGCGGGCGCCGAAGTTGTGCCCGCGGACCACGCTGTCCGACATCCTCCAGCCCAGAGCCGAGGAGCTGCTCGGCCTGATTCACGAGGACATCAAGCGTCTGGGCCTCGACAAGGAAGTCCGCTCGGGCGTCGTGCTGACCGGCGGCGGCTCGGAGCTCGAGGGCATGATCGAGATCGCCGAGAGCATCTTCGACGGGCCCGTGCGCCGCGGGATCCCGGCGGGCGTCGGGGGCCTCGTCGACGTGGTCTCGCGCCCCGAATGGGCCACGGCCACCGGCCTTCTGTTGTACGGTCACCGCTACAAGCCGGCGCGGCGCCGCTCCAAGGCGTTCTTTCAGGCGGCCAACTCCGTATCGCGCTTCATCCGGGATTTCTTTTGATGGTTTCGAAAAAACGCGGACGGCGAGGGAGGGAAGGTCCCATGATCGAGTTCCTGGATGACGACAGCCACAAGCTCTCGATCGAGCTGGATGGGGGCGACGCGTCTCCGGCCACGATCCGCGTGATCGGGGTGGGCGGCGGAGGATCCAACGCCGTCAACCGGATGATCTCGGCCGGCGTGAAGGGCGTCGAGTACTTCGCGTGCAACACGGACCTCCAGGCCCTGCGCAAGTGCGCGGCGCCGAACAAGCTGCAGATCGGCGGGCGGCTGACCAAGGGACTGGGCGCGGGCGCCGATCCCGACGTCGGGCGAAACGCCGCGCTCGAGGATCAGGAGAAGCTCGCGCACGCGGTCTCGGGCGCCGACATGGTGTTCCTGGCCATGGGCCTGGGGGGCGGGACCGGCTCGGGCGCGGGCCCCATCATCGCCAAGCTCGCGGCCGAGGCGGGAGCCCTGGCCGTCGCGGTCGTGACGAAGCCCTTCGAATTCGAGGGAAAGAAGCGGATGCGTCAGGCCGAGAGGGCCTCGCGCGAGCTGCGCGACCACGTGGACACGCTGATCACCATCCCCAACCAGCGCCTGCTCGCCTTCGTCGAGCGCAACACCCCCCTCCAGGAGTCCTTCGAGATCGCCGACGACGTCCTCCGGCAGGCGATCCAGGGCATCTCGGACCTCATTAACTGCCCGGGCGAGATCAACCTCGACTTCGCCGACGTCCGCAAGATCATGTCCGACATGGGACGCGCCCTGATGGGCACGGCGACGGCCGAAGGCGAGAACCGCGCGATCCACGCGGCCCAGGCGGCGATTTCGTCGCCCCTCCTCGAGGACGCCTCGATCGAGGGCGCGCGGGGCGTCCTGATCAACATCACGGGCGGCGCCGATCTGACCCTCTTCGAGGTCACCGAGGCCGCGCAGATCATCCAGCAGGCCGCCGATCCCGAGGCCGAGATCCTCTTCGGCTGCGTGCACGACGAGAAGATGGCGGGCACCGTCAAGGTCACGGTGATCGCGACGGGCTTCGATCGCCTCGAGCGGGACCTGGCCGAGATCGACGCTCAGGAGGAGCCCAAGCCGGTGACCGTCGGCAGCAAGGCCCTGCGCCCGCCCTTCCTGCGCGGCGACGACTCGGGCGGCTTCGGGCCCAACGCCTCGGCGCGGGACGACTTCGACATCCCGACGGTGCTGCGGCGGCAGATGGACTGATTCCGGACGACACCGCGGGCACTCTCAGCGATGGGAGAACCGCGAGCGCGGCGGCTCCTCCTTGTGCCGCTGTTTGCGCCGGATCCGATTCTGCCGCTTCCGCCGGGCTTTCTCGCGCCACTTCTTGTACGCCGAATCGAGCGACGGGTGGCGCTGCCGGAACCGGCGCATCGCGCGGCGCAGCTGGGGAGAGACCAGCGAGAAGAACAGGGCGCTCAGGAAGAAGAAGATGAACTGCGGCATGACCGGCACGATCAGGCCGACGATCCCGAGAATCAGAAAGACGACGCCGAGGACGATGTTGCGCGTCCGGCGCTTGTGGATCGGCGTCGGGGGATGCTTCGCGGTCACGGGCGGGCCACCGCGGCCTTGATCAGGTTGGTACTGCCGGAGACCCCCATCGGGATCCCGGCGGTGATCACGGCGATCTGGCCGGGTTGGAGCAGGCCGTGCTGGAGCGCCAGGGCGGGCGCCTTCTCGAGCATCGCGTCCGTGTGGGTGCCGCCGTCGGCGACGAGCGGGATGACGCCCCAGACGAGGGCGAGCCGCCGGGCGCTCTCGGGGCGCGGCGACAGCGCGAGAATCGGACGGCGGGGACGGTGCCTGGCGACCAGCCGCGCGGTGGCGCCCGATTCCGTCCACGCCACGATCACGGCGGCGCCGACGTGCTCGGCCAGCTCGCAGGCCGCGCCCGCGACGGCCTCGGGAAGGCTCTGCAGGGCCGTGTCCTCGAAGCGCCGCATCCAGCGCTCGAAGGGAAACGCCGCCTCCGTGTCCTCGGCGATGCGCCGCATCGTCGCGACGGCCTCGACGGGGTAGCGGCCGGCGGCCGTCTCCTCCGAGAGCATCAGGGCGTCGGTCCCGTCGAGGATCGCGTTGGCGACGTCGGCGACCTCGGCGCGGGTGGGGCGCGGATTCTCCACCATCGAGAGGAGCATCTGCGTGGCGGTGATCACCGGCTTTCCGGCGCGATTGGCCTTCTCGATCATCATCTTCTGCAGCAGCGGGACGTGCTCGAGAGGCGTCTCGACGCCCAGGTCCCCGCGCGCCACCATCAGACCGTCGGACTCCGCCAGGATCTCGTCGAGCCGCGCGAGAGCCTCGTGCTTCTCGATCTTCGCGATGAAGGGCACCGACGCCCCCTGCGCCGCGGCGAGCGCCCGAGCCTCGCGCACGTCGTCGGCCGACCGCACGAAGGAGAGGGCGACGTAGTCCACGCCCTGCGCGAGGCCGAAGGCGAGGTCCTCGCGGTCTTTGGCGGTGAGGCCACGCGCGGGGATCGACCCCGAGGGGAGGCTGATCCCCTTGTGGGAGGAGAGCGGGCCGCCGGTGATGACGCGGCAGCGCACGTCCTGCGCCGTGCCGGACTCGGCGCGGAGCTCGAGGTCGCCATCGGCGAGAAGCAGGCGGTCGCCGGGCTTCACGCACCGGGGCAGGTCGGGGAAGCCGACGGAGACTTCGTTCGCGTCGCCGGGCACGTCCCGGGTCGTCAGCGTGAACACGGAGCCCGGTTCCAGGCGGACCGTGCCGTCCGCGATCGCGCCGATGCGGATCTTGATCCCGGAGAGATCCTGCAGGATGGCGATCGGGCGCCCCGCGCGCCCCGCGATCGCCCGCAACGCCTGGATCACCGCCGCGTGCTCGGCATGGTTGCCGTGCGAGAAGTTCAGCCGCGCGACGTCCATGCCCGCATCGACGAGCCGCGCCAGCGTCTCCGGAGAGCGCGAGGCGGGCCCGATCGTGCAGACGATCTTGGTGCGCGGCATGGGCCGCTAGCCTAGCAGGGAGGCCGCGAGCCCGACGCGCGAAGCTCAGTGTCCCGGAGTCACGGCCTTCTGGAGGTCTTCGGCCGCCTTCTTCGCCGCGTCGGCGGCCTTGTCGCCCGCCCCGTCCCGGACGGCTTGCTCGGCCTTCTCCCGCGCCTCCTCCGCCGCCTCCCGAGTTTTCTCCGCCTCGCTCTTCTGGCAGCCCGCCACGAGTCCCACGGACAGCACCAGCACGCAAATCCCGATCCTCTTCATGGATGCTCCCTCGCGATGGTTTGGCGGGGTTCTTGTCGAGACGGGCCGGCGCAACACCGCCGCCGTCTGCGCGCACCACGTCAGGTTTGCGGCCAGGATCAGGTCGCAGAGCGCGTGAAAAACGAAGAGGTGTCGCGCGACGTCGGCGAGCCGGTCGGCGAAGGCGCAGACGAGGAACTCCACGACCGCCAGGAAAACGAGGCACATCATGGCCTCGCGCAGGAGCCGGCCGCGCCCGGAAGAGCGGCGCCATCCGGCCGCGGAGACCGCGAGGCTTCCCCCGAGGAGCAGAATCAGCCAGGCCGGGGCGACCGGCGCCAGCCGAAAACGCAGATCGCTCCAGGCGGCGAACCTCTCGGTCATGAGATAGGGCCGATAGCCGGGCGCCGTCCTCTCGAAGTTGCCGCGCAGGCGGGGGCGCAGCCGGAGGCCTCCGTGATGCGCCGCGCGCGAGAGCCGGTCGAGCAGGCGCCCCGGCCTCACGGCGTAGAAAGCGACGATGTCGCCGAACCCGACGCGATCGAAGAACTCCTTCTGGAACGCGGGCCCGTGGATCGTGGCGCGCATCTCGTGGGCGCTCTTTCCGGAGTATCGCGCCAGATCCGGATCCAGCCCGAGCGTCTCGAGGTCGCGCGCCGGATCGGGAGAGCCGGGGAGCATCTCGGCAAAGACCGTCTGGTACAGGGCCGCCCTACGGATCACGGGGTCCGTGCGGCGGTCGTACCAGACCGAGAAGAGGCAGAGCAGAAACGCCAGCCACACGACCGGCTGCCGCCACCAGCTCCGCCGCCGCGCGCCCGCCAGGCGCAGGGCGAAGAGCGCGAGGAGGGGTCCCTGGATGCTCTCCTGGGGCTTCGACCCGACGAAGGCTATCGCGCAGAGAAAGTACGCGAGCAGGAGCATTCCGCCGAGCCGGCCGCGGCGGATCGCCAGAGCGGCGATCGCGACGGTGAGCATCAGGAAGAGGAATCCCGCGGTCTGGCTGAAGAAGGAGTTGAGGGCGGCCGCGTAGCCGACGTCGGTGAAGAAAAACGTGAGGGAGGCGGCGGCGACGAGCTGGGCGACCGGGGTCAGAACACCGCACGCCCAGACCAGAGCCGCGAGCGCCGCCAGCAAAAGCAGGGCATGCAGGGCCCCGAGCACGCGGAGGTCGAAGAGCCCGTCCTTCGCGAACGGCGCGGCGAGGTCGCGTGCCAGGCGCGCGAGCGCGATCTCCGAGGAAAGGTACCCGCTGCGGAACCAGATAGGCACGATCCGAAACTCGCGCACGATGTGCGTGAAGTACTTGTCCTCGGAGGCGTCGCTCTGGTAGTTGAGCCCGGCGTATCCCAGGACCCTCTCGAACTGGCCGTTGTTGGGAAGGCCCACGATCGGCGGAACGAGGAGCTGAGCCGCGAGGATCGCCGCGGCGGCCGCCACTGCGGCAAGCGTGACGAGCCGGGCGCGATTCCTGGTGCGCGTCTCCGTCACATGCGCAAGGTACCCCGACCGGGGCCGTCGCGCGCGCCGGAAATACGCGGTCCGGAAAGTGGGTAGACGACGTTCGGGTCCTCGGGACGGGAGGCGTGCCACCATTCCATGCGGGTCGGTCACTGTTTGACCGTCTCACCCGAGATATCCTTGTTGTCGACGAGTTTCCCGGAGGGCCCGTGCGGAGATCGACCCAGAGGAAGCAGCTCAAGCTCTTCCAAAAGAAGCCCCCCACGGTAGGTGGAGAAAGGACTCGACGTCGAGTCCTGAAGGTTTCGGGACTGTTCGCGGGGATTGGCGGACTGGAACTGGGGCTCGGCCGCGCTGGCCATGACACACTTCTCCTCTGCGAGATCGACGACGGGGCGCGCACCGTTCTCCAGTCTCGGTTTGCCGAGATTTCACTCACCGAAGACGTTCGCTCGATGAAGGCGTTGCCTACGGGCACCGACCTTCTCGCCGCTGGTTTTCCCTGCCAGGACCTCAGTCAGGCGGGCCGAACTGCCGGGATCGAAGGAAGCCGTTCCGGGCTCATCGGGGAGGTCTTTCGGCTTCTCGAGAAGAGGCGCGTTCCCCTGGTACTCCTCGAGAACGTCCCGTTCATGCTGCAGCTCTCTCGCGGTCGTGCCCTCGAGGTCATCGTCAGCGCGCTCGAAGGCCTCGGCTATTCCTGGGCGTACCGAGTCGTCGACACCCGAGCCTTCGGGTTACCTCAACGCCGAGAGCGAGTCTTCCTCCTCGCAGCGCTCGATGAGGATCCGAGGCGAGTTCTCCTATCGGACGAAGCGGGAGAGCCCGAGAGAGATGAACCCAGGGCTGAAGTCGCATTTGGCTTCTACTGGACGGAGGGGATTCGAGGACTCGGGTGGGCAGTCGACGCGGTGCCCACTCTCAAGGGGGGCTCGACGATCGGCATCCCGTCGGCTCCGGCGATTCTCCTTCCCTCAGGAGAAATCATTCAGCCCGATCTGCGCGACGCAGAGCGGCTGCAAGGATTTCCAGCGGACTGGACGGAGCCAGCCGAAAGGGTAGCCCGCCGGGGGCACCGCTGGCATCTGGTCGGGAACGCCATAACCGTGGACGTGGCGGCCTGGATCGGGCGCCGGCTCGCCACTCCGGAGTCCTACGATCCCACCGGCGATCGACCCTTGCCAAAGGGACAGCCCTGGCCTCGGGCAGCGTGGAACGTGGGCAAGGGACGTTTCGTCGCCGACGTCTCGGCGTGGCCGGAGCGACGGCCTCGCATTCCCCTGTGCGACTTCCTCGAGTTTCCTGGCAAACCTCTCTCGGCAAGAGCCACGGCCGGTTTCCTCTCGCGTACGGCCGTGAGCTCGCTCAATTTCCCTCCGGGATTCCTCCAGAAGGTCGAGAGGCATCTCGAGAGGGTGCGTCAGGAACTCGCAACGGCCGTGTGAAATCCTCGTTCTCTCGCCGCCGTTCAGCGTCCAGAACCAAAGCTCGTGGCTCACCGCGCGCTCCCAGGCGCGACGACCTCGTTCTAGATCCGGCTACGTCGCTCCGGATGGCCGGCGTGCGCCAGCGCGATACGTCCGCGGAGCAGCTTGTCCGTCAGATCCTGGGCCGGCTCGGTCATCGCTACCGCTCGAAGAATCGCGACCTACCGGGCTCTCCCGACATCGCAAACCGCTCACGTCTCTGGGCGGTCTTCGTTCACGGATGCTTCTGGCATCGTCATGAGGGATGCGTGCGGACCACGACCCCAAAGCGCAATCGTCTCTTCTGGGAGGAAAAGTTCGCTCAAAACCAGCGGCGAGACGCGCGCGTGCAGGGCGCTTTGCGCAAACTGGGGTTCACGACCATAGTCATTTGGGAATGCCAGGTCGATAGTGACGAAGGTTTCGTGAGCCGTCGACTCGCGCGGCGGATCGGCCCGGCGCCAGTTCAGAGCTGACGGAAGCGGGAAGCGTAAAGCTGAGCCGCGCGCCGGATCATCATTTCGTACTCGTAAATGTCACCCGGCTGGGGCGCCGGCGACTCCGTCACGAGACGAACAGGCGAGCCGTCGTTCTCACAGCGGACGACGCCGATCGCCAGAGCATCGAACCCGTGTTCCCCCGGTTTCGTACGCCGCGGCATCTGCCGAACCTTTTCGACGACACGCTTCGTCACGGCAGGCTGCCGATGCATCGTGGCCTTTCTTTGACCAGGACTTCGAAAGCGCTCCGCCAGATTCACCATCACGAAGCCAACGGCCACTGCCTCGTCAGCCGAGGCGTGGATCGTCTCGTGACTTGAGTTCAGTTCATCGTAGAGACGAGGCAGCGCCTTGACATGCTCGGTCATGCACGCCTTGGCTTCCATCGCGAGCTGAACTGCGCCCACTTGCGCGTATCCGACGTCGGGAAGTGATGCGAGGATCTCCTTGCCCTCGGGCGTCAGCAAGATTCCGTACTTGTCCGCGAGCTGGCGGAAAGTCAGACCCTTCGTCGACCTCCCACGAGGCCTTGCCAAGACCAGGTCCAGCCTCTTGGGTCGATCCTGCTTGAAGTCGCTCATTTTGTGGTTCAGACCGAAAATCACGGCCCCACTTGAGACGTGCTCGCGCAGGACCGGACTCTCTCTCAGAAGATCGAACAGAATCCCCCAACACGCCACCTTCGAGTGATGGTCGCTGCGGGGGTGGTACTGCCACCGAGCTCCGCTCGGCATCAGACGTGGAATGCTCATCGTCCGAACCAGAATCGAGGGACCGTGCATTCCGCCCATGATGCCACGGAGCTCGAATCGAGTACCCGGACATCCCTGAGCGAGTACTCGCGCGAGTAGCCGCAGCTATGGGCTCGAATCGCCGACGCGCTTGGGTGGAACGGAGCCAGCAAGACCAGGATGACTCTGACGGCGGGTGTGGTAGCCCCAACCGGCCACTCGTCGCCTTGATCTCGTTGTGGAGGGCAGTAAGGGTCCCGGCCGCGGTTGTGGACAAGGTGCTCGTGACGCGGTCCTGAGGCCGGTCGTGGCTTTAATATGCTTCCGATCTTGAAGAACCATCCAATCCCGCCCGGTGAGGCGGAGCCGATGGCCTTCGGCACCTTCATCGGCGAGCGTCGCCGCCGTCTGGAGGTCTGTGGGTTCTCTCTCGCCGAGATCGTCGACCGCGCGCATGAGGTGATACCCACCCACACTCACGCCGCAGCGCACTTCTGCCTGATTGTGAAGGGCTGGTGGGTGACCACGGCGCGCGGCGCCGGCGACACCTGCGGGCCGCCCACACTGATCTTCAATCCGGCCGGCACCACCCACCGGGACGGCTTTCGCCCCGACTGTCGGGGAGGGACCTTCTTGACGCTCTCGGTGGCGCCGGAGACGGTGGAGCGCGCCGGCGGCCAGCGGGCCTTGGGGATCGACCATGCCACCGCATTGACGGAGGGCGAGATCCCGGCCCTGGGGATCAAGCTGTACCGCGAGCTGCTCTCGAGCGACGACCTATCCCCTGTGGTGATCGAGGGCTTGGCTCTGGAGCTGCTCGGTCGCACGACTCGCTCTCGTCGTCAGTCCGAAGATCCCCTGCAGCCCTGGCTGCGTCAGGCTCACGAGCTGGTCAACGACTGCTTCCAGCGCAAGCTCACCGTCAATGGGGTCGCCGAAGCGGTCGGTGTCGGGCCGCTCCATCTCAGTCGATGCTTTCGTCGAGTCTACGGTCGAACCGTAGGAGAGATGGTCCGCGAGCGCCGGGTCCGACATGCTGCTGAGTTGCTGGCGAGGTCGGGCACGACGATTGCCGAGGTCGCTCTCGACAGCGGCTTCGCAGACCAGGCTCAGCTCACCAAGAGCTTCAAGCGAGTCACCACGATGACACCGGGCCAGTACCGCCGCCTGTTCGCTCCCGGAGTCGCTGGCGGGTGACTCTCTCCGCATTTCTCCTCGCCGCGGCGGCGTTTGCTTTTGACAAGGGTGCCACTAGGAACAAGACGGGGCTTTGTCGTCTCGGTAGCGTGCGGGCGCACTCTAGGAGGCGGCGCTATGGCTCTCGGTGGAGGTCGGACTTGGGTGATAGCGGTGGCAATGGTCTGCGTGGCCGTTTGCGGAGTCGGCGTGCACGCCGGCGCCCAGACCCGCCCAGCTCCGAACACCGGGCAGCTCGAGCAGCTGGTCTCGGTGTTACAGACCGGTGACCAAGCGGCGTACGAGCGGTTCATCGAGCGGCACTGGTCGCGCGCGGCGCTCGAGGAATACCCTGCCGAGGATCACGCCTCCTCCCTGGCGCGAATCTTCACCGACACGCGCGGTCTAGTTTTCGAGCGGATCGTGCGGGCCTCGGCGGAATGGGAACAGGCCCGCGGCCGCTCCCGGCTCACCGGCATCTCCTACTGCCTCACCCTCAAGCGTGACGCCGAGGGCATCGTCGACTTCACCGCTCAGGACATCTATCCCGCCGGCCCTGGCCTGAAGACGCCCGCCCCCGCGGAGGTGGTGCGTGCGACACAGGCTCTCGCCGCGGCCTACGACAGGGTGGGCGACATGTCCGGCGTGGTCTTGATCGCGAAGGACGATCGGGTTGTCTTCCGTCGCGCTTACGGCAAAGCCAGCCTCGCCTATGACGCAACCATGACGCTGACCACCCGGCTGAGCACGGCGTCGATCGGCAAGAGCTTCACCGCCGTGGCGATCGCCCAGCTGATCGACGCCGGCAAGCTGTCGCTGGACGATACGGTCGGGAAAGTGCTGCCCGGCTACTCCGATCCGGTGGTGCGCGATCGCGTCACGATCCGCCAGCTGCTCACCCACACCTCCGGGCTCGGCGACCTCTACGACCACCCGAAGTGGCCGATACTGCGCACGCGCATCCGCACCGTGCCCGGCTACATGGAGCTGGTGGTGGGACGGCCGCTGTCGAGCGAGCCCGGAGCCAAGTACGAATACTCCAACGCTGGCTACATCCTGCTGGGTGCCATCGTCGAAAAGCTCAGCGGCCGGGATTTCTACGACTACGTCCACGACCACATTTTCGTTCCCGCCGGCATGATGCACAGCTCCTATCCGATGGCGGACGACGAGGCAACGGGCTTGGCCACTCCGCTGACCAACTTCATGGACAGGGGCGAGACGGGCTACATCTATCGGCTCGGCCGCCCGCGCAGCGCCGTGCTGCAGCACGGGGGGCGGGGCGGCCCCCAAGGTGGCGCCTCCGCCACGGGAGACGATCTGATGGCCTTCGATATTGCTTTCCGGTCGGGCAAGCTGACCAGCCCGGCGATGGTGAAGCTGATGACCTCCGCGCAGGGGCCGGCGGTCGGAGGCCGGCGCGGCGAGCAGCCGGAGACCTCGCCCGGCCTCGGCTTCGAGGTGACCAGCCGCAACGGGCACACCATGGTGGGCCACCAGGGTGGCGACCTCGGCATCGCCTCGTTCGTCTATCACTTTCCCGAAACCGGCTACACCGTGGTGGTCATGTCCAACCGCGACCCGCGCGCCGTGCGCGTCATGCTGCAGATGCTCCGCGCGCTGGTTACCCGCTCGACCCTCCATGGCGCGGCACCTCCACCTCAAGAGTGCGTGCAGCCGTCGTAGAAGAGGGGCGAGAAGCTTGGTAGCCCATACCGCCTCGAATTGGAACCGCATCCGAGATTGGCTCGGGAGCGCTGAAGAGCTTAGGCAGGCGGTGAATCGATAGCGTGGATAGGTGTTCGAAGCCCTTTGGAATCGCGGCTTCTCACGCTACTCGATACCTCCCATGTGGATATGGAAACAGGGAGATGACGTCAGAGGTAACAGGATGTGGAACATTCATGTTCTGCCTGATAAGCGTGAGTTGATCGCTTCGATGTTAATCAGATGGAAACCTAAACCTTCCCGCTACCCGCCAGCGAGAAAGGGGAGTCGTCCCTCGGCCTGATTCCCTAGGTCCTACGGCGCTGTCCTGCCAGTCGGTTCCGCCCAGCCGCCGCCGGGCCGTCGTCGCCGTGTCCGGTCTCTCGGACGTCAGCTATGCGTAACCAAGGGAGCGTGAGAGTCCAGCGATTCCTCTCGGGCGGATTATTCCGTCAAACGCCCGCCGGAGATTCTGCTCGCGAGGGTCGCGCAAGCCGGGGATGTAGGGGCCTTGCCGCTACGGCAGCGAGTACTCACCGTCGACTTGGTACGTCACGTCCCCGTCCGCGTTGGCCGTGCCCTTGAAGGTGCCCTTGCCTTTGATGCCCTTCAGCTTCCCGGTGCCGCTCGTGAAGCTCCAGGTGCCCTCGCCGCTCAGGGGCTTTCCGTCCTTCACCTTGCCCGAGCCCTGAAACTTGGAGACCGTCGTGTCGCCGTTGGTCATCGTGGCCACGTGATAGCCGTTGAACGAACTCGTGTCCCCGGTGATCTCATTCAGAGAGGTGGAGGTGCCATCCTTATACTGCAGGCCCGCCACCGCAAAATTGGTCCAGGTGCACTGGGCCTTGCCGACCACGAAGGAGTGGTTGGGCTTGTCGGTGAGGGCAACCGGGGGCGGGGAAGCGGGATCCGATTTGCACGTGGCCGTACCGGATGTCTTCGTCTGCGCGGATAAACCGACTGCCACCAACACGCCCAAGAGCAAGAGTGAGACGAATCGAGTCTTCATGCTTTCCTCCTCAATTTGGCGCTGATTCTATGCTCAAAATGACCCCGATGCGGGTGCCGTACCCCTCGCGTGCGTGCCGCTCATCCGAACTGGACGTCCGGGACGCGGCATGTGCCTGAGAAGGTCGCGGGAACTGGTAGCCCATACGGGAATCGAACCCGTATTTCGGCCTTGAGAGGGCCGCGTCCTAACCGTTAGACGAATGGGCCGAACGGGGCGGGAAAAGTAGCACAGGGAGTGAGGGCCGGCAACCCTCCTCCCGGTTACCGAGCCGGACTAAGACGCCCGCTTGGCCTCTGGCTGCGCGGCCTTTCCGGGCGAGTAGCGGGCCCAGCGCAGGATCTCGGGGATCGTGGGCTTCTTGCCGTACATCAGGATGCCCACCCGGTAAATGCGGCCGGCGAACCAGGCGAGGGCGACCGTCGTCGTGAGCAGCAGCGCGATCGACAGGGCGATCTGCCAGAGAGGCGGCTCCGAGAGAGCCGTGCGGAAGAACATCACGAGCGAGGCGGTGAACGGAAAAATCGAGAAGAACACGGCCACATCGCCATTGGGATTGTTCATGACGGCCGGGTAAAAGAGAAACCCGCTGAGGATGAGCATCATGGGGATCATGGCCAGCTGCTGGGCTTCCTGATCGGTGTTGAAGGGCGCGGCGATCGTCGTGTAGATGCTGGCGTACAGGAAATAGCCGAGCAGGAAGAACAGCATGAAATAGCCGAGCATGGAGAGGGGGATGCGCGGCACGCCCAGGTCGCCGCCCCCGGAAAGGAGAGTGGCGATGGCGGGCAGCGACAGGTTCATCGCGACGAGCGACCAGGCAAAATACTGTGTGAGGCCGACGAGGCCGATCCCGATGATCTTCCCGAGCATGAGCTCGGTCGGCCGCACCGACGCGATGATGATCTCGACGATGCGGCTGCTCTTCTCTTCGATGACTCCCCGCATGACCTGGTAGCCGTACATGAAGAAGGTCGAATACATGAGGACGAGAAAGATGAGGGCCGCCAGGATGCCGGCGCCCTTCTCTTCCGACGTGCCCTTCTCCGTCACCTTGAAGGGCCGGAGATTGATGCTCTTCTCGAGCTCCGCCGTCAGGTCGGGGGGCAACCCCCGCGCGGCCATCTTCTGACGCATCCAGACGCGATTCACCGCCGACTGAAGCTGGTTGAGAGCGATGAAGTCTGAAACGGTCGTCGAGTAGTACTCGACCTCTTCCTTCTGGAGGAGCGCGGGATCGAGGACCAGATAGCCGTTGATCGTCTTTTCGAGGACCTGCTTGCGCAGAGCCTCCTTGGTCTCGGCCAGGCTGCCCGCGACGGGGTGCTGCTCGAGCTCCCAGTGGGGGCCGCGGGAGCCGGAGGCTTCCTTCTTCTGGCGCGCTTCGGTCTCCGCGAGCTCCCGGGCCAGCGGCGCGTAGAGGGAGCCGGTCGGGTCCAGAACGACGAGCTTGCGCTCGCCTCCCGTCTTCCGCGAGATCGCGACCTGGATGGCAATGTACCCGAGGAAGAGCACCGGGATCAGGAGCGTCGCGAACCAGAAAGCCTTGGTGCGCACCCGCTCGAGGTACTCCCGGCGGACGATGGCGAAGATCTTCTTCCAGTTCATGCGCGCCTCATTCGATGGTGCGGGTTTCTTCCAGACCGGCGCCCTTGACCGCGTCGAGGTAGATCTCTTCCAGGTCCGGCTCTCTGCGGGAGAAGGCCTCGATCGGGAATCGGTCGAGCGCGCGCTTGAGGAACTCGCGCTGGTCCACGCCCGGCGCCAGGCTGATCACGAAGCCGCCGTCGGCGGCCTTCGCGGTGGCCACCCCGGGAAGCCCCCCGATTTCGGCCAGCGTGGCGTTGGCGGAGAGGCGGATGAGCCCCTCGGAGTCGCGCCGCTTCAGCTCTTTCAGCGAGCCCTCGAGGATTTTCTTCGACCGTGAGATCAGACAGATCTCATCGCACAGCTTCTCGGCCTGCTCCAGCACGTGCGTGCAGAAGATGATGGTCTTGCCGCGGGCGCGGAAGTCGAGGAAGTAGTCGCGCATCAGGGCGACGTTGATCGGATCGAGGCCCGCGAACGGCTCGTCGAGGATCAGGATTTCGGGATCGTGGACGATTGTCGCGATGAACTGGATCTTCTGCTGCATGCCCTTGGAGAGCTCGTCGACCTTCTTGTTGAGCCAGGGCCGCAGCTCCATCTTGTCGAGCCACGCGGCGATGCGCTCCCTGGCGGTGTCGCGCGAGACCTCCTTGATGGCGGCGAGGAAGTAGAGATGATCGATCACCTTCATCTTCCGGTAAAGACCGCGCTCCTCGGGCAGGTAGCCGATGCGGTCCTGCATGGCGCGGTCCATCGGGCGGCCCAGGATCCGGATTTCGCCGCTGTCGGGCGCGGTGATGTTCATGATCATCCGGATCGTCGTGGTCTTGCCGGCGCCGTTTGGCCCGAGCAGCCCGAACATGGTTCCCCGGGGGACCTGGAGCGACAGGTCGTCCACGGCCTTGAAACGGCCGAAGGATTTCGAGACGTGCGTCAGTTCGATCGCGTTTTCCATGCGGAGCTCGCCATTATTACGGATTCGTCGAGCGGCGGTTTTCGGCAGCTGACTTCAGCGGACGGAATCGGCTAGGATGCGCGGTTCCACCCCTGCGGAGAGGTGCTGGAGTGGTTGATCAGGCCGGTCTCGAGCCGGCCACTGACCCGACCACCGAAGGCAGACCCGCAGCAGTAGGGAACGCCGTGCGAAGCACGGCGGTATCGCAAGCCCCCGGCAGTAGGCAGCGCCGGCCGGAGGCTGGCGCTTACTCGCCTGCGACTCGACGCGAGACTCTCCGAACCTGACTTCACTCAGCGAATCAGCTAGGATTCGCCGTTCAACTGCGGAGAGGTGCTGGAGTGGTTGATCAGGCCGGTCTCGAGCCGACCACCGAAGGCAGACCCCCGGCAGTAGGCAACGCTGGCCGCAGGCCAGCGTTTACTCGCATGGCCCTATGAGCCGGACCCTTCGGCTCTCAAACTGACAACAGGAGCCGAATCGGCTAGGATTCGCGGTCCCGACCGCCCGGAGAGGTGCTGGAGTGGTTGATCAGGCCGGTCTCGAAAACCGGTAGGCCCGAAAGGGTCTCGTGGGTTCAAATCCCACCCTCTCCGCCATCCCTCGACCGCGGGCTACCAAGTCGCCCCTGAAAACACGGGCGATCTCGGTCTCCGCACCACGGAAGCGGATCCGAAAAAGGTCGCCTCCGGTAGGCCGTTCCCAGAAAGACTCTCAGAAAGAGCCTCGCCTGGAGGTCGTCGGAAACGAGATCCGACGCGGCAGATGGCTCGTCGCCACGGCATGCGGCCCGGCAGTTGCCCGCAGGATCGCGGATGTCCTGGCCGTGATGCGAGGGCTTTCTATCCCCCGCTGTGAAGAGCGGACGCGGGCCGGCCTCGTGGCGCGGCTTGTCGAGAGGGCGGACGCGACGGTTGACAGCGTCTACGACATGCTCGACGAGCCTGGGCCCGTGGTCTGGGCTCGACTCCGAAGACTCGTTCAGCAATACGTCGAGCTCCGAGGCGGGCTCGAGACCCCGAAGCAGAGAGCCCTGCACCGGCGGACGCTCGACAGCAACCGGGCGGCTTCGCGGCGGAAGTCCCGGCGGCACCGATCCCCCTTCGGAGACGAGCTCGAGGACGACCTCAGGCAGCACCAGGACGTCGCCGAGTGAGCCGGATCCCGTACGATCAGCGCGAGGCCAAGATTCGGGCGGCGGTCGCCCAGCATCCGAAGCGGAGCCGCAGGTCCGCGCGCAAGGGTCCGAAGGCGGCGTTCGAGCTGATCGAGGTCCTCGTCAGGAGGGCGGAGCGACGAGGCCTTGCCGCGGGCCTGGCCGCCGGCGTCTGTTGCAGGACGACCGGGCAGCCCTGCCCCCACAGCCAGGAAGGCGCAACGTTGACCCCGGGGGTACCTTCGAGATGATGCCGAGGCGCCGCGCTCCCAAGGTCAAGAAGCCCAGCGGCCGCGTGAAGGGGATCCCGGTCCCGTCCTCGGAAAAGTTCGCGCGCGCCAACCGCACGAAGGGCTGGAAGCACGGCCTGCGCTCCCGCGTCGTGACGGTAGTCGAAGGCCGGACGGCGCAGCTCGCGAAGCTTCACCCCGAGGCGCCGGGGCTCATGGCGGCCACCGTCCAGGCGCTGACGGATGGAGGACTCGACGAGGTGAACGCGATCGCGGCTCAGGCGTTCGTTGAGACTGAGATCCTCCGCCGGAAGTCGGTCGATCGGATCCTTGAGGACGGCGTGACCGTGCGCGACGGGCTGATCGACAAGGACGGCACTGAGATCGGCCACCGGCTGAAAGCGCATCCGCTCTTCGAGCCCGTGCGCCACATGCAGAATTCGCTCGGTTACACGGGGGCCGAGATGAGGCTGACGAGCAAGTCTCGCGGCGAGGGCGACCGGGACGACGCGATCACCAAAAGACTCCTCGAGCGGCGGGCCTTCCTTCAGGCGTACGACAAGAGCAAGATGCCCCGACTGCCGGGGCCGGCGCAAGGGGACCAGGAGGAGCCGCTCGAGGGGGAGATCGTGGCGCCGAAGAGCGAACCGGTCGAGCGATAGGCTCTCTGCCCCAGCGACGCGTCAAGGTACGTTGTCGGCCCAATATTTTCAATGGTTTAGCCCGCAAGTCCCGCATCCGCGCGGGTCACGTCTGGGCAGGAATTGGGTAACAAGGCCTGCTGTTGATTAGTGTTACTTGGCAACCGCAATGCATAAGGTTGCTATGCTAATGACCAAGGGAACCCCAACGACATGACCTCGGAAACAGAGCCCACCACGCTGGCGGAAGAGAAGGGTGTCGATCGGCACGCCCCCTCGCTAGATGACCTGTTCCCAGACTTCTACGGCAACGTGATGAAGTCGAACATCACTCCGTTCGAGATCAACCTGATAATCGGCCGGGCCGCCGTTCCGCCTTCGGCTCCAGACAATGTCGAGGTGAAGCTGTCGGACAACATCTCGACGATCGTGCGGGTCGCCCTCCCGCTCGTGACGCTTCCGTCGATCATCAAGCTCCTCGAGCTTCAACTGCGCAAGGCACGGGAGAAAGGGTTCCTCCCCGAGGAGTCGAAGACCGAGACCGAGGAGAAGTCATGAAGTGGCGCCGAAGCAACCTGGCCCTCGCCGACGACTTCGCCGAAGAGTTTGAGGTCGACGTGGCGACCTCGCCTCAGAGCACCGCCTACGCGATCCTCACCGAGGCCTCGGAGGCCATGCCCGACGCCGGCTGGATGCTCGGAACGGTCATCGGTCCCGGCAGCTTTCCGGTCCGAAAGGTCGACCTTTCGGCATATCTCTACTCGTCTATCGTCACCGCCTACGTCCCGGCGGCCATGAGGCCCGATCCACTCGCGGCCTACTCGGGCGAGCAAATCGACGCGATGCTGGCTGACAGCGCCGACTTCGATCGCGAGCTGTTCGAGGCCCTATTCCCCGCGACGATCAGGACCCCGTAACGCCCTGGCTCACGATCGGGCGGAGCTGTGGTGGCTTGACCAAGCCAAGATGGGGCGTTTCGCCGCGGGGTCGCCCGCCGCTCCTCCGGCTCCTGGTTCGGCCTCGGCTCGGATCAGTTTCGAGCATCCCTTTCTGATCATCCAGAGCGCGAGGCTCTGTCGTGAAAGTTACCTGTACAGGGCGGGCATCTGTGTAACGAGCAACGCCGAAGAGATTAGGCGGCACAAGGTCTTGTTGCGCCCGTGGCAAGTCTTACTGTCACCCTCTGACGTCACCGGTGCGACAGAGGCTGCGAGGGAGAGGCTCGCCAAGTGCCAGATGATCTACACGCTCGACACCGATTTGTTCCGGGAGCGGGGCCGAGTGGGGGTTCTGACTCAGGACGCTTTCGACCGCGTGCGGGCTGGTCTCGAGGTCGTCCTGTCCACCGACGCGTAGAGCGGCCCGCCCCGCGTCGCAGGGACCTCTACTGGCGGGAACAGGGGCCTGTACTTGGCGGCGGTGCGGCCGCTTCCCTCTCCCCGAGCCTCTGCCGCGGCGACTGCCGCCCCGACGCCCTTCGCCCCGCGGATCTTCTTCACCTTCGCCTGGTCCGTCTTCGAGAGCCGGCGAACCGCCGCCAAGGTACCGCCCCTGCTGTCGCCAGGCCGCCTGCTGCGCCGCGTCGAGCTTCCGGGGACGTCTCCGCGGGAGATCCGGCAACAGCTTGAGGAGCTCGGGGGCCAAGGTGGGGAGGTTTCTGCGCGGGCCGGAGGCACTCGAGCGACAGTAGCCGCGGCGGCACGAGCTGCTGCCGCTTCGCCAGCGCCCGCCGGATCTCGGCCACCCGGATCAGTCTCGTCGCGACGAGCCGCCGGAGCGGCGCGATCGCTTCGTCGCCGGTGAGTTTCGGGAACCTCTGCCTTCGAGCCACGCCCTCACCTCCCGTTATCACGGCCCCGAGGAAGCCATAGCCGGCGAAGGCTGGTGGAGCGCCGACGCGGCGGAGACTACGACCGAGCAGCGGCGCTCCTCGATTGCCCGATCACTCGGCCGGTGAGGTCCCGCTCAACGTGAAGGTCAACGCCCTTCCCGCACGGGCACGCCGCCCAAGCGGGGCCCCAACCGTAGCGGACGGGTTCGTCGCATGCGCGGCCGCACCTCGCGCAGCGCCAGCTGAAGCGAGGCGGCGATGTGCTCACTTCGGCACCCTTGGCACCCTCCGCCTTGGATAACCTCGGTACCCGCGGATCCTCCTCGGAAACTTGCGCGGTCTGTACGGGTACACGGCCACGAAGGAGTAGGACCTCTCGTCCGCCGCGACGAAGCGTGGGAACCCACCTCCACGAGGGCGGACAAGGATCGCTTTTTTCGTCAAGCCGAGCTCGTCGCGGATGAAGGTCTCCGCCAACGCCTCCGCAGCCCTAGAGCTGAAGGTGATTCGCGTCCGCTCCTCGAGTAGGTCGAGATCGATTTCCTTCAGCCCGGGGTGTCGCCGGATGTGGGCGATCGCGTTGCGGCAGTCCTCGTGGAGATAGGTGCCCAGGCTCCGGCCCCCCAACTCCAACTGGTCGATGAAGAGCCGATCGAGCCGAGGGTGTTTCTTCGGCTCGGCCGTGATCCGATCAGCGACCTTCTGGGCGGCCTCGCGGGCGACCTCCAACACCTGCCAGAAGAACAGGAGCGACAGATAGTCGTTGTTCGACGCCTTAGCCTCGCGGAACAGCGCAAGGGCGATCCGCTGCTGCTCGTTCTCGACGTGGGGAATCGAGTACAGCTCCCCGCCGATCGTGATCCCGTGCCAGGCGAGCCGAGGCGGCCCGAACATGGTCGGCTTTGCTGACCGCAAGGGATTGTCCCCTGCTCGGCCCGCGCCGCCGCTGTCCCATACCAAAACGGCGGCTCGTTCATCGAACGCCCATGCGCTGAGGAAGCCAGCGGCCGCTTTGAATGACGGGCCACGACCAGCCCGGTCGATGCTAGGGACGATCGTGAGGAGATGGTTCGAGTACTTCCGGGGATTGTGCTGGACGAGCTTGAACCGGAAGCCCTGGTACTCGAAGTAGTACACGTTGCCAGGCAGCCGGACCGAGCTGTCGAAACCGATGTTGTGGAGAAAGACGGTGCTGTCCGAGGCGGCGTTGCGCTTCTTCAAGGACGTGGGCCCTTCAGGGAAGGCGGAGGCTACCACTCGCGAGGCCCCGGAGGCGAAACCCCGCGCTGAGATCCCCCGGCCATTCCCCGATTCCCCCGACTCTATAGAGTCGTCGGGGAATCAGGGAAGTTATGGCGAGCTTCCCCGATCCCCAAATCGGGGAAATCGGGGAATCAGGGAAGTGCGGCGAGAGGCGGAAAGGATTGGAAAGCAGGTCGCCTCTCCGCCGCGCGCCCGATTTCCCGGCGCCACCCTCAACCTAAAACGGGAACGGCGATTTCGAAGCCGCGATCTTCCGCCGCCCTCGGTGTTTGAATGCGGTGGTCGAGGCGAGACTCACCAACGTTACGCACGTGCGTAACTTGATCGCCCACGCCGCGATCGCCTCGAGACGGCGAAGTCGAAGCGCCTGGACTACGCCCGAATTCTCGCTTCAAGGGTGGGAGGGAGCGGGTTTCGCTGACTCAGAAAGGGACTCAGAAAGCCTTCGCAAACCATTGAGCAGACGATAGCTCCTCGCAGCTTATGGGTTGTAGACCCAAGAAGGATCTCGAAGGCTGAAGAGCTGACAGCAAGTGCGTGGGGACGCGTGCTACACGCCGCCGCGCGCCGCCTCGCCCAACGCGACAGCGCCAGGTCGACTGCCAGAGGCACGGAGCCGATTCCGCCGCTACCTGTCTCCTTCCGAGTAACCCGGACCAACGTTGCGACCTACCGCCTACGCTGTCGGGCTTGCCACGGGGAGCACGAGAAGAGGCGAAGAGGCGAGCTTGGAAGCCTGAAGCGGGAGCAGTTCAACCGAATGCGTCGGGCGTGGTAGAAGGCGCGAACATTAAGAGTTCTAGCCCTTTGAAGTAACTTCAACAGAGTGAAAGACCTGCCGAAAGAAAAAAGGCGATTTTCACTTCCTGCAAAAAACCTTTCGCCAACCGCATTCGTTTGTACTAACCTCTTCTAGGCATTGTTTAACGTTGTTTGGCAATGTTTAGCAATGTCAAACGACGCTTGATTCGGTCGCGTGCTCAAAGCTGAAAAGGGACCAAGGAGACCGCCTCGCCCTAGCAAGCGCCGTTAACGCTTCCTAGGACTCTTCGGGATGGGCCAGGCCTTGTAACCGTAGTCCGAAGCGTAGTACCGCTTCCCATTCCTGGTAAACCAGGTCCGGAACCCGATGGGGGATTTACGCCCCTTCATGGGTTGCCCCTTTCCCACGGACTTGTTGTCCGCGCGTCGTCAACGGACTTCCGTCCGCGCGATCGGAGTACCCAAAAAAACGGCGGTCCCCTTGGACCTGCGTTCGATTCTAACTCACATCTCCCCCCCGCGTGAGAACGTATCGAGTTTTCCGCATGCCGAAAATCGGACGGAAAGAGCCACCGGGTTGACGAGAGAGAAAGTTTTCCGCAATAACGAGTCCCCCTGCGTGATGCGGGCGCAGAGCGCCCGAGCAGATCGAGCCGCAGCGCGGAGCCGCCCGAGGTCCGAGAGGATCGGGTGTCCGGTACGGGTTGTGGCAGACCTCCGCTCCGGCGGGGCTTTGATTTAGGGATTCGCCTTCTTCGCGCGTCGAGCGTTGAAAGCGTCGAATTTGTCGCGGAACGTGAAGACGTACTCGAGAAGTGCGTTAGTGAATTCGACGATATCGCGCGCGTCCTCGGCGGATGTTTGGAGCTTTACGTCGTGGGCCGCTTCGTTGCCTGAGATTCGGAGAGCGTCGGCCCAATCGTAGAGTCGCTTTTCGATGATACCCAGCTCTTTCATCTGCTTGAGTGCTCTGCCGAGATTCTTCTCGGTTACGTTGTGCTCAGCACAAATACCCTCGAGCGTCTTCCTGCACATGATCGCGGCAGCGGTGTAGGACTTGCCGCGCAAGCAGTTCACTGCCTCCGTGTAGGCAGATTTGATCCCGTCGGGCAGGCTCGGGTTGATTCTCGTTTCCTTCACCGGATAGAGAACATCCGGTAGGTCGTCGGGGCCTTGCCCATAGTCCTCTTGATGAATTAGAAACGGCCCTGAGCACTTCGGGCACTTGAGCAAAGTGACGATGTGCTCGCAGTGCTCTTCGAAATCCACATGCTTGTAGTCCTGAATCGAAATCGCTTCGACAAGCGCCTCACAGGTCTTGCACTCCAAAACCATGACTTGCTCTCCCAGACGTGGCTAGTTTTCCGCCTCTGCCAACTTCTCAACTTGGCGCGTCAAATCCCACCCTCTCGCCAACTCGCTTTGCCTGGAAGAACTGCCGCAACAGCTGCGCGCTCTCCTCGCCGAGCAGCCCGCCTTCCACGGCGCAGCGGTGGTTCAGGCGCGGGTCCTGGGGGATGTTGCCGAGCGTGCCGCAGTAGCCGGCCTTGGGATCCGCGCAGCCGTAGACGATGCGCGCGATGCGGGCGTTGACGGCGGCCCCCGCGCACATCGGACAGGGTTCCAGCGTGGCATAGAGCGTGGCCTCGTCGAGGCGCCAGGTCCCGGCCTCCCGGGCCGCCTCGCGCAGCGCCTCGATCTCGGCGTGATGGGTGGGGTCGGAAAGGCGCTCGCGGCGGTTGCGGCCCCGTCCGATCATCCGGCCCCCCCGGACGACGACGGCGCCGATGGGCACCTCCTGCTCCGCATAGGCGATCCGCGCGAACGCCAGCGCCTCGCCCATGAAGTGCTCGTCGTCCGGGGAGAAGGGCATGGGGGGGAGGCTACCCTAGTCAGGAATCGAGAGTCGGGAGTCGGTGGTGCGCCCAGAGGGAGTCGAACCCCCAACCTCCTGATCCGTAGTCAGACGCTCTATCCAATTGAGCTATGGGCGCAGGGGGCGAGAGGCTAACGAAAACTCCTAGCCTTTTCAATGGTCTGGGGGGCCTGAACTTTCACACCCCCCTTTCGTAGAACACCATACGCTGGAAAACCGCGTACAGCGGGAGGTTGAGGGATGTCGAAGAGGACCAAAATCATTCTGGGGCTGGTGGGGGGCGTCGTCGTCGTTGGCGCTCTCACGGCGTTTATCCGGGGCAGGGACAAGGACGTTCCCCGGGTCACCACGGCCAAGGTCGAGAAGATGGACCTGGTCTCCAAGGTGACGGCCAACGGCAAGATCCAGGCGCGCCGCAAGGTGGACCTGTCGGCCCTCGTCATGGGCCAGATCGTGAACCTGGCGGTCAAAGAGGGCGACAAGGTCAAGAAGGGCCAGCTCCTGCTCCAGATCGACCGCGCCCAGCTCGCGGCCCAGGCGGAGGGGCGGGAAGCCAGCCTGGCGGCCATGCGCAACGACCTCGTGGCGGCCCGCGCCACGGCCGAGCAGGCCAAGCGCGATTACGACCGCGCCAACACGAACTACACGGCGAAGATCCTTTCGGAAGCCGAGGTCCAGAAGGCGAGGGCGTCCTACGACACGGCCCAGGCCAACCTCGCCGCCACCGACCAGCGCATGCGCTCGACGATGGCGGACCTGGCGGCCAGCCGCGACTCGCTGTCCAAGACCACGGTGACCTCGCCTCTGGAAGGCGTCGTGACGTTCCTCCCGATCAAGGAGGGCGAGGTCACGGTCATCGGCACGATGAACAACGCGGGAACGCAGCTCATGACCATCTCCGACATGGCGGAGGTGGAAGCGGTGATGATGGTCGACGAGACCTCCGTGCCCCAGGTGACGCTCGGCCAGAAGGCGACGCTCACGATCGACGCGTACCCGAACCAGAAGTTCCAGGGCACGGTCACCGAAGTCGGCTCCTCGCCGATCTCCAAGGCCGACCCCGACCTGCTGACTCTCACGGCGAACTCGGAAGCGATCAACTTCAAGGTGAAGATCCGGATCGACAACCCCCCGCCCTCGATCCGTCCCGGCTTCTCCGTGACCGCCGACGTCGTCACCGGCCGGCGAGAGGGCGCCACGGCGATCCCGATCCAGGCGCTCGTCGTCCGCGACGTGCCGGCGAAGGACAAGAAGCCGTCGGCCGGCTCGCGGCCGGAGACGGAGGAAGGTGTCTACCTCGTCAAGGACGGCAAGCTCGTCTTCGAGAAGGTCGAGCCGGGCATCGCGGGCGAGCTGATGATCGAAGTGAAGAAGGGCCCCAAGGTCGGCCAGGACATCGTGACCGGACCCTTCAAGGTCCTGCGCCAGGTCAAGGAAGGCGACAGGGTGATCATCGAGAAGGAAGGCGAAAAGAAGGGCGGTCCGAAACCCGCGTGACGACTTCCGAGCTCTTCCGCGTCTCGGCGTCGGCGCTGACGCGCCACAAGCTGCGCGCTTTCCTGACGCTGCTCGGCGTCATCATCGGAGTCGCGACGGTCGTCGGCGTCGTCTCGGTGATCTCGGGCCTGAACGCCTACGTCAAGGACAAGGTCATCGGCCTGAATCCCGACATCGTCATCTTCACCAAGTACGGGATCATCACGAGCCGCGAAGAGTGGCTCATGGCGCGCAAGCGCAAGGACCTGACGCTGACCGACATGGAGATCGTGCGCCGCGAGTGCCGCCTCTGCGCGAGCGTCGGGGCGCGGGGCGACCGCCGCCGTCCGGTCAAGTACGGGGACCAGAAGCTTCCGCAGGTCGAGGTCCAGGGCCACACGCCGAACATGGTCGACGCGATGAGCTTCGACATCGACAGCGGGCGCTACTTCACCCAGACCGAGTACGATCACGCCGCGGCCGTCGCCGTGATCGGTTGGGACGTCCAGGACGAGCTCTTTCCGAACATCGACCCGATCGGGCGCGTGATGAAGATCGACGGATACCCGGTCAAGATCATCGGGACGCTCGCCAAGCAGGGCAGCGTGATGGGGCAGAGCCAGGACAACGTCCTCTATATTCCGTTGACGCTCTTCCACAAGCACGTCGCGCCCACCGAGGACATCGGCATCTTCATCAAGCCCAGGGGGGGTGTCGAGGCCGTGACCGCGGCGACCGACGAGGTGCGGACGATCCTCCGCGCGCTGCGCAAGACCGGCTTCGAGAACGACGACCCGTTCGGCCTGGTCACGGCCGAGCTCCTGCAGACCCTGTGGAGAAGCATCTCGGCGGGGGCCTTCCTGCTGATGATCTTGATCTCGGGGATCTCGCTCGTGGTTGGGGCGATCGTCATCGCGAACATCATGTTCGTCTCCGTTGTCGAACGGACCAAGGAGATCGGCGTCCGTCGCGCGCTCGGCGCGCGGCGCAAGGACATCCGCCGTCAGTTCCTGCTCGAGGCGGCGATGCTGTCCTCGATCGGCGGGCTGATCGGTGTCGTCCTCGGCGCGCTGATCGCCTTCGCCGTCAACCAGGTCTTCCCGGCGCAGGTGCGTCCGTCCTTCATCGTGCTCGGCGTGGCCGTGGCGACGGTGACGGGCCTGCTCGCGGGTTGGATTCCGTCCAACCAGGCGAGCAAGCTGCCCCCGGTCGAAGCCCTCCGGTACGAGTAAGGCAGCGCCCCATGTCGACCTTCATCTCTCATCTCCGCCGCGGTTTCGGCGAAAACGTGCGTTTCGCGATGCTGGCCGTTCGCGCGCACAAGCTGCGGGCGGGCCTGACGGTGCTGGGCATCGTGGTCGGGGTGGCCACGGTGATCACGATGGTCTCGATCGTGACCGGCTTCAACAACAGCATGGTGCGCAGCTTCCAGAGCTTCGGGGCCACACTCGTGCAGTTCCAGAAGTTCTCCATGCGGTTCGGCCCCGGGCACCGCTCCGACGACGAGAGGAACCGCAAGGACCTGACGCTCGACGACGCCCTGGCGCTGAAGGCCCAGATTCCCGAGATCCGCGCGGTCTCGCCGGAGCGCTACCTGTGGGATACGAACGTCAGCGTCAAATACCGGGGCAACGAGTCCACGGAGCCGACGGTCGCGGGCGTCTATCCCGAGTACTCGCTCGCGAACAACCACTTCGTCGAGCACGGGCGGTTCTTCACCGAGGCGGACATCGAGCATTCGTCGGCGGTCGCCGTCATCGGCCAGGACGTTCAGAAGGCGCTCTTCCCGAACGAGAGCCCGCTCAACAAGACCGTAGAGTTGAACGGCTGGAAGTACACGGTCGTGGGCATCCTGGAGTCGAAGGGCGACTTCGGCGGAGGCTCCAGCAACCACTGGTTCCTGATCCCCTTCTCGACCTTCGACCACCAGTTTCCGCAGATCAAGACGAGCCGGGGCGACACGATTCACATCGCGACCGTTCCGTACCACCCGGACCAGGTCCCGATCGTCGTCGAGAAGGGGCGCGCGCTTCTGCGCGCCCGCCGGCAAGTTCGCTTCAACGCCGACGACGACTTTTACATCCTGACGCCGGACAAGATGATCGAGAGCTTCCAGGGCATCACGAACGGAATCGCGGGCGCGATGATCTTCATCGCGATGATCTCGCTCCTGATCGGCGGTGTCGGCGTCATGAACATCATGCTCGTTTCGGTCACCGAGCGCACGCGCGAGATCGGCGTGCGCAAGGCCGTGGGCGCGTTCAAGCGCGACATCGTCCTGCAGTTCCTGACCGAAGCGACGACGCTGTCACTTCTCGGCGGAGTGATCGGCGTCGTGGTGGGCGTCGGCGTGCCCGCCGCGGTCAAGGCGGCGCTCCCCGCGCTTCCGGCCGAGACGCCCATCTGGGCGGTGCTCGTCGGCCTGCTGGTCTCGGTGTCCGTCGGCATCTTCTTCGGCCTGTACCCGGCCGTGAAAGCCTCGCGCCTCGACCCCATCGAGGCTCTGCGGTACGAGTAACAGTAAGCCGCAAGCGGTAAGCCGTGAGCGGCTACTGCTGTAGCCTGAGCTCGTGCTCCAGCATCTCCGGCGCGGATTCGGCGAGAACCTGCGGTTCGCGCTGCTGGCCGTGCGCGCCCACAAGCTACGCGCCGGCCTGACCGTCCTCGGGATCGTCGTGGGCGTGGCGACTGTCATCGCCATGGTCTCGATCGTGACCGGCTTCAACAACGGCATGGTGCGGAGCTTCCAGAGCTTCGGCGCCACGCTCGTGATGTTCCAGAAGTACGACCCGCGTTTCGGGCCCGGCGGGCCCCGCCCGGAGGGGGAGTTGCGGCGCAGGGACCTGACGCTCGAGGACGCCGCGGCCATCCAGGCCAACGTCCCGGAGGCGCGCGCCGTCTCGCCCCAGCGGTACCTCTGGGACAACACCGACTTCCACCTCCGTTACCGGGGCGGCGAGGTGCAGTCTCCGCGCGTCTTCGGCGTGATGGAGCCCTACGCGGTGGCGACGAGCCGCTTCGTCAACCTGGGCCGGTTCTTGACGGCGGTCGACGTCGAGCACGCCGCGGACGTCATGGTGATCGGCGACGATATCCGGGAGAAGCTGTTTCCCCGCGAGGACCCTCTCGACAAGAAGATCCGCCTCGGCCACGACCTGTACACGGTAGTCGGCGTGTTCGAGCGGAAAGGGAAGATGTTCGGCGAATCGCAGGACAATTTCGTCGTCATTCCGCTGACGACCTTCGACCGCCGGTTCCCCTGGATCAAGGTCGGGGGCTCCGACGGCGACGCCCTCCGCATCGCCGCCGTTCCCTTTCGTCCGGACCAGGTCCCGATCCTGATCGACAAGGCTCGCCAGGTCCTCCGTATCCGCCGCCACGTGCGGTTCGATCAGCCGGACGACTTCGGCATCGTCACGCCCGACAAGATGATCGAGAGCTTTCAGGGGATCACGAGAGGCATCACGCTGGCGATGGTCTTCATCGCGTTCGTCTCGCTCGTGATTGGCGGCGTGGGGGTGATGAACATCATGCTCGTCTCGGTCACCGAGCGCACCCGCGAGATCGGCGTGCGCAAGGCCGTGGGAGCCTTCCGGCGGGACATCGTCCTGCAGTTCCTGACCGAGGCGACGACGCTCTCCGTGATCGGAGGGGTTATCGGCGTCGTCGTCGGCGTCGCCGTGCCGGCCGGCGTCAAGAAAGTCTTCGACGCCCTGCCCGCCGAGACTCCGCTCTGGTCGATCGTGCTCGGCCTCGTCGTATCGCTGTCGGTCGGCATCTTCTTCGGCCTCTACCCGGCGGTGAAGGCTTCGCGCCTGGACCCGATCGAAGCCCTCCGATACGAGTAGGACGCTGGCCGCTGCGGTTGGGCCCCGCGCAGGGATTGCGCCGCTGTATATGTCTGCAATATACTAGGAATCGTGGCGCCTGATGATCCTCTCGAGGATTGCGTCGGCTTTGATTGGGATGACGGGAACCTCGAGAAGAACTGGGAGCGCCATCGGGTACTGTTCTGGGAGGCCGAGGAGATTTTCTTCAACGAACCGCTGGTCATCATGCCCGATCGGAAACACTCGATTCCCGAGCCGCGTTACCTGGCGCTTGGTCAGACTGACTCCGGACGCCTTCTTTTCATCAGCCTCAGCATTCGGCGTTCTCTTGTCCGAGTTATCTCGGCGCGAGACATGACCCGCAGGGAGGTGCGAACTTGTGAGCAAAGCAAAGCGTAGGCAGCTTCCGACGTTCGGTTCTGAGGAGGAAGAGCGCAGTTTCTGGGCGGAGAGGGACTCGACTGACTACGTCGATTGGACTGCCGCCAGGCGTCGGGCCTTTCCGAATCTCCGTCCAACGCTCCGTACGATCTCCTTGAGGTTGCCGGAGTCGATGATCAATCACCTCAGGGTTCTGGCAAACAAACGCGACATCCCGTATCAGTCGCTGCTCAAGCAGTTCCTGGCTGAGCGGCTCCAGCGTGAGCTCTCGAAGGGGGTCTGACCCGCCCTCGTACGCGTCCTCACTATGGGCGCTCGCTCTCGGCGCTCCACCTCGTCGAAGGCGTCCGTTGATCTCCGGATAGAATCCGGCCGCGTTGACGTTATCCGCCGGAACGAAGCTCGGTCCCTACGAGATTCTCGCGCCGATCGGCGCGGGAGGGATGGGGGAGGTGTACCGGGCCCGCGACGAGAGGCTCAAGCGCGAAGTGGCCGTCAAAGTGCTGCCGGCGTCCTTCTCGAGCGATCCCGAGCGGCTCCGGCGCTTCGAGCAGGAAGCCCAGGCCGCCGGAGGGCTCAACCATCCGAACATCACCGCGGTGCACGATCTCGGCAGCCACGTCGGCGCTCCGTACATCGTGACGGAGCTTCTGGAGGGCGAGACCTTGCGGGCGCGGCTCTCGGGCGGGGCGCTGTCGGTCCGCAAGGCCACTGACTACGCGGTCCAGATCGCGCATGGCCTCGCGGCCGCGCACGAGAAGGGGATCGTTCACCGCGACCTGAAGCCCGAGAACCTGTTCGTGACGAAGGACGGGCGCGTCAAGATCCTCGACTTCGGCCTGGCGAAGCTGACACATCCGGAAGGACTCTCGAGCCCGCAGACCAACCTGCCGACGGAAGCGGGGGGAACGGAGCCCGGGGTCGTTCTCGGGACGCTCGGCTACATGTCCCCCGAACAGGTCAAGGGCAAGCCGGCCGACGCGCGCTCGGACATCTTCGCCTTCGGGGCCGTCCTCTACGAGATGCTCTCCGGCTCGCGCGCGTTCCATCGGGACTCCGCGGCCGAGACGATGTCGGCGATCCTCCGGGAAGAGCCGCCGGACCTTTCGGCGACGAACAAGAACGTGGAACCCGGGCTCGAGCGGATCGTCCGCCACTGCCTGGAGAAGAATCCGGAGGAGCGGTTCCACTCGGCGCACGACCTTGCGTTCGACCTCGAGGCGCTCTCCGGGGTCTCCACCCCCAGGGTCGCCGCGGAGTCGCGTTCGCCCTCGCTCAGGCGCCGCCGGGTGCCCCTGCTCGTCGCCATCGCGGTCGCGCTGGCGGGAATGGCGGCGGCCTTCTGGGCGGGCAAGAGAGCGGGAGAAGTCTCCCCGGCGTCGTTTCGGCAGCTCACGTTTCGCCGCGGCGCGATCGGCTCGGCGCGGTTCGCGCCGGACGGCCAGACGATTCTCTACTCGGCGAGCTGGGACGGAAGGCCGATGGAGATCTTCGTTTCCCGTCTCGACAGCCCCGAGTCGCGTCCGTTCGGTCTGGTCGGAGCGGAGGTGCTGTCCGTGTCTCCGACCGGGGAGATGGCGGTTTCGCTGGATCGCCGCGTTTCGATCCCCTTTACCCGGACCGGCACGCTCGCCCGCCTCGGAATGACCGGCGGAAGCGCGCCAAAGGAGGTCCTCGAGGACATCCAGTGGGCCGAGTGGGCCCCCGACGGGCAGAGCCTGGCGGTCGTCCGGGATGTCGGCGGAAAGGTCCGGCTCGAGCTCCCGGTCGGTCGAGTCCTGTACGAGACGGCCGGGTGGATCGGGCACCCACGCCTCTCGCCGCGCGGCGACGAAGTCGCGTTCCTGGATCATCCCGTTCGGGGAGACGACGGGGGTTCGGTCGCGATCGTCGACCGCTCGGGCAAGCGCCGGACGATTTCGAAATTCTTCGCGAGCGCCCAGGGGCTCTGCTGGTCGCCTGACGGATCCGAGGTGTGGTTCACGGGCGCATCCGTCGGGTTCAATCGGGCGCTTCACGCTGCGACGCGCGCCGGCCGCGTGCGGGTGCTGATCCAGGGGACCGGCGGTCTCACGATCCAGGACGTCTCGAAGGCCGGCCGCGTGCTGATCCTCCAGGACAAGGCCCGGCAGGGGATCTCCGCGCTGGTGCCCAGTGCGGAGAAGGAACAGGACTTCTCGTGGCTCGACTGGTCTCTCGTCCGAGCCATCTCGCCCGACGGCCGGACTCTCCTCTTCGACGAGAGCGGAGAAGGGGGCGGGCCCGGCTACTCCGTCTACGTGCGCAAGGCCGACGGATCGCCCGCCGTGCGTCTGGGGCCGGGAACGACCTACGGTCTCTCGCCCGACGGGCGGCTGGCTCTCGCGATCGTGGGAGCGGTCCCGGACCAGCGGATCGTCCTGTATCCGATCGGCACCGGAGAGCCGAAGACCTTCCCGGCGAGCGGCCTTCGAATCGAGCAGGCCTCCTGGCTTCCCGACGGACGCAGGCTGATCTTCTCCGGCAACGAGCCCGAGCGCGGCGCCCGCATGTGGGTACAGGGGATCGAAGACGCGAAGCCCCGGGCCATCTCGCCCGAGGGTTACCGGATGTTCGGAAGGGGCATCTCACCGGACGGGCGGATGGTCCCCGTCCTGGGTCCGGATCAACGCTTCTACCTGTACCCGGTCGCGGGAGGCGAGCCCACGCCAATCCCGGGTCTGGTGGCCGGCGACGTTGCGGAAGTCTGGGCGCAGGATGGTCGCTCTCTGTTCGTGCGCCGTCGGGGCGAGGTGCCCGCGAAGGTCTTCCTGCTCGACATCTTCTCCGGGCGCAAGGAGCTCTGGAAGGAGCTCATGCCTCCGGATCCGGCCGGCATCGCGACGATCGGGCCGGTGTGGATCACGCCCGACCGGAAGTCGTATGCGTATTCCTACATCCGGAGCCTGGCGGATCTGTACGTCGTCGAGGGACTCAAATAGATGGCGCTGGCGCTTTCCGCCGGTTCCCGTCTGGGCCCGTACGAGATCCTCGCCCCTCTGGGCGCGGGAGGGATGGGGGAGGTCTACCGGGCGCGCGATCCGCGGCTCGGGCGCGACGTCGCGATCAAGGTGCTGCCGGCGTCGTTCTCGCAGGACCCGGACCGGTTGAAGCGCTTCGAGCAGGAGGCGCGCTCGGCGTCGGCGCTCAATCACCCCAACATCATCACGATCCATGAGATCAGCTCCGCGGACGGGACGCCGTACCTCGCGATGGAGCTCGTCGAAGGCAGGAGCCTGCGCGAGGTGCTGGCCTCGGGGCCTCTCCCGGGCAAGAAGCTGCTCGACGTCGCGGTGCAGATCGCGGAAGGCCTGGCGAAGGCTCACGGCGCGGGGATCGTCCACCGCGACCTGAAGCCCGAGAACGTCATGGTCTCCAAGGACGGCTTCGTCAAGCTGCTCGACTTCGGCCTGGCGAAGCTCTTCACGGCCCCGACCGACCAGGTCACCGGGGCGCCGACCGCGATCCAGCAGGAGACCCAGCCCGGCACCGTGATGGGCACGGTCGGGTACATGTCGCCGGAGCAGGCCAGCGGACGCCTGGTCGACTTCCGGTCGGACCAGTTCTCCCTCGGCTCGATCCTCTACGAGATGGCGACGGGCCAGCGCGCGTTCCAGAAGAACACCGGGGCCGAAACGCTGACGGCGATCATTCGGGACGAGCCGGAGCCCGTGGCCCAGGTCAATCCGAGGGCGCCGGCGCCGTTTCGGTGGATCGTCGAGCGCTGCCTCGCGAAGGATCCCGACGAGCGGTACGCCTCGACGCGGGACCTCGCCCGGGACCTGAAGAGCGTCCGCGAGCACATCGGCGAGGTCACGAGCTCGGCATCGGGAGGCATCGCCGTCGCCGAACCTGCGCGCCGGCGCTCGCGCGCTCTGCCGCTCGCGATCGCAGGGATCGTGCTGGCGGCGTTGGGCGGCCTTCTGATCGGTCGGCGGACCGCGGCGGTTTCCCAGCCCAGCTTCCAGCGTTTGACGTTCCAAAGAGGGACCGTCGTCGCGGGGCGGTTCGGCCCCGACGGCCAGACCGTCTACTACAGCGCGGCCTGGGAGGGCGCGCCGCCGCGCATCTTTTCGCTGAGGCCGGGAAATCCGGAGTCCTCCGCGCTCCCGCTCCCGCCGGCGAACCTGCTCGGCATCTCCTCCAACGGCGAGATCGCAATCCAGCTCGAGCCCCGGCCTGCCGTCTCCGGCTTCGCGTCGATCGGAACGCTCGCGAGGGCGCCGCTCTCAGGAGGGGCGCCGAAAGAGCTCCTGCCCGAAGTCACGTACGCCGATTGGGCGCCGGGGGGGTCGGAGCTCGCGGTGGTGCAGCGCGCCTCCGGAAAGGAGCGTCTCGAGTTCCCGGTCGGAAAAGTGCTCTACGAGACTGCCGGCTGGATTCAGGGGCCCCGGTTCTCGCCGGACGGGTCACGGATCGCGTTCATCGACCATCCCGCCTCCGGTGACGACGGCGCGATCGCCGTCGTGGACCGTTCCGGGAAGAAGACCGAGCTCGCCCGCGGGTTCGCAACGGTCCAGGGGCTCGCCTGGGCCGCGGGAGGACGTGAGATCTGGTTCACGGCGGCGCGCCAGGGCATCGAGCGCGAGATTTTCGCCGTCACCCTCTCGGGCAAGTTGCGCCTCGTGCGGACGATGCAGGGGACGCCGGCGTTGCTGGACATGTCCGGCTCGAACGCGCTCGTGACCGAGGACGACTATCGCGCCGGCGTCTTCGCCTTCCTGCCGGGTCAGACGGCCGCACGGGATCTGGGATGGTTCGACTGGTCGAGCGACCGCTCGCTGTCGGACGATGGGAAGCTGCTTCTCTTCGACGAGTCGGGAGAGGGCGGAGGCGCAAACGGATCGGTCTACCTCCGCGCGACCGACGGTTCGCCCGCGGTGAGGCTGGGCGACGGTCTCGGCGTGACCCTGTCTCCCGACGGTGCCTGGGCCCTGATGCGCACGCTGCCCGACCCGTCTCACTTCGTTCTCGTTCCGGTCAAAGCCGGCCAGCCCCGGGTGTTTCCTCCGGACGGGTTTTTGAGAACCAGCTACGGCGCGTTCTTCCCGGACGGCTCGCGGTTCGTGTTCGAATCCTCCGCGCCCGGCCATGGAACCCGGCTGTATGCTCAGGCAGTCGCGGGAGGCGCGCCCGCCGCGATCAGCGCCGAGGGGATCAACTCGAGCCGCATCTTCGTCTCGCCGGACGCGCGCCTGGTCGCCGCGATCGGTCCCGACTCGAGGACCCACCTCTATCCGACTGCCGGCGGTCCCCCCGTGGATCTGACCGCTTCCCAGGTCGGCGACTATCCCGCCGGATGGACGACCGACGGCAAGGGGATCTATGTGTCGGTCCAGGGCAATCCCTGCCGCATCGACGTGATCGACGTCGCGTCGGGCCGCCGCACGCACGTCCGGGATCTCGCCGGACCCGACAGCGCCGGCGTCACGGCCTTCGGGCCCGCCCGCGTCACACCGGACGGACAGGTCATGACGGCGGGGTTCAACCGGATCCTATCGATCCTGTATCGGGTCAAGGACCTGCGATGACGCTCGCCGCCGGGGCCAGGCTGGGCCCCTACGCGATTCTCGCGCCGATCGGCGCGGGAGGGATGGGGGAGGTTTACCGGGCGCGGGACGAGCGGTTGAAGCGCGACGTCGCCGTCAAGGTGCTGCCGGCCTCGTATTCGCAGGACGCGGAGCGACTCCGCCGATTCGAACAGGAAGCCCAGGCCGCGGGAGCGCTGAACCACCCCAACATCACGGCGGTCTACGACTTCGGGTCGCACGAGGGAGCGCCGTACATCGTGACGGAGCTTCTGGAGGGGGAGACCCTGCGCGGCCGGCTGTCGGGAGGCGCGATTCCGGTCCGCAAAGCGACCGACTACGCGATTCAGACGGCGAAGGGGCTGGCCGCGGCCCACGAAAAGGGGATCGTGCACCGGGACCTGAAGCCCGAGAACCTGTTCGTGACGAACGACGGCCGGGTCAAGATCCTCGACTTCGGTCTGGCGAAGCTGACGCAGCCGGAAGGGCAGGCGGCGCAGCAGACCAACCTGCCGACGGCGGCGCAAGGAACCGAGCCGGGAGTCGTTCTCGGAACGCTCGGCTACATGGCCCCCGAACAGGTCAAGGGCCGGCCGGCGGACGCGCGCTCGGACATTTTTGCCTTCGGCGCGATCCTCTACGAGATGCTCTCCGGGTCACGCGCGTTCCACAGGGATTCGGCGGCCGAGACGATGTCCGCGATCCTCCGCGAGGAGCCGCCGGATCTCTCGGCGACCAACAGGAACGTGCCGCCGGGGCTCGAGCGCGTCGTGCGCCACTGCCTCGAAAAAAACCCCGAGGAGCGGTTCCACTCGGCGCACGACCTCGGCTTCGACCTCGAGGCGCTCTCCGGCTCCTCGAGCCTGGCGGGCGCCGCGCCCGCGGCGGGCCGGACGCTGTCGCGGTCCCGCCGGGGTTTTCTCATCGCCGGGGCGCTCGCGCTGGCGGGGATGGCGGCGACGTTCTTCCTCGGCCGCGGCACGGTGCGCTTCGAGCCGCCGTCCTTTCGCCAGCTGACGTTTCGCCGCGGCACGATCTACGCGGCGCGGTTCGCGCCCGACGGCCAGACCGTCGTCTATTCCGCAGCCTGGGACGGCGCCCCCATGGAGGTCTTCGTTGGTAGGCCGGAAAGTCCCGAGTCGCGGCCGTTCGGTCTCGTGGGCGCCGAGGTCCTCTCCGTTTCACGCACCGGCGACATGGCCGTCTCGCTGAATCGAGTCGTCCCAGGAGGCTTTCGGCGCCGGGGAACTCTCGCGCAGCTCTCCGTGGCGGGAGGGGCCGCGCCGCGCGAGATCCTCGAGCGGGTCGAGTGGGCGGACTGGGCGCCCGACGGCAAGAGCCTCGCCGTTTCCCTCCAGACCGCGGGCAAGAGCCGCATCGAGTATCCGGTCGGCAAGACGGTGTACGAAACCAACGGTTGGGTCAGCCATCTGCGCGTCTCTCCAGACGGAGAGCTCGTGGCTTTCGACGACCACACGACTCCGGGCGACGACGGCGGAACGATCGCCGCCGTGGACCGGACCGGCAAGAAGACCCGGCTCTCGCACACGTTTGCCTCGGCGCAGGGCCTGGCCTGGAGCGCCGACGGGCGAATCTGGTTCACGGCCACCGAGGTGGGGGGAAATCGCGCGCTCTACGTGACCGATCGGTCGGGTAAGGCGTCGCTGCGCGTCCGCGTGCCAGGCTCTCTCACGCTCCAGGACGTCTCGCGGGAAGGCCGCATGCTCGTGGCGCGCGACACCCTGCGGTCGGAGATGGTCGGCGTGGCTCCCGGGGAGACGAAGGAGAAGGACCTGACCTGGCTCGACTGGACGCTCGGCGCCGCCATCACCGGCGACGGCCGGACGATTCTCTTCTCCGAGACCGCGGAAGGGGGAGGCGCCGGCTACTCGGTCTACATTCGGAAGACCGACGGCTCTCCGGCCGTGCGCCTGGGAGAAGGCGCGGCCCAGGACCTGTCGCTCGACGGCGAATGGGCGCTGGCGATCCAGAACTCGGCCTCCAATCCACGGCTCGTCGCTTACCCGACCCGGGCGGGGGAAGCAAAGGTGTTCAAGACCGAGGGGCTCACGGTCTTCGGGGCGAGCTGGCTTCCGGACGGCAAGGGGATTCTCCTGACTGCAGCGGAGCCGGGTCACGGCCCGCGGCTCTTTACGCAGGCCGTGGCTGGAGGCAAGCCCCGAGCGCTGACTCCGGAGGGTTACCAGGGAACCGGGATCACGTCACCCGACGGCAAGTGGACAGTGGTCACGGGTCCCGATCGGAGGCGCTACCTCTACCCGATCGCGGGAGGCGAGCCGGTTCCCGTTCCGGGGCTCGACGAAGAGGATGCCATCGACCAGCGCAGCGCCGACGGCCGCGCGCTGTACATTCACCGGCGCGGAGAGACGCCTTCGAAGGTGTATCGCCTCGATCTCGCCACCGGACGGAAGGAGCTCTGGCGCACGCTGATGCCGGCCGATGCCGCCGGCGTGTCGAGCATCGGCCCGGCGCCGGCGCCGAACGGCGAGTCCTACGTCTACGGCTACTTCCGGATGCTCTCCGATCTCTACCTCGTCGAAGGCGTCCGTTGATCCGCGGTTAGAATCCTCCTGCCTTGACCCTTTCCGCCGGTTCCCGTCTGGGTCCCTACGAGATCCTCGCGCCCCTGGGCGCCGGAGGGATGGGGGAGGTCTACCGAGCAAAGGACCCACGGCTCGGCCGCGAGGTGGCCATCAAGGTCCTCCCGGCGTCGTTCTCGCAGGACCCCGATCGCTTGAAGCGCTTCGAGCAGGAGGCCCGGGCGGCGGGGGTGCTGAACCACCCGGGTATCACCGCGGTCTACGACTTCGGAACGCACGACGGTGCGCCGTACATCGTGACGGAGCTTCTCGAGGGCGAGACTTTGCGCAGCCGCCTCGGTGCGGGAGCTGTCTCCGCGCGCAAGGCCATCGACTATGCCGTGCAGATCGCGAAGGGCCTCGCCGCCGCGCACGAGAAGGGGATCGTGCACCGGGACCTGAAGCCGGAGAACCTGTTTCTCACGAAAGACGGGCGGGTCAAGATCCTGGACTTCGGCCTGGCGAAGCTGAAGTTGGAGAAAGAAGAAGGCGGCCAGACCGACCTGAAGACCGTCTCGGGCGGCACGGAGCCCGGGGTCGTGCTCGGGACGATGGGCTACATGTCGCCGGAACAGGTGCGGGGCAGGCCCGCCGACAAGCGCAGCGATCTCTTCGCGTTCGGGACGATCCTGTACGAGATGCTGTCCGGCCAGCGCACGTTTCGCGGGGACACGGCGGCGGACACGATCACGGCGATCCTGACCAAGGAGCCGCCGGATCTGTCGCAAACGAACAAGGAGATCCATCCCGGGCTGGATCGCATCGTGCGGCACTGTTTGGAGAAGAACCCGGAGGAGCGGTTCGAGTCCGCGCGCGACCTGGCGTTCGATCTGGAGGCTCTTTCGGGCATTTCGGGTGCGGCGGCCGCCGGGGCTGTCGGACCCGCGGAGGCAAGAAAGTTGCGCCGTCCCTCCTGGGCGCTTTTGGCGGCGGCGGTGGTCGTGGGTGCGGCGATCGCCGGCCTCGCGGCCTTCGCTTCGGGCAAGAAGGCCGGCTTGGTCCCGCCGCCCACGTTCCACCAGCTCAGTTTCCAGCGCGGCGAGGTCGGAGGCGCATTCTTCGCGCCCGACGGCCAGACGATCCTCTATTCCGCGGCCTGGGAAGGGAAGCCTTTCGAAGTCTTTGTCAATCGTCCGGAGAGCCCCGAGTCGAGACCCTTCGGCCTCGCCGCGGCCGAGGTACTCGCGGTCTCGCGGACGGGGGAGATGGCCATCTCGCTCAACCGCCGCACGACTTTGCCGTTCATCAGGACGGGACGTCTGGCCCGGATCAGCATTGCCGGAGGCGCTCCCCGCGAGATCCTAGACGACGTGCAATGGGCCGACTGGGGCCCGGATGGCAAGAGCCTCGCCATCGTGCGCGACTTCGGCGTCCGCAACCGGCTCGAGTACCCGATCGGGAAAGTCCTCTACGAGACCACCGGCTGGATCAGCCATCCGCGCATGTCGCCGAAGGGCGACCGAATCGCGTTCATGGATCACCCCGTAGCCAGGGACGACGGAGGCTCCGTCGCGGTCGTCGACCTCGCCGGCAAAAAGAAGACTCTCTCCTCGATCTTCGCCACGGCTCAGGGACTTGCGTGGAAGCCCGACGGCAGCGAGATCTGGTTCACCGCGGCGGAGAGCGGGTTCAACCGCGCGATCCACGCCGTGACGCTTTCGGGAAACGCCCGTCTGGTTGGACGGGTCCCAGGTGTGAGCACCCTCCGGGACATCTCGAAGGATGGCCGGGTCCTCATGACGAATGAAAGCTACCGGCTGGGGATCCTCAGCCGTGGCCCGACCGACGCGAAGGAGAGAGAGCTCTCCTGGCTCGATTTCTCGAATGTCACCGACATCTCCGCCGACGGCGGGTCTCTTCTCCTGACGGAGTCGGGTGAGGGAGGCGGGCCGGGATACTCCTCCTATCTACGCACGACGGACGGCACGCCCGCGGTCCGGCTCGGAGAGGGAGCCACCGCGGCGTTCTCCCCGGACCGGAACTGGGCCATCTCGATCGTCCGCTCGACGACGGAGGCGCAGATCGTCCTGCTGCCCACGGGCGTGGGCGAGCCAAAGCCCCTGCCGCGGGAGAACCTGGCGGTCCTCGATGCCGACTGGCTCCCGGACGGCAAGCGCATCATCTTCACCGCGACGGAATCGGGCAGCGGAACGCGGCTGTTTCTCCGAGATGCCGCCGGCGGAAAGCCACGAGCCCTCACGCCCGAGGGATATCGGCTCTTCCGCGGGACGGTCTCCCCCGACTCGAAGTTCGTGGCGGTGAGCGGCCCGGATCGAAGACTGTATCTGTATCCGGTGGCAGGGGGCGAGCCGACCGTGCTCGCCGGGCTCGGCCCGAACGATGTCCCGGTGCGCTTCACGACCGACGGCCGCTTTCTCTTCGTGCATGAGCGAGGGGAGATGCCCCTCAAGGTCTATCGCTATGAGGTCGCATCCGGGAGCAAGGAGCTCTGGAGAGAGGTGATGCCCGCCGACGCGGCGGGTCTGAACACGATCAACCGCATCGTCGTCACCGCGGACGGGAAGGCATACGCCTACAGCTATTTTCGCATCCTGTCGTATCTCCAGCTCATCGACGGCATGAAGTGACGCTCGCGGCCGGCACGCGCCTCGGACCCTACGAGATCCTGGCGCCTCTGGGCGCGGGCAACAGCCGTCATTCCGAGCGGAGCGAGGAATCCCGGGCTCGACCGCGGGCTCGGCTCGTCGAGTGCGGGATTCCTCGTCCCTTCGCTCCTCGGAATGACACGCGGACGCTACGATGACGCTGTCCGCCGGCACAAAGCTCGGACCCTACGAGATCCTCGCGCCTCTGGGCGCGGGCGGGATGGGGGAGGTCTACCGGGCGCGCGATCCGCGTCTTGGCCGCGAGGTGGCGATCAAGGTTCTGCTCGGGGAAATCGCCGGCGACCGGGACAGACTCCGGCGGTTCGAGCTCGAGGCCCGCGCCGCCTCGGCCTTGAACCATCCCCACATCGTTTCGATCTACGACGTCGGCTCCTCCGACGGGACCTTCTACACGGCGATGGAGCTCGTAGACGGGAGCACGCTTCGGGAGAGCCTGGGCGACGAAGCCTTCCCTCCGCGCCGTCTTCTCGACATTGCCGTGCAGATCGCCGACGGGCTCGCGAAGGCGCACGAGGCGGGGATCGTCCATCGGGACCTGAAGCCCGAGAACGTCATGGTGTCGCGCGACGGCTACGTGAAGATCCTGGACTTCGGCCTCGCGAAGCTGGTCGAGGCTCCCATGCAGGACTCGACGGACGCCGCCACTGGAACGCGCCCGGGAATGGTCATGGGAACCGTCGGCTACATGTCGCCCGAGCAGGCGAGCGGCCGCGCCGTCGACTTTCGGTCGGACCAGTTCTCGCTGGGCTCGATCCTCTACGAGCTCGCGACGGGCCGCCGTGCGTTTCGCCGCGACACGTCCGCGGAGACGCTGACGGCGATCATCCGCGAGGAGCCCCGGCCGATCGCGCAGGTCAACCCCCGAGTCCCGGCTCCGTTCCGGTGGATCGTGGAACGGTGCCTCACCAAGGAGCCCGACGGGCGCTACGCCTCGACGCGAGACCTCGCGCGCGACCTCGCGATGGTGCGCGAGCATCTCTCGGAGATGGGCTCGGGCGAAACCCTCGCGGTCGAGGCGCCTCCCGAGGCGGCCCTGCCCACGTTCCAGCGCCTGAGCTTTCGCCGCGGGACGATCCTCTCCGCGCGGTTCCCTCCCGACGGCCGGACGGTCGTGTACGGGGCCTCCTGGGACGGGGAGCCGTTCCGCCTCTTCTCGACGCGCCCCGAGAGTCCCGAGTCGAGCCCCCTCATGCTGCCCGACGCGGAGCTGCTCTCGATCTCCCGCTCCGGTCAGATGGCGGTCTCGCTCGAACGCCGCTGGGCGGGCCGCTTCATCTGGAGCGGCACGCTCGCGCAGGCGCCTCTGGGCGGCGGGGCGCCGCGGGAGCTCCTCGACGACGTGCAGTGGGCGGACTGGGCGCCGGACGGCTCGAGCCTCGCGGTGGTCGTGAGGGAGGCCGGAAAGACGCGCCTGGAGTACCCGATCGGAACCGTGCTCTACGAGACGGCCGGTTGGATCAGCCACCCGCGGGTATCTCCCCGCGGGGATTTGGTCGCCTTCCTGGACCATCCGGTTCTGGGAGACGACTTCGGCTCGGTCGCGACCGTGGATCGCCAGCGCAAGCTCACGACGCTCTCGACGGATTGGATCACGGCGTATGGTCTCGCCTGGTCGACGGACGGCGAGATCCTGTTCACGGCGACGCGCGTCGGCGTGGCGCGCGCGATCTGGGCGGTCTCGCTCGCGGGGCAGGAGCGGCTGCTCGCGCGCACGCCCGGCGAGCTGACGATCCAGGACGCGGGGACGGGCTCCCGCATCCTCATGACGAGCGACAACGGCAAGGTTGGAATCGTCGGCCTTCCGTCCGGCCAGGAGAAGGAGCGGGACCTGTCACATCTCGACTGGTCGCTCGTTCGGGACCTGTCGGCGGACGGCCGGCTCCTGCTCTTCGACGAGTCGGGGGAGGGCGCCGGATCGCACCAGGGCGTTTACCTGCGCAAGACCGACGGCTCGCCCGCGGTCCGGCTCGGTGACGGAACCGCGTGCGGAATCTCGCCGGACGGGCGCTGGGCGCTCTCGCTGAGCCTCGATCCCTCGTCGGATCCCCACGCGGCCTCCGATCCGTCCGCCGATACGACCCCCAAGAGAGGCAAGCAGCTCGCGTTGCTGCCCGCGAAGGCGGGACAGCCCAGAGCGCTCCCCTCGCACGGGCTCAACATCCACCGGGCGAGCTGGATGCCGGACGGCAAGCGCGTGTTGCTCGCCGCCAACGAGCCCGAGCGCGTGGTGCGTCTCTACGTTCAAAGCCTCGACGGCGAGAAGCCGGCGCCGATCACACCCGAAGGGATCGCCATCGGGTCGTTCCCCGTCTCGCCGGACGGCAAGCGGGTCGTGGCTCAAGCCGGGGATCAGCTCCACTACCTCTTTTCCCTCGAAGGCGGGCAGGCCGAGCCGGTTCCGGGTCTGGGCCCCGACGACCGTCCGATCCGCTTCTCCTCGGACGGCCGTGCTCTCCTCGGCTTCCGACGCGGGGAGCTCCCGTCGCACATCTTCCGGCTCGACCTCGCCTCCGCGGAGAAGGCTCGCGTTCGGGACCTGATGCCCGCGGATTCCGCGGGCGTGGTCGAGATCGTCTCGGTCGTCCTGACGGCCGACGCATCGAGCTACGCGTACAGCTACCACCGCATTCTGTCGGACCTTTTCCTGGTGGAGGGAGTGAAGTGACCCTCGCGGCCGGCGCGCGCCTCGGCCCCTACGAGATCCTCGCGCCGATCGGCGCGGGAGGGATGGGTGAGGTGTATCGGGCTCGGGACGAGCGGTTGAAGCGCGAGGTGGCGATCAAGGTGTTGCCTGCGGAGCTTGCGTCGGATCCGGAGCGTCGGGAGCGGTTTGAGCGTGAGGCGCGGGCGGCGTCGGCTTTGTCGCATCCGAATATCTTGACGATTTACGACATCGGGACGTCGGACTCGACGGTGTACATCGCGATGGAGCTGATCGAGGGCGGGACGTTGAAGGATCTGGTGGCGTCGGGTCCGGTGCCGACGCGCAAGCTGCTGGAGCTCGCGACGCAGGTCGCGGATGGGCTGGCGGCGGCGCACGCGGCGGGGATCGTGCACCGGGACTTGAAGCCCGCCAACGTAATGGTCTCCAAGCACGGGTTCGCGAAGATCCTGGACTTCGGGTTGGCCAAGCTCGTGACGCCGGAGTCGGACGAGGTATCGAGTCTCCAGACGGCGGCGGGGGATCCGACGCGTCCCGGGATGGTGATGGGGACGGTCGGATACATGTCGCCGGAGCAGGCGGCGGGGCGGCCGACGGATTTTCGGTCGGACCAGTTTTCGTTCGGTTCGATGTTGTACGAGATGGCGACGGGCAAGCGTGCATTCGAGCGTGGGACGACGGCGGAGACCCTGACGGCGATCATCCGCGAGGAGCCGGTGCCGGTGGTGCAGTTGAACGCGCGCGTGCCGGCGCCCGTGCGCTGGATCGTGGAGCGATGTCTGACGAAGAACGCGGAGGATCGTTACGGGACCACGAAGGATATGGCGCGGGACCTCGCCTCGATCCGGGACCACCTCTCCGAGGCTTCCGTCTCCGCCGAGGCAACCGGCCAACAGCCAGTCGGCGCCGCCCGGTCGGCGAAGCGCGTATGGCCCTGGGTCGTGGGCGCGCTGGCGCTGGCCGCGGCCGTCGGCGTCGCCGCTTTCACGGCCGGCAAGAAAGCGGGAGTCACTCCGCCACCGTCGTTCCAGCAGCTCACGTTCCAGCGTGGCGAGATCTACTCGGCCCGCTTCGCTCCGGACGGTCAGACGATCGTCTACGCCGCGACGTGGGAGGGACGACCCGTCGAAATTTTCGTGTCCCGTCTCGACAGCCCCGAGGCGCGCCCCTTCGGCCTGAAGGCGGCCGACATCCTCGCCATCTCCCCCTCGGGAGAGATGGCGGTGTCTTTGAACAGGCGTTTCGCAGGCCCCTTCCAGCGCAGCGGCACGCTGGCCCGCATCGGGGTCACGGGCGGAGGCACGCCGCGCGAGGTCCTGGAAGACGTTCAGTGGGCGGATTGGAGCCCGGACGGGCAATCGCTGGCCGTGGTCAGGTTCGCGGGGCCGCGGTGCCGCGTCGAATACCCCATCGGCAAGGTCCTCTTCGAAACGGAAGGGTGGATCACGAATCCGCGCGTCTCGCCCGACGGAGATCGGGTCGCCTTCCAGAATCATCCGACGCTGGGGGATGACGGAGGAACCGTCGACGTCGTGGACCGCGCGGGAAAACATCGCCAGCTCGCGGGCCCCTTCTCGACGGAGGGCGGGCTGGCCTGGTCGCCCGGCGGTAAGGAAGTCTGGTTCTCGGCGGCCGAAACCGGGGGCAATCGCGGGGTCTACGCCGTTTCGCTGTCCGGTTCGCGCCGGATCCTGACTCGCGTGACGGGCAATCTCACGCTTCACGACGTGTCGCGCGACGGGCGAGCTCTCGTCGCCCACGACGCCCTGCGGTCCGGGATCCTGGCCTTCGTGCCGGGCGACGTGAAGGAGCGGGATCTGTCGTGGCTCGACTGGTCCTCGGTAAGAGACATCGCGCCCGATGGCTCCGTCTTCATCTTCAGCGAGACGGGGGAGGGAGGGGGAGCGAGGTACTCGGCCTATTCCCGCCGACTGGACGGGGAGCCTCCCGTGCGACTGGGCGACGGCAATCCGATGTCGATCTCGCCCGACGGCCGCTGGGCCCTGTCCATCCTTTCCGTTCCGACGCCGGGGCTTCAACTCCTTCCCACGGGTGCGGGCGAGGCCCGGCCGATTGCCACCGCAGGACTGAGAGTGGAAAACGCGGCCTGGTTTCCGGACGGCAAGCGGATTCTCCTGACGGCCAGCGAAGCCGGCCGGGGCGTGCGTCTTTGGGTGCTCGACAGCGCCGACGCCAAGCCGCGGGCCTTGAGCCCGCCGGGATACCGCGCCCCGTCGCGCTGCGTCTCTCCCGACGGCCGGTTCGCGGCGGTCGTCGGGCCGGACCAGAGGCGCTACCTGTATCCGCTGTCCGGAGGAGAACCCACGCCGATCCCCGGGGTGGAGGCCGACGAGACGACGATGGGATGGACCCCCGACGGGAAGTCCCTCTACGTGTACAAGCGGGGCACGTACCCGGCCAGGATCTTTCGATTGGAGCTGGCCACGAGCAAGCGAGAGCTCTGGAAGGAGCTCACCCCGCCGGACCCCGCCGGGATCTCCAACGTCGCCCCTCCCGCGATCGCCGACGACGGCAAGACGTACGCATACTCCTATAACCGGATCCTGTCGGATCTCTTCGTCGCGGTAGGGCTGAAGTGACCGCGGTCCCTCGCGACATCCTGCTGGTCGGCAACGAGCTCGCGGTCGTCTGGGGCGACGGGAGCGAAAGCTACTTCCCGCTCGAGAAGCTCCGCCGCGAGTGCCCGTGCGCGATGTGCCGCGGCGAGAAGGATCTGCTCGGCAACCTCTACAAGGGCCCCGAGCGGCCCCTGACGCCGCGCGCCTTCCAGGCCGTCGCCCATCGACTCGTCGGCTCCTATGCGCTCCAGATCGACTGGGCGGACGGCCACAACGACGGGATCTACAGCTTCGAGACCCTGAGAAAGTGGGGTCTGACCCCGGAGGGGTCTGACCCCCGGTTCCCCGCAGGGGTCTGACCCCCGGTTCACTTGCGGTGCCGCTTCCGAAAGGCCCGCACCTTCATCAGGTTGCCGCAGGTCCCCATGGCGCACCACTGGCGGCGGTGGTTGCGCGTCGCGTCGTAGAAGTAGAGGAGGCAGTCGGGATTCCCGCACCGGCGGATCATGCGCAGGTCGCGGGCGCTCAGAAGATCCGCGGCGGCTTCGGCGACGGTGCCGAGCAGCGCGATCGGCTGCGTGGGACGCGAGGCAAAGCGCGTCCGGAAGCCGTTTGCGTGCTTTTCGAGACGCAGAGTGCCTTCGTTTTCGGCGAGGATCGAGCTGATGGCGGCGATCCCCTCCGTCGCAACACCGCGGCCCCGCACGATCCCGTCGACCATTTGCCGGAGTGTCTCGCGGAAGCTGCGGGCCCGCTCGGCCACGCGCGTCCCGTCAGGCCCCTCGCCCCACCGTTTGAGTGCGTCGGCGGCGGCGCGGGGCTCGAGGCGGCCGGATCGGGTCAGCCAGCGCACGAAGTCCTCGAACGCACCGAGAAGCTCCACGACGTGCCCCTTGACCATCGGCCGAGTGTTCAGGAAGTCGAGGCAGGGATGGCCCGCCAGGAACGGGAAATCGGTTTTGTCAGCCCTTTCGGTCATCTGGCGCCGGTCTCAGTGTAGCGCCGATTCGAGGGTTACAGGATCGGAGCACTTCGCAGGAGGGCCTGTTGTAGGATTCCCCGCCCCCGGAGAGGTGTCCGAGTGGCTTAAGGAGCACGCTTGGAAAGCGTGTGTGCGCAAAACGTACCGGGGGTTCGAATCCCCCCCTCTCCGCCATAGACTCGTGCCGTGCCCGAACCGAGCAGTCTCCTGATCGCGTAGATCCCTATGGCCGAAGATCAGAACACCGTCGACCTCGACCTCGTCCGGCGAATCAAAAGCGGCGAGGAGGAGGCTTTTCGAGAGATGGTCGAGCGTTACCACAGGAGGGTCTACTCCCTCGCCTACGGCGTGCTCCGGAACGCCGAGGACGCGGAGGAGGCGACCCAGGACGCGTTCCTGACGCTGTACCGCAAGATCGGCACCTTCGACGAGTCGAAGAAGTTCTTCTCCTGGTTCTACCGCGTCGCGTTGAACGCCGCCTACAGCCGAGCTCGCCGGCGCAAGCCCGCGCGGACCGTCTCTCTCGAAGACTACCTGCCGCGCTTCCAGGGCGACGGCCACCAGGCCTCGCCGGAGTTCGCCGCGTGGGTGGAGGGGATCGAGGACGAGACGATCGCGAAGGAGCTCGCGGAGCGTGCGGAAGCTTTCATCGGCGAGCTGCCGCCGGCCTATCGGGACGTGATCTGGATGGTGGACGTCGAGGAGATGAAACCAGCCGACGTGGCGGAGACGCTCGAGATCTCGATGCCCGCGCTGAAGTCGCGCCTCCACCGCGCGAGGCTCTTCGTGCGCGAGCGCCTGACCGAGATCGCGAGCGTGCCCCGGGACGGGGAACGGAGGACCGCCCCGTGACGCACGACGCGCTCACCTGCAAGCGCATCATCCTGGAGTACCTCGTCGATTACGAAGACGGCTCGATGCCGGAGACCGAGCGCCGGGACCTCGAGTTGCATCTTTCGCATTGCCCGCCGTGCGTCCAGTTCCTCGCCAGCTACCGGGCCACGGGGCGCTGCCTGAAGATGCTCAAACCGCGCGACATTCCGAGGAACCTCGCGGAGGCCGTGCTGCGGTTCGTGCGCAAACGGTGCGACGAGAAGGAGTGACCCGGCCGGCGCGGCTGGCCGTCGCGGGAGCGATCTGGCTGGCGGCATTCGCGGCGCTTTTCTCGATCGGGTCGGCCCTGGATCTCTGGCCGGCGCCGCCCGCGTGCGGCTTCCGGGGCGTGGATCTCGCCGCCGGTTTCCTCTTCGGCCTCGTACTGCTCTGGGGCCTTCTCCGAAAGCCCCCGCTCCCGACTCCCGCCTCGTCTGCGATAGAATGCTCTTCCGGCGGCCGAGGATGAGTTCGGGCCCTGTGCGACGGAAGCCTCCGAACCTCGTCAGGTCCGGAAGGAAGCAGCGATCAGGAGGCGCCACCGTGCGCCGCAGGTCAACCTGAGCTCATCTTCGGCCGCCGGATTCCTCGCTTTTCCGCAGCCGTTTTGACGCGGCCTTAGAATGCCGTCGATGCATCTTTCCCTCCCCCGCAAGTGGCGCCCTCGGATCTTCGAGGACTTAGTCGGCCAGGAGGCCGTCGCGCGGACCCTGTCCAACGCCATCGCGGAGGGCCGCGTCGCCTCGGCCTACCTGCTGACCGGTCCGCGCGGCGTGGGCAAGACCTCGACGGCGCGGATGCTCGCGAGGGCCCTGAACTGCGACAAGGGTCCGACCGTGCGGCCGTGCGGGGAATGCCCCTCCTGCCGCGAGATCCTGGAGCGGGGGGAGTCCCTCGACGTCCACGAGATGGACGGCGCCTCTAACCGAAAGATCGAGAACGCGCGTGAGTTGATCGAGACCGTCCGCTACGCGCCGCAGCGCGACCGGTTTCGGATCGCCATCATCGACGAAGTCCACATGCTGACCAACGAGGCCTTTAACGCGCTGTTGAAGACGCTCGAGGAGCCCCCGGCGCACACCCGCTTCATCCTCGCCTCGACCGAGCTCCACAAGATCCCGCCGACGATCGTCTCGCGCTGCCAGCGGTTCGCGTTCCGCGCGCTGACGGTCAAGGAGATCGCCGGCCAGCTCGAAAAGGTCGCGAAGGCCGAGAAGATCAAGGCCACGCCGGGGGCGTTGCGCGTTTTAGCCGGCGCGGCCGAGGGGAGCCTGCGCGACGCGCTCTCGCTCCTCGACCAGGCCTCGACGCTCGCCGGCGGCACGGTCGACGAGGCGCACTGCGCCGAGATCCTCGCCCTGGTCGATCGGGAGCTGCTCGAGGGGCTCTATTCGGCCGTGGCGCAGGGCGATCGCGCCGCCGCGATCTCCCACCTGACGCGCCTGACGGAAGGTGGCGCCGATCCGCGGCACGTCCTCAAGGAGTTCGTCGCCTTCCTGCGCCGGCTGCTGCTGACCGCCGCCGGAGCCGCGGCCGAGGGCCCGGAGGGCGAACGCGAGCGGCTCTCGGCGATGTCGCGGGCGATGCCCTACGAGAACCTCCTGCGCGCCGTGTCCCTGACCCTCCAGGCGGAAGAGCAGGTGCGGCGCGTGGACGATCCGGGCCTGGTCGTCCAGATGCTCATCCTGAAGCTCGCGGAGCTGCCCCGGCTGCGGGAGATCGAGGGAGCGATCGCGGGGGCCAACGCCGCCGCCGCGAGGCCCGCGCCGGCTGCCGTGCCGCCCCCGCGGCCGAGCGACGCGGGGCCGCGCATCGTGTCGCTCGTGGCCGTCGAACCCGAGCCCGAGGAGCCCTCCCCGGGCAAGGCCGCGGCGGCCGGAGGCGATTCGATCGAGCGCTTTCATGACCTGCTCGACGCGGGGCGGCGCGTGACGGCGGCGCAGGCCAGCCTGGCCGAGTCGATCTTCGTCGACCGGGACGACCTGGTGCTGCGGTTCGGGATCGACCGCGCGGCGGCCAAGGAAGCCCTCGAGGACCAAGCGGCGAAGAAGCTTCTCGGGGAGGTCGCGCGGGAGGCCTTCGGCCGGCCGATGCGCATCGTGCTGAAGACCGGGCCGCCCGCCGACGGCGATCTGGGCAAGGCCGCGCGCGACGTGCCGCGTTCCACGATTGCTCGGGAGCGGGCGAGCTCGCGCGCCGAGACCGACCCGATGGTCCGCTCGGCGATGGAGCTGTTTCACGGAGAGCTGACAGAGATCAAAGAGGAAGAGTAGGGGAGGGGCCACGTCCCCCCCCCGCGCGCGGCGCAAGGGCCGCCCCACGGCAAGGAACGCATGAACATCCAGAAGATGATGCAGCAGGCCCAGGCGATGCAGTCGAAGATGGAGCTGGAGCTTGCGGCGATGAAGATCGAGGCCACCGCCGGGGGCGGGATGGTGAAGATCGAGATGTCGGGCAAGAAGGAGATTCTCGCTGTCCACATCGAGAAGGCCGCCGTCGACCCCGAGGACGTCGAGACGCTGCAGGACTTGATCCTCGCCGCCTCGCGCGAGGCCTCCCGCCGGGTCGACGAAGCCGTGCAGAAGAAGACGTCCTCGCTCCTCGGCGGAATGCTGCCGGGAATGCGCTAGCGCCCGGATGCCGGGAACCCCCAAATCGCTCGAACGCCTCGCCGCGGAGTTCCAGCGGCTCCCGGGCATCGGAGCCAAGAGCGCCGCGCGGCTGGCGTACTACCTGCTCCGCTCGCCCGACGACGACGCAGAGCGGCTGGCGCGCGCGATCGTGGATTCGCGGGCTGCCGTGAGCCGGTGCTCGATCTGCAACACGCTGACCGAAGAGGATCCCTGCGACATTTGCTCCGACCCCGAGCGCGATCCCGGTCTGTTGTGCGTCGTGGAGGAGCCGGGCAACCTCGCGGCGATCGAGAGGACGCGCGAGTTCCGGGGCCGGTACCACGTGCTCTGGGGCGCGCTGTCGCCTTTGCGCGGCATCGGTCCGGACCAGATCGACGTGGCGGGCCTGGTGTCTCGCGTTACTCCGGAGGTCCGCGAGGTCGTCATCGCGACCAACCCGAACGTGGAGGGGGAAGCAACCGCGCTCTACCTCGCCCGCAGGCTCAAGCCCTCCGGAGTGCGCGTCACCCGGATCGCCTTCGGTCTGCCCGTGGGGGGGGACATCGAGTACGCGGACGAGGTCACCATGGCGCGGTCTCTGGAGAACCGGCGGGATCTGTGACGCGAATACTGTTAGAATAAGTCCTCACAGGAGAATCAGTTATCGATGGCGCTGCCTGACCTCGTCCTCTACGACGAGGAATTCCGAAGGATCAAGGAATCCCTCAACCGGCTCGCGTCTGACGCGAACGCGAACGTCGTTTTCCTCGTCGACAAGAACGGCCAGCAGATCGCCGCCGTCGGTGACCTGGAGACGCTCGACACGACTTCGCTCGCCTCGCTGACGGCCGGCAACGTGGCCGCCACCGACGGCCTCGCGCGCCTGATCGGAGAGCGGGAGTTCTCCATCCTCTTCCACGAAGGCGAGAAGGACAACATCCACATCTCGATCGTCGCCCAGCGGGTCATCCTCGTGGTGATCTTCGACGAGCGCACTTCGCTCGGGCTCGTGAGGCTCCGGGTGCGGCGGGCGATGGCGGAACTGGAGAAGATCTTCGAGGAGATCGCCCAGAAGGCCGAGAAGGAGAAGCTGGTGCTCCAGGCCGATTTCGATTCGCCTTTCGCCGAGATCACGGACGAGGACATCGATCGTCTGTTCTCGGAGTAGCGCTCTGGCGCCGGCTTTCGATCTTTCCGTGACGGCCCGATGACTTTCATCAACTACGCGTCCCGCGAGATCAACTGCAAGATCGTTTATTACGGGCCGGGGCTCTGCGGCAAGACGACGAACCTCCAGTACATCTACGACCGCACGAACCCCGCGGCCAAGGGCAAGCTGATCTCGCTCGCGACGGAGACGGACCGGACGCTCTTCTTCGACTTCCTCCCGCTCGACCTCGGCACGGTCAAGGGTTTCAAGACCCGCTTCCACCTCTACACGGTGCCCGGCCAGGTCTTCTACGACGCCTCGCGCAAGCTGATCCTCAAGGGCGTGGACGGCGTGATCTTCGTGGCGGACTCGCAGGAGGCCCGCCTGGAGGCCAACATCGAGTCGATCCGGAACCTGGACAAGAACCTCAAGGACCAGGGATACGAGATCGCGACGATCCCCTACGTCCTGCAGTTCAACAAGCGAGACCTGCCGACGGCGATGCCCACCGACGAGCTCTACCGCAGGCTCAACATCAAGCGAGAGCCGACCTTCGAAGCCGTGGCCACGACGGGCGGCGGCGTTTTCGACACCCTCAAGGCCGTGGCGCGCCAGGTGCTGATGGACCTGAAAAAAAGATAGCGGGGTCAGGTCTTCATTCTTCGGAATTTCAACCGTGGGGTCAGGTCTTCATTCTTCGGAATTTCAGAGATAGGGATCCTCATTGTCGCAGTGCGGCTGAAATTCCGAAGAATGAAGACCTGACCCCCAACTACGAGTCGTTCCCCCGCGCCACCGTCGCCTCGAAACAGATCCGCTCGTCCGTGCACTCCTCCGGAATCGCGAGGTCGCCGTCCGGCCCGCTCGGCCGCATCGTCTTCAGGCACCAGTACTGCGCCGTCGAGGGCGAGCGGGTCGGGTCGCCCTCTCCGAAAGTGTCCGGCGAGAGCCAGGTTTTCGTGCGTAGGTGGCGGCAGAGGAACGGGTCGGCCTCGCGCGTCGCGTCGGAGGACGGCCGGGCGAAGCGCCGCATGGGGGCCAGGGGATCGTCGCTCAGGCGAAGGCCTCCCGCAGCGCCCGCTCGAGCTCCACGCGCGCGAGCCGGACCTTGAAGGCGTTCTGGCCGAGCGGCTTAGCCCCCTGGACCGCCGCTTCGGCCGCCCGGCGGACGAGCTCCTCCGAGGGACGGGCGCCGGCGAGCACTTTCTCGGCCTCCACGCACCGATGCGGTGTCGGGGCGACCGATCCGAGCACGACGCGGGGGTTGCCGATGACTCCGCCGGAGAGCGTGAGGGTGACGCAGGTCTCGACGATCGGCCAGTCGAACGACTCCTTCTCCTTGAGCTTCCGGTAGACGGAACGCGCGCCGGCCGCGGGAACGGGGAGCGTCACGGAGGCGATGATCTCGCCCCCCGCCAGGATGTTTTCCCGCGTCGCGTCGTCGGTGGGACGGTAGAAGAAATCCTCGATCGGAAGCCGGCGCTTCCCTTTCGGGGAGACCGTCTCGAGCTGCGCGCCGTAGGCGAGCAGCGCCGTCCCCGTGGCCGAGGGGTGCACAGAGCAGCAGAGCAGGTCCGTGTCGAAGATGGCGTGGAAGCGGTTCTCGCCCTCCAGCGCGAAGCAGTCCTGGCCGCCTTTCTTGCGGCAGTCGAACTCCTCGAGCCGGTAGTACCAGCAGCGGGGGCGCTGGGCGAGGTTGCCGCCGAGGGTCGCCATGTTGCGGATCTGGGGCGTGGCCGCGCCGGCGGCCGCCTGCGCCAGCGCCGGATAGATCTTCCGCAGGCCGGGATGCTCCGCGATCTTCGCCAGCGTCGCGAGGGCCCCGATCCGCCCCGGGGGCCCGGTTTCGATCCGGTCGTGGCCCGCGATGCCCGCGATCGACACGACCGTCTTCGGGCTGTCGAGACCCTCCTTCATGCGGTCGAGGAGGTCGACGCCTCCCGCCTTCAACGCGGCGTCCGGCCGCGCCGATTCGCGGGCCGCCTCCTCGAGTGTGCGCGCGTGGACCAGGGCGAACGGTCTCATGTCCGGCCTCCCTTCGCGCGGGCCTCGTCCACGGCGGCGAGCACCACCTCGGGCGTGATCGGAAGCTGGCGGATCCGGGCACCCACGGCGTGCGACACGGCGTTGGCGATGGCGGCGGCGGTCGGCACGACCGCCGGTTCGCCGATTCCCACCGAGTGCGTGTTGTTGACCCCATCCCAGACGGGGACGAGGATGACCTCGATCTCGGGGACGTCGAGGGATCCGGCCATCTTGTATTGCTCCGTGTTGGGGTTGACCATCCGGCCCGTCTGCCGGTCCAGGATCCGATTCTCGAAGAGGGCGTACGAGAGGCCCTGGATCACGCCGCCCTGGATCTGGCTCTCCGTGGCCAGGGCGTTCAGCACGATGCCGCAGTCGTGGACGGCGACGACGCGCTCGACGCGGACCTTCCCGGTCTCGGTATCGACCTCGACCTGTGCGAACTGGGCGCCTCCGGTGAAGCGCTTCCAGGCGTCCTCGTGGTTCTCGGCGCGGTCGGCCGTGGCCGCGACGCCCTCGTCGGGAAGAAGCCGGCACGCCTCCGGCCAGGAGACCTTGCGGGCCGGGTCGCCGGGAGCCGAGACGGTACCGCCGGCGATGACGACCGACTCCGCCGGGACCTTCCACTGCCGGGCCACGGCCTCGGCCAGCTTGCGCTTGGCCTGCCACGCGGCGCGCCGGATCGTGGGCGCGCTCGACGGCGTCGTGGTCGAGCCGCCGGAGGCGGGCCCGAACGGCATCCGCGTGTCGCCGATGTGGACCGAAACTTTCTCGAGCGGGAGCCCGAGCTCTTCGGCCGCGACGATCGCGACCATCGTGCGCGAGCCCGTGCCGAGGTCCTGGAGGCCATGCTCGACCCCCGCGGACCCGTCGCGGTGGATCGTGACCGTGGCCCGCGGCCCTGTGTCCCCCGTGTTGTACCAGACGGCGGCCCCGACGCCGACGCCGCGGCGCACGGCCGGGTCTTTCGTCGCCCGCCGGCTGTCGCGGGTCTGCCAGCCGATCTTCTCGGCCCCGATCCGGAACTCCTCGCGCCGGACCTCCGACGGGTCGTTCTTCATCCGCAGCTCGAGGGGATCCATGCCGAGCTCGCGCGCGAGCTCGTCCAGCGTGGCCTCCAGGGCGAAGGAGCCCTGGGGATGCCCGGGCGCGCGCATGGCGGCGGAGGGGCCGGCGTTGGTGAAGACGTCGAACTCCTCCACCTGCAGGTTGTCGCAGGCGTAGATGTTCTTGATCGGCCCCGATGTTCCCGTGCCGCCGTTGGTGCCGCCGGTCCCGCGCACGATCAGGTGCAGGGCCGTGAGCTTCCCGTCCTTCGTGGCGCCCGCCTTGATCCACTGGACCGAGGACGGGCGGTTGCCGGCCGCGAGCTGCTCCTCCTTGCGGTCGAGGAACAGCTTGACGGGGGCGCCGGCTTCCCGGGCGAGCCGAGCCGCCGTGACGCCCTCGATCCTCGCGCCGAACTTTGCGCCGAAGCCGCCTCCCATGTACTCCGTGATCACCTTCACCTTGGACGCCGGGATCTTCATCGCCTCGGCCAGCTCGTCGCGGACCGAGAAGATGCCCTGGGTCGACGCCCAGACGGTCAGCTCGTCGCCGTCGAAGCGCGCGACGAGGCCGTGCGTCTCCAGCGCGTTGTGCGTCTGGACCTGCGTGACGTAGGTCCCTTCAACGACGGCGTCGGCCTTGCGGAAGCCTTCCCCGACGTTGCCCTTGCTGGTGAGCCGAGGTCCCAGGACGTTTCCTTCGCGGGGCAGCGCCTTGCGGCCGGACGGCATGTCGCCGGCGGAGCTGCGGGTCGTGGCCTGGCCTTCGAAGACCAGGGGCGCCCCGGGGCGGCCGGCGTCCTCGATGGTCACGACGAAGGGCAGCGGGTCGTAGGCCACGCGGATCGCCGCGAGCGCGTCTTCGGCTCGCTCGGGCGTGTCCGCGGCGACGGCGGCGACTTCCTGGCCGGCGAAACGGATCTTCTCGCCGGGCTCGGCCAGCGCCAGGGCGGCGCGCACGCCAGGGAGCGCCTTCGCCGCCGAGAGATCGATCGACTTCACCGTGGCGGCCGCCAGGGGGCTGCGGAGGATTCTCCCGTAGAGGAGGCCCGGCAGGCGCACGTCGATCGCGTATCGGGCCGCCCCGGTCGTCTTGGCCGGACCGTCCAGGCGCGGCACTCGCGAGCCGACGACCGAGAACTTCGTCGAGGGGTCCCACGGCGCCGGATCGCCGAGCGCGATGGCGACGTCCTTGACCTGGTACTTGCCGTTGAAACCGAGTCTTAGCTTGTCGGCCATCTCAGACCTCCTCCGCGTCCATGGCCTCGCGGGTGGCCATCGCGACGCGGGGATCGTCGGTGAGTCGGGAGTCCGGAGCCGGGAATCGGGACGCGAACAGATCGGCGGGAGTGCCGGCGTCGGCCTTCTTCATCCCGGCGGCGCGCTCGACGGCCTCGAAGACGTGGTTGTACGTGCCGCAGCGGCAGAGATTGCCGGACACGGCTTCGCGGATCTCGCCCCGCGTCGGTTTCGGGTTGCGCGCGAGCAGCCGCTGACAGGAGAGAACCATCCCGGACGTGCAGAAACCGCACTGGAGCGCATCAGCCGCGATGAACGCCTCCTGGAGAGGAGTCAGCCGTCCGCCCGCAGCGAGCCCTTCGATCGTCGTGATGGGCCTGCCGGCCGCCTCGTGGGCCAGCAGGAGACAGGAGCAGACCGTCTCGCCGTCCAGGAGGACGGTGCAGGCGCCGCAGGCTCCTCTCCCGCAGACGACCTTCGTCCCCGTCAGCCCGATCGTCTCGCGGAGGGCGTCGGCCAGCGTGACCCGCGGCTCGACGGAGAGTCGGTGAACGGCGCCGTTGACCGTCAGCTCGAGCGGCGCGGGACCGGGGCCGATCCGGGAAGGGCCGGCCTCGGGAGCCTTGACGCCGACCGCGGCCCCGACGGCGCCGACCAGACTCCCGCGGACGAGATCGCGACGCGTGAAGCCGCCCTTCGATCCGTCTTTCATGAGACCTCCCCTCGTCCGGACAAGGAGATCATACGGCCGTCGGGGCGTCGGGTTCGAACCACCGGCCGCCCTCAGCGCTTCTTTCTCGCCTCGCGTCGAGGCCCCGTTTCGGAGGGTGGAGCCGCGGCGCCGCCCGCGCGGAGAAAGCGGCGCAGGGCCTCGCGCTCCTCGATCGCCGCCCGGCGGGCGAGGCTCCGGAATCCGCCGGCGGGCGAGAGCGCCCGCAGGCGCGCGATCTCGGTCGAGAGCGCCGCGTCGGCGGCGAGGAGGGCCTTGCGCCGTTCCGGGATCGGCAGGGCGTCGAGGAAGGCGAGGCGGGCGAGCCCCTCGTCGTTGTGGCGGGGCGGCGGAGGGATTTCCCCGAGCCAGCGGCGCAGCTCCCGGCGCCCGGCGGCGGTCAACCGGTACAGGTGGCGCCGGGGTCCCCGCAGGGGCCCGAGGACCCGGAGCGCGACCCAGCCCCGGCGGCGCAGCCCCGCCAGGGCGGGGTAGATCTGGGAGAAGCCGGCGTTCCAGGCGGGGTCGAGCTCCTCGCGCATCGCCCGCGCGAGGTCGTATCCGCTGCGGGGGATCTCGTGGAGGAGGCCGAGGAGGACGTGCGGGAGCGACATGGGACAACTATATCAATGCAGATATAGCCGAGGTCGCGTCGGGGACGCGGCCTGTCCTCCGGACCGCAAAGTCAAGGCAAAAAAAAGGGGGCCCGCAGGCCCCCGAGAAACCGTGTCCGAAGCTGTAAGTGTTTGACTTACTTCTTCTTCTTGGTCGCTTTCTTCGCTTTCTTCGCGGCCTTCTTCTTCGTAGCCATTACGTCACCTCCCTCCCGACAGCCGATTGACAGCCCTCGGGCGAGATGCTAGTTTTTCCGCCCCCGTGAAAGGGCGTATCGCCTTCAGTCTGTCGCTGTCGAATGATTGATGGGTCATACGTTCTGTAAATCGCCGGGTGGGCTGCAACCCATCCGGCGATTTCATTTTAGAAGTATCTCTCGGTTGGATACAAGAAGATTTCCTTGCAAGCTCTCTTGACTTCATTCTCCCGATCCGCGGGGTGCAAGTCAAGTCGAACACGGCTCACGGCTCGCGCGACGGTCGTAGAATCCGCCCGTGACTTCTTCCGACACCATCACCGTCGCGCACAGCCCCGACTCCGACGACGCGTTCATGTTCTACGCGCTCGCCGAGGGACATGTCGACACCGAAGGGCTCGCCTACGTCCACGAGCTCTCCGACATCGAGTCCCTGAACCGCCGCGCGATGGCGGGCGAGCTCGCCGTGACGGCCGTCTCCTTCCACGCTTACGCGCACCTGGCGGATCGCTACCTGCTGCTCCCGCACGGCGCCTCCTTCGGCGACGGCTACGGGCCGGTCGTCGTGGCGCGGGAGCCGGTCGCGCGCGAGGAGATCGCGGCGGGCCGGATCCCGGTCGCCTCCCCCGGCCGCTGGACGACGGCCGCGCTCGCGCTGCGCCTGTGGGCGCCGGGTGTCGAGACGCGGCCGCTTCCGTTCGACCGGATCCAGGAGGCGGTGCAGTCGGGCGAGCTCGAAGCCGGCCTCCTCATCCACGAAGGCCAGCTCACCTTTCGCGACGAGGGGCTGACGGAAGTCGTGGACCTCGGGCGGTGGTGGAAGGAGGAGACGGGCCTTCCCCTGCCGCTCGGGGGCAACGTCGTCCGGCGCGACCTCGGACCGGAGCGGATCGGCCGCGTCTCGCGGGCCCTCTCGCGCTCCATCGAGTACGGCCTGGCGCACCGGGGCGCCGCCCTGGACCACGCGATGCGGTATGCCCGCGGCCTTTCGCGCGAGAAGGCGGACCGGTTCGTTTCGATGTACGTCAACTCCTGGACGCGGCAGTACGGCGAGGTGGGGCGGCAGGCCGTTCAGACGTTGCTCGACCGGGCGCACGCGGCCGGGCTGGTTCCCCGCGTCACGGCGGAGTACGCGCCGGAGCCCTGAGTCCCCGGAGATGAAGCTCGACTCCCGCCTCCAGGCCCTCGTTCTCAGCCTTCACCTGGGCGCGCTGGCTCTGGCTCTGGCGCCCCCGATCTTCTTCGGCGCCGTCGTGGCGCCGGCGGTCTTCCGAGTCCTGCCCACCCGGGACATGGCCGGCGCGCTCCAGAGCCAGATCCTGTCGCGGCTGTGCCTCATGGCCGAGGTGAGCTTCGGCGTCCTCTTCGTGACCTCCTGGCTGCTGACGCGAGACGACGCGGCGAAGCTGACCCGGTCCTTGCTGACGCGGCTCCCGGTGCCCGGCTTCTTCGCCGCCCTCGTGATCCGCCAGCTTCTGATCCCGCCGATCGACCGGATTCGCGAGGAAGCCCCCGGCCTGATCGACACTCTACCGGCGGCCGACCCGTCTCGAGCGCTTCTCGACCGCTATCACCGTCTCTCGACGGGTCTCTTCTCCGTCGAGATCGCCGCCGCCCTGATCATGCTGCTGGTGACCGCGCGGCTCCTGACGCAGCGCCGGGCCGCCCCGCCGCCTCCCGCCGCGGCGCGGCCGCCGGTGCCGAAAGTTCTGAATCTCGGGTAGCGCCGTCGGACCCTGCTAGGAGCTCTGGGTAACGCCGGAGTACCGGCGTTCCCTACTGCTGGGGGCCTGGTTACCGCCGTGCTGCGCCCGGCGTTCCCTACTGCTGGGGGTTTGCCTACGGTGGTCGGGTCGGTGGTCGGGTCCGCGCCCTGACGGCCTGGACCACCAGGATCGCGCCGGCCACGAGCAACGCCCAGGGCCACAGGCGCCAGGCGGCATCGTAGAGGGTCTCCGGGATCGACAGGTTCTGCGAGAGAGCCGCGACGAGCGCGATGGCGACGAGGATTGTCCCGGGCACCACCGGGGTCGGCCGCCTCTGGCGGGCGGCGAACCGGTCGATGCCCGCGGCCAGGAGCAGACCCGTGCCCAGGAAGAAGAGCAGCGTCGCCCAGGAAGGCATCCAGGGCGCGAGCGGATCGCGCAGGAGAAACCCCGCTCCGAGGCCGATCAGGACTCCCGCCGGCACGATCGGCCCGCGGAACCCGCGCATCGCCGAGATCGCCAGCAGAACCGTTCCGATCAGCAGGAGGATCGGGCCGGGGCCCCGGAAGTGGAGCTGGCGCCCGAGGAGAAAGTAGAGACCGATCGCCAGGAGGACGATGCCGACGTTCAGGCCCCGCCGATCGGTCACGTTCATCGCTTCCGCGCCAGCGCCGCGGCGCGCTCTCCCTCGCCGGCCGCCTTCTCGCCGTCCCAAAGGTAGAAGCCTTCGCCGGACTTTCGGCCGGTGCGGCCCTCCGCGACGAGCGTCCGGAGGATCTCGGGCGGCGTGAACCGCTCGGACGGCAGTTCCGCGGCGAGGGTCTCGGCGATCGCCAGGCGCACGTCGAGGCCGACGAGGTCGGTCGTCTTCAGCGGCCCCATCCGGTGCCCGTAGCCGAGCTCCATCGCCCGGTCGATGTCGGCGGCGCCGGCCACGCCCTCTTCGATCATCCGCATCGCCTCGAGCCCCAGCGCCACGCCCAGGCGCGAGGTCGCGAAACCCGGCGAATCGAAGACGCGCACCGCCTCCTTGCCAAGGCCGTGGACGAGCTCGAGCGTCCGTCCCTCCGTCTCCGGCGAGGTGTTCTTGCCGCGCACGATCTCCACGAGGGGCATCGCCGCCACGGGATTGAAGAAGTGGATGCCGATGACGCGGTCGCGGCGGCCCGTCGCGTGCGCGATCCGGGTGATCGACAGCGAGGAGGTGTTCGAGGCGAGGATCGTGCGGGAAGGGCAGAGGTCGTCGAGCTCCGAGAAGACCATCTGCTTCAGGTCGATCGACTCCGGCACGGCCTCGATGGCGAAATCCGCGTCGGCGGCGTCCTTCAATCTCTGGGCGATGCGGAGGCGGTGGCGCGCCTTCTCCGCAGCCTCGGTCGAGAGCTTTCCCTTGTCGATCGCGCGTCCCCAGGACGTCTCCACGTGGCCGCGCACCGCGCGCTGGGCGTCGGGGTCGGCGTCGAAGACCCAGGTCTCGTGGCCGGAGAGCGCGCAGAGGCCGGCGATCCCGCGGCCCATCGTTCCGGCGCCGATGACGAGAATCTTCCCCTGCGCCATGTCGGGATTATATGGACCCGTCGTAGCTCGCGACCCTACCGAATCAGCGCATCCGCGTTGTCCCAGAGAATCTGCTGCTTGGCCGCCTCGGAGATCGGGAGACCCAGGAAGTCCTCCACGTTCCTCCGCATCGAGAACACGCCCGGGCTCGGGTAGTCCGTGCCCCAGAGGCAGCGCGGGGCAAGCTCCTCGAGGCGCGGCAGATACTCGAGCAGCTTCTTCGGCGGGATGCCCGAGAGGTCCAGGTGAACGTTCGGGTGCCTCCGGACGAGGAAGACGGCCGTCTCCATGTAGAGCGGCCGGCCGGCGTGCGCGAGGATGATCCTCAGATCCGGAAAATCGACGGCGACGTCGTCGACCGCCATGGGATCGGCGAAACGGTTGCGCGCTCCCGGAAAGATCGACGTGCCGGTGTGGATCATGACGGGCCGGCCGAGCTCCTGCGCCGCCGTGTAGACCTCGCGCAGGCCGTCCTCGCCCGAGAGATACGCGTTGGCGGCGAAGAGCTGATGCGGCGGGTGGATCTTCAGCATGCGGACCCCGAGCTCCTCGAAGAGCCGCCGGGTCTCACTACCCGCATCGCGCGTGTGCCGGGGGTTCACCGAGCCGACGGCCGCCAGCCGGTCCTCGTGCCCGCGCACGTAGCGCGCGACCCAGGCGTTGGCCGAGGGATCGAAGCCCATGACCTCGGGCGCGACGTAGTTGATCAGCGCGGCCCGCTCGACCCCCTCCCGGTCCATCAGGCGGAGAAGCTCCGCCGGGTCGGACAGCGCCTTCTGGACCTCGGGCAGGTCGCTTCGGCCGGCGGTCATGCGCGCGCGGACGTCCGGCTTCATCTGGTCCCAGGGTTGGACGTGGACGTGGCAGTCGAAAACGCGCATCGCGTCGTTAGCCTAATGCAGCACGGCGCGCGAGGCCGGGTCTCCTAAAAGTCTGGTAGATTCCTCGGACAGTCCGATGTCCCCGCGCATGCGAGCACGATCTCTTCTCGGCGCCGCCGCCCTGGCGGCCCTGGCGCTCCTCGGTGCCGCGCCGAGAAAGCCGACGAGGGCGCCCACGTTGATCCCCACGCCGGTGCCGCCGGAGAGGGTCCCGTCGTCCCTGAACAAGGGGGCCGTGCGCGAACGGCGCGTGGGGAGATACGAGAACCGCCACGTCAGCTTCTCGAAGCTGACGCGTGTCGAGGAGGTGGATCTCGACAACGACGGCGTCTTCGAAGCTCTCGTCGAGGGGATCGGCACGGTCCGGAGCCTGCCGCCCGACATCCCGGTGGTCGGCTTCGTTTCCCGGACGCGCCTGCCCTTCGTGAACCCGATCGTGGCGGTCTTCAAGCGCGGACGGGGAGCCGAGTGGAGTCTGCTGCTGGTGGGGCACCTGCCGCTGCGCTGCAGGCAGAGCGACGACCCGGCCCGATGCGACGAGCTGGAGGCGTTCCGGAGCGTCCGCTTTCGATTCGACGACCGTCCCCAGGTCGCCCTGCAGATCGTGCACGCCGGCGAGCCACGCCTGTCCGAGACCTCCACCTATCGGCTCGACCGCGGCCGCCTGGACACGACGTTCTCGATCGCCGTGCCGCGCTTGGGAGTGGAGGTCACCCTCGGGCCGGATGGGGTCACGCGGACGATCGCGGTCGACACGTTCATCAACAAGGATCTGCCCCCGCGGTACCGGAGCTTCACGCTGACGTCGAATTTCGTCTTCGGCGAGCGCAGGTTCCGCATCCTGTCCGAGAGTGTCGACCCGGAGTGGAACGCCCGGGCCGATCTCGAGCTCTCCTACTGGGGCCTCGTGCACCAGTCCACGTTCGAAAGCGACCTCGCCCGGCTGCAGGGAAAGCAGAGGAGAGCGCCCGCCGAAGCGCCGTGGACCCTCGATCCGACCGAGCTCGTCAAGAGGCGTTTTCCCGACGCGCGCGACGTCCGGGTGGGCTTCAAGCAGGCCGGCCTCGCCATCGCCTATTTCGAACGGATCGGGTGCCAGGCGCACGTCGTTCTGTATCAGCCGTTGCGCGAGTGGGAAGGCGAGAGGAGCCTCTGGGATTTTGCGGTCATCCGCTCGCCCGAGGAGCCCGCGTACGAGTGCCTGGCCGAGGCGCCGGTCCGGGTGCAGTAGGCGCCCCACTCACTCCGCGTCGGCCGGGATGGGCCGCAGGATCCGCAGGACGAGCAGCGTCATCGTGATGCACGCGGCGCCGACGAGGAGCGCCGCCGGCGCCCCGAAGCGCTCCGCCACGATTCCCGCCTGCAGGTTGCCCAGGGGCACGAGCCCCAGCCATGCCAGCGCGTAGAGCGAGATGACGCGGCCGCGCATGCGGTGGGGCGCGCTCTTCTGGAGCAGGGTGTTGACGAGCGAGGCCATCGAGGTCATCGAGCCTCCGAGCAGGGCGAGGCACGCGAGCGACAGGCCGTAGCTGCGCGACAACCCGAAGCCGAAGAGCGAGAGCGCGAAACCCGAGCACGCGATCAGGACGGACGCGCCCTTGCGGCGGAAGTCGCCCGCGAAGGCCATCCACAGGGCCGTCGCCACCGCGCCGATCCCGACCGCGGAGAGCATGCCCCCGAGGCCCTCCGGCCCGACGCCGAGGATCCGGCGCGCGAAGAGCGGCGCCATCGTGACGGCCGGAGTTCCGAAGACGGCGACGGCCGCGGTCAGCGCGAGAAGCTGCGGGATCATCGGGTGGCGGCGCGCGAACCTCAGGCCGCTGCGCAGATCGATCCAGGCGCTGCGGGCCCGCCGGCGCGCCGCCGGGAGCGGGGGGAGCGTCGCCAGCGGAAACAGGATCGCGACGAAGGAGATCCCGTTCAACGCGAAGCAAGCGGCCTCGCCGAGAACGGCGATCGTGAGGCCCGCGAGCGCCGGTCCGACGATGCGCGACAGGTTGAACTGCATCGAGTTCAGCGCGATGGCGTTGGTGAGGTCCTCCCGGCCGACGAGGTCCAGGAACAGCGACTGGTGCGACGGGACCGTCAGCGCGTTGGCCACGCCGTTGACGACGGCGACGGCCGCCACCAGCGGCACCGAGACGAACCCGCCGAAGGTCGCGGCGGCGAGCGCGAAGGCGCAGGCCATCTGTGTCGACTGCGTGGCGAGGAGGAGCTGGCGCCGGTCGAGCCGGTCCGCGGCCACACCGGCCAGCGGCGCGAGGACGAGGGTCGGGATCGACCCGGCGAAGCCGACCAGGCCGAGGAGCAGGGCGGAGTCGGACAGACGCAGCACCAGCCAGCCCTGCGCCACCGACTGCATCCAGGTGCCGATGTTGGAGAGGAAGAGCCCGGTCCAGTACCGCCGGTATTGCCGGTGGGCGAGCGAGGCGAACATACCGCGGCGCGGCGCCTCGGACCCCCGCGGCGGCGCCATACCGAGACTGGGACCGGCGGGCTTGAGGAAGTCCGGGTGCGTGTCGGTCGGCGGCGCGCCGGGGCTCACGCGGCCGTCCCTCGGCCGCCGGACGGGCGCAGCCGCGCCGCGGCGGCGGAGAGGACGAGAATCGCGGTGTTGGCCGCCGTGCCGACGAGCACCGGGTCGTGGCCGCCGCACAGGCCCGGCGCGAAGCGCCCCGCCGCGGCGATCGCTCCGCCGGCGACCATGGCCGCGATCGCGGCGGCTCTCGGGATCCCGAGCCTGCCGGGAAGAAACGCGGCGAGCACCGGGACGATGAGGCCGGCCGCGAAGATCGAGTACCCGAGCTTCAGGGTTTCGAGCACGTCGCGCCGGAGCCCGAGCGCGGTCAGAAGGCCGAGAGCCCCGTATACGGGCACGAGCACGCGCGAGGCCGAAAGCTTCAAGGGGCGGTGGAGGAGAGCCGGCGCCAGGTCGCGTGCGGTCGCGGCGGCCGCCGACAGGAGGACGACGTCGGCGGAAGTCTGCATAGTCGCCACGAGGGCGACGATGACGAGCGCGGACAGCGCCGGCGGCGCAAAAGCCAGAACGGCCGCCGGCAGCACCTCGACGGGGGGCATGGGGGGCAGCGCCTTGCGCGCGGCCAGCGCGATTGCCGCCACCGAGAGGCCGAACAGCACCTTGGATCCCGCCGCGAGAAGCGCGGCGCGGGGGGGGGGGGGGGGGGCGCGCCGGGCCGTGTCCTCGTCCCGGCAGGAGTTGAGCTTGAGAAAGATGTCGCTGCCGACCAAGTGCGGCAACCCGACGAGGACCAGCATCGCCACGACGTCGCCGGCGGAGAACGTCGGCGAGGTCGGGAAGCTCCAGGCCTCCGGCGGCAGGCCGGACAGGCCGCCGGCGCCCGAGAGCGCTGCCCAGAGCGCGATGCCGGGGATCCCGGCGAGCATCAGCCCGTACTGCAGCAGGTCCGTGCGGACCACGGCGAACTGTCCGCCGAGCGAGGTGTAGGCGACGAACACGGCGGTCGAGAGCACGAGCGCGAGCGTCGGCTCGAGACCCAGGGCTGCCGTCAGGACGATCTGGGTGGCTTCGGTCAACAGCGCGAACCAGACGATCTCCGAGACGATCACGAGCGCGGCCGCCACCCGGCGGGCCGCGAGCCCATAGAAACGGCCGATGATCTCGGGCAGAGTGACGGCCCCTTCGCGGCGCACGCGGCGCGCCAGAAAGAGGCCGAGCAGCAGCAGGCCCAGGGCGCCCGACAGGTCGAGCCACAGACCGGCGGCGCCGTGGGTGTAGACGAGGGCGGCGAGCGCGATGGTGGTCGAGCCTCCCGTCGTCAGAGAGGCGAGCCCCGTGAAGCCCCAGAAGGTACCGAGCGAGCGGTCGGCGACGAAGTAGGACGCCTCGTCGCGGCCGGCGCGCCGCCGCCAGACGAGTCCGATCGCGAGGACGGCGGCCAGATACGCGGCCAGGACCAGCAGGGGCAGCGTCGGCACGGGGCGGATTATGGCGCGCAGAGCCGCGCCGGCCCGATTTCCCCGGGGGAATGGCGCTTCGGGGGTAATCGCCGGCTTCTTTTTCCTGACAAAGAAAAAATCGGCGAACCGAGCGATACTCTCGGACATGAGGACGAGCCTGCGGCGGATCCCTCTCGCCGCACTCTCGGTCGCTCTGCTGGCTCCGCTCGCCGGCGGGGAGGAGCTTCGGCTCTTTCCCGCGACGGTTCCCGCCTCCGGAGTCTTCGCTCCCCCCGAGGGGGCCGCGCCGTCCCGTTTCCGGCTCGCCGTCCGGTTGGCGTGGCCTCCGGCGGGCACGGGGGATTCGGAGCGCTTTCGCATCGGGGTCGACCATGCGGCGCCGGAGGAAACCCCGCGGGAGGTCCTTGCGGCGCCGGCCGGCGCCTCGGTGCCGTCGGTCCTCGCGAGGTCGACCGCGCTCACGACCGGCGTCGTCCTCGTGGGGGCGTCGATCTATGGCGCGTCGGCCGGCTGGGCACACGGCTTCAACGCCTTTCGCTCGGGAGACGAGCAGTGGTTCGGCCGCGACACCTACGGCGGCGGCTCCGACAAGTCCTCCCACTTCATCGTCTGCGCCTCGCTCGCGCGCGAGCTCGCCTGGGTCTACGACCACCAGGGCCACACCCGGACCGAGTCGACGGCGCTGGCGTTGGGTGTCACGGTGCTGTCGGGTCTGATCGTCGAGGTGTGGGACGGATTCACGCCGTACGGGTTCTCCTGGCAGGACCTGACCGCGGACGTGCTCGGCACGGCGACGGGGCTCATCCTGACGCGCGGGGGCCTCAACGACCTGATCGGGCTGCGCATCGGCAAGGTGGGGACGGGGATTCCCGAGTCCGAGACCGACGAGAGTGAGCCGTTCCTCGGCACCGCGTACTCGACGGAGGTCTACAGCGCGGACCTGAAGATCGCGGGCGTGGCGCGGCGCCTCCGGTTTCGCCCGGGACCCGCGCGGTTTCTTCTGACCTCGTTGACTTACAGCACGAAGGGCTACGGTTACGTGCCGCCGATCCCGGATCGTCAGCGCCTCGTAGGATTCGAGCTCGGGCTGAACCTGCCGGAGATCCTCTCCGCGGTCGGCGTTCCGGAGACGACGTGGTGGGGGATCTTTCTGTACAAAGCGCTGAACTTCTTCCGAATTCCGTTCACCTCATTCGGATTTCGGTACGACCTGAACAGCGGGACGTGGCATGGCCCGGACACGGGGAACAAGTTCTACTGAGCCCGGATTCGCGCCGCTTCGTGAGAACCGTCTTGAGAGCTCCCCGCTCTCTCCCGACTTCCATATGCATATGATGGAAGGAGGTGCCCGGACGCAAAGCGCTCCATCGACGCCGGGGTCGACGCATCGCGCTTGCGATCGTCGGGCTCTGGCTCTGCCAGCGCGCTCTCGCCGCCGACACGTTCCGCCTCTTTCCTCCCTCCGAGATCTCGCCGCTCTTGGAAACCGATCCGCCGTCGTTCCGGCTGAGTCTCACGGATCGCGCGGGATCCGAGGGCCTGGCCGGCTTCCTCTTCCCGGCTGCCCTCGAGTGCTTTCCCGCCGGGGGCTTTCGCGAAGCGGAGCTGCCGTTTCCCCCGGACTCCGCGTCGGTCCGAGACCCGAACCGGCTCGGAATGCTCCTGGTCACACTGGGCGTCCTCGGCGGGTCCGCCTTCTCGGCGCTGGGAGTCGATCACGAGCCGGAGTCCTTCCATCTGGCCGACGAAGGGTTCTTCGAGCGCGACGAGTACTCCGGAGGCGCCGACAAGGCCTCCCACTTCGTTTTCTACAACGGCCTCGCCCGCGAGCTCGGCGTCACGTTCGGACGGATGGGGTACTCGCGGGATCGGGCGCTTTGGATGGGCGCGGGAGTCGCCGTGCTGGCGGGCACGCTCGTCGAAGCGGGCGACGGGCTGACGGTGTTCGGGTTCGCGTGGGAAGACCTCCTGTTGGACGCGCTCGGAGCCGGCACGGCCGTGGTGATCACGCGCTACGGGCTGGACGACCTGATCGGCTTCCGCTTCGGCAAGGTCTCCGCCGAGATCCCCGACGCCTGCTGCCAGTTCGAAGGCGTGGGCAAGGACTACTCGACCGAGATCTACACAGCGGACCTGAAGCTCGAAGGCGCGGCGCGCCGCCTCCGGCTCCATCCGGGTCTGGCGCGCTTCCTGCTCTTCTCGATGACATACGGGAGCAAGGGATACCGTTACTCCTTCGAGGACGTGCGCCAGCGCAACATCGGCATCGAGCTCGGCCTGAACGTCGCGCAGATCCTGACCGAAATCGGCGTGCGGGACACGACCTGGTGGGGTCGGGGACTCTTCATCGTCGCCAACTTTTTCCGCATCCCCTTCACGTCGGCCGGGTTCTACTACGATCTGAACCACAAACGCTGGAGCGGACCCAACAACGGCCAGGTCTTTGCCCAGTAGCGGCCCATAGGGGTCAGGTCTGGCATTTCGCCTTTCGGGTTGGGTTAACCCGCGGCAAATGCGAAATGCCAGACCTGACCCCCTAAAGGCGGCGCGCGGCCTCGCGCGCGGCCGCTTCCAGGACGGCGGTTCCGACCGCCAGCGCCCGCTCGTCGAGGTCGAAGACCGGCGAGTGGTGCGGGCGCAGCGGCCCCTCCTTCGCGCAGCCCACGAAGAAGAAGCACCCCGGCACGCGGGCGAGGTAGACGGACATGTCCTCGCCCCCGAGCGTCCGCGTGTCCGTCTCGACGTTTTCGTCCCCGAGCAGCCGGCTCGCCACGTCGATGACGAGGTCGGCCATCTTCGCGTTGTTGACGGTCGCGTCGTTGATCCGTTCGTACCGGAGGCGCGCGGTCACGCCGCAGGCCGCGGCCGTGCCCATGACGATCCGCTCGATCTTTTGCGGCAGGGCGCGGCCCGTTGCTTGCGTGAAGGAGCGGGCCGTGCCCGTCAGCCGCACGGTGCTCGGAATGATATTGAACGCCGTGCCGCCGTGGATGGAGGCGACGGTGACGACGGCGGAGTCGAGCGGGGAGATCTCGCGCGACACGACGGACTGGAGGGCATCGACCACGCGCGCGGCGGCGAGGACGGGGTCGGCCGCCTCGTGGGGAGAGGCGCCGTGGCCGCCGCGTCCCTCGATGTCGATCGTGAACTCGTCGACGGCCGCCATGAGAGCTCCCCGGTTGACGCCGACTGTGCCGACGGGCAAAGGAGTCCACAGGTGGAGGCCGAGAGCCGCGTGAACGCCCTCGAGCACACCGGCATCCGCGCAGGCCTGGGCGCCTCCGCGGCCCTCCTCGGCCGGCTGAAAGAGGAAGCGCACGGGGGGTTCCGGCTTCTCTCGGACGAGGCGCTCGGCGACGGCCAGCGCGATCGCAATGTGGCCGTCGTGTCCACAGGCGTGCATGCGGCCGCGCACCTGCGACGCGTACGTCGCGCCGCTCGATTCCTCGAGGGGCAGCGCGTCCATGTCGGCGCGGAGCATCAGGCGCGCGCCGCCCGCGCCCGCGTCCGCGAGCACGCCCGTCTCCGCGACGCCCGTCCGGGGCGTCAGACCGAGCGAGGCGAGCCGCTCGGCGACGAGCGCGGCGGTGCGCCGCTCCTCGAATGCGAGCTCCGGGTGCCGGTGCAGATCCCGCCGCGTGGAAACGAGACGCTCGTATTCGGAAGAAGGGAACGCAGAGAGGAGCTGTTCCAGGTGCGGCACGGCTGGATTATAGGAGGCATGAGTCTCGAGTCGTGAGATGACTCAGAACTCACATCAGTGGCTGTAGAATCCGCCCGTGACTCCGCTCCTTTCCCCCGACCTCGACCGATACGTCCTGGACCTGCTCCCCCCGCGGGACCCGGTGCTGGCGGAGATGGAGGCGCTGGCGGCCGAGAAGGACGTGCCGATCGTCGGGCCGGCCGTGGGTACGCTGCTGGAGATCCTGACGCGCTCGATCGGCGCGGACCGCGTGTTCGAGATGGGCAGCGCCATCGGCTACTCGACCGCTTTCTTCGCGCGCGCGGTGGGCCGCGGCGGACAGGTCATCTACACGGACGGGAGCCCGGAGAAGGCCGAGCAGGCGCGCGGCTACCTGGAACGGATGGGACTTCTCGAGAGCGTCACGATCCGCGTCGGCGACGCCGTCGCCGCGCTCGCCGCGACGACCGGGTACTTCGACGTGATCTTCATCGACGTGGACAAGGAAGGTTATCCGCAGGCGCTGCAGGCCGCCGCCCCGCGCGTGCGCCGCGGGGGCTACCTGCTGGCCGACAACGTGCTCTGGTCCGGCAAGGTCGTCGACCCGAAGGTCCGCGACGCCGCGACCGAGGGGATCCGCCAGTTCAACGCCCGGCTCTTCGCGCTCCAGGAGTTCAAGACGGTCGTCGTCCCGCTCCGCGACGGCGTCGCGATCGCGCGCCGGGAGTCCTGAGCGTGGAAGACGCCGGCGGGCTGCTCGCCCGTTTCCAGGCGCTGTGCGGCGCGCGCGAGCCGGACCTCTTCGAGGGTGCCCTGCTCGTGGCGGCGCTCGTGGATCCCGGCGACGACCCGGACGCCGCGCGCGGCGCGGTCGCGGGGCTCGCGGAGCGCGTCCGGGAGAAGACCGGCCGGGGGACGGCCGCGTTGGCGGCCCTCGTCGCGGTGCTCTTCGAGGAGGAGGGATTCCGGGGCGACGAGGAGTCCTACGACGAGCCGTCGAACTCCTCGGTCGTGCGTGTCCTCCAGCGCCGCCGGGGCATGCCCATCACGCTCTCGATCGTGACCGTCGAGGTGGGCCGGCTGGCCGGGCTGCGCCTGACGGGTGTCGGCCTGCCGGGCCACTTCGTCGTGGGCGGACCGGATCTGCCCGAGGGGATGTACATGGATCCCTTCGACGGCGGGGTGTTGTACGAGGCCGGCGATCTCTCCCGGCGGCTGGGCGCGATCTTCGGCTCGCCCGTGGAGCTCACGCCGGATGCGCTGCGTCCCGATCCGACGCGCGCGATCCTGGCGCGCGTGCTGCTGAACCTTCGGCGCTCCTGGCAGCGGCGCAACCGGTGGGAGGAAGCGCTCGCCGCCCTGAATTTCGCGGAGGCGCTCGAGCCGGGCAACGACGGCCACCGCCGGGAGCGGGGACTGCTGCTGCTGAAGACCGGCCGGACCGACGAGGCCATCGAGACGCTCGAGGAATACGCTGCGGCCGCGCAGGGCGAGGATGCCGAGGCGGTCGAGCGGCTCATCCACGCCGCGCGCGGGCAAGAGGGGGAACGCATGGAGGCGCCGGGCCACGAGAGAAAGGTCTTCACCCTCGAGGAGGCGCGGGCGCTGCTGCCGCGGGTCCGCGAGCTGACGTCGGAGGCCATCTCGCGTTACACGAGTCTTCCGGGCGAGCTCGAGGGCGAGAGGGAATCGGTCGTCCAGGACTGGATGCGCGAGCTGCACTCCCTCGGTCTCGAGATCAAGGGCCTGTGGCTGGTCGATTTCGATTCTGGAGCGGGCTACTACTGCTGGAAGTACCCGGAGCCCGCGCTCGGCCACTTCCACGGATACGAGGAAGGCTTCGGCGGCAGGCTGCCCCTGCAGTAGCCCGGCTTACGCGGCGGCGGCCGCCGCCGCCGCCGCCGGACGACCCCCCCGGAGAATCTGCGCGATCCACGCGGCGTCCCCCACGATCAGCAGGTCGCACATCGCGTGGAAGACGTAGAGATGACGAGCGACGTCCCCGAGGATGTCGGCCAGCACGGCGACCAAGAACTCCATCGCGGCCATCAAGACGAGGACCGCGATCCCCTGCCGAGCCAGCCGGCCGCGGCGGGACGCTCGGCGGTACCCGAGGGCGCAGGCGATGAGGTTGCCGCCGAGAAGCAGGGCCAGCCAGAAGGGCGGGACGGGGGTCAGGACGAGGCGCAGCCGGCTCCACCAGTCGAAGTGCGTCGTCATGGTCCGGGGAGGCCGGCCGCTGTCCTTCGCGTAGTTCGCCAGGACGAGCGGACGCAGGTGAAAGGCCGACCGGGTCCCCCGATGCACGAGCGACGCGAGCCGCTCCGGGTGCGAGAGATAGAAGCCGAGCAGGGCCCGGTAGTCGTACTTGCGGAAGAGGTCGGCGCTGCGCTCCGGGTCGTACAGAAGGCTCCCGGGAGGATAGGGGCTGGTGTTCGCGTGGCGCACGAGGCCGGGGTCGAGCCCGAGATGGCGCAGGTCCGCCGCGGGATCCGGGGAGCTCGGCAGGAGCTCCCGAAAGAGGGTGTTGTACAGGGCCACGCGGCGCAGCCAGTCCGGCGTGCTCCGAAAGCACCAGACCGAGAAGGCGAAGAGGCAGAGCGCCAGCGCGGCGGCGAGCCAGCGCCGGGACCGCCGCGCGCCGGAGAGGGCCAGGCTCAACCCGAACGCCGCGAGCAGCGGCCCGTGGACCGCCTCCTGGGGCTTGGACGCGACGAACATCGCCGCCAGACCGAAATAGGCGAAGAGATGTGCTCCGTCCAGTCCGCCGCGGGAGATGCCGGCCGCCGCGGCGGCCGCCGTCAGCAGGAAAAAGAGGAACGAGGCGGTCTGTGCGTAGAGCGAGTTGAGCGGCGCCGCATATCCGACGTCGGAGAAGATGAAAACGAGAAGCGCCGCGACGAGCCACTGGGTCGGAGCGGAGAGATCGCGGCAAGCGGCCACCAGGACGCCGAGGGCGGCCAGCAGCAGAAGGGCGTGCAAGACGCCGAGGAACCGGATGTCGAACACGGCGCCGTCGCCGAAGACGCGGGAGGCGAGGACGGCGAGCGCGGCGACCGGCGTCTCGGACGTGAGATAGACGCTCGTCGGATCGGCGGGTCTCGCCTTCTGCACGAGCGCGAACTTCGTCAGCGCCCAGTTGACGTAGTTGTCCTCCCGGGTGGTTCCGATGTACCCCAGCCCCACCTTGGCCATGACGCGGCCGAAGTCGCCGTTGTCCGCGAGTCCCAGAATCGGAGGCACGAGAAGCTGCGCGGCGAGAAGGGCGGCCGCCACCGCGACCGTCGCAACGACGGGCGCCCGACGCTCCCCTCGGGGACTCATCGGGCCATCGCCTCGCGGCGCGCGCTCGCCATCCGTGGCGCCCGCCCGCGCTGTGCCAGCCACACCGCATCGGCGATCAGCAGGAGATCGCACATCGCGTGGAACGTGAAGAGGTGCCGGTGCACCGACTCCAGCGAATCGGCCAGCGTGCTGACCAGGAACTCCACGACGGCCATCAGGGCGAGCAGCGCGATCGCCTCGCGCGCCCGCCGGCCGGAGGGGCCGGCGCGGCGCCAGCCGGCGGCCGCAGCGGCGAGGTTTCCGCCGATCAGCGCGGCGAGCCAGACGTGGGCCACGGGCATCAGCGTCTCTCGCGCGCCGCTCCACGCCGCGAATCGGCCGCTGAGCCGGTTCGGGGCATAGTCGGGCGCCGACTTTTCCAGGTTTCCGAGGGCGCCGGGCCTCAGCCGCACGCCGCCGGGCGCCGCGCGAAGGAGCCGCGCCGAGAGCCGGGAAGGTCGGGCGAGATAGAACCGCAGGATCTTCGTGTAGCTCATCCCGTGGCCGAACTCGGCCTGAAAGTCGGGGTCGGCGCGGGGCGAGTCCGGGCCGTACGCGCTCTTGCCCGCGAGATTCTCGAGCCGGGGGTCCAGGCCGAGCGCCGAAAGATCCGCCGCCGGGTCGGGAGATTCCGTCAGGAGCTCATTGAAGACGGTCCGGTAGAGGGCCACGCTGCGGATCGCCCTTTCGGGCGTGCGCCCGTAATACCAGAGCGAGAAAAGACAGAGGCCGGCGGCCCCGATCCCGAGCGTCCAGCGCGCGGCCCGGGTCGGTCGCTCGGGTGAGAGCCGCAGGGCGAGCAGCGCAAGTGGAGGCCCGAAGAGGCTCTCCTGCGGCTTCGAGCCGACGAAGCCCGCCGCGCAGAGAAAGAAGACGGGCAGGAGCCAGCCCTGCAGCCTTCCGCCGCGCAAGGCCCCGGCGACGACGGCCGCGGTCAGCAGCAGGAAGAGTAGAGAGGCCGTCTGGCTGTAGAAGGAATTCAGCGGCGCCGCGTATCCGACATCCGTGAAGACGAAGACCATCAGAAGCGCCGCGCATGCCTGGGCCGCCGCCGTCAGCCCGCCCGCGGCCGCGACCAGGCCTCCGATCGCCGCCACGAGCAGCGCCGCGTGGAGCGCCCCGAGAACGCGCAGGTCGAACGGGCGCTTCGGTGAGAAGAGACGCGCGGCGTCGCGCGCCAGCCGCGCCAGGACGGTCTCGGAGGTCAGGTAGCCGGTCGTGTCCCAGGCGGGCGAGTAGGAGAACTTCGTGACGATGTGCGTGAAGTACTTCTCCTCGTAGCGATCCGTCGGATACCGGAGTCCGGCGTGGCCCATGACCTTCTCGAAGTCGCCGTTGTTCGCGAGGCCGACGATGGGCGGCACGAGGAGCTGCGCCGAGAGGATCGCCGCGGCGGCGAGCACGGCGCCCGCGACGAGCAAACGACTCCGGATTCCGCTGGCCGCCTGGAGGATTCGAGAGCGAGGCAACCCGCTACCGCGGCCCGCTCTGCCCGGGCGAAAGCGGGAAGAGCGTCACAGGCGCTCCCACGAGATCCGGGGAACGAGGGCGCTCACGAACTCCTCCAGACCCGCGCGGTCCTCGCCGTCGAAGCGGTTCGTCTCGGGCGAGTCGACGTCGAGCACGCCGTAGAGCGCCCCGCCCGCGACGATCGGCACGACAATCTCGGAGCGAGAGGCCACATCGCACGCGATGTGGCCCGGGAAGGCGTTCACGTCGGGGACCACGAGCGTTTCCCGCCGCGCGGCCGCCGTGCCGCAGACGCCCTTGCCGAGGGCGATGCGCACGCAGGCGGGCTTGCCCTGGAAGGGCCCGAGCACGAGCTCGCCGCTGCGCAGGAGGTAGAAGCCGCACCAGTTGATCCGCTCGAGCGCCCCGGACAGGAGCGCCGAGGCGTTGGAGAGGTTGGCCAGGGCGTCGGTCTCTCCCTCGAGCAGGGACGCGAGCGACGCGGCGAGGTCGCGGTAAAGAGCCGGCTTGCCCCGGCTGCGGTCGATCTCGGCCTCGAACACGCCGGAATTCTACCCGTATACGATGCGACGCCATGTCCGTCCTGCGGGGCCGCACGCTGGCGATGTACATCGGCCTCTGCGTGGTCTGGGGCTCGACGTGGCTCGCGATCAAGATCGGCCTGCGGGACCTGCCGCCCCTGCGCTTCGCCGGCATGCGGATGGCGCTGGCGTGCCTGCTGCTGACGCCGTTTGCGTTCGCGCGGTCGGGCGGGCCCCCGGCCCAATCCGAGCGGCGCTGGATCGGGTTCAGCGGCCTGCTCCAGATCGGCGTTTCCTACGCCTGCGTTTTTCTGGCGTCGCAATGGATCGAGTCGGGCCTCGCCGCGCTCCTCTTCGCGACGTTCCCGATCTTCGTCGGCCTCTTCGCCCACTTCCAGCTCCCGGAGGAGCCGCTGACCCGGCGGACCGTGCTGTCGGCTTGCCTCGGCCTCTTCGGCGTGGCCGTGATCGAGGCGCCGGCCCTCGCGGTGGCCTTCTCCCGCGAGACGCGGCCGCTCTTGGCGGGAGGCGCGCTCGTTCTGACCTCGGCGCTCGTCTCGGGCTACGCGAACGTGGTCAACAAGAAGCATCTGGGCGGCGTCTCGCCGTTCACCAACGTCTGGGGGCAAACGCTCGTGGGCTCGGCGTTGCTCCTCGCGGCATCCTTCGTCTTCGAGAAGGGCGCTCCCCTGCGCTGGACCCCTTCCTCCGCCGGGTCGCTCGTCTACCTGGCCGTGATCGGGACCGCGCTCCCGTTCGTCGGGCTCTTCTGGCTGATCCGCCGGGTTCCCGTCTCGGTCATCGGTACGATCCCCGTAGTCGACACGGTCATCGCGGTCGTCCTCGGCAACCTGATCCTCGGGGAGACCTTCTCGCCGCGGGTCCTGGCGGGAGGAGCGTTCATCCTGCTCGGGGTCCTGCTGGTCGCCATGGGGTCGGGTCGGGCTGCCGGGACAAAGTCCAGACCTGACCCCGGCTAGGGAAGGAAGAAGAAGGACACCGCCGCGATCAGGTACAGCGCGAGGAGCTGAACCCCCTCGAGCCAGTTCGTTTCGCCGTCCAGGGAGACGTAAGCGAAGATCGCGGTACTCGAAAGCAGAGTCACGAGCTCGATCGGCTGGAAAATCAGGTCCATGGGATGGAAGAGAAGGCTCACGAGGACGAGAAAGGGGGCGACGAACACGGCGATCTGCGTCGAGGAGTTGGCCGCGATCGAGAGGGAAAGCTCCATGTGATTGCGCCGCGCGAACGTGATCGCCCCATAGTGCTCGGCCGCGTTGCCCACGAAGGGAATCACGATCAAGCCCACGAAGAACTGCGAGAGCCCGAGGCTCTTCGAGACGGGCTCGACGGCGTGGACCAGCAGCTCGCTCGCGACTCCTGTTCCGACGACCGCGGCCGCGAGCACGCCGAGAGACCGGCCGAGGCTCCAGGGCTTCCCCGCCGGAAGGTGGGCCACGGGGGCCGCCGCCGCTTCCTTGCGGGCTTCCCGCGAAAAGTACGAGTAGAAGATGTACGCGCCGTAGGTCGCGAGCAGCAGGATCGAGACGCCGACCGAGACCTCTTCCCTGATGAAGGCGCTCTTTTCCACGGTCGCGAAAACCGCCGGCAGGGCCATCGCCGACACCGCGAGGATCATCATGGCCGCGTGGCGCGCCACGGCCTTCACGTCGAACCGCTGGGTGCCGTGCTTGACACCCCCCAGGAAGGCCGAGAGCCCCAGGATCAGGAGCGTGTTTCCGATGATCGATCCGGTGATCGAGGCCTTGACGAGGTCCGTCAGGCCCCGGCGCAGCGCGAAGATCGTGATGATCAGCTCCGCGGCGTTCCCGAACGTCGCGTTCAGCAGCCCCCCGAGGGAGCTCCCCAGGCGGGTCGCCGCGTGCTCCGTCGCCAGCCCGATCCAGGCGGCCAGCGGGAGCAGCGACACCGCCGAAGAGAGAAAGACGGTCCACTCCGGGGCGTGCAGGATCCGGCAGACGATCGCGACCGGAAGCCCCAGGACGAGAACGGCGAGCCAGCGCATGGGTCTTACGTCCCGTAGATCGGCAGCCAGGGCCGCGTGAGGTAGTCGGAGACCGTGATGACGATCAGGAACGCGAGCCACAGCAGGCCCGCCGCGACGACGAGGAGCGTGCGCCGGGGGGAGGAGCGCAGGTGCATGAAGACGAAGGCGACGAGGAACGCCTTCGCGACGGCGATCGCCAGCGCCACGGGCGTGTTCCAGGCGCCGAGGTGCTGGAACGCCGCCCAGACCGTCAGCGCCGTGAGGGTCATCAGCGCCGCGAAGACGGCGAAGTAGGACCCGAGGCCCGAGCCGTGCGCCGTGTCGCTCACAGCGTGTTTCTCCCGAGCAGGTACAGGAGCGGGAAGAGGAAGATCCAGACGATGTCGACGAAGTGCCAGTACAGGCCCACCATGTCGACGGGGGTGTAATACCGCGGAGTGAACGCCCCGCGCCGGGCCTTCGCCGCCAGCCACGCGAGCAGCCCGATGCCGATGATCATGTGGAGCGCGTGGAGGCCGGTCATGCAGAAGTAGAGCGAGAAAAAGAGCTCGCTCTGAGGGGCCAGGCCCTTCGGCACCACGAAGTGCGCCCCCGGCACCTCGTGGTGGTCGAACTTCTGCTTGTACTCGACGACCTTGACGCCGAGAAACGTCGCCCCGAGGAGCATCGTGAGGAGGAGGAAGAGGACGATGAGCTTCTTCTTCCCCTGCGACGCGGCCCACACCGCGAGCACCATCGTCAGCGACGACAGGATCAGGACCGCGGTGTTGAAAGCGCCGAGCCGGATGTCCAGCAGGTTCGAGGCGCCTTCGAACGCGCGGCGGTAGCTCGCGCGGTAGACGACGTACGCCGTGAACATTCCGCCGAAGAAGAGGACCTCGGTGACGAGGAACATCCACATCCCGAGCGACGAGGCCTCCTTCTGGGCCTCCAGGTCGACGAAGTGGTGGCGCAGCTCCGGGGGAGTGGCGTGCGCCGCGGCGTGGGCGTCAGACAACGGCCTTCTCCTCCTCGTCCGTCCGGTAGTCGTACGGACGGCCGGTGACGACCGGGGTCTCCGGGAAATTCTCGGTCGGCGGCGGCGAGGGCGTTTCCCACTCGAGGCCGGTCGCGCCCCAGGGGTTGTCCGCCGCGTCCTTGCCGTAGCGCCAGGAGTAGAAGAAGTAGACGAGCGGGATGACGTACCCGATCCCGAGGATCGAGGCGCCGGCCGTGGACATGACGTTTAAGACCTGGAACTCGTCGGGGTACGCATGGTACCGGCGCGGCATGCCGAGATACCCGACGATGAACTGCGGAAAGAACGTCAGGTTGAAGCCGATGAAGATCACCCACGCCGAGACGCGCGACCAGTACTCGGGGTAGAGCTTTCCCGAGATCTTCGGCCACCAGTAGTGGAGGCCGCCGAGGTACGCCATGATCGTTCCGCCGACCATGATGTAGTGGAAGTGCGCCACGATGAAGTACGTGTCGTGCACGTGGATGTCGAGCCCCAGCGACGCCAGCATCAGCCCCGTCAGCCCGCCGAACGTGAAGAGGCCGATGAACCCGAGCGCGTAGAGCAGCGGCGTCTGGTAGGACACCGACCCCTTGTAGAGCGTCGCCGTCCAGTTGAAGACCTTGATCGCCGACGGGATCGCGACCATGAACGAGAGGAACGAGAACACCAGCCCGGCGTAGACCGACTGGCCCGACACGAACATATGGTGGCCCCAGACCAGGAACGACAGGACTGCGATCGCGACCGACGACCCCGCGATGAACTTGTACCCGAAGATGGGCTTGCGGGCGAAGGCCGTCACGAGCTCGCTGATGATTGCCATGGCGGGCAGGATCATGAGATAGACGGCCGGGTGCGAGTAGAACCAGAAGAGGTGCTGGAAGAGCACCGGGTCGCCGCCCTGCGCCGGGTCGAAGATGCCGAGGTGGAAGAGCCGCTCCGCCGCCACCAGCAGCAGCGTGATCGCGATGACCGGCGTGCCCAGGATCTGGATGATCGCGGTCGCGTACATGCCCCAACAGAAGAGGGGCATCCGCATCCAGGTCATCCCGGGCGCCCGCATCGTGTGGATCGTGACGACGAAATTGAGCCCCGTCAGGATCGACGAGAACCCCGAGATGAAGATCCCGACGGCCGTGACGACGACCCACCCGTTCGAATAGACCGTCGAGTAGGGCGTGTAGAAGGTCCAGCCCGTGTCCACGCCCCCGTGCACGACGGCCCAGAGGGCGGTCAGGCCCCCGATCATGAAGAGGTACCAGGAGAGCAGGTTCAGGCGCGGGAAGGCGACGTCCTTGGCCCCGATCATCAGCGGAATGAGGAAGTTCCCGAGCACGCCCGGGATCCCCGGAATCATGAAGAAGAAGATCATCATGACGCCGTGCGTCGTGAACATCTTGTTGTAGGTCTCAGCCTGCAACACGTCGCCCGCCGGCGTCAGAAGCTCGAGCCGGATCAGCGCCGCGGCCACGCCGCCTATCGCGAAGAAGACTGTGACGCCGATGAGGTACAGGATCGCGATCCGTTTGTGGTCGGTCGTCAGCAGCCACGACTTCACGCCGTAGCTGGCGTTCAGGTAGTGGACGCGTTGCGAGGCCGGAGCCGTCGAGGTGTTCATGGCCGTGTGGATTTCCTTTCCGGAGAAAGGGCCGGGGCCGCGGAGGTGGCGGCGCCGGCCGGAGGCGCCGACGAGAGGGACTTGATGTACGCCACCAGCTGCAGGAGGCCCTCTTCGCTGATGAGCCCCTGGAAGGTCGGCATGATCGGCGGGTAACCAGCCACGAGCCTGGCCTGGGAGTTGACGATCGACTCGCGGAGGTAGCTCTCGTCGGCCACGACCGTCTGGCCGTTCGCCAGCGGGACCTGCTTGCCGAAGAGTCCGGCGAGCGAGGGGCCGCGCGCTCCCGGCTGGTCGCCGTGGCACGTGTTGCAGGCGTGCTCGACGAACCGCTTGGCCCCGGCCGCCGCGAGCGACTCGCCCGGCGAGCCTCCCGCCAGCCACGCCTGGTAGTCGGTCGGCTTCATCGCGTAGACCCAACCGATCATGTTGGAGTGCCGGGTTCCGCAGAACTCGGCGCAGAAGAGGTGGTACTTGCCGGGCTTCGAGGCCTCGAACCAGGCCGTCGAGAAGCGGCCCGGCACCACGTCGCGCTTGAAGCGGAACGCGGGCACGTAGAAGCTGTGGATGACGTCCTCGGAGGCCATCGTCAGGCGCACGGGCACGCCCACGGGGACGTGGAGCTCGTTCATCTCCCGGTGGCCGTCGGTATGCTGGAGCTTCCACATCCACTGCTTCGCGATCACGTAGATGTCGATGGCGTTGGCCGGAGGGCGCGTGATGCGGAAATAGACGCTGATTCCCCAGGCGAACATGACGAGCACGAGGCCGAACGGGATCACGGTCCAGACGATCTCCAGAAGCCCGGACTCGTGCACCTCGGTGGCGACCTCGTCGGGCGAGCGCCGGTGGTACTTGATCGCGAAGACGACGACGAGCGTGCCGATCAGGAGCGAAAAGAACGCCGTGACGGCGATCAGGAAGATGTAGAGGCCGTCCACGTGGCGCGCGAACGTGGAGGCTTCCTCGGGAAAGAAGGGCATCAGCGCAGGCCCCCCCGCGAGCGGCGGCGGGACATCACCCAGATCCCGAGCGCGAGGGCCGCCAGCGTCGCCCCGCCCGCCAGCCGAACGATGTTGATCACGACGGCCCCGTACTTGCCGCTCGCCGGGTCGTAGTGGAAGCAGTAGAGCAGCACCTGGTCGACCGGCGTGCCGATCCGGCCCGCCGAGGCCTCGACGAGCCCGAGGCGCAGGTCCCGCGGCGCGTACTCGATGCCGTAGTAGTAGCGGGCGAGCCGTCCGTCGGGCGTGGCGACGTAGATCGCGCTGGCGTGCGCGAACTGCTCGCGCTGCTCGTCGTAGCGATAGCGGAAGCCGACGGCCTTCGTCAGGGCCCCGATCGCGGCGGCGTCGCCGGTGAAGAAATGCCAGCCCGCCCCGGAGGCGGGGTGCTTGTAGCGCGTCAGGTAGGCGTCCTTCTTGGCGCTCGCCTGCGCCGGCGTCTCGCGGGGATCGAAGCTCACGGCCACGACGTCGAAGTCCTTCCCGGCCTCGAGGGACATCACGTTCAAGGCCCCGACGAGGCCGTTTAATACCTGCGTGCAGAGCATCGGGCAGTTGTAATAGACGAGTGCGAGGATCACGGGGCGCTTTCCGAACGCATCCCCGAGGCGGACAGGGCGCCCGGTCTCGTCGCGAAACGCGAGGTCGAGCGGGATCTGCGCGTTCAAGCGCTGGTCGATCCCGATCTCCTTCAGGAGCGCGGGTGTCTCGTCGGCCCGTATGATGCCGCCCGGAGGCGGGCCCATGGGCTGCGCCTGGGCGGCCACCGTCGCGAGAAGCGCGAAGGCCAGTCCCGCGACGACACGCTTCACGGCCTGGCCCCCGGCTTCGGCCCACGGCTCACGGCTCCCGGCTGACGGTCCACGTCCGTCCCCGGCATCGCCATCGGCGCGGCCGGCAGCGGCTCGACACCTCGTTCGGCGATGAGGTCCATCGCCCGGTCGATCGGGATGTGCACGGCGCCGCTCGAGTGGTCCATCCAGCCATAGGTCGCGAGGCGTTCGCGCTCGGCCTGCTGGAAATCCTTCCAGTGCTCGACCGGGTAGACCTGGAGGCGCGGAAGCGGCGGCGGGGCGTCGGACTTCCGCTCCGTGCCCGCGGCGGCCAGAGACTTCTCGTCCTTCCGGTCGGCGCCCTTCTCGAGGCCCTTGAACAGGACCACGACCAGGACCATGGCGACGGCGCAGAGGCCGATGATCAGGACGCCGAACCCGACGACGATCTTGGCCGAGACGCGGTCGGGCTCGGCCGCGACGCCGTGGCTCTGGCCGGCCGGCCTATTCGCGTCCATGCGCCAGCGCCTCCTCGAAGCCGGGGTCGTTGACCGGGAGCAGCGGCCGGGAGGCCAGGTTGCGCGCGAAGTACGCCAGCCACAGGCCGCCGAGCCCGACGGGCAGAGAGAGGTCCAGCCAGTGAATCCGGAACGCGCCTCTGGAGAAGGCCGGAAGCACGAGCCACGCGACGTCGACGAAGCGCATCAGGACGAGCAGCCCGGCCGCCAGGGTGAGAAGCGGCGGGTTCCGGTTGGCCTGCCGCGAGAGCAGCAGCAGGAACGGCAGGAGGAACTGCAGAAGGAGGATCGCCAGGCCTACGTAGCCCCAGCCGCCCCGGAAGCGCGCCAGGTACCAGGCGATCTCCTCGGGAATGTTGCCCGACCAGACGATGAGGTACTGCGAGAAGGTGACGTACGCCCAGATCATCGTGAAGGCGAACAGCAGCTTGCCGAGATCGTGCCGGTGGCGGCCGCCGAGGAATCCCGCGAGCGGCTCGAAGCCGGAGAGGCGGACGACCGCCAGCGTCGCCAGCGCCAGCCCGCCGAGGGCCTGGCTCACCATGAAAATCACGCCGTACATCGTCGAGTACCAGTGCGGCTCGAGCGACATGACCCAGTCGATCGACGTGAACGTCGTGGTCAGCGCGTACACGACGAGGCCTCCGCCCGAGAGCCGCTGCAGCTTGCGGTCGACCGCCTTGCGGCCGCCGTCGGCGCGGGTGTCCTGCTCCCTCGACCACCGGCTGAGGAAGTACGCGAGGAGCATCCAGGCGGCGAAGGACACGGCGGCGCGCAGCGTGAAGAACGGCGTGTTGAGATACAGGGACTTCTTGCGGAGGAGCTCGTCCTTCGCGACGACGTCGGCGTGGGTCCACTCGTACAGCCGGTGCATGCCGAAGAGGATCGGCACGAACGCGGCCGCCGTCAGCGGGAGCGTCCGGGTGGCCGCCTCGAGCTCGCGCCGGATCGCGATGCCCCACGCCCCGCCGGTCAGGTACTGGAGCATCAGGATCGCGAGCGACCCGACCGCCAGGCCGTTCCAGAAGACGAAGGCGAGGAGGTACGAGCGGAAGAACTGGTCGGCGTCGGCGAGCCCGCCCGCCACCGAGCCGCCGAGCACGACGAGGCCGACCGCGAGGGCGGGCTTCGCGAAGCGGCTGACGGCGCCCGGCAGGGCGGGATCGTTCTTCCACTCCACGCTCAGCGCTCCCTGGGCGCTGCGGGGGGCGCCGGGGGCGGCTCCACCGAGCCTACCCAGTCGTCCGCGTCGATCGGGAAGGGCGCGGGCTTGCCCGGAGCCCCGGGGCTCTCGAGCGCGGCGCGCGCCTCGGGGGGGACGTCTGCGAGGGTCGTGCGCTGGGACAGCTGCAGCGCGCGGACGTAGGCCGCGATCGCCCAACGGTCCTGGGGCGGGATCTGCGCCGCGTAGTCCATCATCGCGCCGAAGCCGCGCGTGATGACGTCGTAGAAGTAGCCGACCGGCGCCTCGCGCAGACGGTCGATGTGGAAGGCCGGCGGCTGCCGGTAACCGCGCTGGACGACGATGCCGAGGCCGTTGCCCGTCATCCCGTGACAGGGCGAGCAGTAGATCTGGTACCGGCCCCGCCCGCGCGCCAGCAGCTCCCGCGTCAGGGGAAGCGGCAGCGCCGCGACCGGCTGCCCGTTCTCCTTGCCGGTCAGGAAGCGTTGATCCGCGTAGAGGAACCCGCGCGCGACCGTATCCTCCACGACCGGCCGCGCCGACCGCTGGTCGTCGAAGAACGCCGACCCGCGCAGGTCCTTGTACTTGGGCTGATCCTGCATGTCCCTCCGACAGCCCGCGAGGCTGATCACGGCCAGAGCGATCCAGAGCCCCCGTCGGATGAACACCTACTCCTCCACATCCATCACGACCCTGGGGCCGAGCTTGGTCAGAAACGCCCAGGTCTCGTCGTGGTCGAATTTCGGGTCCTTCGCCTCGATGCAGAGGAAGAAGCGATCGCGCGAGGCCAGCGCGAAGCGCGGCGCGTTGAAGACCGGGTGGTAGGGCATCGGCAGGCCGTTCAAGGCGAGCATGCCGAACACCGCGGCCAACGCCGCGAAGAGGATCGTCGTCTCGAAGGTCGGGACGATGAAGGCGGGCGCGCTGTGGAAGGGCTTGCCGCCGACGTTCAGCGGGTAATCGATGACGGAGCACCAGTAGCAGAGCGCATACGCCGCGAGGCCGCCGAAGAGGCCGCCGGAGAGGACCACCGCGGGAAGCTTGCGGTCGTGGATGTCCAGGGCCTCGGCCATCGCCTCGATGGGAAACGGCGAATAGGCGTCGAGCCGCGTGAAGCCGGCCTCGCGCGCGGCCCGCGCCGCCTCGACGAGCGCCGTCGGATCCTCGAACTCGGCCATCAGGCCGTAGAGCGCCGCGCCGCTCATTCCTCGGCCTCGCGCACTTTGGCTTCCGGCAGGATCGCCCGCATCTCGAAGATCGAGATCATCGGCAGGAGCCGGATGAAGAGGAACAGCAGGGCGATGAAGAGCCCGATCGAGCCGATGAACGTCGCCCAGTCGAAGATCGTGCCCTTGTACATGCCCCAGGAGGACGGCAGGAAATCGCGCGAGAGGCTCACGACCACGATCACGTACCGCTCCAGCCACATGCCGACGTTCACGATCATCGCCATGCAGAAGAGCGCCGGGATGCTGCGGCGCACCTGCCGGAACCAGAGCGCCTGCGGCGCGACCAGGTTGCAGAAGAGCAGGACCCAGTACATGTTCTTGTACGGCCCGTGCATCCGGTTCCACATCATGAAGCGCTCGTACGGGTTGCCGCTGTAGAAGGCCATGAAGGCCTCGACCATATAGCCGTACCCGACGATCAGCCCGGTCGCGAGCAGGATCTTGGCCATGTTGTCCAGGTGCTTCAACGTGATGAAGTCCTCGAGGCCGTACATCTTCCGCAGCGGGATCGCGAGGGTCAGGACCATGGCGAACCCGGCGTAGATCGCGCCGGCGACGAAGTAGGGCGGGAAGATCGTCGCGTGCCAGCCGGGCACGATGCCCGCCGCGAAGTCGAACGACACGACCGTGTGCACCGATACGACCAGAGGCGTCGCCAGCCCGGCCAGCAGCAGCGACGCCGTCTCGTACCGGTGCCAGTGCCGCGCGGAGCCGCGCCAGCCCATCGCCAGCGTCCCGTAGAGGAGCCTGGCCCAGAGCTTCTTCGCCCGGTCGCGCAGCGTGGCGAGGTCCGGGATCATGCCGACGTACCAGAAGAGCAGGGAGACGGTGGCGTAGGTGGAGACGGCGAAGACGTCCCAGATCAGCGGGCTTCGAAAGTTCGGCCACATCCCCATCGTGTTGGGATACGGCAGGAGCCAGTAGTCCAGCCACGGCCGCCCGGTGTGGAAGGCGGGGTACAGGCTGGCGCAGGCGACGGCGAAGATCGTCATCGCCTCGGCGAACCGGTTGATCGAGCTGCGCCAGGGCTGGCGCAGCAGCAGAAGGATCGCCGAGATGAGCGTGCCCGCGTGGCCGATGCCGATCCACCAGACGAAGTTGACGATCTCGAAGCCCCAGCCGACGGGCTCGTTCACGCCCCAGATGCCGATGCCCTTGACGAGGAGATAGCCCAGAGCGCCGAGGAGGACCATCGTCAACGCAAATCCGACGGCCGCGCCGAAGAACCACGCCTTCGGCGTGCGCCGGGAGAGCACGATCGACGCGAGCTTGTCGGTGAGCGTGGTGAAGGTGTAGCCGGGCGCCAGGATCGCGCTCGAGCGCGTGGCCGGGGGCTCTCCGGAGCGGGGCTCGCGCGGCGTGTCGCTCATGCCCCGTGTCCTTCCTCCCCGGGGGCGGCCACGGAGGGGAGCGCGGGGCTGGGATTAGTGAGCTGGGCGAGATAGGTGGTGCGCGGCCGCGTGCCGAGCTCGACTAAGAGGCCGTAGTCGCGCTTCTCGGCCTTCGCCTTCGAGACGCGGCTCTCGGGATCGTCGATGTTGCCGAAGACGATGGCCTGCGCGGGGCAGGCCTGCTGGCAGGCGGTGACGATCTCGCCGTCGCGGATGGGGCGGTTCTCCTTCTCGGCGGCGTATCGGGCGCGGTTGATCCGCTGGACGCAGTAGCTGCACTTCTCCATCACGCCGCGGCTGCGGACGGTCACCTCGGGGTTACGGGACATCTTCAGGATCTCGGTCGTGAAATCGGAGTAGAGGAAGAAGTTGAAGCGGCGCACCTTGTACGGGCAGTTGTTCGAGCAGTACCGCGTGCCGACGCAGCGGTTGTAGATCATCTGGTTCAGGCCCTCGGCGCTGTGCACGGTGGCGTTGACCGGACAGACGACCTCGCACGGGGCGTTCTCGCAGTGCATGCAGGTGACGGGCTGGTGGATCGTCTCGGGGTTCTCGAGGCCGCCCTTGTAGTACCGGTCGATCCGGATCCACTGCATGGCGCGGCCGCGGGCGACCTCTTCCTTGCCGACGACGGGGATGTTGTTCTCCGACTGGCAGGCGACGACGCAGGCGTTGCACCCCACGCACGCGGAGAGGTCGATGGAGAGCCCCCAGGCGTAGCTGCCGGTCGGGAGCTTCGGGTAGAGCGTGTCCTCCGGGCCCGGCGGGTGCTCGCCCATCTTCGCGACGGCTCCCGGGTCGCGCCGGTACTCCTCCGCCGTCACGGCGCGGGCCAGCGCGCGGCCCTCCATGCTCCAGTGGTGCTGGGTGGTCGCGAGCGGGAGCCGGCGCAGGGTCTTCGCGACCCGGAGGCCCGGCCCGGACCAGAGCGCGCTCGTGGTGCGCAGCGCGTAGGCATCGAACCCCTTGCCGTTGGCGACCTTCCCGCCCCGCGTGCGGCCGTTGCCGAAGTGTACGGTCACGCAGTCTTCCGCCTGCCCGGGCATCACCCAGACGGGCGCCGAGACCTTGCGGCCCTCGAACGCGAGCTCGACGACGTCTTCCGTCTCGACGCCGAGCCTCTGCGCCGTCGCGGGCGCGATCAGCGCGGCGTTGTCCCAGGTCAGCTTGGTCAGCGGCTTGGCGAGCTCCTGCAGCCAGCCGTTGTTGGCGTAGGCACCGTCCCACACGGTGGGGTCGGGGCGGAAGAGGATCGTGAGGGCGATTTCGGACTTCGGATTTCGGATCTCGGATTGGAGCCGAGAGCTGAGGGCAGACAGCGGAGAGCTCTTCACGCTCACGCTCTTCGTCGGATATGCGGTCGACTCCACGAGCCCGTCGTGCAGCGTCCTTCGCCACGCGGCCTCGAAATCGGCGCCGGGAAGCTGTCCGCGCCAGTGATCCTTGACGATGTCGTGCCCCGACCGCTCCGGGTGATCCGAGAAGGCGGCCAGCACCTCGTGGGCGGACTTTCCGTTGAACAGGGGCGCGATCAGGGGCTGCAGGATCGTGACCGTGCCGTCGAGGGCGCGCGCGTCGCTCCAGGTCTCGAGCGAGTGGGCCCCGGCCACGTGCCAGTGGCACAGCCGCGAGGTCTCGTCGTCGTAGAGGCCGAGGTGGATCCGCAGCTCGACGTTTTTCATCGCCGCCGCGAAGTCGACGTCCGCGGGCGCGTTGAAGACGGGATTGCCCCCGACAATCACGAGGGTGGAGACGCGGCCGTCCCGCATGTCGCGGGCGAGGCCCTGGAGCGCGGCGTGCTGGTCGAGCGTTCCGGCGGCGGCAGGCTCCGTATAGACGACCGTCTTGCCGACGTTGCCGAGCGCCTCGTTGATGGCGTGCGCGAGCGCGTGCAGGGCGGCGGGCTGCGACTCGCCCGCCACGACGAGGCCCGAGCCGGGGTGCGCTTTCAGGTCCGCGGCGACCGCGGCGGCGAAGGGGTCGGCGGGCGGACCCGACGGGATCGCTCCCACGGCGGCGGCGACGGCGAACGCGAAGTCCTCGATCTGCGCTGGCGTCAGCGGCCGCCGGTGGTCCGCCTTGGCGCCCGTGAGCGTCGGCGTCGACTCGACGACGTACAGACGGTTCATCCGGTCCGCCTTGCGCCGCGAGACGAAGTCGCGCACGGCGCGGGGCATCGCGGGGCCGCTTCCGAGGAAGTCCGCCTCGAGCGAAAGGATCACGTCGGCCTTGTCGAAGGCCGGCAGCGGCTCGACGCGTTCGCCAAAGGCGAGGAGCGCCCCCTCGTAGACATTGTCGCGTCCGGCGGGCTCCCACGAGATCCATTTCGCCTGCGGCAAGTTTTTCTGCACGCCCTGGATCTGGCGGATGAGCGTGGGGGAGGTGACGGTCTCCGTCAGGAAGCAGAGTCCTGCCCCCCCGCCCGCGTGCTCCTTTTCGAGGGCGAGCTTGACGGCCGCGAGGAACGCGCTCCAGGGCCGGATCTCGCCGCGCTCGGTCAGCGTCTGCGACCGGTCGGGGTCGTACATGTTGAGGATGAACGCCTGGGCGAAGACGTCCGTGCCGCCGAGACTCCCCGGATGGAGCGCGTTGCCCTCGATCTTCGTCGGCCGCCCCTCGTAGCTCTCGACCACGATGCCGCGCGCGTAGCCGCCGTGCACGTGCGCCGTCGCATATTGCAGCGGCTCGCCCGGGACGATCTCCTCCGGGGGTTTCACGTAGGGGTAGATCCTCTCGGTCGGCTGACGCGTGCAGCCGGTCAGCCCCGCCAGCGCGATCGAGGCGCCCATCAGCGTCAGGAGCTCGCGCCGGTTGACGCCCGACTCGATCGGCACGCGGAACTCGCGGTGGAGGTGCTCGCGAAAATCCTCCGTCTCGAGGAGCTCCTCGAGGCTCCGCCAGTACTCCCGCCCCCGCAGGCTCTCGAGCCGCGTGCGGACCTCGGCGATGTTCAGTCTGCCGTCGCTCACTTCAAGTCCCAAATCTCAAATCCGAAATCCGAAATCTACCTGTGGCATGTCGTGCAATCGGTCAGCTCGAACGTCGACCGGAGGCGGTACTCCGCCTTCAGCGCCTGCCCGATCTCCTCCTGGTTGCCGGCGGGCACGTAGCCCATCGTGAAGATTTGGTCCCGGGGACGCAGGTGCTTCTCCGGCTCCCGGTGGCAGTCGAGGCACCAGCTCATCTGGAGCGTCGGGTGCTGCGACACCAGCGGCATCTGGTCGACGCGGCCGTGGCAGGTCTCGCAGCCCACGCCCTTGGCGACGTGGATCGAGTGGTTGAAGTAGACGTAGTCGGGCAGGTCGTAGACCTTGACCCACGGGATCGACCGGTCGGTGCGCCAGCTCTCCCGAACCGCCTCGAGCTCCGGGGACTGGCTCCAGATCTGGGAGTGGCAGTTCATGCAGGTCTTTGTCGGCGGGATGTTCGCGAAAGCCGCGCGCTCGACCGTCGTGTGGCAGTACCGGCAGTCGATGCCCATGGCACCGACGTGGTGCTGGTGGGAGAACTGGACCGGCTGGACCCGGGCCACCCCCTGCTGGGTCGTGTAGGGGGAGCGGTTCAGGGCGTCGAAGAGCCAGAGGAGGAGGCCGAGAAAGAAAACGGCCCCGAACACCGAAACCCGCGAGATGGTATTCGTGCTGCGGTGGAAGATCTGCGCCACGGGGAGGGCAATATATTGCAACTCCCTCCCGCCCTGCAGGGGAAGTCGACCTGCCCGCAGGGGAAGCCGAGGCCCGGTCCCGAATCGCTGGCGCCGGAGGGCGCACCCGGACGTAGAATCGGCGGCGGAGGTCCTGCCATGAAGCGCTCGGTGCTTTTCCTCGCCGCCCTGTTCCTCTCCGGGGTCCTCGCCGCCCAGGCTACCCAGACCATTCCCGAGCTCTTTCAAACCGCCAAACAGCAGATCAAGGCGAGCGCCTGGCAGGACGCGCGCAAGACGCTCGACGCGCTCGATACGGAGTCCGTCAAACCGGGCAACGAGAGCGTCCGCAGCCAGCTCCAGGGACCGGTCGCGTTCTACCGCGGCGTGTGCGACGCGAACCTGGGCGAGGCCGAGAAAGCCCAGGCCGACTTCGCGGCCTTCCTGCAGGCCAATCCGGGCGCGACGATAGATCCCGCGATGTACTCGAAGAAGGCCGTCGCCGCGTTCGAGGCGGCCAGAAAGAAGACGGCGCCTCCCGCGGACCTCGACGCCGCGCCGTCTCTCTTCACCGCCTACCAGGAGTTCAAGGCGCCCGCCAACCTGGGTGCGCCGCCGGATGAGCGGTGGGGGGAGGGCCCGATCAAGTGGCTGATGACGTCCGCCGAGAAGCGCCAGTGGTCGGAGCTCGCCGCCGGATCGGAACGAGTCGAGTTCATCGACAAGTTCTGGGAGGCGCGCAATCCCCGGCCGGGCACGAGCGACAACACGTTCCGCACGACCTTCGAGCGGCGCGTCGCGTTCGCCGACGCGAACTTCGTCCAGGACGAGAAACGGCGCGGCAGCGTCACGGACCGCGGGATGGTGTTCGTTCTCCTCGGGCCTCCGACCTACGCCGGGCGCAAGCCCATCCGGACGGGCGAGGACGTCGCCGACTCGGCTGGGCTCTCGACCGAGGGCTCGCAGGACGCGGCCAACGCGCAACGCGCGCTCGCCGGCAAGGCGTCCTCCGCGACGCGAGCGACGGTCTCCGCTCAGTTCGGCGGCCCCGGAACCCGAGCCCCCGACCCCGGCAACAACTGGCGCGAGGTCTGGCATTACCGCAAGGAGCTGCTCCCGAAGGGCACCCCGTTTCAGCAGGTCGACGTGGAATTCATCACCAAGAAGGGCTACGGCGTGAACGTCATGCAGCGAGAGCCGCAAGTCCTCAACACGCTCGACGTGGCCAAGAAAAAGCTGCCGTCGTAAAGGCGGCTCTCGGGACCGGGAGTCCTAAGGGACGGCGGGCGTCTCCAGCATTCCGGCCAGCTTCCCGGCCGAATCTTCGACCCGGCCCCAGGGTCCCGAGACGGCGTCCGCGATGCCGTCGGAGTGAAGGCGCGAGCCGAGGTCGCGCACGGCGTCCTTGACGCTCGCGAGCGCGGCGAGTGCCGGGCGCGCGCCGCGAACCGTCTTCTTCAGCGCGCTGGCCGACGAGACCAGCGTCTCGCTCTGTCCCTCCAGGACCTTCCTGCGCCCCTTGTCGAGGCACGCCGTTTTCGACGCCTCGTCGACGGCCTTGTGCAATGCCCTGGCGTGAGTCTCGAGGCTTGCCGTTTCCCCGGCAAGCGTGTCGTCCGGGACCCGCGAAGCCTGCCAGGTCTCCGGGGCGGTGTTCCAGTCGATGCCGTAGGCGGCCGCCAGCTTCGCGGCATTGGGGATGAGCAGATCCCACTCGTTCTTGGCGCCGGAGATCCCGGGGTTCTCTTTCGCGAAGGCGTCGGCGGTCTTCAACCGCTCGAGGAAATCCGTGGCCTCGGGGACCGCCGCGTAGTCCGACGACACCCGGCTCGCGAGCCGCTTTCCGGCCTCGGCGGTGTCCTTGACGTAACCGGACACCTCGGTCTCGATGCCGTTGAACCGTATCTTCGCGTTCTTGAAATCGCTTCGGATCGCCTTTCGGAAGTCGCCGAAGCTTCGGTTGGTGTATGCGATCAGCCGCTCGACCTCGCCGTCGTATTGCCTTTCCGCGGCCGCGGCGAAGGCCGCCACGAACGCGAGCGCCAAGCCGGACAGGGCCCCCTGCCTGAAGATCGATCGCATCCCTTCTCCTTTCGATTCTCGGCGCCGCCGAGAGTCCCGCGGGAGGGGGATCATACAACTGGCCGCTCGTCATCCCGCTCCGAGTCGAGCGCCTTGCGCGCCACGCGCGCGACGTACGCCGTCGCCACGAGCGTGACGAGGACGCCGCCGGCGAGCAGGGCCCGCCACGCCGGCCCGAGCAGGACCGTGAAGAGGGCGTCAACGGCGGCGTAGAGCGGGAGGGCGGACGGCCTTCTTCCTGCGCATCGGGCACCATCCTCCCGCCCCGCGTGGCTACCAGTTCAGCGCGGTCGTGCGGTTCTAGGGTTTGCGCTTCAAATAAAAGAGCCCCGCTCACGCGGGGCTCTTTGATTTTGCGAACGAAGCGGGTTCTAAGCGCTGAACGACTTGCCGCAACCGCACCCGCCGGTGGACTGGGGATTGGTCACCGAGAACCCGGCGCCGCGAAAGTCCTCGACGTAGTCGACCTTCGATTCCTTGAGGTACGTCGCGCTCTGCTGATCGACGACGACTTCGATGCCGCCGGCGCTGATCACCGTGTCGTTCTCTTTCTTCTCGTCGAAGGTGAAGCCGTACTGGAAGCCGGAGCAGCCGCCGCCCTGGACGGAGATCCGGAGGGGCTTGCCCTCCGAGTCGGGCATGGTGCCGGCGAAATATTTGACCTTCGCGATCGCCGCCTCCGTCAGGGACAGGAGAGGGCCGGGAGTTTCCGTCGTGATCGGAGTCGGATTGGATTCCATGGTCGTGGACATTATGTTCTCCTCAGCCGACATTATGGTCTGCCGGGGTCCGCCGGCGCAACTGTGTCAGGAAGCCTTGGCCAATGAGGGAGATGCGGCGAGCAGCGACTCGATCGACCGCCACGTCGCGTCGACTTTCGGGGGCCGGGTCAGGAAAGAGACCTGTCGGTCGGACACCTCGAAGTCCTCTACCTCCGGGAGCCCCGAGTGTTCCCAGACCCGCGTGAGGAGCGAGCATTCGTCCGCGGCGAGCGGCCGGTTGAAATGGCCGATAGCCAGGCGCGCCCCGTTCACGTCGAACACGGAACGGTGGGAAACCCGGGCGTTTCTGGGCTTTTCGGTTTTTCCGAACATGTCGGTTTGATGCCGGCTAGCAACTCTTCGTGTCACACGGGTGGTAACAGCAATCGCCGTGCCACCATTCCATGAGCCTTCCAGCGCCGGCACCACTACATGTGGTGTTTTTCCTTGACTCCGAATTCCCGCCGGACTTAGGCTCAAGGGCAACACTGGCGGTTTCTCCGCATCGCTAGAAACAGGATCCGGGCAGCCAGGGTTCAGGGCTTCGGGGCGGAGCATTCGCTTCAAGAAGGAGGAGGGGGGATGAGTGCGACGGAGAAGGGGATGAAAGAGGCCGCCGGGGTAGAAGCCCGGGAGGCGGGCAGGACTCTCAAGGGGCTGAAGTTTCCGCGGATCTATTCGGACCCGACGATCTCGCCCTATGACGCGATCGAGTGGGAGCTGCGCACGGCCGCGATCGTGTCGGAGAAGGGCGAGACGATCTTCGAGCAGAAGAACGTCGAGGTCCCGAGGTCCTGGTCGCAGACCGCGACGAACATCGTCGTCCAGAAGTATTTTCACGGGCGGCTCGGCACCCCCGAGCGCGAAACCTCGGTGCGCCAGTTGATCGAGCGCGTGGCGGGAACGATCACCGGGTACGGCGAGCGGGGCGGGTACTTCCGGACCGCCGCCGACCGCGACGCGTTCCACGACGAGCTCGCCGCGATCCTCGTCAACCAGGTCGCGTCCTTCAATTCCCCCGTCTGGTTCAACGTCGGGATCGAGAAGAAGCCCCAGGGCTCGGCCTGCTTCATCAACTCCTGCGGCGACTCGATGGACTCGATCCTCTCGCTCGCCAAGACCGAAGGCATGCTCTTCAAGTTCGGCTCGGGGACCGGGTCGAACCTCTCCTCGATCCGCGGCTCGCACGAGAGCCTCTCGGCCGGCGGCACGGCCTCGGGCCCGCTGTCCTTCATGAAGGGCTTCGACTCGTTCGCCGGCGCGATCAAGTCCGGCGGCAAGACCCGGCGCGCCGCGAAGATGGTCATCCTGAACATCGACCATCCCGACATCGAGGAGTTCGTCATCTCCAAGGCGAACGAAGAGAAGAAGGCCTGGGCTCTCATCGACGCCGGCTACGACGGCTCGTTCAATGGCGAGGCGTACGCGTCGATCTTCTATCAGAACGCGAACCACTCGATCCGCGTGACCGACGAGTTCATGGAAGCCGTCGAGAAGGACGGAGAGTGGCAGACGAAGGAAGTCCTGACGGGCCAGCCCTACAAAACCTACAAGGCGCGCGACCTGATGAGCAGGATCGCGGACTCCGCGTGGGTCTGCGGCGACCCGGGCATGCAGTACGACACGACGATCAACCGCTGGAACCCGGTCAAGTCGACGCACCGGATCAACGCGTCGAATCCTTGCGCCGAATACATGTTCGTCGACGACAGCGCGTGCAATCTCTCCTCGCTCAACCTGATGAAGTTCTTCAACGTCGAGGACGGCTCCTTCGACGTGGCGACGTTCCGCCACGCCGTCGACGTCATGATCACGGCGCAGGAGATGCTCATCGACAACTGCTCGTACCCGACGCCCGCGATCGCCGAGAACTCGTACAAGTTCCGGCCGCTCGGCCTCGGCTACGCCAACCTCGGCGCGCTGCTGATGGCGGCGGGAGTTCCCTACGACTCCGAGGACGGACGCGCGCACTCGGCCGCGATCACCTCCCTCATGTGCGGAGAGGCGTACCTTCAGTCCTCGCGGGTCGCCGCGGAGCTCGGCCCCTTCGCCGGCTACCCGCCCAACCGCGAGGCCTTTCTCGAGGTCATCGGGATGCACCGCCACGCGGCCTACGAGGTCCCGACCCGGGGCGTCCCGGCGGAGCTCTACAAGGCGCAGCTCGCCGTTTGGGACGCGGCCTTCGAGTCGGGCACGCAGGCCGGCTACAAGAACGGCCAGGTCACGGTGCTCGCGCCGACCGGGACGATCGGATTCATGATGGACTGCGACACGACGGGGGTCGAGCCGGACCTCGCGCTCGTCAAGTACAAGAAGCTCGTCGGCGGCGGCACGATCAAGATCGTCAACCAGACCGTGCCCCTCGCGTTGAAGCGCCTCGGGTACGGCGAGGGCGCGATCAACACGATCGTGGACTACGTGGACGAGAAGGGCACGATCGAGGGCGCGCCGGGTTTCAAGCCCGAGCACCTGCCGGTCTTCGACTGCGCGTTCCGGGCGTTGAACGGCACGCGTTCGATCCACTACATGGGCCACGTGAAAATGATGTCGGCCGTGCAGCCCTTCCTCTCCGGCGCGATCTCGAAGACGGTGAATCTGCCGCCCGACGCGAGCCCCGAGGACATCGCCGGCGTCTACATGGAGGGCTGGAAGCAGGGGCTCAAGGCGATCGCGATCTACCGCGACGGCTGCAAGCGCACGCAGCCCCTGAACACCGCGGCCTCGAAGTCCGACTCCAAGACCCCAACCGCGCGCACCTCGCTCGAGTACGTGGGCAAGGCCACGCCCCCGGTGCCGGCGCCCTTCCGCCGCAAGCTTCCCGACGAGCGCCGCTCGATCACTCACAAGTTCTCGGTCGCCGGACACGAGGGCTACGTCACGGTCGGTCTCTTCGAGGACGGCAAGCCCGGCGAGATCTTCCTGCGGATGTCCAAGGAAGGCTCGACGATCTCCGGCCTCATGGACGCCTTCGCCACGGCCGTCTCGCTGACTCTCCAGTACGGCGTGCCGATCGAGGCGCTGGTCAACAAGTTCTCGCACGTGCGGTTCGAGCCCTCGGGCTTCACCAAGAACCCCGAGATCCCGATCGCCAAGTCGCTCATCGACTACATCTTCAAGTGGCTCGCCTCCAAGTTCATGACCGCCGAGGAGAAGGAGGCCGTGGGGATCATCGCCCGCGACACCGGCGCGAACGGACCCGTGCCGGTGACCGAGCAGGCCGTGGCCGCGCGGGCGGGCGGTTCCGAGACGCTGAAGCTGATGTTCGAGACGTCCACCGACGCCCCGGCCTGCCACGAGTGCGGCTCGATCATGGTGCGGTCAGCGGCGTGCTACAAGTGCCTGAACTGCGGCGCGACGAGCGGGTGTAGTTAGAGACAGATCGCGTACAAGGGGGTCGACACTCCCTTTCCCGCTCCAACTCGTTCGCGGCTAACTGCCTGAAGCGCCTGAGAGATCAGGCGCTTCCGTTTCTTGGCCTTGAGGGTGCATGTGCTGGAGTGGCGGTCGGAGGGCAACCGTTCGCTGACAAGTCTTAGACTCGCCCAGCGTGGGGCTCCTTCCACCGCTTTTCCTGGACGCGGTAGTCGCAGTCGGCGAGATCAACGCCGAAGGCAAGAAGGCCTTTTTCGGAACCGGCTTCTACTACGGGCTCAGGACAGGCGATCCAGTTCCGGAAGGGCAGCCGGGCAAGTACCAGCTGTTCCTAATCACCAATCGGCACGTCGCTGAACGAATCGGCGACACGGCGTTGATACGGTTCAATAGCCTAGACCGCGAGAGCTGGGTCGAGTTTCCAATCGCGACCCGCGCACCCACAGGGTGGCCGGTGTTCGTTGCCCATCCCGATCCCGAGGTCGACGTCGCCGCGACGACCCTTTCGACAGCCATGCTTGAGAAGAATGGGCTACATCCGGCGTTCTTCCAGAACGACGGGCAAGCGGCGACACTTTTGGAAATGAAGGATGTTCTCGGGGTGTCCGATGGAGACGGCATCTACGTGCTCGGTTTCCCACTGGGATTGGTCGGAGACACCCGCAACACCGTAATCGTAAGGGGGGGAGTCGTCGCCCGGCTGAGGGATACCTACTCGAGCAACTCCAAAACCTTCTTGGTAGACGCGAACGTCTTTCCGGGCAACAGCGGGGGGCCTGTGATCCTGCGTCCTGAAGGTCTTGCGATTCCGGGCACAAAGCATCAGCTCTCTTCGGTTCTCATCGGAATCGTGTACGGCTACGTACCGTACGCCGAGAATGCTTACAGCTTGAACCCGCTGCAGCCGCGGATCACCTTCATCGAGAACTCGGGCTTGGGTTGGGTCCACACCGTGGACGCAATAAACGAGACCATTGCGTACCTGAAGGACAAGCAAGACGAGTGGGGCGGCAGGAAACCGGTCGTTGCTGTCGCACCCGAAGATCCACCCTCGACGAAATAGGCAAGAGAAAGCGCGAGCGCAAGAGAGTTCTACCGGCCGCGCCGTGGGACCCGCTTTCTCCCATCCTGACTCTGATGGTTCCGGATCGCCCTCCTACGCGAACGCCGATGCGATACGAGACGGCATCTCATCCCAGGTCCGACCGGCAAGAGTACGGCCCGCCGCCTTCTTCCGGACCCCGCCCCACTGCTTGAAGAAGAAGGGCACGCCGGCGGCTTCACACTGATCACGGACGGAGAGAGCCCACTCCGGCCTCATGGGCCGAGCTCCGTGTCCGCTCTCACCCCCGACGATGACCCAATCGATCCGGTCGAGGCTTAAGGGGCCGAGGTCCTCCAAGAGCGGCTCTACCGAGAGGAACCGCACCGCCGAGCGAAGTGAGCGCACGAACGGAATCCGCGGCAGTCCATAGCGCCGATCTTCGACCGAGGTTCCGAGCCAGACATTTGGAAGGTTCCAGAACTCCTGATGCGACTCGTGCCACGCGGAAAGTCGGTCCGCTCTCTTCGTGAGTACTTGGAACGTGTGCCTTGGCACCGAGGCCATCGCATGAAACACCTGCTCGATGAAGGCATCCGGCACCTTCTCGTGGAACAGGTCGCTCATCGAATTGACGAAGATCATCCGCGGCGACTTCCAGCGAGCCGGAACGGCGAGCCGCCCCGGCCAGAGCTTCAGGTCGAATCCCTGCTCGTAGGGATGGCCGGGAACCCCGCGAAACCGCTCGGCGAACGTCTCCGCGTAGCAGTGCTTACAGCCCGGGGAAACCTTCGTGCAACCCGTCACCGGGTTCCACGTGGCGTCCGTCCATTCGATGCTGGACTTGTCGGACATCAGAAGCCCAATTCCCTCTGAGGGTTGACGTTGTCCAAGGTTGTTTTCCAGAACGACGCGCCCAGCTCTTTTCTGCTGAACAGGAGCAGGTGATAGAGGAGAAGGTTCTTGTCGGTCGAGCGCACGACCCTCGCCACATCAAGACCCTTGTAGATAAATCCCAGCGAAGCCATTTGCTGGCCGAAACGATCGGCGATGAACTCTGAGGCGCCATTCTTGCGGTCCTGCTTCGGAAAGACGTGCCACGCCTTTCGCCAATTCGGGTCCCCGAGGAACTCCTCGACGACGCGATCCGCGGGATCCATGTACTTCTCCTCGCGCCAGCGTTGGAAGTCTTGGCCGGAGGGGACGAGAACGAGGAAGTCGATCCAACGCTCCGAGAGCCGACGGATCGTCTCGAAGCGGAGGTTGGACATAGCGTACGGGTCAACGAGACAAAACGTCAAGAGGCCCCCGTCCGAGGGGACCGGGAGCTGCGCGAGAATTTCGTCGGTCGCCTCATTCACGTCGCCAGAAACGAACCACGCGCGCGATTTGTCAAAATCGCGTCTCCTGCGTTGAGTCAGCGCGTAGAGCTTCTTAGGGTCCCCTTCGCAGAACACGTAGCGCGTGAACGGAAGCCCGAGCGCGATGGTTGGCGATGCGGGAAGAATGCTCGTCATCCCTCGGATCCGGGATCGGCCAGCGCCCGCGAAGAGGTCAACGTAGGCTCGGTTCTTCCACTTCTTGCTCATCGATCGCGCGAAGAGGTCAGCGTAGTACCGGACGTGTTGGTACTTCTCCTCGGCCCAGTCCCCGACCTCCGGGGTGAGCAGGCCATCGTCGGTCAGCCGTGGAAGCGGATCCAACTCTGAACGATTGTCGCAGAAGTGGTTTGTACGCGTCGGGTCAGCGCTCGCGGGCGCTGCGGCGCCCGTCTAAGCCGAGGTCGGTGCGCCGGGTCTGCGACCGTCGCCCCACCAAGCGCCCCCGGCCGCGACGATCGCGCCGTCGAAAGCCCTGATGATGGCTTCGTACGCGCGCTCGTCGGTGAAGCTTCCGACCACCGTCCCGCCCGCCAGGAAGGACGCCGTCCACTTTCCGTCGGCCAGCTCGGCCACGAGGGACCAGTCCTTATGGGAGGCCATGATCGCGGCCACCTCGGGAAGCTGCTGAGCGCCGTCATACGTGGCACGAGGCTCGCCCCATCGGGGAGTCTGAACGGCAACGACGAGGAGCGCCGAATCGAACGTCTTCGCCTTCCCGCGACCCGCGACGAAATCGGCGGCCTCAGTGACGTTATACAAGTGGGAGACCCAGAGGCCTCGACCCCAGTCCTCCCGCTCATCGAATCGAACTTCCAACCTTCTCTCCACTGCGGGGTTGTCCATGATCCTGAGACTCCTGATGTCGCTTCGTCGTACGGAGGCGGGATTGCCGGCGGCGCGAGGCGCAAATCAATCGTATGCCAAAAAATGCCAGGAGGCAACGGGCCCGGAACGTCGGACGGAGGCTAGCCGCGCGGCGAGCCGACTCCAGCCGAGCGCAACTTTCGGCCCGCCAGCCGCCAGAACTGCGTATCGTTCAACAGAGTAATCCGGTGCCCTTTCTCGCGAAGGTGCTTGATCTGGATGAGCTTGATGCCCGCGTCTCTGCCGGCGGCCTGAAGCGGGTTCGGCCGGCCTCGGACGACGACGGTCGTTCGAGCAGAAGGCGCGCCGTGGACGATCGCTCCGGCTCGGCGCGCGGCGCGGGCGGCCTCGCTGCGGCGCCTGGTCAGGATGCCGGTGAAGGCGAGATGTGCTCCCTTGAGTGTCCGCAGCCGTCCGACCTTCAGCGCTGCGGGCGGATGGGTCAGCGCGTCGATCAGCTCCTGGGCGCTCTCGTACCGCTTCCGGCGCTCGCCGATGCAGCGATAGACGATCTCCTTGAGGTGATCGGTGCAGCGCAGGCGCCGGACCTCGCCGGTGCGAATCCGGGCCGCCGCGGTTCCCTTCACGAGCATTCCCAGGAGCTGCCCGACCTGATAGACGTCGTCGCGCGCCTGCCACTTGGGGGCCGTGCCCGCGAGGATGTCGCTCGGGACTCCCCACGGGTTCAACGTGCGCGCGTCGATGCCACGCCGATCGCTCTGATGCCGCACGATGCCGAAGTCCCCGAGCTTCAAGCTCACGCCGTCGCAGACGAAGACGTTCATCGGAGTCAGGTCTCGGTGGAGCATCTGACCTCGATGGAGCTTTCCGAGGACCTCGAGAATCCCCGCGATCTCGCGCCGCGCGGTCTTCTCGGCCCACCCCTTCCCGGTGCGCTGGAGATAGGACCGCAGGTCGCCGTGCTTCGCGTACTCGAGCGCCAGACAGTAGAGAACGCTGCCGTCGGCTCGCAACAGGGGAAACGCGTCGAAGACGCGGATCGCCCGGGAGTGCCCCTCGAGAAGAGATTCGTACGTTCTGGGAGAGCTCATCCAGAACATCCTGACTCACTCGACTCATCACCGCGGCCAGGTGGTCCACATGCTGCGGCAACTCGGCAGGACGCCTCCGGAGACAGGCTTCCGACATTTCCTGACCGAGAATCGGAGCGAGTTGGGTCAGTCCTGATAACCTCCTCCCCCTGGAGGCAAAGACATGGCTGCAAGAAAGCCCGCGAAAACCGTTCGTGCGAAGAAGAAATCTCCCGCCAAGGCGAAGGCCGCGCCCAGAAAGTCCGGCACCGCAACGCGGTCGCTGGCATTGAGCGATGCGTCGCCGAGCTTCACGGTGAACGACCTAGAGAAGAGCCTCGCGTGGTACCGCGACGTCCTCGGGTTTGCTGTCGAGGAGACCTGGAAGGACGCAGGAAGGGTCGTCGGCGTCTCTCTCCGGGCCGGCGAGGTGTCCTTCATGATCGCGCAGGACGACTGGAAGAAGGGACGCGACCGGAAAAAGGGAGAGGGCTTCCGCATCTTCTGCATGACGACGAAGAACGTCGACGACCTCGCGAAGCGGATCGAGGCGAACGGCGGCAGGCTGGACCAGGGACCGACCGACGAGCCCTGGGGCGTGCGCGACATCTCTCTGACCGACCCCGACGGGTTCAAGATCACGATCGCCGCCGGGAAACGCTGACCCCCTCAACCTGCATGCGGGACAGCATCCGAAGCCGCTAGAAACGGGGCACCGGACGCTCTATCGCAAGGTGAGCTCACCCGCGCCGACGTGGGCGTGCAGACGGTATCGGCCGCTTCCAGTCGTCCGGAACGAGCGGAAGAGTCCTCCGTGCGACTCGCGGAAGGGAGCGACATCCAGCTCCCCGGTGACTATGGACGCGTCGACGAGCGAGTAATGATTCGGGTCGCCCACGTCGACGGTCAGCTCGCCGGCGTGGAGCTCGACGTCCTGGTTGCCTGTGACGTTCTCGACGTTCACTTCGCCGAAGGGGACCCGGGCGTGCAGATCGGTGTCCGACGGGATGCGGATCGTAATCTTGAGGTCGTTACGCGGTCCCCCGCAGATGCGCATTTCGGCGGTGCCCCCGCGGCGCGCGAGCTGGACCTTCAACTTCCGGGCCTCGTGCGCGCTGCGCCCCGAGAGCGTCGGCCGAAAAGGGGTGGGTGGCGATGTCGGTGGCCTCGAGCTTCGACTGCGCAATGCTGGGACTCGCCAGCAGGACCGTGCAGGTGAGGAGGGCGGCGGAGCGAAGCATAGGGGTACCTCCTTTCGACCCCTACGTAGTACAGGCTCGCTTGTTCCCGGGAATGTTCGAGAAAGTGGGAACACGGGGCGCCGGGGCGCGTATGGATCCATCAAGAAGCCCCTTCTTTCGCGAAAGGAGAAGCCCACATGACTTGCCGGACGAACGCCCGAGTCGCCGGGTTCGCATTCCTTATCTACATTGCCGCGGCCCTCCCCGCAATGCTCCTGGAAGGCCGGGCATCCAGCGGGGAGGGAACCGCTGCAAAGCTCGCGAACATCGCCCAGCATGCGTCCCAGATGCGGTTGGCCTTCGTCCTGGCCCTGATCGGCTGCTTCTGCGCCCTGGTGCTGGCCGTGACGCTGTACGCGATCACACGCGACCAGGACTCCGACCTCGCGATGCTGGGCCTGACCTGTCGCGTCGCCGAGGGCGTGATTAGTGCGGTCTCCATACCGACGTTGCTGGAGAAGGCGTGGCTCGCCACGGCCGCCGGAGCCGATGCGCCGGACTCCGCGACGGCGAACGCGCTCGGCGCCTTGATGTTGAACGTGCCACAGACGAGCGGGAACCTCGCCGCTACCTTCTTCGCCGTCGGCAGCACGCTCTTCGCCTATCTCCTGCTGCGAGGGCGGATGATTCCCGCTGCGCTGGCGTGGCTGGGCGTGGTCGCGTCGGTCCTGGTCGTGGTGTGCGTTCCCCTCCAGCTCATAGGCGTCCTCGGCAGCCCGATCACGGAGCTCATGTGGCTGCCGATGCTCGCCTTCGAGGTGCTGCTCGCCGTGTGGCTGATCGTCAAAGGCGTTTCGGCGCCTCCGCGGCGGCAGCCGGCATGAAGAAGGCTGCCCGCGGGGAGCTGGAAGGGTCAGTCCACCTAGGAAGGCTGGGCTGCGGCAGGCTGCGGCTTGGCGCCCCAGATCAAGAGCCAGAAAATTATCGGCATCTCCCCGAACGCAAGAGCCGTCGCGAACGGGGACACTCGATCCACGTACTGCGGTAGAACGAGGGCGGTAACCGCGCTGGCCAGATTGCCGACACCCGCGATGATCAGCAAGACGCCCAGGAAGCGGGGGATGAAGCCCGATCGAATGACGAGAACCCCGAACGGGAATAGCCACAGACCCCAGAAGATCTGCGCGACGGTAAATCCGTGCCCGTGCAAACTGAGGAACAGATACGCCAGGGCATCCCGCTGAGGTGCGTCGAATACCGACAGGAAGTTGGCGGCGCCGGCGGCGAGCTTCAGGGCTGCGACCTCGTTGAGCATGTTGAGAAGCGAGATCGGGACCGAGAGCAGGGACAGGATCAACAACGCCAGCGCATTCTTCTGGCTGACAGCCTTGAACAGGCGGTAAAGAACCAAAGCGACGAAAATGGACACGGTGAAGCCCAGCAGCTCGGCCGCGATGCCCATGCGGAGAAGCGTGCCGAATGCCCGAAGGTGATTGCCCGTCGCCGTTGCGTCTCCCGGGACGAGCAGCTTGCCGGGGACGTAGATCAGGGCAAAGGGGGCGGTGAGTGCGCCCAACAAATACAGGATTCCCGCGAGCCTTGCCGTTTTCTTGATCGAGTCCATAACCTGATCCATACGCGAGTCCTGAAAATAGGTTCCCCTCAGACCGGCAGGGTCAGGTCGGGTCCGCGCGCCCGACACCCCTGCCGACGACCGAGGAAGGTGTCGGACCCCAGTCGGCATACCATCCGGCGCTGGTGCCCGCGTCGGACGCCCTCGGGGAGCGCTGCTGGATCGCCGAGAAGGACGGCGAGATCGTCGGCTCGGTCTTCCTGGTCCGCAAGTCGAAGACCGTCGCCAAACTGCGCCTCCTCTACGTCGAGCCGTCGGCGCGCGGTTTCGGCATCGGCGGACGCCTCGTCGCGGAGTGCGCGCGCTTCGCGCGCCGAGCCGGATACCGCACGATCACGCTGTGGACCCAGAGCGTGCTCTCGGCCGCGCGCCGCATCTACGAGCGGCAGGGATTCCGTCTGGTGCGCTCCGAGCCGAATCGCATTTCCGGTCAGGACCTCGTCGCGCAGACCTGGGAGCTCGATCTCGAAGGACCGCGAAAGCGCCGCGCCGTGCCATAATGGAAACAGTGCGCGTCGCGCCCCCATGAGCACGAAACCCGGTTACACCGGGGATCCCGCCGATCCCTTTCCCGAAGACGAGCTCGAGACCTACCACTCGCCGGAGCCCTGGCGGCAGGACGGCCGCTACATCCGCGACGCCAGCGGCGCGATCGTGGTCCGCGGCCGCACGAGCGCCGACGCGCGGCGCATCGTCGCCGCGGTCAACGCCACGCGCGACATGCCGACCGAAGCGCTCGAGAGCTGGCTCGTGCAGGACGTCTCCGACCCGCGCACGCGCCCGGACCTCGAGATCGCCCTCGGCGAGGACCCGCAGCCCTCTCCCTACGCCGTCCGGCCGCCCGGGGCCGCGCCGGCCGCCGCGCCCGTCACCGCGCCGGCCGCGGTCCCGATGGACGCCGCAAAGGGGTTCGACGGAGCAGCCGCCCTGGGGTTCGAGCGCCGCCAGCTCGACCGCCGAGCCGCCGAGCGCCGCGCCGCCTCCTCGGTCCTGGACCCGAACACCGTCGTGTTCGACCGCCGGGTGATGGACCGCCGGTTCGGAGAGCGGCGCGGCCAATAGGTCATCGCGGAACCGAAGTCGCGAGGGCCTGCTGGACGGCGCCGAGGTGATACGCGGCGTGGGCGATCGCGCCGATGACCGTGGAAAGGCTTTCGCCCCCGGCCGCCGGCTCGCGGGCGACGGCCTGCCGAAACGCCTCGTACTGGCCCCGAAACTGCTGCCGCAGGGCGGCCCAGGCGGCGTCGTCGACCTTTCCGAGCTCCCAGCTCTTTGCCCAGTCCCGATCGGCGCGGTCCCCGCGGAGCCACGCCGTCGACATGTCCAGGTGAAAGCCGGCATGGAAGACCTGGGCTGCGATCGTGGGCCCGCTCGGCCGTGTCGGCCGCGAGGCTTCGGCCGCCGTCAAGGCGTCGACCGCCCCGAAGAAACCGGCCTTCGGATCGTTGTCGATGAAGTAGGTCGAGGGGCCGGCCGGGCCCTCGAAGGTCTCGCGGAGCAGCTCGAGCGAAGAAGCCACGGCTGATGTGGGGACTGCGGACATGGGCATCCTCCTTCCGTTCACGACACGGGCGCGGGGGAAAAGGTTGCAGCCGGCTCTGAGGGATACTGGCACCAAAGGTCGGGTCTTTCCGAGTTCCTCTTTCAGAAGGGAGTTTGCATGACCATGCCAAAGCTGCGATCCGCATCGTTCTCCGTCCTTCTCGCCCTCGCGTTGTGCGCGCCCATGCTCGCGGCGGACAAGGACCTCTCGAAGACCCCGCAGGTGAAGGCCCATGAGGCCCAGCTCAAGGCCCTGAAGGCGGGAGACTACGAGGGCTACCGGAAGACCGTGACGAAGGCGGCCCTCGAAGACATCGACAAGGAGATCAAAGAGTCGGGAATGGATACGAAGAAGACGATGGAGTTTCTGAAAGAGATGGCGCCCGAGGAGATCAAGTACACGGGCCTCAAGGTGGACGGCAAGAAGGCCACGCTCCAGGCGACGGCGAAGTCGTTCGACCAGGTCACCTACGGGACGATCGAGCTCGAAGAGGAGGACGGCAAGTGGAAGGTCGGCGAGCAGGGCTGGAACAGCAAGAAGGAGTAGCTACCGCACCCGGCGCAGAGAGTTGCTGTGCTGGGTGAACCTCGCGCGGCCGTCGGAGCCCATCTCGAAGACGACCTCTTTTCCCGGAATCGGACACGCCCCGGAGCATCGGGTCCGAGCATGGCCCTCCAGGCGGAGTGAGGCCGCCGCCGGTCTACAATCCGTCTCGCTTCACATGCCGATCACACCGGGCACGCGCTTCGGGCCCTACGAGATCCTCTCGCTCATCGGCGCGGGAGGGATGGGGGAGGTTTACCGGGCCCGCGACGCGCGGCTCGGCCGCGAAGTGGCGATCAAGGTCCTTCCGGCGACGTTCTCCTCGGACGCCGAGCGCCTGCGCCGCTTCGAGCAGGAGGCCAGGGCCGCCGGCCTCCTGAACCACCCGAACATCACGGCCGTCCACGACATCGGAACGGAGGACGGCGCCCCCTACGTCGTCCAGGAGCTGTTGGAAGGGGAGACGCTGCGGGAGGTCCTGTCCGGCGGCCGGCTCTCCCCGAGAAAGGCGACCGACTACGCGATCCAGCTCGCGCGGGGCCTGGCGGCTGCCCACGAGAAGGGGATCGTGCACCGGGACCTGAAGCCCGAGAACATCTTCGTGACCCGCGACGGGCGCGTGAAGATCCTCGACTTCGGCCTGGCCAAGCTGACGAGCACGGAAGGGGAGGGCTCGCACACCAACGTCCCCACGAAGACGGCGGGCACCGAGGCCGGGGTCGTGCTCGGCACGCTCGGCTACATGTCCCCCGAGCAGGTGCGGGGAAAGCCCGCCGACGCGCGCAGCGACATCTTCGCCTTCGGCGCGATTCTCTACGAGATGCTCTCGGGCAAGCGTGCCTTCCACGGCGACTCGGCCGCCGACACCATGTCCGCGATCCTGCGGGAGGACCCGCCGGAGCTGTCGGTCACGAACCAGAACGTTCCCGCGGGGCTCGACCGCATCATCCGACACTGCCTCGAGAAGAACCCCGAGCAGCGCTTCCACTCGGCGCACGACCTCGGCTTCGACCTCGAAGCGCTGTCGGATGTCTCCGCGCCCGGGCGGCCTCTCGCCGCGCCACCCGTGCGGGGCCGGAGACGATGGATCGTTCCGGCGGCGGCGTTGGCCGCGCTCGCCGCCATCGCCGGGGCGTACGTCCTCGGGCAGCGCCGGGGATTGGGCTCCCGACCCGTCGATCCGACCTTCGCGCAGCTGACCTTCCGGCAACAGCCCATCTTCAACGCGCGCTTCGCCCCGGACGGCAAGACCATTGTCTACAGCTCGGCGCCCTTCGGGAACACTCCCGAGATCTTCACGGTCCGCCCGGATTTTCCGGGAGCCATTCGCCGGGGGCTGCGGGACGTCCATCTCCTGTCCGTCTCATCGCGCGGCGAGCTCGCCGTGCTGACGCGGACGCGCCACATCGGCCACTCGCTCTTCTCGGGCACGCTCGCGCGGATGCCCCTCGAGGGGTCCGCGCCGCGCGAGATCCGCAACGACGTCCGGGAGGCCGACTGGTCTCCGGACGGAACCGACCTGGCGATCATCCGCGACGCCGACGGAAGGGACTCGCTGGAGTTTCCGGCCGGGAAGGTCCTTGCGACGACCGGCGGCTATCTGAGCAATCCGCGGTTTTCGCCGCGCGGGGACCGCATCGCTTTCTTGGAGCATCCCATCCGGTGGGACGACCGCGGCGACGTGGCCGTCGTGGATCTCGCCGGCAACAAGAAGATCCTGTCCGAAGGGTACTGGGGGCTGGAGGGCCTGGTCTGGTCGGCCTCGGGGGACGAGGTTCTGTTCTCGGGCGGGACCGCGTACAACAACTTCCGGGTCTATGCCGTCAACCTTGCCGGGCAACGTCGCCTGGCGCTCCAGAGCGCGGGCGGCCTGACCATTCTGGACCTCTGGAGCGACGGAAAGTGGATCGCGACGCGCGACGACCAGATCCGCACGATGCCGGTTTTCAAGCCCGGGTGGGAAGCCGAGAAGGACCTCTCCTGGCTCGACCTCTCCCGCCCCAGTGCGCTGTCGCCGGACGGCGGGACGCTCCTCTTTACGGAAGATAGCGGTAGCGTCGGCGCGAACTACGCCACGTGTCTGCGCTCGACCGACGGATCCGACGTCGTGCGGCTGGGGGAAGGGAGCGCCCTGGACCTCTCCCCGGACGGCAAGTGGGCGCTCGCCTCCATCCCGACGACGCCCCAGGTGCTGGTCCTCTATCCCACGGGTGTAGGCGAGGCGCGCCGCCTGGAGCGCGGGAGCATCGTCAGCCACGAGATCGGACAGTTCTTCCCGGACGGCCGGAGAATCCTCGTATCGGGCAGCGAAAAGGGCCGCGCCGTTCGATGCTGGGTGCAGGACATCGCCGGCGGAAAGCCCCGCGCGGTCACGCCGGAAGGCACGCTGGAGTGCTTCGTCTCACCCGACGCCCGGAGCATCGTCACCCGCAAGAGCGGCGGAGACCTGCTGATCTACCCCGTCGACGGAGGCGGGCCCCGTGTCGTCTCGGGCGCGGCGCCCGACGACCTCATCCTTCGCTGGAGCGCCGACGGTCGCTCGGTGCTGGTCTCCCCGTCCGGGGGGGTTCCTTCGCGGATCGAGCGTTTAGACGTCGCGACCGGCAAGCGCGAGCTGGTGCGGACCATCGGGCCCTCTGACCTGACCGCCGTCACCGCCATCCGTTCGATCGTCGTCGGCGCCGACGAGAAGACGCACGCCTACTCCTGCCGCCGGATGATCTCCCACCTGTTTCTGGTCGAGGGGGCGCGGTAGGCCAGACTACTTCTCGAGGCGCGCGTCCAGCGTGATCTTCGCCTTCAGCAGCTTCGACATCGGGCAGTTCGTCTTGGCAGTCTCGGCGGCCTGCCGGAAGGCCTCTTCCGAGGCTCCGGGAACTTTCGCGACGAGCTCGAGGTGGGATTCGCCGACTTCCCAGCCGCCCGCCTGCTTCTCCAGCGTCACCGTCCCGGTCGTGCGCAGGCTCTCCGCGGTCAGGTTGGCCTTTCCGAGCTCGGCGGAGAGCGCCATCGTGAAGCAGCCGGCGTGCGCGGCCGCCACGAGCTCCTCGGGATTGGTCCCCTTCTCGCTCTCGAACCGCGTCGTGAAGGAGTAGGGCGTCTGGCTGAGCACTCCGCTGTCGGTCGTCAGGGAGCCCTTCCCGGTCTTGAGATCTCCACGCCATTCGGCGATCGCTTGTCGTTTCATGTTTTTCCTCCCCGGGCAGCAGTCTGTCACAGAAATTGCGGCTAGAGTTAACGGCCCGATGAAGCTCGAATACGTTCCTCTCCTCGCGAAGCAACGGGAGCTCTACGGTCTTCCGGGCGGCGCCGAGCGCTTCCAGGAGTACCTCCGGACGATGATCGATCCGAAGACCTCCGACCTGCGGCTGCCGCTGTCCGCGACGAACCCGATGAGCAAGGACCACGCGCCCCGATTGCTGGACGCGCTCGCCGCGATCGGCGCCGATGAGGTCGGCGCGCAGGCCGCGGCGGAGGCCGACGCGGTGGTCGCCGAGGTACCGGGTGAGTTTCGCGTCGGCCTCGTCGTCAGCGACGACGCCGGAGGAGGCTGGACCAACCGCGCCGCGGCTGAGCTCGCCCATCGGCGCGGGGAGCAGGCGTTGCTCAAGCGCAGATGGATCACGGGCATTCTGTGGACGAGCCAGAAATACGACCGGGCCGAGATCCGCGAGGAAATCCTGACCAGCGTGTTCCGCGCGGCCACGATCGCGCGCCGGGGCCGGGCGCGCTCGCTGCGGGAGCTCCTCGTCCAGGAGGGGAACGCGATGCGGATGGCCGGAGCGCGCAATCCCGCGCTCGAGCCGCACACTCTTCTTGCGACGCGGCAGATCCTGTTCCGCCTCCTCGACCACGACGACATGCCCACGCTCGTCGCCGCGGTCTTCGGAGACGCCGCCGCGCGGGAGCTCGGCTACCCGCCCCTCGGGCTGCGTTCCCGCGCCGGCCTCGCCCTCGCGTTGCACGGGCGGCTCGAGCCACGGCGCAAACGGGAAAGCCGGCCGTAGCGCCCTGCGCGTCGGATCAGTTGCTCGAGCGGCGTAGGGGTCAGGTCTGGACTTTGTCCATTCGGGGGTCACCGGTCCCAAAGCCGCAGGACGGGTTCGATTGGACAAAGTCCAGACCTGACCCCATCTGGACAAAGTCCAGACCTGACCCCGCCCGCCGCGCCACCACGACCAGGCGCGAAGCGGTGCGCGCGAAGGGGCGCCGGTCGAAATCCCCCCAGATCGCGACGATCCGGAGGCCGCAGGAGGCGAACAGCTCGCGAATCGTGGCGGGATTCCACCCCCGCGCCAGAAACGCCGCCGTCAGCGTCCGGACCGTGCCGTCGCGGCGCCGGTCGCGGTAGCGGTACCGCGCGTGCCAGAGGTCCTTCACGCCGATCGGGAACCACGCCTCGTCGATGTGCAGCACGCCGTCGGCGTGGGGGATCCTCCGCTTCGGCTGAGCCACCTCGTGCCGGCGCCGGTAGAGGCCCTCGAGCACGAAGAGTCCGGCCGCAGAGAGCTGACGGGCCACCGCGCGCAGAGCCCGCTTCCGGTCGTCGAGCGTCGTCATGTGCGAGATCGGGTCGCCGGGCGCCACGATCAGGTCGAACGCCGGCCCGAACGTTACGCGCCGCGCGTCGGCGGCGACGAAGAGCGCGCGGCTCGTCCGCCGGCGGCGCGCCAGAGTCAGCATCTCGAGCGACACGTCCACTCCGACGGTCGGCGCCACGCGCGAGAGCGCGGCCGTGATCCGTCCGAGTCCTGCCCCGATCTCCAGGATCCGCCGCGGCTTCGACTCGCGCGCGATCCCTCTCCAGAAGTCCAGATGCGCCCGCGAGAGCGACTCCTTCTCGTAGAACGGGAGGATCTTGCGGTAGTAGTCGCGGGTGGAGGAGATCTCGGCGGCGTCGTCCAGGAGGCGCTCCGCAGCCCTTAGAGGTTCCGAACGGCCTGGTGGGCGCGGGAGAACGCCTGGCGCTTGCGCCAGAAGTCCTTCCACGGGTCCGGGCGCGCCAGCCACTTCGCAGCGTTGCCGAGGTTGAACTCCGTGGGATCGAGGCCCGGCCCGACCTCCGACCAGTCGAGCGGCAGCGAGAACGGCGCCTTCGGCCGGCGGCGCACGGAGTAGGGCGCGACGACCGTCTGGCCGAACCCGTTGCGGAACGGGTCGAGATAGACGCGGCCCTTCCGGTTGGCGATCCGCGACTCCATGGTCAGTTCCTTCGGGTACGCCGCCGCCAGATTCGTTCCCAGCCGCTCGGCGAACTCGAGGACCTCGTCGCAGTCCGGGCCGGCGGCGATCGGGACGAAGAGGTGGAGGCCTTTTCCGCCGGACGTCTTGGGGTAGGAGACGAGCTGCAGCGCGTCGAGCGCCTGCTTGACCCGGAGGGCCGCTTTGACCGCGTCGTTGAACCGCCCGGAGTCGGGATCGAGGTCGAAGCAGATCCAGTCGGGCTTCCGGGGGTTCTGCTGTCGCGCTCCCCAGACGTGCACCGCGATGCAGCCGAGGTTGGCCAGCGCGAGCTGCGTCTCGAGAAGCCCGCCGACGACGTAGTTGGTGACTCCCTTCGCGTGCTGGATCTTCTTCGTCGGCGTGTCCTCGGGCATTCCCTGCGGCTTCTCCTTCTGGAAGAAGCATTGCCCGGCCATCCCGTCCGGGCAGCGCTCGAGCGAGAGCAGCCGGTCCTTCACGTACGGGCGCAGGTGCGGGAACGCCGCCGCGTAAAAGCCGAGCAGATCGAGCTTCGTGTAGCCCTCCTCGGACCAGTACACCTTGTCGGGGTGCGTGACCCGGACGCGAATTCCGCGCGGCAGGTCGGGAAGCGCGCGCCCGGGGGCGCTCGAGCGGACCGAAGGCTTCCGTACCGGCGTCTTCGCCATCGTCCTGGCCGCCGCGCGCTTCACGACATGGCCTTCTTGTCCTTCGAGTGCCACACGGACTTCTTGCGGCCCTTCCGGGGCGGGGCCACGAGCTTCGGGTCCTCCAGCATCCTTCGCAGGAGCGCCGGTGGATCGCCGTCCGCGGCCTTCTCCATGTTGCCGCCCTCGTCCCGCGCGATCTCCACGAGCAGCCGGTTGGAGACGACGGAGCGCGGCTGCTCTTCGGCGATGTCGCGCTCGCCGGCCCACTCGTCCCGGTGCTTGATGAGGAGCCAGGACGCCCGGCCTTCGCCGCGCCGCCGGGTCCGCACGAGCACCCAGGAGCCCTCGAGCTTCTCGCCGTCAAGTGAGAACTTCAGCTCGCCCTTCTTCAATGCGGCGTCGACGTCGCCAACCTCGGGCTTCCACGTCCCGCGGTCCCAGATCATCACCGTGCCGCCGCCGTACTCACCCTCCGGGATGATCCCTTCGAACTTGTTGTACTCGAGCGGATGGTCCTCGACCGGCATCGCCAGCCGCTTGACGGCGGGATCGAGCGACGGGCCCTTCGGCACGGCCCACGAGAGCATCACGCCGTTCCACTCGAGCCGGAAGTCGAAGTGAAGGGCGGTCGCGCGATGCTTCTGAACCACGTAGGCGAGCGACTTTCCGCGGCGGCGCGGTGCCTTGCCCCTGGGCTCCGCGGTCACGCCGAACCGCCGCTTCTTTCGATACTCCTCTAGAGCCATGGACGCTTTCCGCACCCGAAAGGTGCAATCGTCGTACCAGACACGCTCATATCCGCGGGCTGTACCGGAAGAACGTCGTCAGGACCGACGCGAACCACTTCGGCAAGGTCCCGGGCTGTCCGATGTGCCCGCCGAAAGGCGTCTCGATCAGGAAGGCCCGCGGATTGAGCGCGACCGCGCGAACCAGGTCGTCGTTCGCCGAGACCGGAATCACCGGGTCGTTGGCCGTGGCCAGGATCAGGACCGGCCGGCCGGAGCGGGCCACGCTCGGCGCGGGATCGGCGCGCGCCAGGAACTCCGGCACGGTCGGGCCGATCTCGGGCAATGCCGTGACCAGCCAGTCCAGGAAGCTTTTAAAGCGCGTGTCGCCTTCCGGCGGGCTGCCCAGGTGCTTCGTCCGCTTGCGAAGGTACGAGCGAAATTCCCGGCGGAAGACGATCGTCATGCCCGAGTCGGCGAAGAAGAGCTTCGCATCGAGGTGCTGCAGGACGCGGGGCAGAGCGGCCGCCGGGCACACGGCCACGGCGCCGGCGCGGAAGACGTCCGCGGCTTCCGCCTCGCCCATCGCGTGGAGGACGCTCGTCCCGCCCATGCTGAAGCCGAGGAGCCCGATCGGATGCCCCGGGTACTCCTTCGCCAGCCAGCCGCCCCAGGCGACGAGGTCGGGGCCTTCCTCGATCCCGAGCATCGGCAGCCACTTCCTGTCGAGCAGGCAGCCATGCCAGCGCATGTCGGGAATCACGACCCCGAAGCCCTGGCGCCGCAGGAGATCTCCCGTCACCCGCACGTATTTCGTGTGCTTGCTGTCGAAGACGCCATGAACGACGACGACGATCGGGCTCGAGCCCTCGGGCGGCGGCGCGATCCAGGCGTTCAGCGGCGCGCGGCCGGCCTCCATGTCGACCCGAATCGGCGCGAATCCGAGCGGCGTCGAGCCCTCGCAGGCGGAAGGAGACTCCTGGTCCTTGCCCTTTCGCGCCGCGTCGGAGACGCGCAGCGTGCTCGTGAGCGCGCTCTCTTCGCGGCTCTCGCGCGGGATCGCCGAGATGCACTTCCAGAGCGACGGGGGATCCTCCGGGGAGCACGCCGCAACGGCCGGATCGGGAAGCCGGTGCAGCGAGCAGCCCCCGAGCATCGTCGCCGAAAGGACGATCAGGAGACGCGGCGCGACGCGGCGATCCACTGCGCCTATGTTGGCACAGCGCGAGACGACCTTCCGCGAGCCTTATTTCTCGACGCCGAAGGCGATCTTGACGTTTGCCCGGTACTCGACGATCTTGCCGTCCCGGACGCGCGCCGTCCAATCCTGGACGTCCACGCCCGTGATGCCTCGCAGCGTCCTCGAGGATTCCTTGACTGCCGCCTGGACCGCATCCTCCCAGCCCTTGCTCGAGGACGCAACGAGCTCGATGATTTTTGCTACCGTCATGGTGCCTCCTTCGGCCCGAAGAGCTTGCAATTTCCGTTCCGGAGGCGGCGCGGCACCGGGGCATGTGCCGTGTCCGGTAGGGCTCTTGGCCGGTCATCCTGAGCGCAGCGAAGGATCCCGGGCTCGATACGCCCTGACCGTCATGCGGAGGGCTGCCGCTTCCTGTACCTCCAGTTCCTCGGCTTGCCGTCGGCCATCCACGAGATCGCGGTATCGAGCCGCTTCTTCCGAGTGGCCTCCGCTTTGGCCTCGGTGATCCACTCGACGTACTCCCGCTTGTGGCTGGGGCTGAAGTCTTCGAACGCGTCTCGCGCCTTCGGACTCTTCTTCAGCGCCGCGACGAGATCCGCCGGAATCGCCAGAGCTTTTCGGACTCTTTTCGGTCTCGGCGGGAGCTTCGTTCCGCTCTGATTCAACCGGGCGGCCTCCTTGATGTAGCCGATCATGACCTTGTCCGACGGCAGATCGGAGAGCGCCGTGATGCGGCCGAAGTGGCCCATCGCGTCGGTCTTGCCGGGAAGGGCCAGGGCCCCGTTCCAGAACCCGAAGGCGCAGTGACACGTGAACCCGGCCATGTTGCAGAGCATGCCTTCGTACAGGAAGTGGGGAGTGCCCCACTTGATCGTCTCCTCGACGGCCGGACAACCGGCATGCACGAGCGCGCGCAGGTGTTTGAGGATGGGTTTGGCGAAGGGCCGGGACTTTGCGATGTAGGCGTCGACGCGAGGGTCCTTCCTGGGCATGCTCCGAGATTCTACGCCCGCCTGAACGATAATCGTCTCGATGAGGTCGAGGTGCAGGCACACATGGGCACCAGGACGCCGATCGCGGCGGGTTTCCGCCCGACCCGCGGCTCTCTATGGCAAGGAAATCATTGGCGAGTAAGCCAGGGCGTGCGGTCTGGCCGTGGCTTGGTTTCGGAGCAGCGGCGTTGCTCGTGGCGCTGCTTCTCGTGTTCTCACCGACCTTCAAGGATTTCGTGGAACAGACGACCGGCTGGGCGAAGGACATCATGAATGCTCATCCGGTCGCGGGCGCGGTCGTGTTTTTCCTCTTCTCCGCCCTCTCCGCGATGCTCGCGTTCACCTCGAGCGCGGTCCTCGTGCCTCCGGCGAGCCTGGTCTGGGGGAAACTCGTCACGTTTCTGCTTCTCTGGTGCGGATGGATCGCGGGGGCCATCGCGGCGTTCGGAATTGGAAAGCTCGCGCGCCCGCTACTCGTTCGTATGGGTTACGAAGACACGCTCGAGAAGTATGAGAAGTTCCTTTCGAAGCGAATGAAGTTCTGGGCTGTGCTCCTGTTCTGTATCGCGGTTCCCTCCGAGGTCCCCGGATATCTCTTCGGCGGCGTGCATTACCCGTTCCTGAAATTCGTGGCCGCGATTGCCATCGCGGAAGCGATCTACGCGGTTGGCCTCGTCGTCGTCGGGGAAAGCGTGGCGGTCGCCAAGCCCATTCCGCTCCTCGCCGCGGTCGGCATTCTCCTGGTCATCGGGGTCGCGGCCGGCTTGGCGTTGCGCGCGGCCAGGAAGCGCGCATCCGGCGGGTTGTCCTCACGCTGAGGAAAGCGACGCGGTCGGCAGCTCCAGCCCCGGGGGAGCCGGGGCGACGCCGTTCGCGCTGGCAGGTTGCTGAAAAAGGGTGTGGGATGGCCTGACGAGCGCCGCCGTAACCCGAAGGGTCGACGGCACTTTGCCGGCGCCCGTCGAAAAGGCATGACCGGGCGATTCGCAGAGTCGTGGAACGGGCGCCGCGTGCAAAGTGCCGAACGCGACCCTTATCCATTTTTCAGCAGCCTGCTAGTCTTCCCGCGTGGCGAAACCGCCGGACCGCTCGAGCACAGAGGCGCGCTGGCCCGTCTTGATCTCCATCATCGGCCTGGGAGGAAGCTCTCTGGCGTTGCCGGAGCCCCTCGTCCTGGGGCCTCGCTGGCTCATCCCGGCCGGGGTCGGCGTACTTCTCGTTCCCACGGTGTGGGCCTACTTCTCGGGCCGCCACCGCCTCGACAAGATCCTGGGTTACGGGATCAGCGTCATCGTCACGCTGGCGCTCGTGGGGTCCCTCGCCCGGCTCATCGAGTCGGTGCCGTCCATGACCCAGGCGATGATCTCGCTGTTGTGCATCGCGATCCTGGCGTCGCGGGCGATCGGGCTCTTGTAGGGCTCAGGCGGCCGAGTCCGCGCGACCGCCCGCCGGGGCTATCGCTTCGGCGCCATCTCCTTTGCCGCCGCAATCGCAGCCCTCAGGCGCCGCCGGACGGAACGCCGGAACTGCCGCAGTGCGAAGCTCGCGAGGGTGACGTGGAGGCGGACCTGGTCGCACGCGGGCAGCCGGCGTCGGGAGACCGCCGTCATCGCCGACGCCGTGACCGCGGCCCATTGTCGCGCGCCGAATCGCCAACTCCGTGACAGGCTGTCAGGCAGGTAGAACTTGGTCACCAGACGTTCGGGGATCCGGACGAATCCGCCCAACAGGCTCATCTCGAGCAACCACGGCCAGTCGGCCGAAAACTCCCCCGCCGCGTGCCGTCGCAGCCCTCCGATCTCGCGCGCCGCGGAGGCGCGGAACACGCCGCGGTTCGGGATCCACCACGATCCCTCGAGCCGGGCGATGCGACGGGCGCGCTCGATCCGGTCGGTCACCCCCTCCAGACGCGTGTAGGTCCTCTCCTCCGCGGTGCCGTCCTGGCGGATGAGCCGGATGTCCGAGAACGCCAGCACCGCTTCGGGGTCCGCCTCGAGCGCGGCCACGCAGCGCGCGACGTAGCCCGGTTCGGGCAGATCGTCCTGGAACGCGAACAGAAGGTAGTCGGCAGTGCGCGCCTCGCCGAGCAGCGCGTTGACGTTGCCCACCCAGCCGCGATTGCGCGGCTGGCGGATGACGTGGAAGCGCGCGTCGTCCGCGGCCCTCCGTTCGCAGATTGCGGCGGTGTCGTCGGGAGAGTTGTCGTCGGAGATCAGGATCGAGAGTCCGGGGCAGGTCTGGGCGGCGAGCGTGTCGAGGGTGCGCGCGATGAACTCGGCCGCCTTCCAGGTCGGGACCAGCGCGAGGACCCGGGGTGAAGAGCTCCCGGCGCTCATCCTCCCGCCCGCGGAGGGTCGATGGCTTCGACGCGATCGGCGACCGCGAACGCGAACATCGGAGCGGTCGTCAGCTTGCCGGGGTCGACGCTGTGGTAGCCGTCGTGGGACGAGACCCCGATGCGGGTCCGGTCGTGCAGCCCGCTCCCGACGTCATCCACGTCGCTGCGCCCGATCGCCACGATCGCTCCCGCGTCGACCAGGATCGGCTGACTGCGCGCGATCCCGGGATACCAGGCATCGATGGCGGTGAGGACGCCCGCTTCGATCTCGCACGCGAGAGTCGGCTCCATCTCCCCACGGCAGGCGGCGTCCCACGAGCGCGGCGGCTCGATGTCTTGACTCCAGCCGCGCAGCGACGACGGATACCACGACAGGTACGCGGTGCCGTCGAGGCGGATGACGACGTCGCCGTAGCGGCCGAGCACCATCGAGACCGAAGGCGCGCCGTGCAGCTCGTGCGGAAGACGGGCAATGACGCGGAACTTCAGTCGGTGGAGGATGTCCGTGGGCGGCTCGAGCCCCAGCTGATGATCAAACCGGAGGCGCCGCTCCCAGGTGGCGTTCACCACCTGCCGCGCGTGGATGCGCCATGGCCCGTCGGGTCCATCGCCGTCGACCCGGAATCCCCCGGACTCCCGCTCGATGGCGCGCGCCGCGTGCGAGCACCGGAGCGCGATTCGCGGGGAAGCGGCCAGGGCCCGTCGCAACGACGCCGCAAGCCGCTCGGTGTCGAGCGCCAGTTCGGAGGTGGCGAACCCGGCCGAGAATCGGGCGCCATCGAATCGAGCCGCCAATTCGGCGTCCGTCAGCGGTCGGAACAGCCGTTCGGGTCTCGCACCGAGGTAGTCCAGGGTGGGATCCGCGGCGAGCTGCTCGCGGCATCGCGTCTCGACCGCGTCGTAGTGCGCCGCGAGCGCGTCCGGGGCGAGCACCGAATCCCGTGCCACGAGGTAATAAAAGGACGTCGAGGTCACGAGCCACTCCGCGTGGGGGCCGAGCCAGCGGGCGAGGATGGCGCGGAAGCGGAGCGCGCCGTCGAGCTGGAGGAACGCCGTGTCACGCGAGCGGTCGTTGGCGTAGATGAGGCCGAGGTGGATCTTCCCCTCGTTGCGCAGGCTGGCCCGGTTGAGTGCCCGCGCGTCCTGCTCCACCAACGTGACCGGGATGCCGCGCCGCGCGAGCTCCAGGGCCACGCCGGCGCCCTGCAGCCCGGCTCCCAGGATGAGGACCCTGGTCTCTCGATCGGTCATGACAGGAAGCGACCGGACCCATGGCACGTGCAGACAGACAAGGCGGAAACCGTAACACGGTCCGTCGAGTTTTCGCACTCGGCCCAAGCCTGCGGATCTCCGTTGGCGCGAGGGTGCCCCGAGTGGGAGATGATGCGGCTTCGCAAGATGCGCCGCTGGAGGCCGTAGCCAATCGAACGAATGCGTTCTCCGAACGACGATCGCCGCCCGCGAGGGGCCGAGAACTCGCGGCCGACGGAACCGATTTCCCAACGCTCTCCGGCGTCTTTCCTCGTCTCCGTCATCGTGCCGGTTCACGACCGGTTCGAGCTCGCCCGGCGGGCGATCCTGTCCATCCGGAGCCAGACCCATCGCCCGCTCGAGCTCATCGTGGTGGACGATGCCTCAATCCCCGCGTATGTTCTTCCCCCGGAGGCCTTCGATCTCGAGGTCCGTCTGGTGCGTTTGGACTCGAACCGGGGGCCGGGCGCCGCCCGTGAGGCGGGCTGGCGTATCGCCAGGGGAGAGTTCATCGCGTATCTCGACTCCGACGACTTCTGGGCGCCCACGCATCTGGCCTCTCTGGTGGCGGCGCTGTCGGCGGATCCGGAGGCGGGAATGGCCTACAGCGCCGCGATAGAGATGCACGGCGGACAGCCGCAGACGCTGCGGCGGCGGAGCGACGAGGCGCACGCGGAGATCCTGCCGACGATTCTGTGGGGGCGCCCCTGGCACACGAGCGCATGCCTGTGGCGTCGCGACCTGGCGGAAGCGATTGGCGGATGGATGCCGACCTGGCACTGGGAAGACTACGAGCACGACTGTCGGGCCGGCTGCCTCGGCGCCAGGCTGACTCATCGTCCGGAGCCCACCTGCTTCGTCCAGACGGACGCTCCCGGGCGCCAGTCAGCGAGTCCGGACGAGCGCCGAAAAATCGAGAGCTGTGGCCTCGCCGTCCTGTCGATGGCCGACCGGATCCGGGGCACGGCCTGGTACCGCGACCCGCTCCTTCGGGACCGGATTCGAGAGATTCTCCTGACCGTCGCGGCGAAGGCATCGGAGCAGAAACTCGGAGGCCTCGCGGCCCGGGCCGCGCTCGAGTCGTGGCGGTGGCCCTCGCCATCGGGATGCCTTGCGGTCGCTTCGGGCGTGGCTCTGCCGCTGGTGTGGCTGGCGGGCGGGCGCACGTCGGCGCGAATCTTCCGGTGGGCGCGCGGCAGGTTGGCGAAGGATGTCAGCCGCCCGGCGACGGCTCTTTCGGACGAATTGCCGGAGTGATCGGAAAGAGGGTCTCCGTACCGCAGGGGGCTGGGGCCGGCCGTTAGAATCGGCGAATGATTGCACTCCTGGTCGTGACCCCGATTCTGGCCTGGCGTCCCCGGGCGAGGAGGTCGCGGAGACGCTGCGGCGCCAGAAGCGTCAGCGAGAACCCGCAGTAGAGGCGTCGCGCGGACTATCATCCGCAGCATGCGCAACCGCGTAAGGCGGATCGTCTCCTTCGCCGCCTGCGGCGTGCTGCTCGCCTCGGCCGGTTCCCTTGCCGCGACCGTCAAGCCCGTCCTCCACGGCAAGCACTGGATGGCGATCACCGGCAAGCCGCTCGCCGCGACGGCCGGAGCGATGGCGTTCCAGAAGGGCGGGAACGCCGTGGATGCGGCGTGCGCGATGCTGGCGGCGACCTCCACGATGTTCGACACGCTGTCGTGGGGCGGTGAGACCCAGGCGCTGATCTTCAACCCGAAGACCGGAAAAGTCATCGCGATCAACGCGCTCGGGGTGGCGCCGACGGGCGCGACCCCGGAGCTCTTCCAGAGCCGCAACATGCCGTATCCGCCGGAGTACGGTCCGCTGGCCGCCGTGACGCCGGGCACCCCGGGAGGCCTCCTCGTGATGCTGGCGGAGTACGGGAAGCTGTCGCTCGCTGACGTCCTGGCGCCGGCCATCCAGATGGCCGAGGGGTATCCGATCGAGCAGCAGCTCGCCGACGCGATCGAGCGGGAGAAGGCAAGACTCGAGGAGTGGCCGTACTCGCGCGCTCTCTTCCTGACGCATCCGGGTCGAGCCCGGGAGGCGCCGCAGGCCGGCGAGATCTTCCGGCAGCCGGACCTGCTCGCCACTCTGAGGAAGCTGGTCGAGGCCGAGCGCAAGGCGCTCGCGGCGGGGAAGAGCCGGAGCGACGCGATCCTCGCGGCCTACGAGCGGTTCTACCGCGGGGACATCGCGCAGGAGTTCGTGCGCGGCTCCCGGGAACAGGGCGGACTCGTCACGGTCGAGGACCTCGCGCGGTGGAAGGTGAAGATCGAGGAGCCGGTCCAGACGGCGTACAAGGGGATCGACGTCTACAAGCTCGACGTCTGGACGCAGGGGCCGGCGATGCTCCAGGCGCTGAACCTGCTCGAGCCGCTCGACCTGAAGGCGATGGGCTTCAACAGCGCGCGCTACATCCACACGCTCTACCAGGCCATGAACCTGGCCTTCGCGGATCGGGACTTCTACTACGGCGACCCGGACTTTCCTCCGGCGGAGCCGCGGCGCGGACTGCTGTCGAAAGAGTACGCGAAAGCGCGCGCCAGACAGATCGACTGGACCAGGAACGACCCGAACGTGAAGCCCGGGGACCCGTATCCCTTCCAGGGCGAGAAGAACCCGTACCTCGGTCTGTTCGAGAAGTGGCAGAGCGCTCTGCCGCCGTCGAAGCCGAGCGGGCCGCCGGACACCGCGGCCTCGGTCCGCGGCTTCGAGGAAGGCTTCTTCGCGGGCACGACCTCGATCGAAGCGGCGGACGCCGAAGGCTGGGTCGTCTCGGTGACGCCGTCGGGCGGATGGAACCCGGCCTGCATCGCCGGAAAGACCGGCATCGGCATGAGCCAGCGCATGCAGAGCTTCGTGCTCGACCCGGCCGAGAACCCGTTCAACGTGCTCGAGCCCGGCAAGCGCCCGCGCGTGACGCTGACGCCTGGCATGGCGCTGAAGGACGGCAAGCCGTTCCTCGCCTTCGCGGTGCAGGGGGGAGACGGCCAGGACCAGAACCTCCTCCAGTTCTTCTTGAACGTCGTCGAGTTCGGGATGAACGTGCAGGAGGCGGTCGAGGCGCCCAACATCGGGAGCTACCAGATGCGGAGCTCCTTCGGCGCGCACGAGTCGCGGCCGGGGAGGCTCGAGCTCAACGAGTCCGTGCCGCCGTGGGTGCGGGAAGAGCTCGCGAAGATGGGCTACGAGATCGAGACCCGCCGCAAGACCTCCGGCCCCATCAACGCGATCTTCTTCGACCGCGAGCACGGCACGATGTGGGGCGGCTCGAGCGACTTCGGCGAGGACTACGGCATCGCCTGGTAGCGAAAGGGCCTCGCGCCCTCGCCCCGCGCTTCCGATGATCCCGCTGTGGCCGGCCCGCTGGCCCCGGAGAAGTCGAAAGCCGGATTTGCGGGGCGATCCGTCGCGCGACTGGCATACGCTAGGCGCCGTGAAACGGCTGGCCGAGCTGACCCTCGAGGACCTCACCGCGAACCCCGTGTGGCGCTACGAGGGGGGAAGCGGCGCGGAGGCACTCGTCGCGCCTGCGGAGCGGGACTCGTTGTCCCAGTCGGACGACGAGATTTTCCTGGCTGCGACGGATTTCGAGCTCTCCGATTCCAGCCGGCACCTCGGGTTCTGTTTCCCCGCGGACGATTCCGGAATCGACTATCTGCAGCCCGTCATCGTGAGCGGTTCGCCCCACGTGAGCTTCTGGTTCGAAGGATCGGTCTCGCCGGCCGCGCTGGCCAGCCAGTGGAGCGCGCTCGGAAAACAGGCGGGCGACATCTTCCCGGTCACCTTCCAGTGCCGGGTGCCGGTGGACGGCCGCACGGTCACCGGCCGGATCACCGGCGTCGAGTCTTCGCAGACCCTGACGTCGGGTCCGGCGCCGGCGATCTCGAACGGTCCGGGTGCGACGGAATCCATGGGGCGCATCCTCACCGCCCGCCCCGTCCAGGCGCGGAGAGACACCGGAGCGGTGGAGAAGCGCACGGCCCGCCGGCGCAAGGCGGAGATGACGGTCGAATTCGTGCAGGACACGTTCCACGGCACGGGCGTCATCGCCGACCTTTCCCGACGGGGCATGTTCGTGCGGTCGAACCGCATCCCGGGCACGGGCCCCGCGCTCCGGCTGACCGTCGACCTCCCGAACCGCACGAAGATCGTGCTGACGGGCAGGGTCATCCGAACCGTGGCCGACCCATCGAGACCGGGGCCTTCCGGTTTCGGGCTGCGGCTCGCCGAGGACTCGCCGGAATACGAGGCCCTCCTTTCGCGGCTGCGCAACAAGCCCCAGTAGGAACCCATGCCCGGCCTGAACCTCGAAGACTTCTCGCTCGCGACCATTCTCTTAGCGGTCCTCTTCGGCCTGGTCGGCTTCGCCGCGTTCCGGTACGGAAGGAAGAACGACGAGCCGAGGCCGCTCTTCCTCGGCGTCGCGCTCATGGCATACGGATACTTCGTCTCGAACGCCTGGGTGTCGCTCGGGATCGGGACGCTTCTGACGATTCTTCTGTTCTTCCCCTGAAGGCGTCCCGGCGACGCCCGTTCCGGCGCTCGCCGAGCGCGTCGGGCGGCTTCCCTTCCCTCTACTCGTCGCCGCGGACCCGGCCGCGTCCGGCCTTGACGCGCGCGCGCTGAACCTTCGCCGCCAGGCGCCCTTCCCGAGCCGCCCGGGTGACCCGGGTCTTCTTCCTCGCCTTCGGCCGCCGGGCGGCCTGTCGCACCAGCTCCACGAGGCGCGCTCGGGCCGCGGAGCGATTCTGGGCCTGGGTGCGATGCTCCCGGCTGTCGATGAGGAGCACGCCCTCCGTGGTCATCCGTTTGCCCGCCAGCGCGACCAGCCGCGTCTTGACGTCTTCGGGCAGCCGGGATGCGGCGACGTCGAAGCGCAGCTCGACCGCCGTGGATACCTTGTTGACGTTCTGGCCGCCGGGTCCCGACGCGCGCACGAATCGTTCGTCGAGATCGTGCTCGGGGATGGCGATCGTGGGCGTCACGTGGAGCATGAGGGCTCTACGGGATGTCACCAGCGGCGCGCCACGCGCGCCCGGAGGCCCGCTTTGGGCTCGGGGGGAACGCGGCTCCAGTCCAGCTCGAGATCCTGGGGTTTCGCGATCGCCACGTCGAAGGCCCGATACAGCTCGATCAGGAAGACCTGGAGGAACGCCGGCGCAAACTCGAAGCCCGCGCACTTGTGGCCCGTGGCCGGTCCGGCCCCGTTCGGGACGAACGCATGCTCGTGCCGCTGGTGCTCGGCACGCCCGGGGGAGAACCTCGAGGGATCGAACTCTTCCGGCTCCGCGTAGATCTCGGGGCGAATGTGGGACGAGCGATGCCCCCAGAGGACGGCCCAACCCTTCGGCACCGTGTATCCCTCGAACTCGAAGGTCTCGCGCGCCTTGCCGAAGAACACGAACACGACCGGAGCGAGACGCCGAATCTCCATCGAGATCCTCTGGAGCTCGTGCATCCTTGCGAGCGTCTCGAGGGTCACCGAGCCCTCCGCACAGTGCGTCCGGATGTCCCCGATCAGTCTCTCGCGGATCTCGGGCCGCCGATCGAGCTCCAGGATCGACTCGACGAACCAGGCCCACACGATCAGCCCGGCCACGACGATGTGGTGAAGCTCCATCTTCGCCTCGTCCGTCGTGATGCCGCGGCCGCCTTCGGTCGTGGCCGCGAGGATGCGCGAAAGGCCGTCGTCCTTCGGCGCGGCTCGATGCTCCAGGACGCAGGTCTCGAACACCGCCAGGATTCTGCCGAGCGCCCGCTTCGCCCGGGTGTACGCCGTGCCGGGAAGAGGGATCGGAAGACTCGCGAATCCGGCCGTCACCAACCCGTAGTCGGCGAGCACTCGGTCCAGCGTCGGTCCCCGTGAGAGGCCGAGCATCGTCACGGCGACCGTCTCGATCGAGAGCCGCTTGAGCTCGTCGAGGAGGCGCAGCTCGCCACCCTGCGACCAGTTCTGGATCGACTCGCGCACCAGCCGCTGCATGGTCGGGAGGTAGGAAGCCAGAGCGTCCCGCGTGAATGCCGCCATCACGAGCTGTTTTCGAACGCGGTGCTCCTCGCCGTCGAGGAGCGGCAAGCTGCGGCCCGCGAACAGCGTCTGAATGTGCGGGGGCATCGCGCCCGAGCGCTGAACGCGGCTCGGGTCGATGAAGAGACCGCTGGCATTGGGCCCGGTGACGACCGCCGTGGGCCGGCCGAAGAGGGTCGCCTTGAAGATCGGTCCGTGTTTCCTCGCGCCGGCCTCGACGAACGCGAAGCCGTTCTTGAGCAACTTGCCCGTCTCTCCGAGGATCGGCAGACCGAGGTCCCCGCCGGGCGGAAGCTTGAAGAGCTTCATGAGATCTCCCTTTCGTCCGGACCGCCGCGCGGTCTAGTCTCCCACGGAGCCTGCCGGCTCCGGCCGACGGCGTGGCGCCCGGCCGGCCCGGCACCCATACGGCGTTCGGTACCTTGCGTCGCCCCCGCTCGGCTCGGCGGCGTTGACGGCTTTTCGCGGCCGTCACCGCAGCCGGTACGTGACGGTCACCGTGAGCCAGACTCGAACGGGGCGTCCGTCGAGTGTCGCCGGCGCATAGCTCCAGCGAGAAACCGCCTCCATGCCCATGATGTCGAGCGTCGGAGTCGAGCTCCGGACCAGCCGGAGCTCCTGGATGCAACCGGTCGCGGAAATGATGGCCTCGTACCCCGTGTGGCCATGCGAAAAAAGTCCTTTCGGTCCGCGTCAGACAGCGCCAGGTCGCGAAGCCCTGAGAAATAGAGCGCAAACGCCGCGGGCCCGCGGATGCGGCCCAGGATGCGGGCGAGATGTCCGTCCAGAGTCGGGGAGAAGCGTCGTCCGGCGGCGAGGAGGGCGGCGTCGAAAGACGACCCGCCCAACGCGGCGAGCGTGCGGATCTCTTCCTGCGCGGCTGCCGGGTCCTTCTCCGAGTTGAGCGCCTCCTGAACGGCCGGAAGCAAAGCGCGCTCTCCACCCAGGTTGACGAGCCGCGCCGCGGTCCCGCGCGTGTCGGCATCGGGGCTCGCGAGGCCGAGCGTCAGCTTCTCCGCGACCCCGTCCTGGCCGAGGTGCGCCGCGAGCAACGCGAGAGACCCGGGCGACGGCGGCCGGCGCAGAAGCTTCTCGAGCTCGTCGGCGCGCCCGGGAAGGGAGCAGACCGCGAGCACGGCCATCGCGAGGAAAGGTGCCATCCTCGGGCCACGCCCGAAATACCGCCCGCAACTCTCGTTGGGCATCGCCGCCGCTTCAGAATACCAGCGGCGCCCGACCCGTCCCTTGCGACATAATCGCGGCGGCGCCCGGAAGGAGAGGGCTCAACATGCTGAGGACGAACCTCGTTCGGTCCGCGTCGGTCCTATGGATCGCCCTCGCCGCCGCGGCGCTGCCGGCGTTCGCGCAGGCGCCGAAGCTCGACGCCGCCACCTCCGCCGAGGTCGACCGGATCGCCCGCGAGGTCCTTGCCGCGACCGGCGTGCCGAGCGCGTCGATCGCGATCGTGAAGGACGGGCAGGTCATCTACCTCCAGGCCTACGGCTACGCCCGGCTCGAGCCGCGCACCCCCGCGCGGCCGAACATGCGCTATTCGATCGGGTCCGTCAGCAAGCAGTTCACGGCCGCGGCGATCCTGCTGCTGGCCGAGGAGGGGAAGCTCTCCCTCGACGACCTGGTGTCCCGGTTCCTGCCGGATCTCACGCGCGCCCGGGATGTCCGGATCCGGGATCTGCTCTCGCACACCTCAGGCTACCGGGACTACTGGCCCCAGGACTACGTACCGCCCTTCATGCGGCAGCCCGCGACGGCAGCCCGGATCCTCGACCGATGGGCAAAGCAACCACTGGATTTCGAGCCGGGCACCCAGTACCAGTACAGCAACACCGGCTACGTCATCGCCGGTCTCATCGTCGAGCGGGCCGGCGGGATGCCACTCCTGCAGCTTCTCGGGACGCGCGTCTTCGCGCCGCTCGGAATGACGAGCGTCGCGAACATCGACCAGGAGAGCCTCGCGGAGACCGATCCGGTCGGCTACCAGCGCTTCGGGCTGGGGCCGCTGCGCGTCGCGCCGAAGGAAGGAAAGGGCTGGCTGTTCGCCGCGGGCGAGCTCGCGATGACGGCGCAGGATCTGGCGCGATGGAACATCTCCATGATCGATCGTCGCCTGCTGAAGCCCGCCTCGTACCTCGAGATGGAGACGGCCGTGCGCCTGAAGAACGGCCTGGGCACCGCGTACGGACTGGGTCTCGGTGTGGCGAAGGAGGCCGGCCGCCGCGCCTTGACCCACGGCGGCGAGGTTTCGGGCTTCACCGCGTCGAACATGATCTTCCCGGACGAGCGGGCCGCCGTCACCGTTCTGGTGAACCAGGACGCGAGCGATGCGGCCTTGTCGATCGCCGGGAAGATCGCGCCTCTGCTGTTCGGCAGCTCGGCCGCCGCGGCCGAAGAGAGGGCCCGGCGGATCTTCGAGGGGCTGCAGGAGGGGAAGATCGACCGCTCGCTCTTCACCGACAACGCGAACGCCTACTTCACTGAGCAGGCGGTCCGGGATCTCGCGGAGGGCCTCGCGCCCCTCGGGAAGCCCGCCGGGGTCCTGCAGACACGTCAGAGCGACCGGGGGGGAATGACCTTCCGGCTCCTCGAAGTGAAGTTCCCCGGGAAAACGCTCGAGATCTGGGAGCGCGACCTGCCCGACGGCAAGATCGAGCAGTATCAGGTGATGGCGAGAGACTGACTCGCTGCGCGGGTCAGTCCCCGCACGTGGTCCCGGCGGCCGCCGTCCTCTCCGGCAGGCGCACGTCGAAGTCGATCTCCCAGGTGTAGACCTGCTGGTCGCTCGTCTTCTTCAAGGTGATTCGTCCCGCGAGCCTCCCGCCCGGCTTGACGTCGCCCGACAGTTTCTCGAACTTCAGGTCCTTGTCAGCCGGCAGCTTCAGGAGCCACTGGTTGGAGATCATCGGCGAGGAGGCGTGGTTGACCCCTATCTCGACGGTCTTCACCGCGGCCGGGCTCGCGGCCTCTTTTCCCCCACCGGGGCAGAAGGAAAGGCCGATCATCGTGCGCTCCTTGTTGTCCGGTCCCCGGTTCTTCGGGTAGGAAGACAGGTGAAACGTCTCTATTTCCTCGGCCGGAATGGGCGCCTCGGAGAACCAGAGCGCCACGCTCTTCGCGTCGTCGTAGATCGCCGCCGCGCAGTGGGTCATGGTGAAGGCCTCGCCGGCCATGAAGCCTTTCGCCGTGCACTTGTCCTGGGCGGCGGCACGCTCGCAAACCGCGATTGCAATGAGTCCGAGTAGAAAACGCCGGATCCCGTTGGGCATACATCCTCCTTCATGTGGCTCTGATTGGTTTCTCGGGAAACGGGGTGAGAAGGGGACACGGCAGGGCGCGGCGCCTCGCCGAGCTGGTTCGGGGAGCGCCCCTACGGGATGGTTTCGATATCGGAAGGTGGAAACTGCGTGTGCTGCGATGTCACGCGCCGCGCCGGTGTGGCGCGATGGCTCGCCGCTAGGCCGCGCGGCGTTTCCTGAGGGGCGCGGGCACCGGAGGCTCGGGGTAGGCCTTGCGGATCGCCGCCGCGATCTGCCGGAGAGCCGGAGCGAGCGGCGAACTCTTGCGCCAGACCAGGGCGAGGGTGCGATGGGGAGCTGGCTCGGCGAAGGGCCGCACGCGGATGTCCGAGCGCTTCGCCTCGGTCGGCAGGGCGAGCGCCGGCAGCAGGGTCACGCCGGCTCCGGAGGCGACCATCTGCACGAGGGTCGGGAGGCTCGTGGCGCGAAAGGCGAGCTCGCGCGCCCGGGCCCGGCTGCAGACGGCCAGCGCCTGCTTGCGGAAGCAGTGGCCGTCGTCGAGAAGAAGCACGTCGGCCCCTGCGAGGTCTGCGGGCGTGGCCGGCGCGGGCCGGGTCCCGAGCGGATGATCGCGGGGCGTGATCAGGACGAAGGGGTCGCGTGCCACGATCTCGGACTCCAGATCGCCGATGTCGGCTTCGAGCGCGAGGAGGGCGGCGTCGAGCCGGCCCTCTTCGAGCCGCCGCACCAGCACGTCGGTCTTCTCCTCGACCCAGCGGACGGTCAGCCGCGGGAACTTGCGATGCAGCGGACCTGCGACGCGGGGGAGGAGATAGGGCGACACCGTCGGGATCACGCCGATCGAAAGGGCTCCGGCGAGCGGATCGTTGCGCCGCCGGGCGGCATCGGCCAGGTCGTCGGCTTCGAGCAGGATGTTCCGGATGCGCCCGAGCAGCTCCTCTCCTGCCCCCGTGACGAGAACGCGGCGGCGGCGTTCGAAGAGCGGGACGCCGAGAGCGCGCTCGAGCGCGGCGAGCTGGGCGCTCAGGGACGGCTGCGAGACGCCGCACAGCTCGGCGGCCTTGCGAAAGGAGAGAGTCTCGGCCACGGCCGCCGCGTACTGGAGCTGGCGAAGCGAGAAGGGGTGTTGGAGGTGAGTCGTGATAGTTTAAAACTATCATAATCATCGGAAACATATCTTGGACATATCGGACGCCTTGCGGCATTCTGAACCTCCGCAGTCGGCGGCAGGCGCCGGCTCGACCAAGGAGGAAACCCAGCATGTTGACCGTTGGAGACAAGTTCCCCGAGTTCCGGCTGCAGGCAGCCGTGAGCCTGGACAAGGGCAAGGAGTTTCAGGAGATCCACGACGGGAGCTTTCCCGGGAAGTGGAAGGTCGTGTTTTTCTGGCCGATGGACTTCACGTTCATCTGCCCGACCGAGATCGCCGAGTTCGGCCGCCGCAACGCGGACTTTCTGGACCGCGACGCGCAAGTCCTCGGCGCCTCGACCGACACCCAGTACGTGCACCTGGCATGGCGCAAGAACCACCCCGATCTGAAGGACCTGTCCTTCCCGATGCTGGCCGACACCAAGCGAGAGCTCGCCTCGACGCTCGGCATCCTGGACAAGAACGAAGGCGTGGCGCTCCGGGCGACGTTCCTCGTCGATCCGGACGGCATCATCCGGCACGTCAGCGTCAACGATCTCTCGGTCGGCCGCAACGTGGACGAGGTCCTGCGGGTTCTCGACGCCCTGCAGACCGACGAGCTCTGCCCCTGCAACTGGAAGAAGGGCGAAGCCACCCTCGAGGTCGCCTGATGCAGGCGCTCGAGGCCGTCCGCGCCGCGCTGCCGGAGGCGGTGAAGGACGTCAAGCTGAACCTGCAGGCCGTCCTGCAGGAGGGGACGCTCTCTCCCGCGCAGCGTTGGGGCGTTGCGGTCGCTTCGGCGGCCGTTTCCCGCAACGCGCGGCTGCGGGACGCGGTCATCGCCGACGCCCGCGGCGCCGTCGAGGAAGCCGTGGTCGAGGACGCCCTGGCCGCGGCGGTGCTGATGGGCATGAACAACGTGTACTACCGCTTCCGGCATCTCGTCGGGAAACCGGCCTACTCCGAAAAGCCGGCGCGCCTGCGGATGAACCGGATGGCGAAGCCGGCGACCAACCGGACCGACTTCGAGCTCTTCTGCCTCGCCGTGAGCGCCATCGCCGGCTGCGAGACGTGCATCCAGACCCACGAGAAGGTCGTCCTCGAGGACGGCCTGACGGAGGACCACGTGCACGACGCCGTGCGCATCGCCGCGACCGTGCAGGCGGCGGCGGTCGCCCTCGAGATCGCCGACGTCGAGCCCCGGCCCCTGGAGATGGCGTCGGCCGCGGCCGTCTGAGCACGAACTGATTACGATAGGGGCGTGAGCGTCGCGCCCGCCACCGTGCCGATCCCGGCGGATGCCGCCTGGGGCGGCCCGTTTCATCTCGGGCGCACGCCCGTCACCAACTGCGAGTACGCGCCCTTCGTCGCCTCCGGCCGCGTTCCGAAGCCGCCCTGGTGGACGCATCCCGACTTTTGCTCCCCGCTCCAGCCCGTCGTGGGCGTGAGCTGGGAGGAGTCCTCCGCGTATTGCGCCTGGCTTTCGGAGTCCGCGGACGGCCTCTGGCGCCTCCCCACGGAGGCGGAATGGGAGCGGGCCGCTCGCGGCGGGCTCAGCCGCCCGCGCACGGCGTGGGGTGAGACGATCCCGGCCGGCGAGATCCCGGAAGGGCCGCTGCGGGGGCCCTGGGAAGCGGGACGCGGGACTCCCAACGGATACGGCCTGTGCGACATGGGGACGATCGTCCACGAGTGGTGCCTCGATTGGCGCGAGCCCGCTCGGCCGGGATTGCCCGGGCGGCGCGCGAGCCGGGGAGGATCCTGGCGCCACGCCGTGCGGTGGTCCTCGCCGGAAGCCTCGAGCAGCCTTCCCTCCGGGTATCGCTATTCCGACTACGGGTTCCGCGTGCTGCAGACGCGAGGCGGCGCGTGATCCGGCTTTTTCTCGTGGCGGCCTCGGGCGCGCTTCTGTGCGGCCTACTCCCGGCGCAATCCCCGCAGGCGCCCGTTCCGGAGCCCGAGGCGCGGCGGCTCGAGTACTTCGCGGGCACCTGGGACTTCCGTCTGGAGATGAAGCCGAGCGCCTTCGGTTCAGGAGGGCTCGTCACGGGGACGGACCGCAACGCGATGTTGCCCGGGGGCTTCTTCCTCGTCTGCCGCTACGAGACGAAGAGCCCTGTCGGCGAGTTTCGCGGCCTCGAAGTCCTGGGCTGGGACGCGGCCGCCAAACAATATCTCGAGCACGGCTTCGACAATCGCGGCCAATCCCATCTCTATCGAGGAACGGTCGAGGGCGGCACCTGGACCTTCACGTACGACATTCCCTTCGAGGGCCGCTCGATGAAGGGGCGAATCGTCCTGAAAGAGCTTTCTCCGACGCTGCAGTCATATCGCTCGGACGTCTCGGAGGATGGGAAAACGTGGACGACCGTCCTCGAGGGCGAGATGACGAAGATCCGGTGAAGACGGGAGGAGATTCGACTCGAAAAAAAGCGGAGCATCATGTTATAAACGTGTAAAAGCCGCGGCGATGCCGCGGCGATCAGGAATGTGAGGTTCGAGCTGGAACGAGCCTGTCGCAATCGCCAAAAGGAATCATTGGGCGGGCGCCGCAAGGCGCCCGCTTCTCTTTTCGGCGTTCGGCGCCCGATGGGAACGGAGGTCTCGAGATGACGGTGACGAAGGCAGGCCGGCCAGCGGAAGTCCGGGACGCGCGACGCTTCGTTCAGGCGGGCGGCTTGATCTTCTACCTCCTGGCCGCCCAGGGTCTGATCGCCTCCGGCGTCGGAGTGTACGTGTTCCTCGCGGGCGGGGGCGCTCGCGACCTGGTGCTTCCCGTCACGGGAGCGCTGCTCGCGGTCTGCTACGCGGTCGTCGGTTACTCCCTGCGGCGCTACCGGCTGGGGGCCCGCAACTTCGCCTTCGCGTTCGCGGCCGTCAGCCTTTTCGCCTTTCCCGTCGGAACGGTGCTCGGGTCCCTGATCGTCCTCTGCATCGACCGCGCGAACCGGGCGGGGGTCTTCCCGTCGCGGCCCCGACCCGCGGCCGCGGTCGCCGAGGTCGAACCGGGTACGCCGCTGCTCCGGTTCGATCCCGCCCCGGTTCCCGCGGCCGCCGAATAGGGCGGCCGATCTCCAGCCGGGCGAATGGCGCAGCGGGCC
>JBBDKM010000096.1:0-32529 GCA_040879385.1 Thermoanaerobaculia bacterium | reverse complement strand
CGCGGCCGCCGAATAGGGCGGCCGATCTCCAGCCGGGCGAATGGCGCAGCGGGCCAGGGCCCGACGCGCCTTCTCGCGACTTCTCGCTGACGACCTGGATCTCGTTGTCGACGTCCAGAACGCCGAAGACGCTCCGGGCAACCTGTCCGGCCCGAGCCTTGTCGGCCTCGCTGCTGACGTTGCCGAACAGGCCGACCCGACCGCCCTTCACGACGATGTGGATGGCGTAGTTGCCGACCGGTTCCATTCCGGGGAAGGCCCCGAAGCCGCGGCCGAAGCCGAGAGCGTGAGCATGAGGATGGTCAGGAGCTTTGCGGGTCTGATGGATCGCATGGGAGCAAGTCCTCCTTCGTTTTGCCGTTTGCTTTATGCGATCCGGACGGCCGCAAGCGCCGGGACAGCCACGAGGGAGGTTAGAGTATCGGACCCCGGCCGCGGGGCCCGGGAGGGAGGACGACTCGCATGCTCAATCGCGCTTTCCTGACGACAACGTTAGAGCTGCCGGGCTATCGGATAACGCGGAACCTGGGCGTCGTACGCGGGATCGTGGTGCGGTCGCGCAGCATCGTGGGCACGATCGGGGCCGGAATCCAGAGCCTGTTCGGCGGGAACATCACGCTGTGGACGGAGATGTGCGAGCGGGCGCGCCAGGACGCCTTCGACCTGATGGCCCGGCACGCGGAAGAGCTCGGAGGCAACGCGGTCGTGGCGGTCCGATACGACGCCAACGAAGTTTCGGCGGGCGTCACCGAAGTGCTCGCTTACGGCTCCGCCTGCGTCGTCGAGCCCCAGCGTTGACCGGGGCCGCGCCGCCGCTGCGTCTGGAGACCGTGATGCTCGGGGTTCGCGACATGGACCGCGCGCTCGCGTTCTATCGGGACGCTCTCGGCCTGGCGGTGCAGTTCGTGGCGGGAGAGTTCGCTTTTCTGGACGGCGGCGGCGCCGCGGTCGTCCTCCGGCACGCGGCCGACCTTCCCGAGACGGACGACGAGCGCCGCGTCGAGCTCGTCTTTCACGTCGAGGACATCGACGACGCGCACCGCGCGCTCCGGGAGCGCGGCGTGGCGTTCCGCGTCGCGCCGCGGATCGTCACCGGCGACCGGCTCGCGGCGGACTTTCGCGACCCCGACGGCCACGTCCTGTCGATCTTCGGCCCGCGCCTTCGTTGAGCGCGAACGCGGAACCCTTTCTCCTCGTCGACGGACCAGAGACCGCGAAGTCGATGCTGCTTCTGGCGCACGGCGCCGGCGCGCCGATGGACTCGCCGTTTCTCGCGCGCGCCGCGGCGGGGCTCGCCTCGCGCGGGATCCGCGTCGTGCGCTTCGAGTTTCCCTACATGGCGCGGCGGCGCGCGGAAGGCCGGCGCGGGGCCCCGGATCGCGAGCCCGCGCTGCGCGCGTGCTGGACCGGGATGGTGGAGCGGTTCGGCGGCGGCCCGAATGCCGTGGTCGGGGGCAAGTCGCTCGGCGGACGGATCGCGAGCATGATCGCCGACGAGGTCGGGGCGCGGGGCCTGGTCTGTTTCGGGTACCCGTTTCACCCGCCCGGCGCTCCGTCGCGCCTGCGCACGAAGCACCTCGAAACGCTGCGTACCCCGGCGCTCATCCTGCAGGGCGAGCGTGACGCCTTCGGACACCGGGCCGACGTGGCCGGCTACGCACTTTCGCCCGCGATCCGCATCCACTGGATCGCCGCCGGCGACCACTCCTTCAAGCCGCCCGCGAAGAGCGGCCGCACCGAAGCCGGAAACGTCGAGGAGGCGATCGGCGCGGCGGCGGATTTCATCGAGAACCTGCCCGGCTGAACCCCCCCGTGCAACCCGAGGGCCGACTACGCGTGGGCCTGAAAGATCTTGCCGACGATCTTCCAGCCGTCGGGGAACTTGTAGAGCGAGAGATAGTCTGTGAACGCGTGCTTGCCGTCGCGGTAGAGCTCGACACGGACGATGGCGGCGTTGCCGGTGACGTCGACGATCGGATACTCCGCCCGGATCGCCGGCTGCGCGGCGTTCGGATTCTCTTTGGCCCGCGCTTCGATGCGGCCGGCCCACTCGTCGAGCGTCACGACCTGCATCTTGCCCTCGCGCAGCACGAGCATGCGGAACTCGGCGTGAAACCCCTGACGCATCAGCGAGGCGTCTCCCTTCGCGTGGACCCCTTCGACGTACGCCAACTGGACGACCGCCTTGACGCCCGCGGCCTCGTCCGGCGGGGCCGCGACCGACGCCGCCGCGAGGGCGAGGAGCACTCCCGTGGCAAGAGCCGTGTGTAAACCCCTCATGTCTTCCTCCCTGATCGCCGGGAGCCTAGCAAACTCGGGTCATCCGCGCCGCTCCGGCGAGCCGAGCGCGCGCGGGGTCGCGAGGAGCTGCTTGGCGAGCGGGCGGATCAGCGCTCCGAGAACGCTTCCCGCGGGTTCGCCCGCGGAAAGACGGCGCAGCCGGACCATCTGCTCCGCGGCGACGAAGCCTCCGATCAGAAGCCAGACGAAATCGACCGGGCCTCCGGCGCCTCCGGCGAGGTTGAGGAGCGACGCCACTGCGTTCAGGCCGGCGGCCGCGAGGAGGATCCAGGCGGTGATCCTTCCCCAGCGAATCGCCTCGAACCGGAACGACGCTTCGAGCAGCCGCTGCTCGTGGGGCGAGAGAAGAGACAGCAGCGGCTCGAGCATCTGGTACCGATCCCGGTCCGCGTGCGGGTCTTCGTTGGCGGCCGGAGCGCCGGCAGTTTGGGGAGAGGAGGATCGGGCCTCCACCCACGCCGCATACGCGACGGCGATCGGGAGCGAGCCCATCGGCTCGCCCATCGCGATGGCGCTTCCCAGGCGCAGGGCCGACTCGATCGCGAGGTAGAGCGCGAGGGGGAAGGGAGGCGTGAGCCACCCGGGCAGGCCGAGCCCGGCCCCGAGGCCGCCGATGAACTGCTGGAAGACGCCGAGAAAGCCGATGACGAAGAGCGGCAGCGCCGAGGAGATCGTCATCGCGACGGCCGGCGCGCCGAACTCGCTTTCCATGTCCTTCTGCACCGCCCCCGGCAGAAGGCCGGCGGCCGGCGCGAACAGGATCGCGAGCCGCCGCTTGCGCACGCCCCCGCGGCGGTCCTCCTGCTCGCCCGCGCGGGCGTCTTCGCTGGCGGCGTCGTAGTGCTCCATCCGGCGGATCGCGTGTCCTTGCGCCCAGGGCGCCAGGAGGTACCGGATGGCCCCGCCCGGGAAAGGCTCGGCCCGCCGCACCTCGAAGACGCGGCCCTCCCACTCGACCGCGGTTCCGGGATATTCGGCGCTCGTGAGCGTCTTCTCCTTGCGCGGCGTCCAGGACTTCGCCAGGGGGCAGAGCAGGGACATCTCCTCCCCCGGGCCCGCTTCGAGTCGGTCGGCGCCGAACGCGCGGAGGGCCGCTTCGGTCATGGCGTGTGGAACAGCTTACTCTCGCCGGAGTGTGCCGTTGCCCGCCGGTTGGGTGTAGTTTTGGCGCGTGGCGCGCGGCTGGGGAACAAACGAAGAGGACCTCGGCGCGGAGAAAGAGCACGCGCGCGAGGCCGCGGAGAAGTCCGCGGCGCGGCCGTCGCGCCTGCACGCCGAGGAGGCCTCGCGGCGCCGGTCTCTCGAGCTCTCCCTCGCCCGGATCGAGGACCTTCTCGCGAAGACGGAGAACCCGGATCGGCGCCGCGCCCTAGAGGCGGCGAAAGCGGAGCTCCACGAGCGCCTCGAGACGCCCGGCAAGCGCCCGTGAGGGTCGCCACCTGGAACGTCAACGGGATCCGCGCCCGCGAGGCGCAGGTGCGCGACTGGCTCGCCCGGGAGAGGCTCGACGCCGTCTGTCTCCAGGAGATCAAGGCGAAGCCCGAGCAGATCCCGGCGATGCTCTTCGAGTCGGAGGGCTACTGGTGCTACTGGCACGGCGCCGGCGGGTATTCGGGCGTCGCGCTCCACTTGAACCGCGAGCTCTGCGCCGAACGCCCGGCGTTCACCCACCCGGGGTTCGACCATGAGACGCGCATCGTGACGGCCGAGATCGGGAACATCACGCTGGCCTCGGTCTACGTGCCCAACGGCGGCAAGGACTATCCGGCAAAGCTCCGGTTTCTCGAGGCCCTCGGGGATTTCGCGCGGGAGCGCCGCGAGGCGGGCATCGAGCTCATCCTCTGCGGCGACCTGAACGTCGCGCTCACCGATCGCGACGTGCACCCCAAGGAGCGCAAGCCCGGCGCCATCGGGCAGCGCCCCGACGAGCGGGCCCTCCTCGAGAGGATCCTCGCCCAGGGCTTAGTCGACGTTGGCCGGGCGCTCCATCCGGACAACGACGAGCTCTTCACCTGGTGGCCGCCGTGGCGCAACATGCGGCAGCGCAACATCGGATGGCGAATCGACTACATCCTCGCGAGCGAGGCCCTGGCGCAGCGCGCGGCCGAGTGCGCGGTGCGCGCCGAGGTCGGCACGAGCGACCACGCTCCGGTCGTGGCCACGTTCGGGTAGAGAATGCGGAGCTCGTTACACGCCCCCGCAGGACGGGAGAGGAGAACATCATGCCTATGACCCGCGGGCCGCTGGCCGTTCTGATCCTCTCGGGCCTTCTCGCCGTCGCTGCCTGGGCGCCGGCCCCGAACCCGAAGATCCAGAGGGCGAGCGGGTTGGCTATCATGTCTCCACTTTCGGAGGTCACATGGAACGGATCCTGATCGCGTACGTGCTCGGGCTCGGGGCGGCGGGACTGTTTGCCGCGGAGCCGCGGCCGGTGCGCGTTGCGGTCAAGGCCGCGCGCCTGATCGACGGAGTCAGCGACCGCGCACTCTCGCCGGCGGTCGTCCTGATCGAGAACGGTCGGATCGTCGCCGTGGGGCCGGCCCTCTCGGTCCCGGCCGACGCGCGGCTGATCGACCTCGGCGGAGCGACGCTGCTGCCCGGCCTGATCGACGTCCACGAGCACCTGACCTCGATCCCCGAGAACTCGGGCTACAACGCGCTGGCGGTGTCGATTCCCCGCGAAGCACTGCACGGGGCGGCGAGCGCGAGGAAGACGCTCGACGCGGGCTTCACGAGCGTGCGCAACGTCCATGCGAGCGGGTACGCCGACGTCGCCCTCCGGGACGCGATCCAGGCGGGAGAGATCCCGGGGCCGCGCCTCCTCGTGTCGGGGCCCGCCCTCGGCATCACCGGCGGGCATTGCGACACCAACCTTCTGCCGGCGGAGTACCGCTTCAAGGAGGTGGGCGTCGCCGACGGGCCGTGGGAGGCGCGGGCGAAGGTGCGCGAGGTCGTGAAGTACGGCGCCGACCTCATCAAGATCTGCGCCAGCGGCGGCGTCCTCTCGAAGGGCGATCAGCCGGGCACGCCGCAGTACACGCCGGAGGAGATGAAGGCGATCGCCGAAGAGGCGCACCGGTTGGGCCGGAAGGTCGCCGCGCACGCCCACGGCACGCAGTCGATCCACGAAGCGATCCTGGCCGGGGCCGACTCGATCGAGCACGCCAGCCTGATCGACGACGAGGGCGTGCGCCTGGCGAAGGAGCACGGCGTCTTCCTCGTCATGGACATCTACAACGACGACTTCATCCTGCAGCAGGGGCTCGAGGTCGGCATGCTCCCGGAGTCGATCGAGAAGGAGAAGCAGATCGGCAGGCTCCAGCGCGAGAACTTCCAGCGCGCCGTCCAGGGCGGGGCCCGCATGGCGTTCGGCACCGACGGCGGCGTCTACCCGCACGGGGACAACGCGAAGCAGTTTGCCTACATGGTGCAGTACGGCATGACGCCGATGCAGGCGATCCAGGCCGCGACCGCGAATGCCGCCGAGCTGATGGGCTGGCGGGACCGGGTCGGCTCGATCGAGCCCGGCAAATACGCGGACCTCGTCGCCGTCGCGAGCGACCCGCTCGCCGACATCCGCGCGCTCGAAAAGGTCGGCTTCGTCATGAAGGGCGGCGAAGTCGTCAAGAACACGCTGCGGCCCTAGCGGCCGGCGCCGGGCGCCGGGCCCGCCTCCCCGCGTCCGGCGGGCACCGTGGCGTTCACCGAGTCCTCCTTGCGTCTAAGATGCGCGGGTGATCGCGCTGTCCGACATCCGCGCCGCAGCCGAGCGGATCCGCGGCCGGGTCCACCGCACGCCCCTGCTCTCCTCGGCGCACCTCGGCGGGCGCGCGGGCGCGCGGCTCCACCTGAAGTGCGAGAACCTGCAGAAGACCGGATCCTTCAAGGCGCGGGGCGCGCTCAACAAGGTCCTGTCGCTGTCGCAGGACGAGCGGGCGCGGGGCCTCGTCACCGTGTCGGCCGGCAACCACGCGGCGGCCGTGGCGTGGGCCGCGGGGATTGCCGGCTGCACGGCGGTCGTCGTGATGCCCGAGGGAGCGCCGGCGTCGAAGATCGAGGCCGTCCGCGGCTACGGGGCCGAGATCGTCCTCCATCCGGACCGGGCGACGCTCTTCGACCGGTTGAACCAGGTGCGCGACGCGCGCGGGTTGACGTTCGTGCACCCGTTCGACGACGCGGTGGTGCTGGCGGGCGCCGGCACGGCGGGGCTCGAGATCGTCGAGGACCTTCCGGACGTCGAGGTCGTCGTCGTGCCGGTCGGCGGCGGGGGATTACTCGGCGGTGTGGCCTCGGCCGTGAAGCAGTTGCTGCCTCGCGCGCGCGTCGTCGCCGTGGAGCTCGAGGCCGGACCGGGTCTCGGGCCCGCGCTGGCCGCTGGCAAGCCCGTGACGGTCGCGCGCCCCGCGACCCTCGCCGACGGGATGACGCCGCCTTTCGTGGGCGCCCTGCCGCTGGCGATCGCCCGCGAGGCCGTCGACGAGATCGTCACGGTGACGGAGGCGGAGATCATCGAGGCCATGAAGCTTCTGCTCACGCGGGCCAAGCTGTACGTCGAGGGCTCGGGCGCCGCGGCGACGGCGGCCCTGCTGGCGGGGAAGGTCCGCATCGCGCCGGGCGCGCGCGTCGCCGCGATCGTGTCGGGCGGCAACGTCGACCTGGAGAAGATCGCCCTCCTCGCCTGAAGCCGCGTCACGGCGACTCGTCCACGGAGGCGACGCCGGGGAACCGGCTAGCGCCCTTTTAGCTCCGGCCGTACAGAATCAGCGGGGTCCGCATCAGGAGATAGGCGGCCACGAGGAGGACGGGCGTCCGGTAGCGCGCGAAAATGCGCGCCGCCCGTTCCCAGGGCCGCTCGCGGTAGGCCCGGACGTGCTCTCCGGCGAGAAACCGGCCGACCTCCGCGGCCAGCTCTTCCGCGGAGGCGTAGCGTCCCGTGGGGTCGGCGGACATGGCCTTGGCCACGATTGCCTCGAGCGCGCGGGGGACCGAAGGGTCGAACCGGCGCGGCGAAGCCGGAGCAACGGCGCCCTCGCCGCGGGCCCGTCGCTCGGCGGCCGCACCCTCGAACGGCGGTCGGCGCGCCAGGAGGTAATACAGGATCGCCCCCAGGGCGTACACGTCGGTCTGCGGGCCGATGCGGTCGGCGCGGGCCTCGGCCTGTTCGGGAGCCATGTAGGACAGCGTCCCGACGACCGTCCCCTCCGCCGTCTGCGAGGGGCTTGCCTCCGTTGCGCCGCCAGGGATTCTCTCCGCGGCCGCGTCGAGGAGCTTCGCGACTCCCCAGTCCATGACGAGGACCTCACCGAAGCTCCCGACCATCACGTTCTCCGGCTTCAGGTCCCGGTGCAGCACGCCGTGGGCGTGCGCGAACGCCACGGCCTCGCAGATTCGCTGGAAGACGCGCAGCCGATCCGGGAGGGTCGCGCGCGCCGCGAGCGCGTCGAGGCGCTCGCCTTCGACCCGCTTCATCGCGTAGAAGATCCGCCCATCCGGCAGCGCCCCCGCGTCGTGCACCGGCACGATGCCGGGATGCTCGAGCCGAGCGATGATCCGCGCCTCGCGCAGCATCCGATCCGCCGTCTCCGCGTCGGCGGCGCCGGTCGAGATGACCTTGAGGGCCACCTTGCGGCCGAGGACCGTGTCTTCGGCCAGGTACACGGTGCCCATCCCTCCGCGGCCGAGCTCCTCGAGGAGGCGATACTTCGTGTCGGCGAGGTCCGGCCACTCCGCCACGCGGCGCAGATGCGCGACCGTCCGGTCCGGAAGCCACCTCACTCGGAAACCCCCAGCAGGGTCCTCGCCTCGTCGCGAAACTCCCGGTCGCTCGACGTGATCTCGCGGAGCTTCTCGAGGACGATGCGCCGGAACTCGCGCCGCGCGAACGCGAGGAAGTTGGTCACCTGGGTCGACGGGATGTGGAACTCCTCCGCCAGGGCGGCGTACGTGAGCGGCTGGTCGGGGTCGCTCTCGAGCTCGTAACGCTCGAAGATCCGGTACGGAAGGTCGCGGCCTCGCTGCTCGCACTCCTCCCGGAGCCTCTCGACCGCGAGGCCGAAGAGGCTCCGCACGAACTCGTCGTGAAAGTACTGCTCGGTGGTCTGTCCGGAGCGGGGCGCCCCGCGCGAGAGCTCGCCCTCGGCGCCCTCGAAGTCGAGCGAGAGCATCGGCGCTCCCGGCGAGCGCTTGAGACGGGACGCCGCCTTCTTCTCGTTGGCCACGAACCGGTCGAGGCAGGTCCGCAGGTAGGTCCGGAAGCTTCCCTTGTCCGGGTCGTAGCCGGCGAAGAAGTCCTTTTCGATCGCGCGCGTGAAGAACCCCTGCGTTAGATCCTCCGCGTCGGCGTTGGACTCGCCGAAGCGGATCCGGAGGTACTTGTAGGCCGGCTTCCAGTACGTGTCGATGAGGATCGAGAGGCCCCGCTCGCGCTCGAGCACGTTCTCGCTCTGCGCGGCGAGGACCGCGGAGTGGCGCGTGGCGGGAAACCGCCCGCCGCCGGATCCGGGAAGACTCGTGTCGTCGGCCATGAGCGGGTATATGGTACGGGCGTGACTCCCGACGCGACAGCCGTGGCGGCCGCAAATCTTTCTTTTTATCGGGCCCTGGAGGCCCGGGACCTCGAGAACATGGCTCAGGTGTGGCTCAAGGACGACTCCGCCAGCTGCGTCCACCCCGGCTGGCACCGGCTCGACGGCTGGGAAGAGATCGAGCGCTCGTGGGAGAACATCTTCAGCAACTCCCGGCCCTGGTCGGTGACCTGCGAGGACGAGCGGATCGCCGTCGCCGGAGACCTGGCCTGGGTCACCTGCGTCGAAGTCCTCGTTCCCTTCGGAGGGGACGAGGAAGAGCACGCGGCGCGCATGCAGGCGACCAATCTCTTCGGACGCGTCGACGGGCAGTGGCGGCTCATCCACCACCACGCCTCGCCGCTGCCGGCGGACCAGGACACGGACGACGAGCCGGTGAACTGAGAAGCTCCGCCCCTACGGATGTTACAGCCCCAGCCCCTTCGTCGCCTTCCGAGCGACGGAGCGGCGGAACCACTCGAAGCGGCCGAGCCACTTGCCGGGAGTCCCCAGCGCCTGCGCGGCCCAGCGGGGGAAGTCGAACCGGTCGCGCTGCTCGACGATGCGGCCGTCCACGAAGCGCAGCTCGGAGAGGATGACGTTGACGACGGGGCGGCGCCCGCCGAAGAGGTAGCGCGCGGTCCACTCGACCGAGCCGCGGTCGTGGGCAGCCTGCGCGATCGTGTAGGAAACCGAGAAGTCCCTGGCCCGCCCGAGCAGGCTCGTCCACATGCGGCCGATCTCGTCGCCGCGCAGGCGAAAGACCGGATCCTCGAAGCTCGCGTCGGGCGCGTACATGGCGGCCATCATGGCCGCATCCCGCTGCGCCAGGGCGTCGTAGAACCGCCCCAGGGCCTCCTGCGTCTCGCCTGCCGTCATATTTGCCGATCGCGATTATGGTCTGATATCGCCCGCCGGAGGTGTTTTGGTGGCCGATCGTTGGTACGACGCGGTCGGGGAAGAGCGCAGAGGCCCGGTCGAGAAGGGCGAGCTCCTGCGGATGATCCGGGACGGCCAGCTCACGCGCGCGACGCTCGTATGGGCGAGGTCGATGGCGGACTGGGCGCCGGCGGGCCAGAAGGCCGCCGCGGCATGAGGGCGATCCGCGTCCACGCGTTCGGCGGTCCGGAGGTCCTGCGCGACGAGGACGTCGCAGACCCCGAGCCGCGCGCCGGCGAGGCGGTCGTGCGCGTGGAGGCGGCCGGGGTCAACTTCATCGACGTCTACCACCGCACGGGCGTCTACAAGAGAACGCCGCCCTTGACGCTGGGGCAGGAGGGCGCGGGGACGGTCGAGGCCGTCGGGCAGGACGTCGAGTACTTCGCGCCCGGCGACCGCGTCGCGTGGGCTGACGTCTTCGGCGCGTACGCGGAGAAGGCCGCGGTGCCCGCGGCCCGGCTCGTGAGGATTCCCGACGCCGTGACCGCGCGCCAGGCCGCCGCGGCGATGCTCCAGGGAATGACGGCGCACTACCTCGCCTGCTCGACCTGCCCGCTGGAGCGGGGCGACACGTGCCTCGTGCACGCGGCGGCGGGAGGAGTCGGCCTCCTGCTCGTCCAGATCGCCAAGCGCCGGGGCGCGACGGTGATCGGGACGGTCTCGAACGCGGAGAAGGCGCGGTTCGCGCGCGAGGCGGGCGCCGACGCGACCATCGACTACACGAAGGAAGACTTTGAAGTGGCTGCGCGGCGCCTGACCGAAGGCAAGGGCGTGCGGGTCGTCTACGACTCCGTGGGCCGCGCCACCTTCGAGAAGAGCCTCGCGAGCCTCGCCCCGCGCGGGATGCTGGTGCTGTTCGGCCAGTCGAGCGGGGCGGTCGGCCCGTTCGATCCTCAGGTGCTGGCGCAACGCGGGTCGCTCTACCTGACGCGGCCCACCCTCGGCCACTACGTCGCGGCCCGGGAGGAGCTTCTCGCTCGCGCCGGCGAGATCCTCGGCTGGGTCCGCGACGGCACGCTCAAACTGCGGATCGAGCACGAGTTCCCGCTCGCCGCGGCCGCGGAAGCCCACCGGGCCCTGGAGGGGCGCAGGACCACCGGAAAGGTCCTGCTCATTCCCTGACCGTTTGAGACCCGCCCGGGCTGTGCAATGATTCTCCCATCGTCACGCGCCTCTGACTCGTCTTGAGAGGAGGGGACCTTGATCCTCGTGACAGGGGCCACAGGCAAGGTCGGGCAGGAGGTCGTCCGACAGCTCTCGGCGGGCGGATCTCCGGTCCGCGCGCTGGTACGCGATCCGGCGCGCGCCTCGCACATCCGGCTCCCCGACGTCGAGATCGCCGTGGGCGACCTCGGGAGGCCCGAGACGCTCGCTCCGGCTCTTCTCGAAGTCGACCGCGTTTTCCTCGCCTCTCCCGCCGATTCCGATCAGGTCACGCTCCAGGGCAACCTCATCGACGCCGCAAAGTCCGCCGGCGTGCGGCGGATCGTCAAGGTCTCCGTCGCCGGAGGCCCCGATGCCGGCACGCAGATCGGCCGCTGGCACTGGGCAACCGAGAAACAGCTCGAGGCCTCCGGGATCGCCTTCACGATGCTGCGGCCCACGCTCTACATGCAGCAGATGCTGGTCTACGCCCCCTCCATCGCGGAGTCGGGGACCTTCTCCGCTCCCCTGGGCGCGGGCGAAGTCGCCGCCGTCGACACGCGCGACGTCGCCGCGGTCGCCGCGTGTGCGCTGACCGAGGAGGGCCACGAGCGCCGGATCTACGACCTGACGGGGCCGGAGGCGCTTTCGTTCGACGCGATGGCGGACGCGATCTCCGCCGCGACCAGGCGGAAGGTGTCGTACATCCATGTGCCCCCCGAGTACGCGAAGAAGCAGATGCTCGCCTCGGGCGTGCCGCGCTGGCTCGCCGACGACATGCTCATCCTGTTCGCGTCGTTTCGGGAAGGCTACGGGGCCGTGGTCTCCGACACCGTGCAGCGAGTGACGAAGCAGAAGCCGCGTACCTTCCAGCAGTTCGCACGCGACCACGCGAGCTCCTTCCTCGAAGGGAAGACGGGGGCCCCGCGCACGATGTGACCGCGACCCTCGCGAAAGGAGCCCGCGAGCGGTCGTGGCGCAACGCGCTGGCGCTGGCCGCTGCGCTCATTCTGGTGGCGTACGGCTTCCGTCGGCTTCCCCGGTGGTCCGAGCTCTTCCGCCTTCCTCGCACGCCCCTGGACCACAGCCGAATTCATGACTCCTCGGCGCAGTTCAGGCTCCTCCTCGAGGCCGCGCGCGTCGTGCCGCCAGGCGCGACCGTTGTGATGCGAGGGGCGCAGGCAGACGCCAGAAAGGACGCCTTCCTTCATCGGTTTGCCGTCGCCCTCCTCCCCGGGCGCCGCGTGTTGCCGGCAGCGGTCCCCGGCGCCCCTGTCTCCCCGAGCGACGAGCCCGGCGCCGAGTACGTTGTGATTCTCGGTCCGCTTCGGGAATCCGTTTCCGGCGACCTGATCGCCGCTACGCCAGACGGGACGATCTGGCGCACGAGGCGACCGTGAGACCTGGACTGTACTGGCTCGCCTCTTTGCTGGTCTTTCCGCTCGCAGGGTCCCTCGTGTCCTTCTCGCGACCCTTCCGTGCTCTCCCTCTCTCCTCGCGCCTGGCACTCGGGGCGGGGGTGGGCGCCTTCATCCTCTCCACGTTGATGACGATCTTCTCGCTCATCGGAGTTCCGTGGAGCGTTCCTCCCCTGATTGGCGGCGCCGTTCTCGTCTGTGCTGCGATCGGCAGGCGGCTTTCTCTAGAGTCTGCCGGCGAAGACCGAGGCGTCTCCGCCGCTCCAGGCGTCTATCGCGTGGTGGGAACCCTGCTCGTGGCAGCCACCGTAGCGAATGCGACGCTCGCGACGGTTGCGGGCGGGGCCACATCCGCGGATCTGATCACCTTCTGGGGTCCGAAGGCGCAGGCCTTCGCAGCGGCGAGGACCATCGACGCCGCCTTCCTGAGTGACCCTCTGCTCGACTACCTGCATCCGTCTTATCCTCCGCTCGTAACGAACGTGTTCGCCTTTGCATCCCTGGTGGCGGGAAGGTTCGCATGGGGCGCCGCGACCGCGACCTTCCCCTTGCTGCTCGCGGCACTTGCCGTTGGACTGTGGGGCCTGCTCCGCCGGAGCATGTCGGCGGCCTCGGCGAGCGCGGTCGCCGCCCTCGTCGTCTGCGGGCTCGGCCTCTTGGGCACCGAGGCGAATATCGCCGGCACCGGCGAGATGCCGCTGCTGTTCTACGAGACGCTCGCCCTGGCGCTCCTCGTCGGCGCCGATGCGACGAAGCCCTCGGCACAGCTGCTCGCGGGGCTTCTCCTCGGCGGCGCCGCCTCCGCGAAGATCGAAGGGCTGCCGTTCGTTCTCGCCGTGACCGGACTCTTTGCCTGGTCACGCTCGCAGAGCGGTCAGCGATGGCGCGTCTGTGTTCGGCTTCTGGGCCCGACCGCGGTGGCGATCGGTACCTGGCTTGCATACGGCGCCCTCGAGGGCGTGTTTCGAGGATACGAAGGATACGGCAGCCTCCTGAAGCTCTACCCCGAGGCGTTGCCGACGATCACGGAATCTGTCGCGTACTCACTCTGGCTGATCGCCTACGGGATGCCCTTCCTGTTCCCCCTCGTTTTCCTCGCTTTGCGGCCCCGGCCATGGCGTCCAGCGCTGTTCCCGATCGGCGTGGCCGTCACGCTCGCGTGCTTCTACTTCTTCACGTATCTTCACGTGCCCGACCCGGCTGAGTGGATTAGCTGGTCTGCGGCACGGATTTTTTCCCCGCTGATCCCCCTACTCGCCCTCGCCGGCGGCATCGGCTCGCCTGTTCCCGGCAGATTCGAGGGCTCGGGCGAGGTTGAGGGCCACGGCTGACAAAGCGACGAGCGATCCGCTCATGCCTCATCATCCTGCGTCTGACGCGTCCTGGAGGATCGTCCAGATCCGATCCACCCAGGCCCGGTGCTCGGGCTTCATCAGCACCGAGCGCAGGCACGTGACGCGCTCGGCCTCGAGGCCGAAGAAGGCTCCCGGCAGCTCCGCGAGGGCGAGATGGAGATGGCGGCGCGCGGCCTCGGCGAAGATGCGGCGGGCGCGCGCCGAAGAGTCCGCCGGGCTCTGCCCGCGCGCGAGCCAGACGACGATGTCGAGCTCCGGCTCGAAGCCCGCCGCGAACCGGGCGTCGCCCGCGATCTTCGCGTGCAGCGCGAGCGCCGCGGATCGGCAGTCGGAGAGTCCGCGCGCGAACTCCCCGCCCGGGGTGAGCGGCAGGAGGCGCTGCGTGGCCCAGAGCGCGACGGCGGAGACTCCCGGCCGCGAGCACTCCAGGCTGATCTCGCCCAGGTGAAGCTCCGCGGAGCTGAAGTACGTATAGGGCGAGTCGTGCTTGTAGAGGCGTCCCACGGCCGGGTCGCGGAACAGCACGCAGCCGCAGCCGTAGGGCTGCAGGCCGTGTTTGTGCGGGTCGATGACGATCGAGTCGGCCTCGCCGGCGCGGTCGAAGGCGGCGCGGGCGCCGGAGGCGAGGTTGTCGGCCAGGCCGAAGTAGCCGCCGTACGCGGCGTCGACGTGCAGCCGGAAGCCGTGGCGTTCCTTGAGCTCCAGGATCTCCGGGAGCGGATCGACCGAGCCCGTGGCCGTCGTTCCCAGCGTGGCGACGACGGTGCCGACGCCGCCGCGTTGGAGCCGGTCGCGAAGTGCCCCGGCATCCATGCGGCCGCGGCGGTCGCAGAGAATCGACTCGAACGGGAGACCCAACACGGCGCTGATCCGCCCGTGCGTGTAGTGGGCCTGCGAGGAGGCGACGATCGTGTCGCCGGGCTCGAGCCGCCCGGCGACCCAAAGGGCCTCGAGGTTGGCCATCGTGCCGCCGCCGCACAGGTGACCGAGGTGCCGCTCCCAGCCGAACATCTGCGCGATCTCCGCGACCGCCTCCTTCTCCATCTGCGAGCTCGCGCGGCCGCCGTCGAGCGCGTGGTTGTTCGGGTTGATCCACTGCGCGAGCGCGTACGCTGTGCGCGCGACCGGGTGCGGGGGCTTGAGCATCTGGCCGGCATAGAGGGGATGGAAATAGGGATAGTTGTCCTGGAGGCGCTCGGCGACCTCGGCGATCACGCCGGCGATACGGTCGGTCCCTGGCGGCAGCGTGGAGTCGTGGGGAAGCTCGCGAAAGCCGGCCTCGAGCCGATCGAGCGCGGAGCGAAGGATTTCGAGCGAAGCCTTCTCGAGCGAAGAGGGAACTGCTTGACCCTCAAGGTTTTTGATTCTGAATGCCTCCGCTAGGCTGGAACGGCTTCCACCGCGCTCACGGCTGACTCCGTGGGCACCACGCCGGCGAGGCGGAAGCCGGCCTTGCCCAGCAGGGCCGCATATTCGGCCTCGGTGCGTTCCTGGCCACCCGGCATCACCAGCATCCGACGACGACTCGACCTACCATTGCGCCACCTTCTTTCTTCCGGCTCTACTTCGCTGGCGCCCGCTTGCTCGGGTCGTCTGCGGGGTTCACGTATGTCAGCGCAAACGGGCCTTGCCCATGAATCTGGATAGTCGCGGCCGTCGTCGCCATGGCAAAGTGCCGCATCTCGGCCGGCAAGAGCGCATAACCCCCGGCAGGGAGGTCCTTCATGCTTGCCTTGTCGAACTTCTCCCCCATGCCCAGGGCGAGTGTCCCCGACAAGACCGTCACGTGCTCGTCCGTGGGATGCCAATGTGGTGCAATCTTGTAGCCAGCAGGCATCTTCGCCCGCACGACGTAGAGGCCTGGCTTACTTGGGTCCCCCGACATTACCGTGAAGGACATGCCCTTTTCGAACACCGGAGGAGGCTCGCCCCACTTCGTCTCCGCTGGGGCCACCAAGATGTGCTCCGGCGCCTTCGATTCCTGTGCCCCGGCAACTCCACACAGCACTGCGAACGAAACGACATAGCCCAGGTTTCTGTTCACTCGACACCTCCTCACCTCGGTTAAAGGCCCTTCATTCTAGAGGCTCCGCCGGGGACTCAGTTCGCGGCGGCCATCGGCGCTGGGATCATGCCCTTCACGTTGTAGTCCGCCGGCACGATGCGATAGCGGTAAATCATTCCGTGCTCCCCGACCAGGTAGCCGTGTTTTGCATCAGGGAAAGTGACAGCAGTAACATTCGCTGGTACCGGGAATTCCCGAGCGCTGAAGGTGCGACCGCCATTGGTTGAATACGCGATCTGCCGGTGGAGGATGATGACACCCAACTGGCCACCGGCCATGGCGTAGTGCGCGTGCTCACCCCCGAACGGGGTTACGACCCCATTCCAGCTATCCCCGCCGTCGGTGGTCATCAGAGTCTTGCCCTCGTGCAGCGTGACCAGGCCGCTGTTCTCATTCCAGAAGAATCCCTGCCTGCCGTTGTCTTCCATGCTTTCGGGAGCGGACAGGGTCCAAGTGGCGCCGCCGTCCTTGGTGCGAGCCAGGACAGCCCTTTTGCCGGGTCCCAGGGGCAGGAGGCCGACGGCGTAGCCTACAGTAGTGCTGGGAAAGGTTAAGGTTTTAAAATCACATTTGACCTTCCTCGCGAGCCCGTCCACCTGCAAGTTGACTGCGCATTGAAGGACCGGCTTCCACGTTTTGCCGCCATCGTCGGTGCGGCGGATCTCCGTAGCGGCAGTAAAACCGGTCTGCGGGGAGACGAAATTCAACGCAAGCTCATGTTGCGAGAGCCTTCCGACGACCTCTTCCCACGAGGCGCCCCCGTTCGTAGTCCGCACCAGCTTTTCGGCTGCGCCTCGCGTCCAGCCGTGTTTGGCATCCAGGAAGAAGACCTCCCTAAGCTCTCGGTCGCTCGATTCCAGATCGCCGCCCAACTGAACCTCCCACGTTTTCGCGCCGTCCTTGGTGTGCAGGATCGTGTTCTTGTCGCCGACTGCCCAGCCCTCTTCAGCGGAGACGAACGTCACATCCAGCAGATTGATGTCTTTCGGATAGTTGGCCGGCTCCCAGATGGCCTTGAATTTCGGCTGGCCCGCTGGGGCCGAGGCTTTCTTTGGAACCTGGGCAACAGCCAGACCCACCGCCAGGGAAGACAATCCGAGAAACAAAACCAGTTTGCGCATATCTGCTCCTTCTTTGAGCCAACCTGTAACCCCATCGCGGTACACCGGACGCTCTTGAGATTCTCTCTTGCTTGGACCGAGGTGCGAGTTCTCGGGGCGGGGATAAGGCTGAATAGCCACGCTCATGCTCGAGCCAGCCTGTGAGCAACGCCGCCTGACGGGCGGCGCGTCAGCGTCGAGCGAAGAGCGAAAAGCGATGACCCCGCGCATCGGGCGTCCCGAGGCAACTCACGCATGCGCCGAACTCTACAACCTCGACCCCACGCCGTTCCAGCAAACGGTGTGGCTGCACCCGCTGTCAGAGAGCCCGAACGCGTTTCCAGATTACGAACCTGACGGCGCCCTCGCGCATCCAGCATGTAGAGGACGGGGGCGGGCTTTGCGTCGGTGTACGAGGACGGCAGGTAGAGCGCGTAGCTCTGGCGGGGAGACTCGCGGCACACGATCTTCTCGGTGACGCGGCCCCGCGCCAGCTCCTCGGGAGCCGGGGCCAGAGCGAACGCGACGGCGGCCGCAAAATGAGCCAGGTGGGGCAGGGCTACCCCCCGACTGCGACGAGGCGGCCGATGAGGTCGACGACGCGGTTCGAGTAGCCCCACTCGTTGTCGTACCACGCCAGGACCTTGAGGTAGCCGTCGCGGGCCGCCTGTGTGGAGAGGGCATCGAAGATCGAGGAGTGCGGGTTGCCGATGATGTCGGAGGAGACCAGCGGGACCTCGCTGTACTCGACGATGCCTTTCAGGGGCCCGTCTGCCGCTTGCTTCACCGCCCTGTTGACGTCCTCGACCGAGACGGGCGTGCGGAGCCGGCAGGTCAGGTCCACGATCGAGCCGTCCGGGACCGGGACGCGCATCGCTATGCCGTCGAGCTTGCCCTTGAGGCTCGGAAGCACCTTGCCCACGGCGCGCGCGGCGCCGGTCGTCGTCGGGATGATGTTCTCGGCGGCCGCGCGGCTGCGGCGCAGGTCCTTGTGGGGCACGTCGGCGAGGCGCTGGTCGTTGGTGTAGGCGTGCACGGTCGTCATGAAGCCTTCTTCGATGCCGAACCGCTCGTCGAGGATCTTTGCGATCGGCGCCAGGCAGTTGGTCGTGCAGGAGGCATTGGAGACGATGCGGTGCTCGGGCCGGAGCGTGTCGTCGTTGACGCCCATGACGATCATGGCGTCGATCTCGTCTTTCGCCGGGACCGTGAGAATGACCTTCCGGGCCCCGGCTTCGAGGTGCTTCGCGAGGACCTCGCGCGTCAGGAGCCGGCCGGTCGCCTCGACGACGACGTCCACTCGGTGCGCGCCCCACGGAATCCGCGACGGGTCCTTCTCGGCGGTCATCCCGATGCGCCTGCCGGCGACCGTCATGCTGTCGGCGTCCGTCTGAACGTCCTTCGGGAAGACGCGCATGACGGTGTCGTACTTGAGGAGGTAGGCGAGGTGGTCGTTGTCGAAGAGGTCGTTGATGACCGCGACCTCCATGTCGTCGCGGTCCGAGAGGATGCGGAAGACGCTGCGGCCGATGCGGCCGAAGCCGTTGATGCCCACGCGCGCCGTCACGCCGCCGCCTCCAGCCGCGCGAAACGCTCGACGAGATCGACGGCGCGGTGCGCGTAGCCGTAGCCCGAGTCGAACCAGGACAGCGTCTTCGACACGCGGTCCTGGAGCGTCATCGTGGCGAGCGAGTCGAAGGTCGCCGAGAAGGGGGAGCGCGCGATGTCGGAGGAGACGATCGGCTCGGTCTCGAAGTGCAGGATGTCTTTCCAGCGCGGCTGCCCGGCCGTCGCCCGGACGGCGTCGTTGATGGCCGCCGCGGTGACGGGCTTCTCGTGCCAGCAGACGAGGTCGACGACCGAGCCGTTGGAGACCGGGACGTTCATCGCGTAGCCGGTCAGGCGCCCCGCAAGCTCGGGCAGGAGCTCCACGACCATGCCGGGAGAGCGCGACTCCTGCGGAATGATGTTCTCGGCGGCCGCGCGCCCGCGGCGCTTGTCCTCGGCCGGGACGTCGGCCAGCCGGTGGGCGCTCGTGTAGGAGTGGACAGTGGTGAAGATCGCGCGCCGGATGCCGAAGGACGCGTGGAGGATCTTCGCGATCGGCGCCAGGCAGTGCACCGTCGAGGAGGCATTGGAGACGACGCGGTGCGCCGGCGAGATCCGGTCGTCGTTGATGCCCGCGACGACGGTGATGTCGGGCGGCTCGAGCGGGGGCGCCAGCAGGATCACGCGGCGCGCTCCCGCCGCCAGGTGGGCCTCGGCCTCGGCGCTCGTGCGTCCGCGGGAGGTCGCCTCCAGCACCGTGTCGACGCCGAGCTCGCCCCAGCGCGGCACGGCGGGCTGATTCTTCCCGGTCAGTAGAGGGATGCGCCGGTCTCCGACGATGAGAATGCCGTCTTTCGCCGAGACCTCGTGCGGGAACCGGCCGAGCAGCGTATCGAACTTCAGGAGGTAGGCGAGGCCTTCCGGGTCCGCGAGGTCGCTGATCGCGCCGATCCGGATGTCGTCCCGGGCGTGGAGGAGCCGGAAGAGGTTGCGGCCGATCCGGCCGAAGCCGAAGATTCCGACGCTCGTCACGGGATCTTCCTACCACACCACGGAAAACCCGAAGAGATCTCCGGGGATCATAAACGCCGGAGTACCGGCGTTCCCTACTGCTGTGGGTCTGCGTAACCGCCGTCCTCCGGACGGCGTTCCCTACTGCCGGGGGGTTGCCTTCGGTGGTCGGGTCGGTGGTCGGGTCGCGGATAATCCGGGGTTGAAAGGGGCTCTGACGATGAGCATCGCTTCGTGGACCGCTACGGCACCGGCAGGAACCAGCTCTCGCGCGTGCAGAGCTGGTCGCCGCCCGGCACGGAATTCCAGCGCGCCGGCTCGGAGAGCGGCGGCTCGCCTCCGTGGAGCGGCGTGCCCCCGTCCTTCTCGCGGCGCAGGATGAGCTCGCCTTCGACGACCGCGCAGGGGCGATCGGGCGGCAGGTCCACGACCAGAATCGGAGCGCCGTTGCCCGCGTAGACCCTCCAGTCGGCGAAGGGAAGCCCGTGGTCGAAGAAACGCCCCTGCGCGGCAGCCCAGGGCCCCGCTCCGGCCGGCAGGGGCACGGCCAGGCGCGAGAAGTCCATGCGGTGATCGAGCCGGCCGCCGCAGTCGCCTTCGGTGCCCCAGTTCCGGACGAAAACCTGCCAGGTCTCGCGGTCGGCCGCGGCCGCGGTCTGGACGGCGACCGCGTAGACCGGGTGGAGCTCGGAGTGCGCGTCGTGGGCGTTGTCGACTCCGAAGAGACCGATCAGGGTTCCCGGCCGCCCGTCGAGCGAGGGAAACGGGCCCTTTTCGCCCGCGTGCCGGCGCAGGTTTCCGAGGAGCGAGGCGTAGGGCCGGTAGCTCACTCTCCGGAACGGGAACTGCCGCCACCAGGGGGTCCGGAACCAGCGGATCGTCTGCGCCGTCGAGAACTCGAGGCCGATCTTGCCGTCGTACTTGGATCCCGGATTCTGTGCGATCAGTCCTCCGCCGCCGTCCGGCTCGAGAAAGAACTCGGCGTCGCCGTCGCGAGCGATGTGGACCGGTCCGCGCCGGACGGTCGAGAGCTTCCCGGTGTACGTGGCGGGGCCGAAGTTGACGTGGCCCGAAAGCCCGCGGCCGCCGCCTCGGCGGGGCTCCTCCGGACAGGGGTTCCAGCGGGGCGAGCAGCCACCCCAGTCGAGCGACGGTCTCTGGAGCGTGCAGCGCGGCGAGCGCAGGGCCGGAATCCACGGGCCTCGATCCGCGCGACGCTCGAGGCGAAATCCGTCGCAGGACCGGCAGACGTCGCGTTGCCCGCCACCCGCCCAGGTCGGATTGAACGGCAGCAGATTACGGTCGTAGCGCGAAAGCTGCAACGTCAGGGTGCCCGCGGCTGCCTCGTCCGGGGTCGAGCCCGCCGTGACGCGGATGTCCAGGTGCGGCTGCCGGTTCGGCGAGTCGCAGGGCAACGGCGAGGAAACGAGGGTCGACGTCTCCAGGGGATCGTGGCGAAAGCGCCCCCAGTCGATCCAGATCCTCGGCGCGTCCGGATACTCGAGCTGCGGCGGCACGACGAGGTCGCGGCCCACGAGATCCGCGATCGGGACGAAGCTCATCGTCACGCCGGGGATGAAGAGGAGGCCCTGCTCCGCGTCGCGGTCGGGCTGCAGCAGCGGCACGAGCGTCTGGTCGGGGGCGCGGAAGCAGCCGCCGGCCTCGACGCGGAGACGATCGCCCGGCCGGACAGCGAGCTCCAGCGGACGCCGCGCGCGCTCGGGTCGGAAGTGGTAGGACTGCGCGTCGGCACCCGCGGAGGCGAGGACCAGGATCCCTGCGGCGGCCAGACACGTGCGCCCGCGGAGTCTCATCGCGGCAGCACTCTAACCCGGTTAGACTGCGCGGCATGAAGAGAGCTCGCTTCGGATCCATGGCCACCGCTCTGCTCCTCGGCGGGGCGGTCGCGTATGCCGCCGACAAGCCCCGCGCGCGTCAGCTCGGCGTTCCCTTCGACGGCACGCCGGGCCCGCAGAACGCGATCAACGAAGCCTGGCACGGCACTGCCTGCCGCCGAGCCGGCAGCGCCGGCGAAGCCGCAATCTGAACCTGCCGCGGCGCCGGAGCCGAGCGCAACAACCCCGGCGCCGCGTGAGACGCCGGCTGCGGAGACTCCGCGCATCGAGACGCAACCGGCCACGCCGCAGCCTGTTGCCAAGCCTGGAGCGCCGGCGACGCCACGACCCCAACCGGCCGCGGCGCCGCAATCGGTAGCCGCCGCAGCCGCCGTAGCCGTCGCGGCAGCTGCATCGAGCGCCGAGACCCCGGCGCCGCCGGCCGCAAGCCCTGTCGCCCCGGTCGCTCCGATCGCTCCGACGATCGCGGAGCCGCCTGCCGCAGTTCCGGAACTGGACTTGAAAGCCCTGGAGGACCAACTCAGGCAAACCAAGGCCATCGGCTTCATGACCAAGATCACCCTCAAGAACCAGGTCGACGATCTGCTGGCCCGGTTCCGCGAGCACTACCAGGGCAAGGCGATACCGACGATGAAGGATCTTCGCCGGTCCTACGACCTCTTGATGATGAAGGTGCTCTCGCTGCTGCAGGACGAGGATCAGCAGCTCGCGTCCGCCATCGTGGCGTCGCGCGAGGCGATCTGGGGCCTGCTCGCGGACCCAGTGAAGTTCGAGACCCTGCAAAGCTGAACACGGGAGAGACCATGAACCGACTCACTCTGGCATTGGCAGGATCGCTCGTCGTGACGGCGTTTTTCACCGTGCCATCGCTGGCCGCCGACGACGAGGAGCTCAAGAAGGACCTGACGGCGGTGATCGCGCTCAACGGGTTGCCGTGCGGCAAGGTCATCGCCGTCAAGGTGCTGGCCGAGAACGACTACGCCGCGTCGTGCAAGGACGGGAACAAGTACCACGTCTACATGAACGAAGCGGGTCGGGTGGTGGTGGAAAAGTCGAAGTAGGCGTTCGCGCGTAGGTACCCCGGGAGCAGACGAGGGTAGCAGCCAAACGGGAGCCCACGTCCTTCGGCGCCAGGATCGAGAGCGAGAACTGCCCGAGCGCAGCCTGGACTTCATTCTCCTGCTGGACCCATCGAAGCGCCGAATGCTAGCGATCTAGCGCAGCCTCTGACATGCCCCTGATCCAAGGCGCAAGCTCCCCGGTCAAGTGGACTGTTTGGAGCCCTGTCGGTGGCGCGATAGACCTCGCCCATGCCCCCGGCGCCGAGTGTAGAGAGGATCTCGCAGTGACCGAGTCGAGTGCCGGCGCGAAGAGTCATCGCTTCCCTTCCGCGCGCGTCAGCTCGGCGATCCAGATGTCGCCCTCCGTAGCGGTCTCGATGTAGGTGATCCACCGGTTGTCGCGTGAAACGGCGACGGGCCCCGCGAATGTGCCGTCACCCGGGATCAGCAGCTGGCCGGCGCCGGTTGCGAAATCGGCGACGGCAACGCCTCTGGAGCTCCGGAGGACCAGGCGTCGGCCGTCGGCTAGCCAAACCGGAAAGAGCCCCAAGGTCCCACGCCCCCAGTCCCCGGGAACTGCGGAGTACTGGCGGGTCGCCAGCGTGTAGATGCGCGCCGCGGTGCTACCGTCGATTTGCCTGACGGTTCCTGCAATCCGCTCGCCGTCAGGGGACCACGAGATGGGTACTAAGCGCTCCCCCGAGTTGCTCTCCGGCTCGGGCGCCAGGCGCCCCTTCGTCGCCGCGGCGTCGATCAGGCCCCAGGGCCCGGCGCCGCCGTAGGCGATCCGAGCGCCATCCGGCGACCACACCGGCGGGCCGCCGGACCCCGCACCTTGAGTGAGCTGGACCAAACCGCTGCCGTCGGGCCGGATCGTCCAGATCTCGTAGTCGCCGCTGCGGTCGGAACGGAAGGCGATACGTGTCCCGTCGGGCGACCACCTGGGCCCGCGGTCGCGGAACGCGTCGTCGGTCAACCGCCGGTACTGAGTGCCGTCCGTGCGCGCGACGAACAGGTCTTCCCACACGCCAACCTCGGAGTACAACACCCACTCGCCACTGGGAGAGAGGTCGAGGCCACCCATCAGCCGACTGCTCCTGACGATCGGCTCGGGTGGTCCGGTGAGCGCTTCGCGCCGGGCGTCGAATGCTGCCCGGAAGAGGACCGAGCGGTAGTCCAGGGTGGCGAACGCCAGGCGGGTGCCGTCGCTCGAGAACGAGAAACGGCCACTCCAGGTCGAAGGCGTGGTGACGGGCTCGGGCTCGCCCTCGCGGCGGCCCGTGCCTTCGTCGATCGCCACCCGCCACAGGTTCATCGTCCCGCCGCGGTCGCTCGAGAAGTAGAGATACTTCCCGTCGGGCGACCACGTCGGGCTCCAGTCGAGCGCCTCGTCCTCGGTCACGGGCACGCCGCCGCTCGCGGCGTCCGAGCCGTCGGCGGCGATCGTCCAGAGATCGCGCTGCCCGCCGGCACGCACTCCCCAGTAGGCGATGCGCGCTCCCCCGGGAGACCAGCTCGGCTGCATCGCCTGCAGCGACACCGTCAGGTCCCTCCGCTGCCCGGACTTCACGTTCACGACCGACAGACCCCTTGCCTGGATGAACAGACTCTGCGGCATACGAAAGGAGCCCGCAGAGACGACGATCTCGCCGCCGTCGGGCGACCAGCTCGGCGAGAAGCCGAAATCGGTCAGCCGGGTGACCGATTCGCCCGAGGCGGTCATCAGAAAGATGCCCCCGCCCTCCCGGTCGGAGCGAAACGCGATCCTTTCGCCATCCGGCGAGAACGCGGGCTCTTCGCTCGTCGCCGGGGAGTCGTCCGCCAGGCGCACCGGCTTGCGGTCGCCGATGCGCAGGAGGAACAGACCGGTGCCGCCCTCAACCGTCCCCGCAAAGACCAGCGACTTGCCGTCCGGGCTGAGCGTGGGCGAGGTCTCGACGCCGGGAAGGTCGGTGACCTGGATGAAGGAGACGGCGCGGGGTCCGCCGCTCGCTTTCGCGGTCCGGTCTCCGATGGCGCGGCTGAGCCAGAGGAGCGCGGCGACGACGACGAGGGCAGCCAGCGCCAGGGTCCAGCGCCGCGTGCGATGCACATCGTGACGTGCTCCGGCAAGCGGCAGCGCGTCCGTCGCGGCTTCGGGCCCCGCCAGCTCGTCCTGGATCGCCACCCGCGCCTCGCCGATGTCGCGCAGCCGGTGTTTCAGATCGCGATCGAGGCAGCGGCGGACGAGCTCCCGCAGGCGCCTCGGCGTCGAGCTCGGAAGCTGCGCGAGATCGATCGGCTGGCGCATCACGGCGGAGAGCGTGTCGACGACGCTCCCCTCGCTGAAAAGCCGCTCGCCGGTGAGCATCTCGTAGAGCACCACCCCGAACGCCCAGATGTCGGCCCGCTTGTCGATGGCGGCGCCGCGCGCCTGCTCCGGCGACATGTAGGCCGCGGTACCCAGAATCACTCCGTCCCGCGTGCCACCGAACGTCGCGGTCGGCGAGTTGGCCAGCTCCGCGGCCGACAGCGCCCCCGCGGCCGGGTCCATCGCCTTGGCGAGGCCGAAGTCGAGCACCTTCACCAGGCCGTCGGCGCGCACCTTGATGTTGGCGGGCTTCAGATCGCGGTGGACGATGCCGTGCTCGTGCGCCGCCTCGAGCGCCTCGGCGATCTGCCGCGCGATCGCCATCGCCTCCGCGACCGGCAGCGGGCCGCGCGCGATCAGCGCCGAGAGGTCGTCGCCGTCGACGAGCTCCATGACGAGCGCGCTCGTGCCGCCCGACTCCTCGAGCCCGTAGATCGAGGCGATATTCGGATGCTGGAGCTGCGCGAGCAGGTGCGCTTCGCGCTCGAACCGCGCCAGACGCTCGGGGTCCGACACGAATGCCGCGGGCAGCACCTTGATCGCGACGGCGCGCTTGAGCTTCGAATCGGTCGCGCGATAGACCTCGCCCATCCCGCCCGCGCCCAGCTTGGCGGTGATCTCGTACGGGCCGAGGCGTAACCCGATCATCGCGACGCCGCCCGCGCCGGCAAGGCTAGGAATTTTCATTTCCGCCTCCGGTCGGTTTCTCCCTCCCGAACGTCTCCGGATCGCGCTGATTCGCATTCTACATCCCTCTGTCGCCACGCCACGATCTGGATCTCCGGCCGCGTGCAGCCGAGCCGCGAAGGCGAGCTCGGAGCTCGAGCGTCCGCCGGTACACCTCCACCGTTGGGCTAAAGATCCCCATCTGCGCCGCCCGCGCTTGCTCGAGCGGTCCTTCTACGCTGCGGCGTCCCCGGCCGGGCGAGCGGGAGGTGGCGGGGGGCGCGAGCCGGGCGGGAACGCCGCAGCGGCGCTCTTGCGCATCGAGGCCAGAATCGCGCGGATCGCCTTGCGGTCTGTGATAAACGCGACGATCTTCATCGAGCCGCCGCAATTCGAGCAGACGAGCGGATCCACTTCGTAAATCCGGCGGATCAGGTCGGCCCAGCGCCGGCGTGCGGCGCGGCGCTCCGCTTCGTCGGAAACCTCTCTGCTCGCGACGGTCGCCGCGCCTGACAACTCCGAGCGGGCTTGCAGGGCCGCGGTCGGCTCCGAAGGCCGGATCGCGTTCCGCTTCGCGCTTCGCGCGCGCGGCGTTGGCATACCACCCGTACGCGTGGATCAGGTGCCGCCGCGGATCGGGAACCTGAGCGATCACCCGTGCCACCAGCTCGTCCGCGTCGACGTGCTCCCGCGGCTTGCCGCCCGGCTCGTCGTTGCTCCCCGGCCGCGGACAGATCTCGGCCACTCCCGCCGCCTCGTCGTAGTGGAGCCGCTCGAGGGCCACCGGCGGGCGCATCACGTATCGGATCAGCCGCTCCACCGCCGCGGGATCCTCCGGCTCGACCACCACCGAGTTGTGGACGGAGAACCCGCGGTGCCGCCACGAGAGCAGCAACTGCACCCGCTCCTCGTCGATCAATCCGCGTTTCCGCAAGAATGACAAGACGTGGTGCCGAAACACTTTCTCCGCGGCGCCCGGGTCCGCGTGCGCGACCGGAACCCACGTGCCGTCCTTGCGCCACCCGCCGCGACTCGCGATCGCGTGCACGTGCGGATGGAAGTTCACCCGCTCCCCGAAGGTCTGCACCACCGCCACCATCCCCGGCCGAATCTCCTCGGCTGCGCCCGCGGCCAGCATCTCGCGCACGGTGTCCCACGCCGCCCGGCACAGATCGCCTAACAGCTCACGGTGACGAAGGAAGTACGGCCGCAGCATCTTCGGGACGGTGAAGACCCACTGCGCGTGTCCCACGGCCTCCAGAACTTCCTCGCGCAAACGCGCCGCCGCTGCCGCACCCCGCTTCGCGCCGCACGATGGGCACAGCCCCCGACCCTTACACGAGAACGCCACCAGGACATCTCGTCGACAGCCGCCGCAATGGAGCCGCGCGAACCCGCTCTCGAAGATCCCGCAGTCCAGATACCGAGCCACCGCCCCGTCCACCATCCCGCGCCAGAAGCCGTAGCGATCCTCGAATCGATCCTCCCACGCTCCCTTCACCGGGTCGTAGCGGCTCTCGAGAAGACGGTAAAGCGGTGTCGCCTCGGGCCGCCGGGGCCGATAGACCTCGCACTCCACGCGCGGGGTGATAGCCAGCACGCGTGCCAAAAAGGGATCCGGGACGCAAGCTCTTCTTGAGCAGACACCTGCGGGGTGAAGGCATGCTCGAGCTCGTCGGCGAAGGTGTCAACCCTTGTTTACACCCTGGCGCCGTGCTCAGCGCAAGCCATGTCGCCTCAGCCTGTTGGCCGGTGACAGACAAGCTTGACAGACTGAAAGGCGAGCTTGACAAAAAAGCTTTGGGGTCCGGTCTGGTGCGGCTCCGCCGCCTGGGCGCGCCTTGCCGCCGAAAAGGGAGCTACAAGGAAGGCAGCCGCCGCCCCGCGGAGAATTGCTCGTCGGCCGCCCGGCCTTCGGCGACTCAGCGGAGCTCGCGGGTAATGTCGGCCGCGCTCTGCCACCGCTCCTCCGGATCCTTCGCCAGACACGTCCTCACGACGCGGCCGAGCGCGGGCGGCGTCGTGGGCTGGATCGAGTGTCAGGCACTAGGGTCAGTGCTGCGATGGTGCATTATGGGGAGCATTGGGGAAGCACTGGGGTCAGTGCTGCGATGGTGCAAAGGCTAGGAATGCAGGCGGAGGCCCTCGCGGCGGCGATGCGCGCGTCGGGGGCCGCCACGGTCGCAACCGCGCCTCGGTCAACGGCAAGGGCGCCTTCTTCGAGGCCACGGTCTTCGACGGCGTGACGCCGCAAATGACGATCGCGCGCGAAGAGATCTTCGGGCCCGTGCTCGCGACGCTGACGTTCAAGAGCGAAGAAGAAGCCGTCGAGATCGGCAACGCCACGATCTACGGCCTGGCCGCGGCGGTCTGGTCGAAGACATCAAGAAGGCCCTGCGCACCGCGAAGGCCCTGAAGGCCGGGACCGTCTGGATCAACGCGTACAACCTCTACGACCCGGGCCTCCCGTTCGGCGGCTACAAGGAGTCGGGCTTCGGCCGCGAGCGCGGCCACTACGCGCTCGAGGAGTACACGCAGGTCAAGAGCATCTGGGTGGATCTGACGTAGCAGTCCCACCTTCCGTGTCGGCAAGCCCCAGCAGCTACGGCCTCCCGCTCAGAACTTCCGCCGCCTCCAATAGCCCGGCCGCCTCTTTGCGTGCGCGACCGCGTAGACTTCGACTGACTTCTGCCCCACGCGGTACACCAGGCTGTAGGGAAATCCCGAGAACACGTACCGGCGCGTGCCGAAGAGGTGGCGCGGCCACCGTTCTGGGGAGTCGGCAATCACAGCGACGGCATGCTCGATTGCCGCGCCGAAACGCTCCGCGGCAATGGGGCTCCGCTCGCGGTAGTACTCAACGCCCCGGTAGGCTTCGTCCCGGGCGTTGGGATGAAACCTAACGAGGCTTGCGGGCAAGGCGCGTTCGAAGGCCCCGGCGGACCTCGCTCCAGGGGACGAGCCTTACCTTACCGGACTCCACGTCGCGAATCCGGCGCTCGATCTCCTTGGCCCAGGCCGCCTCAACGCCCTTATCGGCCGGGACGTCCAGGCTCTCCAGCAGGGTGCCCGCGATATCCGCTCTACTCCCGGGAGGAAGGAGAAGGGCGTCCCGGAGAACTCGTGCAGCCTTCGCGGTCACGAACCAAATCTTAGCATCCTGACCTGTGCCCCGGGCCCTTGTCCCGTTGCGGTATCTTCGCCGCGAACGGAGGCTGCTCCGATGTTCGATTCGAGGATCCTCTCTGAGCGCTCGATCGTCGTCACCGGCGGAGGCTCGGGCCTGGGACTGGCGATGGCGAAGGCGTTTGCGTCGTATGGCGCGCGCGTCACGATCGCGGGCCGCAAGCGCGAGCGCCTCGAGTCCGCCGCGAAGGAGATCGCCGCTTCCGCGCGTGAAGGCGGAGCTGCTGAGATCTTCGCCGCCGACATCCGCAACCCCGACGAAGCCGAAAAGCTCGTCGCGCACGCGATTTCGGCGTTCGGCCAGGTGGACGGCCTCGTCAACAACGCCGCGGGCAACTTCCTTGCGTTCTCCGAGGAGCTGACGCCCAACGGCTTCGACGCCGTCGTGCGCACGGTTCTCTACGGCACGGTCAACTGCACGCTCGCCGTCGGCCGCCATCTGCTCGCGCGCAAGGCGCCCGGCGCGATCGTCTCGATCGCTACGACCTACGCGTGGACCGGCACGGCCTACGCCCTGCCCTCGGCATGCGCCAAGGCGGGGGTCCTCGCCATGACGCGCTCTCTCGCCGTCGAGTGGGGCGCCGCCGGGATCCGCCTCAATGCGATCGCGGCCCGGCCCCATCCCGACCGAGGGCGCCTTCTCGCGCCTCCTCGCGAACCCCCAGGCGGAGAAGAACGCGCTCGGGCGCATCCCCCTCGGCCGGTTCGGCACGAAGGACGAGATCGCCAACCTCGCGACGTTCCTGATGTCCGACCTCTGCCCTTACCAGACGGGCGACTGCGTCACGATGGACGGCGGCGAATGGCTCGCCGGCGCCGGCGAGTTCTCGGACTACCGCAAGGTCCCGCGCGAGGTGCTCAAGGCCGGCTTCGACGCAATGAAACCGAAGAAGAGCTGAGTGGGCGAAAGGAGGTGAGACATGGGGCGTAGCGCGATTCACCCCGGCGAGCATCTCGCCGCACAACTCGAAGAACTGGGTATGAGTGCTGCCGAACTCGGCCGGCGGCTCGGAGTCCCCACCAACCGGGTCACAGCCATCGTGCATGGCCGGCGGGCCATCACGGGCGATACGGCGCTGCGGTTGGGCCACTTCTTCGAGAACAGCCCGCAGTTCTGGCTGAACCTTCAGGCACTCTATGACCTGCGAACCGCGGAGAAGAAGGTTGGGAGTGCGATCAGACATCTGCCGACGCTAAGCGCCGTCCAGTGACCCGCTGATCCAGGGGCCACGCATCGGATTCGCTGATCCGGTGACCTTCGACAGACAGGAAACCCAGGAGAACAAATCATGAAACATCTCGTGCTGGGCGGAACCGGGACCGTGGGCAGCCTCGTGGTGAAGGGACTTCTCGGAAAGGGCGAGACGGTGCGCGTCCTGACCCGCAGCGCCGAAAAGGCGAAGTCGCTGCCGAAGGGCGCGGTCCCCGTCGTCGGCGACCTGTCGGACCCCGACACCTACGGGAAGGTGTTTTCGGACTACGACAGCCTGTTCCTTCTGAACGCGACCGGTCCCGCGGAGCTCCAGGAGGGGCTGGCCGCGGTCAACGAGGCGGCGCGCACCGGGGCAAAGCGCGTCGTTTACTTCTCGATCCACGACGTCGAGAGGGCGCCGGCCGTCCCGCACTTTGCGGCGAAGGTCGCCGTCGAGCACGCGCTCAAGGCCAAGGGCCTCAAGCCCACGGTCCTGCGGCCCAACAACTTCTTTCAGAACGACTACTGGTCGAAGGACGCCCTGCTCCAGTACGGCGTCTACCCGCAGCCAATCGGGAACACCGGCCTTTCCCGCGTCGACGTACGCGACATCGCCGACGCCGCCGTCCGCACGCTGACCGAAGACGGCCACGAGGGTCGCACGTACACGCTTGCCGGCCCGGACGCGTTCGGCGGCGACGACCACGCGGCGATCTACTCCGAAGCGCTCGGCCGGAAGATCGTGTACGGGGGCGATGACCTCGCCGCCTGGGCGCAGTCGGCGAAAGCGTGGCTCCCCGCCTGGGCCGTCTACGACTACGCGCTCATGTACGCGGTGTTCCAGGCCTCGGGCCTCAAGGCCACGCCGGCGCAGCTCGCCGAGACCGAGGCGATCCTGGGAAGGAAACCCCGCCGCTTCCGCGACTTCGTCCAGGAGACCGCCGCCGCCTGGGCGTAGGGGCGGGGCTTGTCCCCGCCCGGGCGGCCGCAAGGGCCGCCCCTACAGGCCTACGTAAACGCCTCGGCGAGGAACCGCTCGAGCTCCCGTTTGTGGACGGCGGCGTTGCCGGTGGCGGGCGAGGGCGACGCCGCGCGGCCGACGTACCGGAGCGCGAGGCCTTCGCGCAGGAATTCCCCGGAACGCTCGTGGACGAAGCTCCAGGCGCCCATGTTCTTCGGCTCCTCCTGCACCCAGAGCGCGCGCCGCGCGTTCGGGTAGCCCGAGAGAATCGCGCGGAGTGCCTCCTTCGGAAAGGGATAGAGCTGCTCGAGGCGCACGAGCGCGGTCCGGAAGTCGCCGCGCTTCTCCTTCTCGGCGCGCAGGTCGTAATAGACCTTGCCCGAGCAGAACATCACGCGCTCGGGCAGCGCGCGGTCGCCGACCTCGGGATCGTCGAGGCAGGCGCGGAATCCGCCCGAAACCAGGCCCTCGATCGGCGAGGAGGCCGCCGGCAGGCGCAGCAGGCTCTTCGGCGTGAAGAGGATCAGGGGCCGGGCCAGCGGCTGCCGCATCTGGCGGCGAAGCAGGTGGAAGTACTGCGCCGGGGTCGTGGCGTTGGCGATCTGCATGTTGCCGTCGGCGCAGAGCTGCAGGTAGCGCTCGATTCGCGCGCTCGAGTGCTCGGGACCCTGCCCTTCCGAGCCGTGCGGCAGGAGCATGCCCATGCGCGTCGTCTGCCTCCACTTGTCCTCGGCGGACGCGATGAACTGGTCGACGATGACCTGCGCGCCGTTGGCGAAGTCGCCGAACTGCGCCTCCCAGAGCACGAGCGCCTCGGGCCACTCGACGCTGTACCCGTAGTCGAATCCGAGCACCGCGAACTCCGAGAGCGGGCTGTCGCAGGCCTCGAAGTGGGCCTGCTTCGCGTCGAGCGTCGAGAGCGGCGTCCAGGTCTCGGCGGTCTGCGTGTCGTGGAAGACGGCGTGCCGCTGCGAGAACGTCCCGCGGCTCGAGTCCTGACCGCTGATGCGGATGGGCGTGCCTTCGAGAAGCAGCGAGCCGAACGCGAGCGCCTCGGCCGTCCCCCAGTCGAGGGGCAGCGCGCCCTGCGCCATCTTCGCGCGGCGCGCGAGCTGCTGCACCATCTTCGGGTTCAGGCCGAAGCCCGAGGGAACCGTCGTCAGCACGCGCCCGATCCGTGACAGCACTTCGCGGGAGACGCCGGTCTCCATCTCCACGACCGTTTCGGCGGGAAGCGGCGCCGGGGCCGAGGCGGCGGAACGGCGCGCGGCTTCCTTGGCGGCCGCCAGCGCCTCCTCGAACACAGCGAGCTGGCGCGCCTCGAGCTGCCCGACCTCCTGCTCGGTGAGCAAGGGCAAGGCTAGGAATTTTCATTTCCGCCTCCGGTCGGTTTCTCCCTCCCGAACGTCTCCGGATCGCGCTGATTCGCATTCTACATCCCTCTGTCGCCACGCCACGATCTGGATCTCCGGCCGCGTGCAGCCGAGCCGCGAAGGCGAGCTCGGAGCTCGAGCGTCCGCCGGTACACCTCCACCGTTGGGCTAAAGATCCCCATCTGCGCCGCCCGCGCTTGCTCGAGCGGTCCTTCTACGCTGCGGCGTCCCCGGCCGGGCGAGCAAACGCGGTCGCTTGCCGTCCTCCCCTTCCAGAGCTTCGGCGTCCGCGGCGAGGACGAATACTTTGCCGACGGGATGACCGAATCCCTCATCACCGACCTCGCCAAAGTTCCGGGGATGCTGGTCATCGCGCGCAACAGCCTCGGTCTGGACGGCGACCGCGTAGACCGGGTGGAGCTCGGAGTGCGCGTCGTGGGC
>JBBDKM010000095.1:0-9652 GCA_040879385.1 Thermoanaerobaculia bacterium | reverse complement strand
GCGTAGCTCCTAGACCAGAGCGGGTCGTAGTACTCGGTCCCAAGAAACCCGTGGCAGGCGCGCCAGATGAGCAGCCGGGTTCGGTCCGGCCCCCACCCCTGCAATAAGGCTTTCCAGTTCCTCGCAGCGGCTTCTCGTTGCTCCCCGGATCATCCACACCCGACGGAAACAAGTCCCAGGAGTAGTCGCGGCTGCCCATCTCGAGGGTGCTCGAGGACCCGCGAAGGCAGTCGGGCGGTGTCGTTGCGGCCCAAACGGGAAGAGCGAGTGCGATGAAAGCGATCGTTGCCGGAAGAAGCCCGGCGGCGTTGCGCGACACGGCATAGGCCGCGATCATCAAGAGAATCATGATCCCGCCGACGTTCGGTCTCACGAGAAACAGAGCACCCACCGAAGCGCCCAACAGCGCGGCTCGCACTCGCTGGGTCGGAGGCCGCAAGAGAGCGGCCGCGATCGGCAACGCCAGAGCTGTTGTCAGAGCCTCGGGCATCACAATGCTGCAGGAGTCGCGCAGTCGCGCGAACGAAACGAAGAGCAAGTAGGCGATCGTCGCGGCCATGACGCCGTTTCGGCGCGCGATAAGAGCGGCCGCGAGACAGATGGCGAGCCACACGAGCAAGGACTGGACTACGACAATCCGTCGGGGTAGTGACTCTTGCGGCCCAGCCGCGATCAGAGTGCGCAGGAACAGCAAGTAGCCGGGCTTGGCCAGATGCCGCGGCGCGGGCGCCGGCGAGACGATCCCGCTGCCTGCTCGCGCCCAGCCGAGGTCAATCTCGCTGTCCGAGTTTAGGACCACCGGCGCGGTGAAGGCAGGCCAGAGGTAGATCGCGAGACCCAGCGCAGCAAACAGGGCGACGAGGAAACGCTTGCTCACAGGCGATCGAGGAGCGTCTCGGGCAATCCTCCGAAGGCGCCCGAGGACATCAGGAGCAGAACGTCGCCCGGCCTCGCCTCGCGCTTCAGGATACCCGGGATCGCGTCGTTCGACTCCGGCGCAAAGGCGGGCTTGCCCGACGCGCCGAACCTGCAAATGAGCGCGGCCCGGTCGATCTGGTTCTCGGGGGGCAGCCGTCCCGCGTGGAAGACGGGGGCGATGACGAGCGCATCGGCGCCGGCGAAGGCCTGCGCGTACTCCTCCTCGAACATCTTGCGGCCGGCCGTGTTCGAGCGCGGCTCGAAGAGCGCCCAGAGGCGCCGGCCGGGGAACCGCGCCCGCGCCGCCTGAAGCGTGCCCCGGACGGCGGTGGGGTGGTGCGCGAAGTCATCGACGACGAGGATCCCGTTCTTCTCGCCCTTGAGCTCGAGCCGCCGCCGAACTCCGGAGAAGCGCGGGAGCGCCCGGGCGATCTCGCTGCCGGAGAGGCCGAGCCCCCGCGCGAGCGCAATCGCGCCGAGGGCGTTGCGCACGTTGTGCGCGCCGTCGAGCGGCGAGCAGAGGCGCGCCGTCGGCAGGCCCGCCTCGAGCAGCGTGAACTCCGTGCCCTCCGGCCCGAAGACGATGTCGCGCGCGGAGAAATCGGCGCCGGGAAAGTCGAGCGAAACCCTCGCGAGGGGAGCGCGCGCCTCGCGTGCCGCGTCCATGACGAGAGGGTCGTCGGCGTTGACCACGACGATGCCGTCCGCGGGAACGAGCGCGACGACCTTGCGGAAGGCCTCCACGACGGACCCGAGGTCCGGGTACAGGTCGGCGTGGTCGAACTCGATGTTGCCGACGAAGAGATGCTGCGGCTCGTAGTGGAGAAACTTCGGCCCCCGGTCGAAGAACGCGGCGTTGTACTCGTCGCCCTCCAGGACGAAGTGCGGCCCGAGGCCGCGCCGGTAGCCGCGTCCGAGGTTCTTCATCTCGCCGCCGACGAGGAACCCGGGATCTCGGCCCGAGTCGAGCAAGAGCCAGGCCGTCAGCGCCGAGGTCGTCGTCTTCCCGTGCGTTCCGGTGACGACGACGGAGGTCTTTCCGGGCAGGAGGAACTGCCGCACGGCCTGGGGCAAGGAGAGGACAGGCAGACCGCGGCGCGCGGCCTCGGCCGCCTCGACGTTGTCCCGGAGCGCCGCGTTGCCGACCACGACGGCATCGCAGTCGGCCGGCACGTGCTCGGCCGCGAACCCGTCGGCAACCGGGATTCCGAGGCGCTCGAGCGCCGAGGACATGGGGGGATAGAGCGTCCGGTCGCTTCCGGTGACGCGATGCCCCTTCTCCCGGAGCAGCGCCGCGAGGGGGACCATGGCCGTTCCGCCGATCGGCACGAAATGAAAGCGCCGGGTTTCCGTCATCTGGGCCCCGAGTCTGGTCTAATTGGGGCGTTTTCGGAATATCCCCCGTGATCCCCGGGTTTCGCCGCTTTGGCAACCCAACTGACAGGAGGAAACTGAAGATGCGTCATGTTCTGAAAATCGGCCGGCTGGGAGTCGGCGCGCTCCTGGCGGCTGGGGTAGCACTCGCTCAGAAGCCCGCCGAGTCCAAGCCCTCGGCATCCGCGACTCCGCAGGCCCAATCGGCTAAACCGGCGCCCCCGGCCCAGGCGGCCAAGCCCGCCGCCCCCGGCAAGGCGGTCGCCGCTCCCAAGATCGAGATCGGGCAGGAGACCCGGGACATGGGGACCGTCCCGAAGGGTCAGGTCATCGAGGCCGACTTCGTGATCCGGAACTCGGGCGGCTCCGACCTGATCATCTCGGACGCGCGGCCGTCGTGCGGCTGCACGGTCTCGTCCTTCGACAAGGTCGTGAAGCCGGGCGCGGAAGGCAAGATCCACGCGAGTGTCGACACCAAGAGCTTCTCCGGACCCATCTCGAAGTCCGTGCTCGTCGTCTCGAACGACCCGGAGCGGCCGCAGATGAACCTCTTCGTCAAGGCCCTGGTCAAGCCGTTCGTGGACGTAGCTCCGCAGCAGTACGTCCGGCTCTCGGTCGTCAAGGGCGATGCGGCCTCGCAGGACGTGATCCTCATCTCCGAGGAGAAGGGCTTCAAGCCGACGGTCGCGGAGACCGCGCAGCCCTACGTGAAGGCGACGATCTCTCCCGCGGGCGACAAGGACAAGATCGCCGGGCGGCTCGGCGAACAGTTCAAGCTGGCGATCTCGGTCCTGCCGGACGCCCCCGAGGGACTCCTCAACGCTCCCGTGCGGATCAACACCGGCGTCTCGCAGCAGCCGACACTCGAGGTGCCCGTCTCCGGGATCGTCCGGCCGCGCGTCTCGATCACTCCGATCACCGTCAACTTCGGCAACTTCACGGCGGGCAAGGACCCCATTACGCGCAACATCGTGGTGACGAACAACAAGCCCGGCACCCCGATGAAGGTCACCAAGGCCGAGGTCAGCGTGCCCGGCTTCATGACCGACGTGGTGCCGACGCAGGAAGGCGTCTCCTACACGGTCGTCGTCAAGGCGAGCGACAAGGTCAAGAAGGGCGCAGTGGACGGAAAGGTCATCCTCTACACCTCTGACAAGGAGAGGGGCGTCATCGAGATCCCGCTCAAGGGCGAGGCGCTGTAGAGTCGCTCGAGAGTGACTCCAACGCCGGCATTGCCGGGGCGTTTTTGTTTGGGGTCAGGTCTTCATTTTTCGGATTTCTCAACCGCGAGGAATCAGCGGGGTGCTCCTGAAATCCGAAGAATGAAGACCTGACCCCACCTCCACCTTCCAGCCGAAGGCCGCCGCTGCCCCGGTGAGCAGATCGCGCGCGTGCTCCACGGCGCGGGCCTCGATGCCCGAATCCTTCGCCGCGCGCCCGAGCTGCCCGCGCGCCCAGAGCATCCAGCGCGTCCGGTCCTGCGGCGTGATCGGGTTGAACAGGCCGCTCTGCTCGTCGAACCATTCGAGGCGCGGATCGAGCGCGAGGATGCGCGGAGCCGGCAGCGTGACGCGCAGCAACCGCTTCCCCGGGTCCGGTTGAACCTGAAACTCGGGAGAGGACAGGTCGAATCCCGCGATGACCTTGCCCCGCATCCGGATTGTGGCGCTCTTCGGGAAGTCGAAGATGAGAAACGATTTGATCTCCTCGAACCGCAGGACGTCCGAGATCTGCACCTCGACGGTTGCGAGGTGGGCGATCTTCCGGATCGCGCTGACCACGGGCGCCGCATCCGCCCGCTGCGTCTCGCGAACGCTCGTCGCGAGCCGTACCACCAGGAAGCCGCTGACGGCCGCGAAGAAAAGGGCGAGGAACCAGGGCAGGATGCGCGCGAAGCCTCGCATGCCGACGTTACCCCCGCAGGACGAGGGCATCCCCGATGGCCACCTCGCCCTTCCCGCCCGGAGTGAAGACGTAGCCGCGGGTCCCCTCGTCCAGAAACTGCAAGACCGGCTTCAGATCCTGCGGCGAGACCTGCGGGTCGCCGAGCGAGAAGCGCGAGAACTCGACGCAGGGCGCGGCGACGGAAATCTGCTCGAGCGGCAGGAGCGCCCCCGCCGCGTTCCGGAATGCGAGTCCCGCCGCGAAGTCCTCGAGCCTCCAGATGCGGCCGCTCTCGACGAGGACGTTCTCTCCGGCGCACCCGATCGTCACGTGCGCCCCGTACCGGTCGTGCATCCGGCCGTAGTGGCTGGTAAAGCCGAAGGAGACCTCCCGGCCGGGAGCGGTCTTCGTGCGGGGATGCCCGGGGTGGTGCACGTCCAGGATCTCCTCGCCCGCCGCGGTCACGCCCGCGGCCCCGGAGGGTGACACGCGCAGGCGCGAGACCTCGGAGAGCGGCGCCGGATCGTAGACCCGCCTCGGGCGTTCGCCTCGCTTGAGGGAGTCCGTCTGGACCTGCAGCAGGACGACACGGCCAATCTCGATCACGTCTTTGCCGTCAGGCGCGGCGCATGCTCTTCAAGATGTCGCCGTCCCAGTCGTATTCGAGGCGCGTGCGGCCCTTCGCGGCGTCCTTCTGCAGCGCGTACCCGTAGAGCATCGGCAGCGCGACCGAGGTCTCGATGAACGCCATCTCGTGGGTCGCCTTCTTGGAGACCTTGCCCCAGGAAGTCGCCTCCGAAAGGGTCGAGCCGCCGAGCCCTCCCCAGTGGGGAGCGTCCGTCGTGATCTGCAGGGCGTACTTGTGGCCGCCCGTGTCGATGCCGAAGATGTAGGACATCACGATCGAGTCGTTGATGTAGTTCTTGGGCACGCCGCCCGAGACATAGAGAGCCGCCGTCGCCCGACTCTTCACGACGATCTGCGTGAGCTCGTAGTTGTCCGCGATCGAGCTGATTTGGAAGGGCGTCTTTCCCGCGCGCCGGAAACGGTGGTAGTGCTCGGTCAGACCGATGCCGATCGAAGAGTCGTTCAGGGCCGGGACGAAAAGTGGAATCCCGCGCCGGTCGCAGGCGCCCAGGATGGAGCCCTTGTCGTGCCGCGCCTCCCGGGCCAGGAGCGCGAGGAACTGGCGCGAGGACATGGACCGGCCCGCCAGCGTGTCGGCGAACTTCGAGACGGCGAGGTCGGTGGCCCAGTACTTCTCCTCGTCGATGAACGTGTCGTAGAGCCGGTCGATGTAGAGGTCGCGCAGCTCCTTGTCGTCCGCGTCCGGGTGGCCGTGATAGTGGCGGCCGCCGCGGACCTGGTAGAAGTCCTGGGACACGATCGCGCCCGTCGAGACGACGACGTCGACCATGTTCTGCTCGATCAGGTCCACGATGACCTGCCGCATGCCGGCCGCGATGAGCGACCCCGCCATGCCGAGGAGGATGGTCGGCCGCTGCCGGTCTCGCAGCATCGCTTCGAAGATCGCGGCGGCCTTGCCGAGGGCGCGGGCCTGGAAGGAGGCCTCGCGGTACGCGTCGAGGAGCTGCGAGACGGTGGTCGACTTGCCGACTTTTACCGGCGTCGTCGGGCGGCCGAGGAGCGCCCTCTTCCTCTTGCGGTCGACGCCGATCGCCGCGGCGTGGATGTACTCGCGGGCGGTGTCGGGGCCTCTTGGTCTTTTCGATCCCATCGGCGTGGCCCTCCGGAAAGAATGCGGTACGCGGCCATCGCGGCGGCGTAGCCGGAGTCGATGTTGACCGTCGTGATCCCGTTGGCGCAGGAGTTGACGGCGGACAGAAGCGACGCGAGACCCTGGAACGCGGCGCCGTAGCCGCGCGACGTGGGCACGGCGATGATGGGGCGCCCGACGAGGCCGCCGAGAACCGAGAAGAGCGAGGCCTCCATGCCGGCGACGGCGAGGACGACGTCGGCGCGCTCGATCTCCTCCAGTCGCGAGAGCAGACGCAGGACGCCGGCCACACCCACGTCGGGCACGAGCGTCGAGGAGACGCCCAGGTACTCGAGCGACCGGCGGGCCTCCTCGGCGACCGCCGTGTCGGAGGTGCCGGCCGTGACCACCGCGACCGTGCCTTCGACCCGCGACATGGGCTTGCCGACGGAGAGGTGGAGGGTGGCAGAGAGCGGATCGTAGTCGGCCCGACCGGGAAGCGGCGAAATGGAGACTTCCTCCCACATCTCGGGCGTCAGGCGCGTGACGAGGACGTCGTGGGCCCGCGAGAGCTGGCGGCAGATCTCCGCAATCTGGGCGGCCGTCTTTCCCTGCGCGAGCACGATCTCGGGGAACCCCACGCGCCGCAGCCGATCGAGGTCGAGGGTGTAGTCGGGGCCCCGCATGGGCAGCATTCTATGCGGAGGTTGCAAGCCGCGGCGCGAAGCGCTATGGTCGGTCCCCTTCGGCGTTCTTTGAATCGTTCGGCCAAGGGAAGCGGGTGAGAATCCCGCGCGGCCCCCGCCACTGTCACCGGGGACGCCTCGGGCAGCAATCCACTGGGCGCGTGAGATCGGGAAACCGGTTGCGCGTCTGGGAAGGAGCCCGACGGCGGAGGATCCGGAAGCCAGGAGACCTGCCGGACGACACGCTTCTCGGACGGGGCCACACGAGAGAGACGCGCCTTCGAATTCCCGGAGCGCGGGACGCCCTCTCGATCCGTTCGAGAGTTTCGTCTCGTCGAACGGGAGGTTCGAATGGCGACCGCGGTCCTGCTCGTTTTCCTCGGCGCCCTTTCCCGGCTGCTTCCTCATCCGCCCAACTTCGTTCCCCTGGGGGCTCTCGCGCTCTATGCCGGAGCGCGCCTGCCGCGCGCGTGGGCATGGGCCGTGCCGCTCGGGGCCCTGGCCCTTTCCGATGTTTTCCTGGATCTGCCGACCGGCCGCGCGGCCGTGACGCTCCTGCGCCTGACGATCTACGCGACCTTCGCCGGGATCGTGCTCGCCGGGCGCGCGTTGCGGGAGAAGCCCCGGGTCGCCAGTCTCGCCGCCTTTTCCGTCGGCGCCTCGACGCTGTTTTTCGCGACTTCCAACTTTGCGGAGTGGATCGGCGATCCGCTCTACCCGAAGACTCCGGCGGGCCTCGCGCTCTGCTTCGCCGCCGCGATCCCGTTCTTCTGGGCCACGCTCGGCGCCGATCTTCTCGGCACGGCGGCGCTCTTCTGGCTCGACGCGCTCGCACGGCGCGAGAGAGCGCGGGGCATGGCCGCCACGGCCGCCGCGCTCGCGCTCCTCGCGTTCCCGGGACTCGGGTTCGCCCAGCAGGTGCCCCCGGCCTCCGCGTCGGTCGTCGTGACGGCGACGTCCTTTCCCGAAGAGGAGAAGGAGGTCGGCTCGGCGATCACCGTGATCACGCGCGAGGAGATCGAGAAGAGCGAGAAGACGCTGGTCTCGGAGCTGCTGCGCTCGGTGCCGGGCCTCGACGTCGTCCAGAGCGGCGCGCCCGGCTCGCTCACCTCGCTTTTTACCCGCGGGACCAACTCGACGCAGGCCCTCGTGCTGGTGGACGGCGTGCGTATGAACTCGCCCTTCTTCGCGGGCTACGACTGGTCGGCCATGACGACCGAGAACGTCGAGCGGATCGAGATCGTGCGCGGGCCGTTCTCCGCGCTCTACGGCTCGGACGCGATCGGCGGCGTCGTCCAGATCTTCACGCGGACGGCCGCGCAGGGCGTCTCGGGCCGCTTCACGGGAGAGGCGGGCAACCAGGGGCAGGGCCAGGGCTCGGCGTTCCTCTCCGTCGGGCAGGGGCCGTTCGCGGCCACGGCGAGCTACCGGTACGCCGCGTTCGACGGCGAGCGGCCCAACACCGACTGGCGGCAGCGCAACGGCTCCGCCCGCCTCGAGGCGCGGCTCTCCGAGGGCAGCCGCATCGCCGTCGAGGCGGGGATCCTGGACGGCGAGGTCGGCAACCCCGGGCCGCTCGGGGCCCCGAGCACCGCGCGCGGGCTCTTCCGCGAGCAGCGCATCGCGATCCCCGGCAGCTTCGCGCTCTCCGACACGAATCACCTCGACGTGCTGATCGCCGACGTCCGCTCGAAGCCCGGGTACCGCGACTCCGCCGGCGGATTCGTCTCGCAGACGGACGCCGAGACGCTCCAGGCCCGCGTCGCGGACACGTTGAGCCTCGGGGCGCACAAGCTGACGGCCTTCGGGTCATGGGAGCGGTGGACGGTGGACGACGGGAGCAACTTCGGCACGAACCTCGACAACGCGCGCACGACGATCTGGGGCGTGGGGGCGCAGGACTCCGTCACCTTCGGCGCCTTCACCGTGGCCGCCGGCGTGCGTTTCGACCGCCACTCGACCTTCGGCGACGCCTGGAGCCCGCGCGCCACGATCTCCTGGCTCTCGCCCGACTCACTGTGGAAGATGCGGGCGTCCGGCGGGAGCGCGTTTCGGGCGCCGACGGTGGGCGAGCTCTACTACCCCTTCGGCGCCAATCCGGACCTGCAACCCGAGCGGGCGGTCTCCTGGGAGCTCGGCGCGGAGCGCTACGTCGGGGGCGGCGCCGCGGAAGTCTCGCTCTTCTGGAACGACCTCGAGGACCTCATCGTCTACGACTTCGCGACCTCGACGAACCTGAACATCGGCCGCGCGCGGACGCGCGGCGTCGAGCTCGGCTGGCGGCAGGCGATCCTTCCCGGGTTCTCGGCCGACGCGACGTACACGTATCTCGACGCGGAGAACCTCGTCACCGGCGCCCCGCTGATCCGCCGGCCCCACCACCGCGCCGCCGTGGGGCTCGCCTGGGAGCCGGTCCCCGGCGTCGATCTCATGCCGCGCCTCCTGTACGTGGGTCCGCGGCCGGACAACGACCCCCTCACCGGAGCGCCGGTCGAGGATCCCTCCCACGTGCGTCTCGACTTCGCGGCGCGCTGGCAGGCCACGCGGAACCTGGTTCCCTATCTCCGGTTCATCAATCTCCTCGATCGCCAGTACGATGAGGCCGCGGGGTATCCGGCCGCGGGACGGTTGGTAGCGGGCGGAGTCGACGTGAGGTTCTGATGCCGCGGATCACGAAGGTCTACACGCGGACCGGTGACGAGGGGACGACGGGGCTGGGCGGGGGACAGCGCGTTCCGAAGGATTCGCTCCGCATCGCGGCGTACGGCACGGTGGACGAGCTCAACAGTCACATCGGCGTGGCCGTCGCTGCCGGGGTGACCGAGGCGCTCGCCGGGCCCCTCGCCGGAGTCCAGAACGCACTGTTTCACCTCGGCTCGGACCTCTGCATCCTGCAGGAGGACAAGACAAGGATGCCCGTGCCGCAGATCGAGCAGCGCCACGTCGACGGCCTCGAGGCGCTCATGGACCGGCTCTCGGAGGAGCTGCCGCCGCTCGAGAACTTCATCCTGCCGGGTGGCTGTCCCGCCGCGGCGCAGCTTCACGTGGCCCGCACCGTCTGCCGCCGCGCCGA
>JBBDKM010000094.1:0-9946 GCA_040879385.1 Thermoanaerobaculia bacterium | reverse complement strand
CTGAGGAGCGAAGCGACGAACCTGCGCTTCAGGATGACGGCGAAGGACGCCTTAAAATAACCGGCGGCACGGTTCTTGCCGTGTGTTCAGGGGGCAGAACGACGAACAGGAGCCCGGTTGAACGATCACGACTCACGAGCGGGCGATCGGAGCGAAGCGGGCCGCCCGCCCGGCCTCGCCGTGTCCGGCTCGATCGGCCGGTTTCGGTTGATGGAGCGCATCGGAGCCGGAGGCTTTGGAGCGGTCTTCAAGGCCTGGGACCCCGTTTCGGAACGCGCCGTCGCGATCAAGACCTGCACGCTGGGAACCGACGGGCACGCGCGGTTCTTCCGTGAGGCCGAGCTGGCCGGCAGCCTTCACCATCCGAACATCACCGAGGTGTACGAGTCCGGAATGGAGGGCGACAAGCCGTTCATCGTCGAGGAGCTCCTCGGCGGGCAGGATCTCTCGGCGCTGATCGCCCGGCGCGAGCCTCAGTCCCTGCGCACCAGGCTCGATGTCCTGATCGGCCTGGCGGGGGGTCTCGACTACGCGCACCGCGCGGGCATCCTCCATCGGGACATCAAGCCCTCGAACGTGCGCGTGCTCGACGACGGAACGGTCAAGATCATGGACTTCGGCATCGCCAAGGCCCTCGGCACCGCGCCCGATCTGACGAAGAGCGGCGTCGCCGTGGGCTCGATCGGCTACATGTCTCCGGAGCAGGTCTGCGGAGATCCGGTCGAAATTCCCAGCGACATTTTCTGCTTTGGCGTGCTGGCCTACGAGCTGTTCACCTTCCGGGCGCCGTTCCGGAGCGACAGCCTGTTCCGCATGCTCGAGATGATCGTCAAGGAAGAGGCCGACCCTCTGATCGACGTCGCGCCGGAGCTTCCCACGGCGCTGGCGGCCGTCGTCGACCGGGCGATGCGGAAGAAGCCTGCCGACCGCTTTGTCTCGGTCGCCGAAATGCGGGATCATCTCGCGCAGATCCCGCTGCCGGGCCCGGGCGGGCCCGCGAAGGAAACGCGATGACGACAGGCCGCGCGACCATTCTGGTGGTCGACGATGACCCGGTGGTACGGGCCGCCCTCCTGCAGTTTCTGGACGAGGACGGCTACCGCGCCCTCGGAGCGGAGAACGGGCGGGAAGCTCTCGCCCTCGTCGAGTCCGAGGCGCCGCGGCTGATCCTCCTCGATCTGATGATGCCCGTCATGGACGGCTGGCAATTCCTCGAGGAGTGGAAAGGCAGGCCCCAGAAGCAGCGGTGCCCGGTCGTCCTGCTCTCCGGACTGGCTTTCATCCAGGACGCGCCCGGCGTCGCCGACTTCCTCTCGAAGCCGGTCGATGTCGGCAAGCTCGTCGCCTGCGTGCGGCGGTTCTGCCCCTAAGCGGCGCTCCCTCCGCAGGGTAGGAACGGGTCTTGCAACGCTCCCTCCGGCGTACGAAGGCGGCAGACTTCACAAGGGGAAATGACATGAGCACGCTTCTCATCATCATCCTGATCGTTCTTCTGCTCGGGGGCGGCGGCTTCTGGTACCGGGGCAGGCGGCGGTAGCCGCTTCGAAAAAACAAAACGCCGGAGGCCATCTCCAGGCGTCAAAGAGTCTTGGTTGCGGGGGGGGGGATTCAGCGACGGCGGCCGCCCGGCGCTGCGTCGTCCCGACCGCGAATAGCCGTCATCCCGCGGACTCCTCGAAAGTCGACTGCAGTAGAAAAAGCACGAAAATACGCGGCCGGATCAGGCGTCCGAGTCGTCGATTCCCCGGCTGGGGTAGACACGAGATCGCTCGACTTTTCGCCCGACCGGTAGGCGGAGGGTGAGACATATGTAGATAACGTAAGGAGGTCGAGTTGCATCTTGACGACGGCGATCATTCGCCTCTATATTTCGTGGTGTGACGAAATGATGAAGCCGACCCTCTCCCGGCTGCCGAGGCTCGAGGACGGACGGAAGGTTGCCCCGATCATGGGGCAGAGGGTCGCCAGGAAACTTTCCCTGCTCGACCGGTACCTGACGGTCTGGATCTTCGCCGCCATGGCTCTGGGCGTGGGAATCGGCTACTTCATCCCGGCTTCGCAGGCGTTCATCAGCCGCTTCGACGTGGGGACGACCAACATCCCCATCGCGATCGGTCTGATCCTCATGATGTACCCGCCGCTGGCCAAGGTGAAGTACGAGCAGATGGGCCGGATCTTCCGCGACTGGAAGATCCTCGGACTGTCCCTGGCGCAGAACTGGATCATCGGCCCGCTCCTGATGTTCGGCCTGGCGGCGCTGTTCCTGCACAATCAGCCGGAGCTGATGGTCGGGTTGATCCTGGTCGGCATCGCCCGCTGCATCGCGATGGTGCTGGTCTGGAACGAGCTGGCCAGGGGCAATAGCGAGTACGCCGCGGGTCTGGTGGCGATCAACAGTGTCTTCCAGGTCGTGCTCTACGGCCTGTTCGCCTGGGTGTTCGTGACCGTGCTTCCGGGCTGGCTGGGCATCGACTTGTCGGTCGTCCAGGGCGCAGGCGGGAAGACGCTCCAGGACATCACCATCGGCGAGATTTTCCGGAGCGTGATGATCTACCTGGGAATCCCCTTCGCCGCGGGGATTCTCAGCCGCGTCATCCTGCTGCCGACGATGGGCCGCGAGTGGTACGAGAAGAAGTTCATCCCCCGCATCTCACCGGTCACTCTGATCGCGCTGCTCTTCACCATCGCGATCATGTTCAGCTTCAAGGGCGACAAGATCGTGCAGTTTCCGATGAAGGTGCTGTTGGTCGCCATTCCGCTGACCTGCTACTTCGCGCTGATGTTCCTGGTCACCTTCTTCATGTCCCGTAAGCTCGGCGGCGACTACAGCCGCACTGCGACCCTGGCCTTCACGGCCTCGGGCAACAACTTCGAGCTGGCGATCGCCGTCGCCATCGCCGTCTTCGGCATCACCTCCGACGTCGCGTTCGCCACGGTCATCGGCCCGCTCGTCGAAGTGCCGGTGCTGATCGGCCTGGTACACGTGAGCCTGTACTTCCTTCGCAAGTTCTATGGCGGCAAGGTCGAGGGCGATGGCCTCGAGGCGGCGGCTGTGATTGCCGTCGGGGGCCAGGAGGTCTGTGCCACGACCCGGCAGGTCATGTCAGCGGCGGACAAACAGCCGTGACCGCTCAAACGCCTGCATCGCCCGCATCGCCCGCATCGGCCCTGGCGGTGGTGCCGCAAGGCCTTGTACCCCGTAGGACGACGAAATGATGCCAAAGCTTCCCGAGCTCGTGCGAATCCACAAGGCTCTCGCTCACCCCGTCCGGCTCCGCATCCTCGCGATGCTGCGACGCGGTCCGCTCTGCGTCTGCCAGATGACGGCGGTCTTGCGGCTCGCCGCCTCCACCGTCTCGGCCCACCTGTCGGATCTGCGCCGGTCCGATCTCGTCGTGGAGCGCAAGGACGGCAAGTGGGTGGAGTACCGCCTTACGGACGATGCCCCCGACGCAGCCCTGGCAAGCGTGCCCTGGGGAGACCTCGAGAAGGACCCCATGGTCACGCAGGACCGAGCGCTTCTGAAGGAGCTGCGGAAGGTGCCCCTCGAGGAGCTCTGTCGCGTCGACCTCGATCTCTCCCGGCTCGGAATCCGGCTCCCCGTCCGGGACGCCGCCGTTTCTTCGAGGGCCGTGCCATGACAGCCAACCTGAATGGGTTCCCGCGCCAGAACACCATGGAAGTCGCATGAGCGCGCAGATCCAGGACACGCCCGCGAGCGCCCCACCCTCAGGTATCTCGCTCCCGGTCTTCAGTCCGCCCGCGGCTCCGCCGGCTTCCCTGCCTCGCCGTCGTTCGTGGGCCGGTCCTCGTGGTGGGCCGTGCCGCTCGCCGTTCTCATCGGCATCCCGATCTACTCGAATGCGGCGGGTGTCGTGCCGGTCGTCCAGGCGCTCCTCGCCAAGGGGGCGGCGCTCGGGACGGTGCTCGCCTTCATGATGGCCGTGATCGGGCTTGTCCGGTCTTCCTCGGCAAGGCCCGCCGCCTCCATTGGCCGCTCCCGGACCCAGCCACAGCCGCGTGGTCGGACGAGGAGCGCCTGGCGCAGTTCCGCGAGGTGCGCGACGAGATTCGCCGTCGGTTGCCGTCCCTCCTCGAGACCTTCACCGGCGCTCGAGAAACAAGACGACCGGGGTCTCCCCCGGCCGATCTTTGACTTGGTTGCGGGGGAAGGATTGACCGCCGGCCTGGGGCGGGCGGTCTGCTCCTTAACTGCAGCTCTGCTCGCCGCTAACGCGGCTCGGCAGGTTCAACTCCTGCCCCATTGGCTTCAAGAAAGAGTAACGCCGGGAGTCTCCTCCGGCGTCAAACAACCGTGGTTGCGGAGGAGGGATTTGAACCCTCGACCTTTGGGTTATGAGAACTCACCAAAAGCCGCCTCAAGTAGAAAGAAAGCGACAAAACGCGACTCGATCCGGCGTTCGAGTTGTCGATTTTTGCTTCCTGTAGCTGCCAAATCGCCCGACTTTCGCCCCACCTAGAGGCAGAGAGATGGAGCCTGACCCCGGGCCAAACCCATCTCGCGCTCGAAGCGGGCCAGCGTGTCGGGATCCGCTGCGACCGCCTGGAGGAGGACCTTGACCGTCCGGCCCCCCGAAAAGGCGAGGATGGTGTTCGAGTAAACTCCGCGGCTGGTGGCAGATACCGCATCGATTGTCGGTCGCACGATTTCCCACTACAGCGTCCTGGAGCAACTGGGCGGCGGCGGGATGGGCGTGGTCTACAAGGCCAGGGACACGCGGCTTGGCCGGAGTGTCGCGCTGAAATTTCTTCCCGACGACATTTCCCAGGACCCTCAAGCGATCGAACGATTCCGCCGCGAAGCGCGCGCTGCGTCCGCGCTCAATCATCCCAACATCTGCACCATTTACGATATTGGAGAATTCGAAGGTCGGCCGTTCATCGCCATGGAACTGCTCCAGGGCCAGACTCTCAAGCACCGGATTGCCGGGAAACCCATCGAAATATCGGAGTTCCTGGAGATCGGCATTCAGATCGCTGACGGGCTCGATGCGGCGCACTCGAAGGGAATCGTGCACCGCGACATCAAGCCCGCGAACATCTTTCTGGTATCGCGCGGGCAGGCGAAAGTTCTAGACTTTGGCCTGGCGAAGCTCGCGCCCGCGCCCCGCCGTGCCGCCGATTCGGTGAGCGCCACATCCATGGCCGCGCAGACGCATGCGCCCGATGAAGAGCACCTGACGAGCCCGGGCAGCTCGATGGGCACGATCTTGTACATGTCGCCGGAACAGGCACGGGGCGAAGAGTTGGACGCACGCTCGGATTTGTTTTCGCTCGGAGTCGTGCTCTACGAGATGGCGACGGGGTTTGCTCCATTTTCCGCCGCAACCTCGGCGCTCATTTTCGACGGAATCCTGCATTCCGCACCCGCGCCTGCGAAGGAGCTGAATCCGCGCCTGCCCGTGGCGATCGAAAGCATTCTGGCCAAGGCGCTCGAGAAGGACCCTGACCTGCGGTGTCAGACCGCTGCCGAATTCCGTGCCGACCTGAAGCGACTCAAGCGCGACATCGAGTCCGGCCGCAGGCCGGCCGCTGAGAAGAGCGGTTCGGGTTCCGGGGCGCAGCCCGTTGCGCCCCAGCATCGATCCGTCGCGGTACTCTACTTCGAGAACCAGAGTGGCGCGAAAGAGGACGAATATTTTCGCGATGGGATTACCGAAGACATCGTCACGGAGCTCTCGAAGATCGCGCAACTGGAAATCTTTCCCCGCTCGGAGATGCTCGCATTCCGTGACAAGCCGGTCACGGCGCTCCAGGTCGGCCAGCAACTCGGCGCCGCGTACGTGCTCGAGGGTTCAATTCGCCGCGCCAGCAACCGCGTGCGGATCACCGCACAGCTCGTGGAGGCCTCGACAAAGCGTTCCGTCTGGGCGGAGCGTTACGACCGGCAGCTGGAAGACGTTTTCGCCATCCAGGAGGAAATCGCCCGGAGCATTGCCCAGGCCTTGCGCATAACGCTGACGCCGCAGGAAGAGACCACCATCGCGCGTAAGCCCACGGACAACCCGCTGGCGTATGACTTCTACCTCCGCGGAAAGAGCTATACGCGCCGCGAGAATTTGGACTATGGCCTGCAGATGTTCGAGCAGGCCATCCAGCTGGACCCGCATTTCGCCCTGGCGCACGCTGGGATTGCCCACCTCTGCGGGCTCATCTACGAGTATCGCGAGCAGAAGCCGAAATGGATTGACCGGGCAAAGGCTGCCTGCGAACAGGCTGCGGCTCTTGTGCCCGACCTGCCAGAGATCCTGATCGCGCAAGCCCGCATCTGCTATACGCAGAAGAAATACGACGAAGCCGCGCTGTTGGCATGGCGCGCTATCGAGCGCAAGCCCGATTGCGACGGTTCCTGGAATATCCTCGGCCGCGCGTATTTCTCCTCCGGGCGTTTCGAAGAGGCCGCGGCGCTCACGGAGCGGGCCATCGAAGCCAACGGCGACGATTACAATACTTATCTCCCCTATGTAAATGCACTGCAGCGTCTGGGGCGGAAAACGGAAACCGCGCGCCTCCGGGAGCGCGTGATGAAGATCCTCCGCCAACAATTGGAGTTGGTGCCGGAAGATGTGCGCGCCCGTATCTTACTGGCTGCGTACCTTGCCTACCTCGACCAAGACCCGGACGAGAGCATCCGGCACCTGCAGACCGCGGTCGCCCTTCGCCCCGGCGATTCCAACACCCTCTACAATGCTGCGTGTACCTACGGCGTCCTCGGCAAGAAAGCAGAGGCGCTCGAGACGCTCAAGAAGGCCTTTGCGGCCGGATACGGCAACCCAAATTGGGCGGCCAATGATTCTGATCTCGATTGCCTGCACGACGACCCGGAATTCCAGAAACTGGTCGGTCGCGCTGAAGCCCCCTCGTCGTCGGAATAGGCGAACCTCGTGCCGCTCGACGCGACTACTCGGTTTCAAATTCCCCCCAGTGCCCGGCCATCAAGAAACAAAAAAGGCCGGGAGAGAACTCCCGGCCTTTAAGAGACTTGGTTGCGGGGGCAGGATTTGAACCTGCGACCTTTGGGTTATGAGAACTACCGAAAAGACGCCTCAAGTCGAAAACAAGCGACAAAACGCGACTCGTTCAGGCGTTCGAGGCGTCGATTTTCGCTCCCTGTAGGCGCCAGATCGCTCCACTTTCGCTCCACCTAGTGGCGGAGAGGGAAGGGGAAATCAATTCCCGCCGACCCTCTGCCGGCCACGACGCTACCCCGACAGCTTCATGCGGCGCAAAAGATCCTGAAAGCGCGGGTCGGAGCGGAGGGGTTCGAACAATGGGTCCATCATGAACCACGCCACGCGCCAACCATGTTCCTCGTAGGCTCGTCCCCGGCGTTGACGACGCGCGGCATGACCCTGAAGCGCCTGCGAAATCAGGCGCTTTTCTTTTCAAAGTCTGCCCGGGAGACGAACCGGCGGCCGGTCGCGCTTCGCGGCGCGCCGGGTTCAAGATCTAGCGCCTCAGGCCGGGTCGGGTGCGGTCACTTCCTCTTCGACGCGGTTGCCTTCTTGATCAAGCTCGCCGCGCGCCTGGCATCGGCCTCGGTCTCGAAGCCGAGGACAGCGGAGGCCTTCCTTCCAGTCACCTGCGCCAGGAAAAAGGCCATGTTGATTCCGGCGTCGGCGATTGCCTTCGAGGCGGCGTGCGCCTGGCCGGCCCGGTTGTCTCCCTGGACGAGCAACGTTGGGATCGCGGCGGCTGAAAGCCCCGCAGCCTCGGCGGCCGCCGTCGCCTTCTTGCCCGAGACGGGATAGAGCTCGATCGTGGCCGTGCCCTGTCCGGGGTGTCGGTATCCCATCAGGACACTCAGGTCCACACCCGCACGGGCGAGCGGTTCGAGAGTGTCAGCGAGGGCTCCAGGCCTGTTTTCCACCTCGCGCCGCCACAACGTGATGATTTTGACGCTCATTGCCATGGCCAACCTCACTTTCGATCAGAGCGGGAGTCTACGCCCACTCCGGCCTTCGCGCACGAGGCCATCAAGGGCACGTCGTGAAGGCGGAGGTGTTCCCGGACGCGCTCGGGGGGTACTGGCGTCAGCTGTGTCTTCCCGCATTCCCGAGGGTAAGAACAACGTGGCGATGCTCACATCTCAGTCTGCCGATTGGCGGAACGCTTTGGGGCGCCTTCTCGTCCTCGGCGTGGCACTTGAGTCTCCACGTCCTCAGAGCCACTATCTGATTCGAGCCCACACTCATAGCCGGAGGTCCCATGTCGCAGGATCAAGAAGGCGCCGCGGGGTTCGAAGGTGTCGTGCTCGCGTCGAGTCTCGTCACGTACCAACCCGGTGCCGTGGTCAGCCGCACGCTCGTCCGAAAGCCCGCGGGCACGGTCACGGCCTTCGCGTTCGACGCCGGTGAGGGTCTTAGCGAGCACACGGCACCGTTCGACGCCCTGGTCTTGAGCCTCGAAGGCGAGGCCGACTTTTCGGTTTCAGGCACGTCGTCCCGTGTCAGTGCCGGTCAACTCCTGAAACTTCCTGCTCATCAACCACACGCCATCAAGGCAACCACGCGGTTCAAGATGCTCCTCATCATGATTAGAGCGTGAGCCAGAATGCGGCTTTCCGCGAGGAGGTCGCCGGAGTTTCCGGTTCCGGCCTCGGCTCCTGCCTGATCGTGCTCGCCAGGGACGCGCCCCTTTCCAAACGCAACCTCGAGCGGCTCTCCCAGCAACGGCTGGCCTCAACTGCAGACATGTGTTGGAGAGAACTGACATGACTCGGGAATTCGACCTCATCATCGTCGGCGCCGGTCCGGCAGGGATCGCTCTGGCAGTGGAGGCCCGCGCGGCCGGGGTGCCGGCGGGCGGCATCCTGGTCCTCGAGAAGGCGCAGGAGCACTCCTGGATCATTCGCAAGTACTACCCGGCAGCCAAGCCCGTCCTCGCCAACTACAAGGGCATCGAGGCCAAGTGCGAGGGGGTGCTCTGCATCCCCGACCTGACGCGCGAAGAGACCCTCACCTACCTGGACCGCGCGATCCGGGACTCGGGGGCAGAGGTGCGCTATCGCGAGGAGGTTCACCGGATCGGCCGCGAGCCGGATGGGCGGCTTCATGTCGAGTCGGGTGCAGGCGTTTACCGCGCGCCGGTCGTCGTGATCGCGATCGGCCTCTTCGGGCGGCCGAACAAGCCCGCCTACCCGATCCCGCGCGAGGTCGCCAGGCGCGTTCGGTTCGACGTCACGGGCGAAGCGCTTCGCGGCCTGGACATTCTCGTCGTCGGCGGAGGCGACACGGCCATGGAGTACTGCCAATTCCTGGTCCAGGAGAGCAATCGCGTGATTCTTTCTTACCGGGGCCCCGATCTGACGCGGCCGAACCCGATCAATCGAGAGAGCGTGCTCGCCCTCGTGCAGCAGGGGAAACTGGCGCTCCGGCTCGATTCCGAGGTCGCCGCGCTCGAGGCGACGGGACGGAAGGTGCGCGCCTTGTTCTCCAGACCGCCCGAGACGTCGGAAGACGTGGACCGCGTCGTCTACGCGCTAGGCGGGACGACACCCGAGAATTTCTTGAAGTCCGTGGGAATCGAGTTCGAAGGCAGCTCGCCTCGCTTGACGAAGTCCTTCGGCACTAGCGTGCCAGGCCTCTTCTTGATTGGCGATCTGACGGCCGGTAAGAAGGGGGGCTCGATCATCCTCGCGTTCAACACGGCCGCGGCGGCGATGAGAAGGATCTGTGAGGACCATGGCATCTGCCGGATCGCCCCGCCAGCGAGTCCCGGCGTTCCTTGAAGCCGAGCGACCCGGCTCTCAGGCAATGCTCTGCCGAATCTCCGCCGGGATCTCGCCCGAGACGACGACATCCCGACAGGGCGAATCGACCGCCGGGAGTTCGTGCCGCCCACCGACCCGACCACCGAAGGCAGGCCTACGCTAGTGTCCTGTCCCAGAGATTCGCTGACAAAAGCGTTGGATGGAGGTGAGGAT
>JBBDKM010000093.1:0-10019 GCA_040879385.1 Thermoanaerobaculia bacterium | reverse complement strand
AGCTGGGTGTACGTCCGGCCGGCCTTGCGGGCCGCCATGAAGAACTCGGCGCCCGAGGCCAGCCAGGGGTTCGGGTTGGCCTCGATGACGTAGACCTCCCCTTCCCGGGTCAGCCGCATGTCGATGCGCCCGTAGTCCCGCAGCTTCAGGGACTGGTAGACCGCGAGCGCGGTGTCCGAGAGGCGTTTGACGGTGTCCTCGTCGAGGTCCTCCGCCGGAGCGGACTTGGTGACGCGGTAGTGCTCGGTGTCCTTCTCCCACTTCACTTCCTTGCCCGCGATCTTCGGCGTGCCCTCGGGGAGCTTCGATAAGTCGAGCTCGATCATCGGCAGGACCTCCGGGCTCTCGTTGCCGAGGACCGCGGCGTAGATCTCGCGCCCCTCGATGTACTCCTCGATCAACGCCGGAGAATCGAACTCCTCGTGGATGTAGTGGATCCGCTCCATGAGCTCCTTGACCGAGCCGACGACCGAGCCGGCGTCGATGCCGATCGAGCCGTCCTCGGAGGTCGGCTTGACGATCAGCGGAAACGCGATGTCGTGGGAGTGGTCGAGCTTTCCCTTGTAGGAGGTCGCGAAGAAAGGAGTCCGGATCCCGTGGAAGGCGAAGATCTTCTTGGCGAGCGCCTTGTCCTGGGCCAGGTAGAGCCCGTGCGGTCCCGCGCCCGTGTAGGGCTTTCCGAGCAGGTCGAGGTACGCGGCGAGATTCATGTCCATCGTGTCGTCGCCGGAGTAGGACTCGGTCAAGTTGAAGAAGAGATCGGCGTCGGCGCGGGCGAGCGCGATGAGCGACTGGTCGCGGCCGTCGACGACCTGGTAGACGGCCTCGTGCCCGAGCTTCACGAGGGCCTCGAAGATCTCCTCGCGATCGTGCTTCTCCTTCTTCTTCTTGCGCCGCGGCTTCCCGCGGGTCTTCGACGCCTTCTCCGGCGGCGGAGGCGGCGGCTCCGGCGGGTCCTCCTCGAGGACGTCGTACAGGACGCAGATCTTGAGTTTTTCCCGGCTCATTCGCTTCCCTCCGTCGCTAGGGCTGCACGAACTTCCCGCGGGCCAGGTAGTTCATCGCCAGCGCCGTGACGTACGCGGCGACCTCGGTCAGGTGCCCTTTCTCTTCGCGCACGACCGCCCGCAAGCCGAGCTCCGAGACGCGCTCCTCGATCGACTCGACGAGTCGGCGCACGAGCGGCCGTTGGACCCCGGTCCAGTAGGTCACCTTGTCGATCAGGGTCTTCCGGTTCTCGCGGAGGAGGTCCGTGGCGGGACGCGTGCCCTTCTTCCGGCGCTTCGAGACCTTGAAGATGTCGACGAGATCCGTGTCGAGCGCGAGCTCCACGGACTGGGTTTGCTCCTCGAGGGCCTTCTTGTAGAACTCCTCGACGGTCGTCTCCATCTCCTCCACGGTGATGTCGGTGTGGCCCTGCGGCCGCACGGGCTCGGCGTCGCGCAGTCGGCGCGCCATCCGATCCACGTATCGGAGCTTGGCCATTGCGCCCCAGCCCTTGTACCGCTGGCGCCATTGGGAGCGCGGGGTCAGCCAGACGGCGAAGGACTCGGCGAAGTCCTCGTCGGGGTGCTTCTGAGCGTACCAGCCGGCGATGTGGCGGACAAAGCGCCGCGAGAACGGCACCGGCCGGTAGCCGTCCCGGTACGGCCGCCGGAAAGGCCCGAACAGGTCCCGCCACTCCGGCGTCCGGTAGAGGGCGTACGCGTAGTTGAACGCGTGCCCGGCCTCGTGCCGCAGGTACATCATGATCTCGGCCCGGTCCTCGAGATCGTTCATCTCCTTCTCGAGCCGCGCGAGCTTGGGGTCGGCGAGATAGAACGGGATTCCGATCACGGGCTCCCCCGAGGGACAGCCCCACTCGTCGGAGAGATAGCAGAGCGGCCGGAACTTCCGGAGGCCCTTGCGGTCGAGCTCGCGGTAGAGCTGCTGCACGAGGCGCTCGATGGGAGACCCTTCGAGCTTGAGTCCGAGATCCTTGATGGGCTTCGTCAGGATCTCCTGGACGTCGGGCGGGGCTTTTTCGAAGGCGTACAAGAGGTTTCGCCTGAGGGTAACACAGAAGATGCGCGGAATTTCCGCCGCGCCTCCGGACTACAATGACGCGAGGAGGACGACGACATGGGCGACCCGATCATCAAGATCATTCCGAACGGACCCTACCGCGTGATGGGGCCGATGAAGATCGCCGATCCGCAGGGCAACGAGATCGTGGTCGAGGACGGCCGCGGCGTGTCGCTCTGCCGCTGCGGCAAGTCCGAGAACAAACCGTACTGCGACGGCACGCACGGGCGCGTCGGATTCGAGTCCGTGGAGTCGTGCGTCCGGGCATAGCCGCCGCTTGCTCACGGGCCTCGCTCTCCTGCTCACGCTCGCCGCGGCCGAGCCCGCGGCCGTGGCGCCGAGCCTCGCCGCGGATCTCGACGGCGACGGCGCCTCCGAAACCGTCACGGCCGCGCCCTCGCGCGGCGCCGTGCGGCTGCAGGTCCGCGATGCGAGCGGGCGGCGTCTCGCGGAGGCGAAGGCGCCGGCCCCTTCCGCCGACGTCGTCCCGATCGCGCTGACCGCGGCGCCCATCGGCAGCGCGGGCGCGCTCGTGGAAGTGGCCGCGGCAACCGACACGTCCGCGTGCCGCTCCGTCTGGCGCTACCGCGGCGGCGCGCTCGAGCGGCTCCCGATCCGCGACTCCGCCGGCAAGCCGCTGCCCGACTGCGAGAGCCCCGGTGCCTGGACCTACGCCTGGGAGAGCGAGGCGGCGGGACGGCCGTCGGCGCTCATCCGCGAGCGCGTCGAACGGGTCGCCTCCGGCGACCTGCGCACGCGGGAGACCTTCGCGTTCGCGGGGTTCGGCCTGGATTTCGATCCCCGGCGCTCCCGCGCCGAGATCAACGGCATCCCGATTCCCGCGTGGTACCGAAGCGAGCTTTACACGAAAACGGCGCTCGAGCGGCTGTACAGCCGGTTCGACCTCGCCGCGCTCGAGCGGGAGCCCGCGCTCGCGATCGAGACGGACCCCCACCGGGGACTCTTCGCCCTGCGGTTCTCCGGGCCCGGGCCCGACATCCTGGCTCCAGTCGAGACCTTCGCCTCCGGATCGGGCACCGCCACGCTCTCCGCGCGCGCGGGCGACAAGCTCGCGCACGTGACGATCCGTTTCGCTGGCGACGGCACGGTCCCCTACGAGGTCCGCGTCGAAGGGTTGGGGCCGCCGAGGGACCAGGTCTACGCGCCCGCCGGAACCTGGCGGGGAGGGGCGCGGCAGGTGTTCCCGAGCGCGGCCGACGAGCTCGCCTCCCAGGATCTTTCCGGCGTGTGGGGCAACGAGCGGGGGCAGAACACGACCGTCGCGATCGAGGGCGAGCCGCCCTATCGCGTGAGGATCGGCCCCGCGCTCTACACGATCGACATGCAGAACGCCGCTCCCCCCGTCGACCTGCTGCTGCATCCGGCGGACGCCGCGGGACGCCCCTGGGGCCTCGTCCTGAGAGGGCCCAACGCGATGGACCGGATTCCGTACGTGTGCGAGGGCCGGGGCACGGCGCCCTCCTGCCGCCCCGACGGGCCGGCGGAGCGCCTGCGCCGCATCGGGGCCCGCGTCAACGTGCGCTAACGCACCGCCGCGGCCTTGGGATCGCGGTCGCGAGCCGCTATATTGGTCGAAGAATCATGCGGTTGGAGCCGGAAGCGATCGGAATGCCCGCCGGCCCGGGCGGCCGCTCGACCCCCTTGCGCAACCTGCTAACCTTGCCCGAGGCCAATCGCTGAATGGAACTCGGGATCCTCGGGCTCCTCGTCCAGACGGTGGGCGCCGGTCTGCTCTCCGTCATCTTTCTCTACCTCTCGCGGGGTAAGACGCAGGGGGTTCTCCAGGCGGCCGGCTTCGCCTGGCTCTTCCTCTTTCTCGCGCTCGCCGCGCAGGCGCTCCTGACGCGCTGGCAGACGGGCTTCGAGAAGGAGGCCTATCAGTATTTCAAGCTGCTCTACCTCGTGGCCCTCTGTGCCGCGGCGATCCGAATGGGCCGGGAGGTGTCGCTCGCCAAGCCGCTCTCCGTCACGGCCGTGGCGGCGCTTCCGATCGCCATTCTGATCGGGCGGGTGGCCTCTCTGCCGCACCGCTTCTACGCCGTCCACATGGGCATCCTCGCCGTCGGCTGGCTGCTCGTCGCGGTGTTCATCTTCCAGAGCCCCCGCGCCGGGCTTGGGCGCCAGTTCTCGGGGCTCCTGGCGCTGCTGACTTCGGCCGCGCAGTTCTGCTACGTCGTGCTCTTCACTCTCCAGCCGGTGCGCGGCATTCCTTTCCTGCCCTACACCGGATTCGTCGACGTCCTGTTCGAGATGCTCTTCGGCATCGGGCTGATCATCTGGGCCATGGAGGACACCGAGCGGCGTCTCGCGGCGCTCCACTCCCGCACCGTCGACGACACCCGGCGTTCGCAGCGGCGCGCCTGGATGGACCCGCTCACCGACACCCACAACCGTTTCTTCCTCGACGAGATCAAGCCCCAGCTCGAGTCGAGCGAGACCGGGGGCTCGATCGTCTTGATCGACGTGGACGGCTTGAAGACGATCAACGACCAGGAAGGGCACGATGAAGGGGACCGCGCGATCTGGACGGTGGCGACGGCGATCAAGAAGCTCGTCCGCGGCAACGACCATGTGATCCGATGGGGCGGCGACGAGTTTCTCGTGATCCTGCCCGGCATGGACGAAGAGCTGGCGCGCCGGCGTTTCTATATGCTGCCGGCCAAGATCGACGAGGTCAAGCAGTCGCCCCGGGCCGGGGGCAAGCCCTATACGAAATTCCTGGCCGCGTCCGTTGGCGTTCACAACTACTCCCGCCGCGTACCGCTCGACGTCGCGATCTCGCAGGCCGACCGCGTCATGTACGAGCGCAAACGCGCCCACCGCGAGCTGCGCGGGCCGGCAGGAGAAAGAAACACGCGATGAACTACTTCTGGAGCCAATGCGCCGGGTGCGGCTGCCAGGTCACTCTCCAGTACGTCGAGCACGCGGATCGGCTGATCGGGTCCGTGCGCCGCTGGTCGACGGACCGGACCATCAACGACGGCCGGCTCATGGAGGTCTCCCGGGCCGGGGTCGCGCCGGACGGCGGCTTCCAGACGGTCTGCGTCTGCGGCGGGCCGATCGCCGTCGCCGCCGCCGCCATCGAGCGGGCCACGACGGAGAGGCCGGCCCTCTGAGGCGCGTCCCGGTCGAAGACTCCTTCGACCTCCACTCCTTTCGTCCGGAAGACGTGGCCTCGGCGGTCGCCGAGTACCTGCGCGAAGCGAAGAAAGCCGGGTTCCGGGAAGTCCGCCTGATCCACGGTAAAGGAATCGGGGTCCGGCGCGCCGAGGTGCGGCGCCTCCTCGCCTGCCGCCAGGACATCGCGGACTATGGCGACGCGCCGCCGGAGCGGGGAGGCATGGGGGCGACGATCGTGGTGTTCAGACTTCCTCGATCTCCACCGTCAGCGGCATCGCGGCGCGCACGACCTTCGAGATGATGCAGTACTTCTCGGCGAGCTGCAGCGTCTTCTCGATCGGCGCCCGCTGCTGCGCGAGAAGCGCCGCGGGGACCCGGGCATGGATGACCATCTTCCGCATCCGAAATCCCCCGGCGGGGTCCTTGCCCAGCTCCCCTTCGACCCGGAGCGTCGGCTCGGCGTAGGCGATCCCGAGCTTCTTCAGGAAGATCGCCCAGGTGTTGACGAAGCAGGCGGCGACCGCCGCCAGGAGCAGCTCCTCGGGGTTGGCTTTTCCGCCGGAGCCGCCGAGGCTCGCGGCGCCCGCGATGGAAACCGCCTCCCCGCCGTCGTTGAGGCCCACCTCGCCCGAGCCGGCGCCGTCTCCGGACCAGGCCGCGTTGACGCGGAAGAAGTGGACTTCGTCGTTTTCGGGCATGGAGGGATGATGACATGGTGAAGGGACTGCTGCGAGGATTCTGGATCGCCGCCCTCGCTTTTCACGCCGCCTGCGCCACGGCGCCCAAGTCCACGGCGGCTTCTCGAAAAATCCGCGCGAACGCTCCGGCGGTCGTCGAAGGCAGCGTTCGCGACGTCGGGGGCCGGCCGGCGGCGGGCCTCCGGGTGCGCGGAATCCCGCGCGGAGCCGACATCCCCTGGTCGCCGTGGACGACGACCGGTTGCGACGGGAGCTTCCGGCTCGCGCTCGCGGCGCCCGGGACCTACGGCTTTCTGCTGTCTTGGAATGCAACGGCGCTGATCACGCCGAGTGCCGAGGACCCCGCCCTTCTGCAAATCGCGGTCGAGCCCGGCGAAATCGTGCGCGGCGTCGAGCTCGTGTTCCTCGGGCTCGAGTGGCGGCGGTTCACGGAGGCGGCGCCGGCGGATACGCCTTCGTGCCCTTGAGCTCCGCCTCCATATCGGCGATATTCCGGTCCACGTGCTCGAACCAGGTCCATCGCGCGTAGCGCGACGCGAGCATCGGTTTCACGGTTTCCACGAGGGCTCGACCGGACTTGCTCTCTCCCATCGCGCGGGACACGGCCAGGCGCAGACCGCGCAGGTAGTCGCGGAAGAAGCGCGCGTCGAGCGCCTTGCCCGGCTGGCCGTGGCCGGGCACGAACGTCGCGTCGGGAAACTCCTTCAGCAGGCCGTCGAGCGTTTCGATCCAGGCTTCCACCCGCGCGTCCGCCAGGTTCGGAATCGCCTCGCGCTGGACGAGGTCACCCCCGAAAACGACGCGCGCGTCGGGCACCACGACGATCGTGTCGCCACCGGTGTGGCCAGGGCGCGCGAAGACGTCGACTCTCCGGTCCCCGAGCCAGACGGTCGCGGCGTCGCGGTACGTCACATCCGGAAGCCGCACCCGGGCGCGGGTCGCGCGCTCGCCGGCGGACAGGTCGGTGCGCCATGGGAGGCGCGCCCAGGCGCGAACGTTCTCGTGGGCGAGGATCGCGGCGCCCGCCGCCCCGAAGACAGCATTTCCGCCGACGTGGTCGCCGTGGTGGTGCGTGTCGACCACCCAGCGCACGGGCAGCGGTGTGCGGCGGCGGATCTCGGCCGAGAGCTCCGCGGCCGCCTCGGGCGTCGCCAGCGTGTCGACGACGAGGACCGCGTCCGAGCCGACGACGAAGCCTGCGTTTCCGAGCGAGGACTCGTCGTCCGGATTCGCGATCGCCGCAAAGACACCGGGCCCGACTTCCTTGACCGAGAACCGCGGCGGCGCCTGTGCGCCGGCGGCGGAAAGGATCGCCGCGAGCAGCAAGGACGCCATGTCCGGATCTTAGCCTGCCCGTATAATTCCCCACGACCCCGTCCATGAAGAGACTCGCCCGCCGACTCGTCTCCGCCGTTTCCGCCGGCGGCCTCCTCTACGTGGCCGGCTCCTGGGCCGCCTCGCGGGCGCTCTCCGAGCGGCTCCTCTCGTCCCGCGGGCTCGGCCCCACTCCCGACCGGTACGACGAGCTCGCCGCCGCCCTGGAAGCCCGCGCATCGATCGTCGGGAGCCTGCGCCATAAGGGAAGCCCGCGGCTGCCCGTCGAGATTTCCGCTACCTTCGCCTCCCCGGGCGAGCCGGAGCGGCGGCCCACCATCCTCTTTCTCCACGGAAAGGGCGGGAACGCCAGCGAGTGGCAGCCGGACGCCGTGCGCGCGCTGACGCTCGGCTACAACGTTCTGCTGCCGGACCTGCGCGGCCACGGAAGGAGCGGCGGCACGTTCTTCACCCTCGGCTTTCTCGAGAAGGACGATCTGGCGCTGAGTCTCTCCGCCGCCAACGGCGGGTTCGGGCTCGATCCGGATCGGGTGGGGATCCACTCCTGCTCGGCGGGCTCCTCGGTCGCGCTCGAGTTCGCGGCGGACCGTCCCGGGATCCGGGCGATCTGGCTCGAATCGCCGTTCGCGGAGCCCTTCGCGATGGCGCGGCACTATCTCTCGCGCGCCACGCGGGTTCCGGCTCCGCTGCTCGACTTGACGACGCGCTGGGCCGTCCGCCGGGCGGTCGCGCACGTGCGCCGCGAGCTCGGCCTGCCGTCGGGCGGCGAAGGGCTCGACCGCGTCGACCCGCTGGCGGCCGTCGCCCGCGTCCACGCGCCGATCCTGCTCGTGCACGGCGACGAGGACCGCCTCGTGCCGCCGCGTTTCACGGAGCGGCTGGCGGCTGCCCTGCCTCCCCACAGCGAAGTCTGGAACGTTGCCGGGGCCGGCCACTGCCACCACGGCAACGAGCCGCAGGCCGTCGCGAGGAAGGCCTACGCGCGAAAGTGGGAGGAGTTCTTCACGAGGTACCTGCCGGCCTGACTCCACGCGGGTCCACCGTTCTCCCCTTGAGCTGGCCGCACGCGGCCGAGGCGTCGGGGCCCTTGCTGCGCCGCACGGTCACGGTCACGCGGGCGTCCGCGAGGGTTTTGGCGAAGCGATCGATCGTCGGCTCGTCCGGCCGCTTCCAGCCGGGGAGATACGTCGGGTCCTCGTTGAGCGGGATGACGTTGACCTTGACCTCCAGTCCCTCGAGGAGATGGGCGAGGCGCCGGGCGTCGTCCGTCGAGTCGTTGACGCCGCGGATCAACACGTACTCGACGAGGATCCGGCGGCGCGGCTCGAGCGGCCACTGCCGCACTGCGCGGAGCAGGCCGTCGAGCGGATACGTTTTCGTGATCGGCATGAGCCGCTGCCGTGTCGCGGTATCGGCGGCGTTCAACGACACGGCCAGATTCGGCCGCCGCGCGAGGGCCGCGAACCGGTCGAAAGCCGGGGTGATTCCGCAGGTCGAGACCGTCACCCGCCGGGGTGGAACGAGCTCGAAGAGCACGTCCAGAGCGGGCAGCACGCCGTCGGGATTCAGGAACGGCTCGCCCATGCCCATGAACACGACGCGCAAGCCTTCCATCGACCGGCCGACCTCCCGGAGCGTGGCGTAGAGCTGGCCCAGGATCTCGCCGCCCGACAGGTTCCGGCCCGCCCCCAGCCGCCCCGTCACGCAGAACGCGCAGTCGACCGCGCAGCCGGTCTGGGAAGAGAGGCAGATGGTGAAGCGCTCGGCCGGGGGCGTCGAGTGTCGCGTCTCGGGTGTCGGGTTTCGGGATGCGCCGGCGGCGCGCGCGTCGGTGAACTCGTTGGCGAGCGACAAGGCGGCCTGGCCCGGCATGTAGACGGCCTCGATGAGAGCTCCGTCCTCGAGCCTCAGACCGAGCTTGACGCTTCCGTCGGCCGACTCGTCGCGGCGGGCGACCTCCGGGAAGCGAATCGGGAGCTCGCGGGCGAGCCGCTCGCGCAGCGGCCCGGGCAGCTCCTGCATCGCAGAGTAGTCGCGCCGCCCGCTCCGGTGGATCGCGTCGAAGATCTGGCGGCCCCGATAGGGCGGCAGCTCCCAGGCGGCGGCCAGCGCCTCCCAGGCGGCCGGCGAGGCGCCGAGCGGTTCGAAAGGCGCGCTCATCGCGGACAGTGTATGCGGGAGCCGGGCTTCGGGAGCGGGGAGCCGGCGGCTAGCGCGAGGCTTTGCGGACGAGGGCCTTGCGGGCGCGGACCTTGCGGGTCGGGTCGATGCCGAGCGACTTCAGGATGCGCAGGTCCTTGAGGTTGATGCGGAACGCGGCGCGCTCTCCCGTGCTCTCCGTCTCTTCGGGCTCCGCCGCCGCCACGGCGCGGCGAGCCGAGCGCCCGGCCTTCGTCTCACGCTTGACGCCGACCTTCGCGTCGAGAACCATGTAGAGGTTGTAGCCCTCGTCGCGGATCTTCTGGATCGAGTCGTGCACGCGCCCCGAGCCCGAGATCGACTCGTTGATCGCCTGACCCAGCTCCTTGAGCATCGCGCGGAGATGATCCGAGAGTTCCATGGCCGGAGCGATTATCGCTTCCGCTTCGCCGCAGAATCAAGGCTCTTTCCCCGGCGAAAAAATGCTATCCTCAGGACGTCGCCGCAACGCCTGTGCCTCGCGTAGACTCCGCCTCCTCCTTCTTCCTCCATCCATGTTCTCTCGCTTCGCGCATCTGACCTGCACGAAGTGCGGCGCGCCGTACGAGCGTGATCGCCCTGTAAACGTGTGTCCCGCGCCGG
>JBBDKM010000092.1:0-10220 GCA_040879385.1 Thermoanaerobaculia bacterium | reverse complement strand
ACGATCCCGAGCTCGGAGGGTGGGGCCATGTAACCGGCCAGAGCCGAGGCAGCGACGACGGCGGGGCTCGCGAGGTAGCCCTCGCCGCCGAGCCCCATTCGGTTCTGCCAGTTGCGGTTGAAGCTCGTGATCGCGCGCTGGCCCTTTGTCAGGGCGTCGGGGCCCTGGCCGAAGCACGGGCCGCACCAGGACTGGCGGATCTGGCCGCCGACGGAACGGAAGACCTCGGCGATCGACTCCCCGGCCAGGCGCGAATCGGGCAGCTCGATCTGCCGCGCGACGCCGCCGGATCCCGGAAAGATGGTGAACGCGCGCGCCGCTTTTCGGAACCCGTGCTCCCGCGCGGCGGTGAGCACGAGGGCCGCCGACAGCAGGTCCTCGTAGCCGCCGTTGGTGCAGGAGCCGATCATCGCCTTGTCGAACGTGAGGCGCTCGCGCGCGACCTCCTCGGCGGAGAAGGCGTTTCCGGGCGAGAAGGGCTTGGCGATCATGGGCGCGATCTCGGAAAGCGCCAGCGTCTCGTCGATCGCGTAGACAGCGTCGGGACCGGGCGCGAGGCGGGGATACGGGAGCTCCGTGATTCCCTTCGCCCGGTACCAGGCGTCGGTGATCTCGTCCTGGTGGAAGATGCCGTTCAACGCCTCGCCTTCGGCCATCATGTTGGCGATCGTGTTGCGGAACGCGATGGGAAACTGCTTGTCCGCGTCCAGGAACTCGACCGACATGCCCTGCGACTGTTTCGCGCCCCAGCGGCGCAGCAGCTCCAGCACGATGTCCTTGCCGGACACCCACGGCTGGAGCCTCCCGCGCAAGACGACGCGGCGCTGCCTGGCCACGGTGAAGTAGATGTACCCCGTCGACCAGCCGAACCCGAGCGTCGTCGACCCCACGCCGAAGCCGACCGCCCCGTAGGCCCCGTAGGCGCGGCTGTGCGAGTCGGCGCCCGGGATGAACTGGCCCGGCAGGACGAGCCCCTGTTCGGGAAAATAGAAGTGGAAGATGCCGTCTCCGGGATCGGCGTAGAAGGGCTTCTCGAGCCCGTGCAGCCGCGCGAACTCGCGCCCGATCGCGGTCTGCCGTGCGTCGTCGTCCTTGCCGGTGAAGACGAAGTGGTCGTTGGCGATCGCGGCTTGCCGCGGGTCGATTGAATAGCCGCCGGTGATCTGGTTGAAGGTGTGGATGGCAAAGGGCGCCGTGCCGTCGGAAGCGGGGAGCAGGTCCGCGTACACGCGCAGCGTCGCGCCCGACGTAACGGCCGCGTCGCGGTCCACGCGGTGCCCCCAGACGATCTGCTCGGTCGTCGTCATCCGGCGCGCGCGCTCCGGATCCGGCCAGACGAGCTCCGGCCGCGCGCGGACCGAGCCGCGGAATTCGCGCCGGCCCACGGCGAAGATGCCGCCGCTCGAACGGATCTCCTCCTCCTTCGGCGAGAGCGGCACGGGCTCGTACGCCTTCCCGCGAGTCAGGTTGGTGAGCTTTCGCGTGGCGGGATCGAAGAAGAGCTCGTCGCCGTCCTGCGCGTCCTCGACCGCCTCGGGAGACTGGACGACGTGAAGGCCGAGATTGATGGCGCTCCTGCGGAAGATGTCGCCCATGCCGTGGCTGCAGACCACCACGAGCTCGAGGCCCTTCTCCTCGGCCACGCCCTTCAGCCCCGCCGGGCTCATCTCGCGCGACGAGCCGATGGCGAAGCGCTCGCCCGCGATCAGGAAGGTCTCGCCGCGATGGACGCGCTGGCGAAAGTCCGGCATGAGGTGGCGGAAGGAGCCGGCCTTCCAGCGCTCGTCGAGCGTCTCGAGGCTTTCCGAGACGCAGTCGGCGGCGGGGGTGATCTGGTCGGTGTCGATCGCGTCGCGCTTCTTGCCCGGCGCCGCCGGATCCCAGAAGACGAGGGCCCGGCCCCGGACCGTGCGGGGCGTACCGGCCGCCGCCGGCGAGTCGGAAGGGCGAGGGCCCGGGAGGTCTTTCTCGGCGACGCCCGGCTTCAAGCGCGCGGGACGGATCCTGTGTGTTCCCACCGGCCGGTAATCCTACCGTGCCGGGTGACGATCCGGATGGGCCGGCCTACGGCGTGCCCGTCAGGTTCGACTGGCGCAGGCGCTCCTCCCAGGTCAGCTCCTGCGCTTTCTGGAAGAGGCGCGCGGCGCGGGAGAACGCGAGCTGAGCGGCGTCGTAGTCGCGCTGGCGCAAGAACCGCTCGCCCGCTTCCTCGTTCTGGCGGCCCTCGCCGAAGAGATCGCCCGCCGTTTCGCGCGCGTTGAGACGGTCGGCCTCGATCCGCGCCAGCGCCGCCCGGAAGCGCAGATCCTCCGCGGGCTGCCGAAGCTCCGGGTGGAATTTCCTCGCGGCGCGCGCCGGAGGGGCCGCGGCGCGTCGGGACACGGGCTCGATGCGGGCCGCGACGGGCGCGGCCGGGAGAGAGAGAACCGCGGACGCTGGCACGGCAGGCTCGGCCGGGGCCGGGGCGGCCGCGGGGCGTACGGGTGCGGTCCGCGGCGTCACGAGTCCCGCGCGTCTCGACGAGGACGCCCCGCGAGGAGCCTGCATCTGGCTCACGATCAAAAAAGCGGCCAGCGCGACTCCCGCGGCCGCCGCCAGACCGGCGGCCGGTCGCCGCCACGCGGGCGACACCGGGACGGCCAGCCACGAGGAGCGCGGGCCCTCGAGGATCTCGGTCATGTGCTTCTCGACCGGAAGCGGGGCCGCGGCGAAATCGGCCGGCGTCGGGCTCGGTTCGGGCAGCGCCGCGGCCGGGAGCGGATCGGGCACGGGCTCGATCTTCTCCACCTCGGTCCGGCGTCGCCGACGCTCTTGCGGGAGCGGAGGCAAAACGTCCTCGACGGCCACTGCCGCTGCAACCGCCGACGTCTCCTGCGGCGGCGCGGCCGGCGCCGACTTCGTGACGACGGGGTTCGTGGACTCCCAGTCCGACGACGGCGCCGTGCTCTGGCCCTCCGGGTTGAGAAGCTTGTAGAGGAAGAGCGCCAGGTTGGCCGTGTAGAGGGAGAAGGGATTCCCGGTCACCATCTGCTGCAAGGCCCGGTGGGCGTCGGCGGCGGAAGAGAAGCGGTCCTCCGGGGCGGAGAAGCAGCGGGTCAGGAACGCGCCGAGCTCCGCGGAGCGCGGATCGCCCGCGCGCAGCTCCGCCGAAGGGGCCTCGAGCGAGGGCCGGCGGCCGGTCAAGAGCTCCGCGAGGATGGCGCCCAGGGAGTAGACGTCGGCGCTCGAGCCGCTCGCCTGGCCGCCGCCGCGCGCCTCCGGCGCGATGTAAGGCGCGATCTCGGCCGTCAGGCGCAAGCCCGGGAGCGAGGGAAGAACGCCCTCGGAGACGCCGAATCCGCCCACGCGCACCGCGGCGTCGTGCGAGATCGAGACGAAGCCCGGCCAGAGGAGCCCGTGATGGCTCGGGCCTGCGCCGGCGGGAGTCTGGTGCGCGTGCTCGAGCGCGGCGGCGATCCGCTCGGCGATGAGCAGCGCGTACTCGACCGGGATGCGGATCCCGAAGGCCCGTACGCGGGCGAGCATCGTGTCGAGCGTCCAGCCTGCCGTTTCGTCCCAGGTCATGAACGGGATGTCTTCAACCATGTCGAGCTGCTGGCGCGCCACGATCGCGTCGTGCACGAGCGTGCCGGCCGAAAAGGCGTTTCCGCGGATCACCCAGGCGATCGCCTCCGCGGACAGCTCTTCGGACCGCAGAATCCGCAGCCGCACGAAACGGCGCTCATCAGCCGCGTAGAGTGCGCGAAAGACCGTGCCGAGAGCATCCTCGGAGAGCTGAGCCACGAGCAGGTAGTCGCCGAGGTGGCGGGAGAGAAAGGGCGCCGGCGTCGTCATGCCCGGCCCCGCCTCCCGCGGGAAACGCGCGAAGGAGGCTCACGCCGGAGAGCAGTGCTCGAAGTCGATTCCATGAGCGCCTATGGTTTTCAATAGTTTAGCAGCTTCCGTGCCGTCGGCGCTCCGGCCGGAAGCAACGGCTAAGCGCCTCTGCCCGAGTCAATTAGGCCGCTTGACGTCCCCCTGTCCCGGGGTCTTGGTGACAAAAAAAGGCGGAAGCGCCGTTGCGCCTCCGCCTCAATCGTCCGATCTCGCGTTGGGGCTACTTGATGTCGAGCAGCTCCACTTCGAAGAGCAGCGTCGCGTTCCCCGGGATCGCGCCGCCCGCGCCTCGCGAGCCGTAGCCGAGCTGCGGCGGGATCAAAAGCGTGCGCTTGCCCCCGACCTTCATCGCGGCCACACCTTCGTCCCATCCCTTGATGACGCGTCCCTGCCCGATCGGGAAGGTGAACGGCGTGCCGCGGTCGACGGAGCTGTCGAACTTCTTGCCTTTCGCGCCGTTCTCCCAGAGCCACCCCGTGTAGTGCATGACGCAGGTCTGGCCGGTCTTCGGGGAGGCCCCCGTGCCTTCCACGGTGTCTTCGTACTGCAGACCGCTCGGCGTGGTCTTCATCTTGGACTCGCTCTTCTTCGCCGCCTCGGGAGCCGGCGTGGACTTCGACTCGTCGGCAAGGGCCGGCGCCGAGGCGAGGGCCGCGACGAGGGCTGCCGGGAGAAAAAGGCCGATCCTCTTGTTCATCGTCTCTGTTCCTTTCTGAGCCCCGGGAAGGGCCGCGGGAGCTTATCGCAACGCCTGCTCCACCGCCCGGATTCCCGCTCTGGACGCGGCGCGTCTGAGCTACAGGCCAAGCCGCTGGCGGAGGGCAATCTACGCGCCAGCGCCCCGAGGTTACCCGCTCGTATCCGCTAGGCCTTGAGCTTTGCCAGGATGTCGTTGATCCGCTTCTTCTGCGTCGGGTCGGTCGTCATCGACAGGGCCTTGTTGTAGTTGTCGATCGCGGCTTTCTTGTCGCCATTGGCGGCGAGGGCTTCGCCGAGGCTGTCGTACGTGTTCCAGGAGCCCGGGTGGTCCTTGATGTTCTTGCGGAACATGGCGATCGCCTCATCGGTCTTCTTCTGACCGAGGAGCTGATAGCCCAAGAGATTGACGTCGACCTCCGTGGCGATCTTCATGGCCTGGTCGCGGAGCTCCTGGGCTGTCTTCGTGTCGCCCTTCTTCTCGAGGATGGCAGCCTTGGTGCGGAGGTTCGCGAAGTTTCGCTGGATCCCGATCGACTGGTCCGCCCAGGCGAGCCCCTGATCGAGGTCGTAGTCGTTGGCCACGGTCCACTGCGCCGCCTGGTTCGATCCCTGCCAGAAGAACCGCGGCAGCCCGCGCATCTGGCTCTTGAGGCTCGCGAGGACGACGGCCTTGGTGTCGACCTGGATCGGGATGGCGACCGCGACCTTGTCCCAGTTCATGACCGCCGAGACCGAGTCGACCGTCGGGTTCTCGAACCGGTACTGGAGGCGTTCCTCGAACTCCGCCGGCTTCGGCGTCACGGTGAGTCGGACGGCGTCTTCCTTCGGGTCATAGCTGAAGCTGCCCCAGGCGGAGGAGACGTTGGACAGAGCCACGGTCCAGTCCTTCTCGGTCGGGATCATGTGGACCCCGTAGGCCCCGGCCGGGAGCGTCTTGCCGCCAACGGTCACCGGCGAGCTGAAGGTGATGGTCGTATTCTCGTTGGCGCCGGCCCGCCAGGGCTCGTTCCAGGGGACGAGCTCGCCCCAGATCTTTCTCTTGTTGACGGCCGGACGGTTGTAGTCGATCGAGATGTCGGTGAGCCCCACCCTCTGGCTGACGGAGGCTTTCGGGCTGGCGTCCGGAAGCGTCAAAGGCGGACTCTGAGCGAGGAGAGGGGCGGCGCCGACGAGGAGCGCGCCCAGGGCGAGAAGCGGATGCCTTTTCATGGATCCTCCTTCGGAGTTTTGGAGGTCCTTACGGCGCGGTGGGCGCCGGGTTTATCGGGGAGTCCTCGGCCCAGGTTTGGGCCCACCCGGTCAGGCGCTAGGCGGCCGTGACGCCGCGGACGCGACCCTGACCGGCGTCGCCCTCGCGCGCCCGCCGGGCCCCGGCCGCCGCCTCGTTTTTCAGGGCGCAGAAGAGCAGGTCCGCCCGCCTGCGCACGCCGTGCTTCAGGAGGAGGTTGGAAACATGGAACTTGGCCGTGCGCTCCGACATGTGGAGCTTGTGCGCGATCTCCTTGTTGGAGAGGTTGTCGAGCACCGCCTCCAGGACCTCTCGCTCGCGGCGCGTGAGGCCCTCGAAGCCCGTCGCGTAGACCCGCAGCGGGACCGTGCAGAGGGCCGCGTCCACGAAACGGGACAGCAACGCCCGGCCCACCCAGAGTCCGCCCCCGCACAGGGTGCCGAGCGCCTGCGGAAGCGCCCGCTCGGCGTCGGCGTACGTCAGCAGGCCCTTGACGCCCAGCCGAAGCAGGGAGAAGGCCATCGGGTCGGTGAACCGCTCGGCGAGGAGGAGAATCCGGGCGGCAGGCTGTCGGGCATGGAGGCCGGTCACGACCGACTCGGTGACGGGCATCTGGGAGTGGGCCTCGACGACGTACACGGAAGCCCGTGGAACCGAGAGGTTCTCGAAATCCGGTATCCGGTTGGCTTCGAGCCGCCGTGCCAGCAGCCGATACCCCGTAGGGGAAATCAGCTGCTCGAACTGCGGCAGGACCAGCGGATGGCACCAGAACAAACCCACCGTGGAACTGCGGATGGACACCGGTTTGGAGGTTAACGGATTTTCCGCTCCGAGGGCAACCCCCTAATTTCCCTTTTCGCCCGCGGCTTTCGGATCAGCGGCCTCGCTGCGCGGCTCGTCGCGGGTGAGCGCGGCGGCATCCGCGTACACGGGGTGGCACCACCCGCGATGCTCGGCGCGCTTGCCGCGGACGACGTCGAAATAGAGGGCGCGCAGCGCGGCGACGACCGGCCCCATGAGCCCCGAACCGATCGGGCGATGGTCCACGCGCGTGATCGCCGCGATCTGCACTCCCGTGCCGCAGAAGAAGGCTTCGTCCGCGAGCGTCAGCTCCGAGCGGTCGATGGAGCGCTCGGTCACCGGGACGCCGAGCGTCTCCCGCAGCAGCTGCAGGATCGTGCGCCGCGTGACGCCCTCGAGGATGTTGTCGGTCACCGGCGGCGTGATGGCCTCGCCGTTCTTGACGAGAAAGAAGTTCTCGGCCGAGCCCTCGGAGACGTGCCCGTCCTGGTTCAGGACGATGGCCTCGTCGAATCCGGCCCGCAGGGCGTCGGTCTTGGCGAACGCCGAGTTGACGTAGGAGCCCGTGATCTTGCCGCGCGGGGGGATCATGTTGTCGTCGACGCGGCGCCACGAGGAAACGGTCGCGTGAACGCCCTCCTCGTTCTCGAGGTATCTCCCGTAAGGCATCACCACGATCGAGACCTCCGGCGTGAGGTTGTGGAGGCGGACGCCGATCGACTCGTCGGCGTAGAAGGCGAGCGGCCGCGCATAGCAGTCTTCGTGGTATAGCTCGGCGCGGATCAGGCCGACGAGCGCGTCGGTCAGCTGCTCGGCCGAGTACGGGAGCGTCATGTCGAGGAGCTTCGCCGACTCGAGGAAGCGCCCGAAGTGATCCCGCGGCCGGAAGACGAAGAGCTCCTCTTCCTCGGGCGACCAGTACGCGCGGATCCCCCCGAAGACCCCCGTGCCGTAGTTGAGGGCGTGCGTGAGGACGCCGATGCGCGCCTCGGCGTACGGGACGATCCGACCGCGAAAGAATGCGTGGCGGGGCAGGGTCACGAGCGGCCTCCTTTCGGGGGTTGCCGGGTCAGTCCACTTTTGCGGTCCACTTCGGGCATTTGCTTCCACTGGCCACTACGATGGACTCGTCGCCCGCGCGAATCAAGAGCCTGCCGATCAAGGGTCGTTCATCGCGCGGCCGGCGCTGCCTTCAGGTGCGTGTCGAGGAACTCGCGGATCGCGCGCCACCCCGCGATCTGGTTCTTCTTCTTCGTGAAGCCGTGCCCCTCGTCGGGGAACACGACGTTCTCGACGGGCACGCCGTTCTTCTTGACGGCCGCGACGATGTCGTCGGACTCGGTCATGCGGATCCTCCGGATTGCGGCGCCTCGGCGGCGGCGCGGATGTCCTCCAGCGCCTCCTCCATGCGGTCGCGGTGCGTGCGGAAAGACAAAACGCAAATGCGAATGGCGAAACGGCCGGAAAGCCGGGTGCCGGTCAGGAAGACGCGCCGGGGAGCGTTGATGCGATCGAGGTATGCGTGGTTGAGGGCGTCGAGCTCCGCCTCGGAGCGGCCCGGGGGCGCCAGGCGAAAGGCGACGATCGAGAGTTGCGGCTCGGCGAGGATCTCGACGTGCGGGATCGTGCGGAGCTCGTCGGCGGCCCACCGCGCGAGCGCGAGCTTCTCCTCCAGGTTGGCGCGGAAGGGTCCCGCTCCGTGCATCTTGAGCGGCAGCCAGACCCGAAGACCGCGGAAGTCCCGCGAGAGCTCGGGTGAGAGGAGATGAAAGTCGGGCAGGTCGCGGTCCTCCTGCGAGACAGGCATGTAATCGGCGGAGAGCGCGTGCGCCCGGCGGAGGGCCTCGCCGTCGCGCACGAGCAGGGCGCCCGTGCCGTAGGGCAGGAAGAGGCCCTTGTGCGGGTCGAGGACGATCGAGTCGGCGCGCTCGATTCCGGTCAGGACCCGCCGGCCCTCCGCCGTGAGCAGGAAGAAACCCCCGTAGGCTCCGTCGACGTGGAACCAGAGGCGCTCGCGCGCGCAGAGCTCCGCGAGGGCGGCGAGGTCGTCCACGGCGCCCGTGTTGGTGGTGCCGGCGTTGCCGACGACGAGGAAGGGCGTGAGGCCCCGCTCGCGGTCGGTCTCGATGGCGCGCGCGAGCGCGTCGAGGCGGATCCGGAACGCCCCGTCGGACGGGATCTCGCGCACGTTCGACGCCGGGAACCCGGCGAGCAGCGCCGCCTTCTGGATGGAGTGGTGGGTCTGGTCCGACACGTAGAGCGTTCCGGACAGGAAGTTTTCGGGAAGCCGGTCGCGGCGCGCCGTGACGAGCGCCGAGAAGTTCGCGAGCGAGCCGCCGGAGGTCAGAACGCCGCGCGCTTCGGGCGGAAAGCCCGCGAGGTCGGCGAACCAGCGCACGACGTTGGCCTCGAGCTGCACGAGGCCCGGCGCCGCCTCGAACACGCCGACGTACCGGTTCACGGAGCCGGCGATCAGGTCCGCGACCGCGGAGTGGGGGAGGCCCCCGCCCGGGATGTAGGCGAGGTATCCGGGACCGGCGGTGTTGAAGGTCTTCGGGACGAGGCGCGTGAACAGCAGGTCGAGGAGCTCCTCGGCCGGGCGGCCGGATTCGGGCAGCCCCTCGACCAGCGATCGGGCGAGCGCGGCGCCGCCTTCGGTGTCGGCCGCGGGTTGCCGCGGAAGCGAGGCGATGTGCACGAGGATTCGGTCTGCGGCCGCGTCGATCAGAGACCGGAGCGCCTCGCCCTCGAGCTCGAGGCTCCGGTCTTCACCTGTCGTCGCCGCCCGCATGGGGACGTCATTGAATCACGGCGCGAAAAAAACGCCCCGCCGGCGGGGCGGGGTGAAGATTAGGGACCGGGAGGCGCGAACGTCAACCCGATATGACCGGGGAACGACGGCTCACTGCCCGTCGTGCTTCTGGCGGTAGATGCCGCGGGAGATCCGGTCCTGGTGCTTTTCGATCCGGACGTGCTCGCCCGGCGTGAGCATGCCGTCGGCGCCCATCCGGCGCACGGAGCGATTCAGGGCCGCCTCGCGGCGCTCGAGGCGCGTGGTCGCGCGCGCGTTCAGCTGCCCGCTCGCGACACCCTGTGCGATGCGGTTCTGCTGGCGAGTCTGTCGGTTGGCGATGCGGCCGGCCTCGGCCGGCGTGGCGGCGGCGAGCAGCAGGGCGAGAGCCGACCCCGCGGCCAGGGCGAATGAGAGCTTCCTGTTCATGTATCTTGCCTCCGAGAAATTCGACGAGCAGGCATGGAGGCGGGTTTACAGGCGCGGCGGCTGAGGGGACTCGGGCCCGCCCTCGTCGTCCTGGCCGGTCTTCTGCTGCTCCTGCGCGGTGCCCCGCTCGCCCACGGCTACTTCCTGAAGCTCGCCGCGCGCCATCCTCCGGCGATCTTCGCCGCGGCCTCCGCTGCGTTTCTGCTTCTCTGGCTCGGTCTCTGGAAGCGGCCCGGCGTAACGAGCGTCGTCATGGCCGGGCTCGCCGCGGTTCTCGTCGTTCTCTCCGGCAACCTGGCGGCGCTCGGCGCCGCGGCCGCGATTCTCCTGGCGACCGTCCTCCTAGGCGACGCCGTCGCCCGGCTCCTCCGCGGCGCCGACGCGGAGCGCGGGGAC
>JBBDKM010000091.1:4506-10316 GCA_040879385.1 Thermoanaerobaculia bacterium | reverse complement strand
GTCGCCTTCCGCCGGCGAGATCCTGCACGGCGCCGACGGCAAGATCGAGAGCTTCGCGCTGCTCTACCGGCGAGGCCGCGCGGCCGCGATCTCCGTCGTGACCGAGGAAGATTTTTTCGGCGGCAGGCCCGAGTGGGTGCCGCGCGCCAAGAGCATCTCCGGTCTGCCGGTGCTGATGAAGGATTTTGTCGTTTCGGAACGGCAGCTCGATTTCGCCGTCTCGCTCGGGGCCGATGCGGTGCTCCTGATCGTCCGCGCGCTGTCGGACGAGGAGCTCGCCGCGCTGCGGCGCGGGGCGAAGGAGCGCGGGCTTGCCGCGGTGGTCGAGGCGCACGACGCGGCGCAGATCCGGCGCGCGGCGGCGGCCGACCCCGACGTGCTCGGCGTCAACGCGCGCGACCTGTCGACCTTCTCGACGGACCTCGACGCGCTCGCCGCGATGGCCAAGGAGATTCCCCCCGGGCCCGTGCGGCTGGCGGAGAGCGGGATCCGGACCCGCGACGAGATCGTGCGGCTGACGGACGCCGGCTTCCAGGCCTTTCTCGTCGGCGAGACGCTGCTCCGCGCCGAGGACCCCGAAGAGGAGCTGCGGAGCCTGCGCGGATGACCGAGGTCAAGATCTGTGGGCTGACGCGCCGCGAGGATGTCGTCGCCGCGTGCGAGCTCGGGGCGTCTCTGCTGGGGTTCAACTTCGTCGCGTCGTCTCCCCGCCGCCTCACGATCGAAAGCGCGCGTGAGGTGGCGCGAGCCGCCGCGCCCGGAGTCGGGCGGGTCGGCGTTTTCTTCCGCGCGGAACGTTCCGCGATCCGGCGTGCCATCGCGGAGGTTCCGCTCGACTACGTCCAGCTTCACCGGCCCGTGACGGCGGAGGACGTGGACTCCCTGGCAGTGCCGATTTTCGCCGCCGTGCGCATCGAGGGCGGCCTCGAGGCGGTTCCCCCGGACGAGGTCCTTTCGCGCTGCGGCGGTCTCCTGTGGGATTCGAGCGCAGGGAAAGGCCGCCGTACGGACTGGAGCCGCGTCCCGGCGGGCAAGAGCGTGCCCATACCCGTGTTCATCGCGGGCGGGCTCGACGCCGAGACGGTAGGCGGGGTTATCCGGAGCTTTCAGCCGTCGGGAGTGGACGTGGCGTCGGGCGTGGAAAGCGCCCCGGGGATCAAGGACCCGGAGAAGCTCTCGCGGTTCTTTGCCGCGGTCCGGGAGGCCGATCTTGAAGAGATCTGACCGCAAGGGCTACTTCGGCGAGTACGGAGGGCGGTTCGCTCCCGAAACGCTCATGGCGCCGCTCGAGGAACTGGAGAAGGCTTTCCGGAAGTGGCGCCGGGATCGCCGCTTTCGCGCGGAGCTCGACGACCTGCTCGGAAGCTACGCGGGCCGGCCCACGCCCGTGACCTTCGCCCGCCGCCTCTCGGAGCGCTCCGGAGGCGCGCGCATCGCGCTCAAGCGGGAAGACCTGCTGCACACCGGAGCCCACAAGCTCAACAACGCGCTCGGCCAGGTCCTGCTCGCGCGCCGGATGGGGAAGACGCGCGTGGTCGCGGAGACCGGCGCGGGGCAGCACGGCGTCGCCACGGCGGCCGCCGCCGCGAAGCTGGGAATTCCCTGCCGCGTTTACATGGGCGTGACCGACATGGCCCGCCAGGCGCCCAACGTGTCGCGCATGCGCCTCCTCAAGGCCGAGGTCGTGGGCGTGGACGCGGGCTCGAAGACGTTGAAGGACGCCATCAACGAGGCCCTGCGCGACTGGACCGAAAACGTCGCGACGACCCACTACGTGCTCGGCTCGGCGCTGGGTCCTCACCCTTACCCCTCGATCGTGCGGGAGTTCCAGTCGGTCATCGGGCGCGAGGCCCGCGCGCAGATGCGGAGGCTCGCCGGGCGCGACCCGCGGGCCGCGGTGGCGTGCGTGGGCGGGGGCTCCAACGCGATCGGCCTTTTCGCGGCGTACCTGAAGTCCCGGGTGAGCCTCTACGGCGTCGAGGCGGGCGGCACCGGGGCCGGCCCCGGGGAGCACGCGGCGCGGTTCTCGGGCGGCTCCGCGGGAGTGCTCCACGGCACGCGCACGATGGTGCTGCAGGACGCAGCGGGTCAGACGCTGCCGACCCATTCGGTGTCGGCGGGCCTGGACTATCCGGCGGTGGGTCCCGAGCACTCGGCGCTTCACGACTCCGGGCGCGTCACCTATGTGAAGGTCTCGGATCGCGAGGCGCTCGACGCCTTCGCTTTGCTGTGCGAAACCGAGGGGATCCTTCCCGCGCTCGAGTCCGCGCACGCCATCGCCTTCGCGGCAAAGCTCGCCCGGAAGCTCCCGCGGTCCACGTGGATCCTGGTCAACCTCTCCGGCCGCGGCGACAAGGACATGGACGAGTACCTGCGCCTGCGGCCCGGCGCGCGCGCTTGACTCCCATCGCCGGGGCCTTCGCGCGCGCTCGCGGCGAGGGCCGCGCGGCCTTCGTCGCGTACCTGACGGCGGGGGACCCGTCGCCCGAAGCGACGGTCGGCCTCGCGCGGGCTCTGGCGCGCTCCGGCACGGACGTGCTGGAGCTCGGCGTCCCCTTCTCCGATCCGATCGCGGACGGCCCCGTCCTGCAGCGAGCAGCCTTCCGGGCCCTGGCGACGGGGACGACACTCGCGACCGTCTTCGCGATCGCCCGCAGGATTCGCGCAGAGGCCTCGCTGGCGCTGGTTCTCTTCTCGTACGTCAACCCGATTCTCCGGCATGGAGTCTCGCGGGCCGCCGACGACGCCCGCGCGGCTGGGATCGACGGCGTCCTCCTGACGGACGTGCCTCCGGAAGAGGCGCACGACATCCAGCCCGTGTTCCGCAAGGCCGGGCTCGACACGATTTTTCTGGTCTCGCCGACCTCTACGTCCCGCCGCATGCGCGAGGCGGCGCGGCTGTCGAGCGGGTTTCTGTACGTCGTCTCGAGGCTCGGGACCACGGGTGCCCGCGCCGCGCTTCCCGCTGACCTCGAGCGAACCGTGGCGCGCGCACGTCGCTCGGCGGGCGAACTTCCGATCGCGGTCGGCTTCGGCATCTCGACGCCCGAGACCGCCCGACGGGCGGCAAGGCTCGCCGACGGAGTCGTCGTGGGCTCCGCGCTCGTCCGCGCGGCCGAGGCCGCGGGAGAGAGACGGGAGGAGGCGGTCGCGTCGCTGGCTCGGTCGCTCGTCGCCGCATGCGGCCGAGGGCGAGAATCCCCGGAATAGTCAGAGGATGCGGAGCGAGGGGGAGTGCCTGAAGCTTCTCCGGCGGGCGAACCTGCCGGAAGAGACGCTCGAGGAAATCCTGTCCAACCGCTCGGCTCGAAAGTTCCACGCCGTTCGGATGGCGCTGGCGGCGCATCCCCGGACTCCCCGAGGCGAGGCGCTCTCCCTGGTCACCACCCTCTTCTGGCGTGACTTGGCGCACCTGTCCGCCAACTCCCGCGTACACCCCGCCGTTCGCCGGGCGGCCGACCTCGACCTGATGCGCCGACTCCCCGAGATGGCGGTGGCCGAGAGGGTGGACCTCGCCCGCAACGTCGGCCGGGGGACCCTGCTGTCCCTGCGAGGCGACCCCGACCCCCGGGTCTTGGCCTCTGTCCTGGAAAACCGATTCACCATCGAGGCCGACGTCATCCAGGCTGCCGCCCGGCCGGAGGCGATCGAGGCCAATTTGAGCCTGATCGCCGAGCATCCACGCTGGAGCCTGCGCCCGGCCGTCCGCAGCGCGGTCCTTCGCCACCCGAACCTGCCCCTCCCCGTGGCTCTGTCCCTCCTGAGCCGGGCCAACCTCGAGGACCTGCGGGGAGTGCGCGACTCGCCCCGTTCGCCTCCCCTGCTGAGGGCGTGCGCGGAAAGAGTCCTTGCGGAGAGGACCGGCCGGGGCTAGGATCAAAGGTCTTCGATCCTGGGAGATGAGAATGGGTGAGACACCGGCCCTCACGTTCGGAGAAGAGCTCCGTCGGGAGAGGCTCATTCGGGAGGTCTCCCTCGAAGAAATCTCCGGCACCACGAAGATCTCGGTGCGCCTGCTGACCGCGCTCGAAAAGAGCGATCTCGCGAAACTCCCGGCACCCGTCTTCACGCGCGGCTTCATCCGCGCCTACTCCCGGCACCTGGGCCTGGATCCGGACGAGATGGTCAACGCCTACCTGGCGGACGTCGCGCCCGAGAAGACGCGCGAGGCGACTCCGAAGAAAGGCGGACTACGCGCGCGCTTCCTGCGCGGACGGCGCGGCGCCGCCGGAACGCTCGTCGTCAGCGTGACCGCGACTCTGCTGCTGCTCGGGTTGATCGCCCGGCCGCAGCAGCGCAGCGAGCCCGGCCGGACGAGTGCCGGCCGCCCCGTCGCACCGGTGAGCTTCAAGAACGTGGCCGTTTCTCCGGCGCCGCTGCCGGCGACCGTCATCGCGGAACCTCCGGCCGCGGTCGAGCCGTCGACGCCCGTGCGCGACGTCTCGATGCTGCTCGAGTTCGATCAGGATTCGTGGACCGAAGTGTCCGCCGACGGCGCCCCGATTTTCTCGGGGCTCATCCGCCGCGGCACCAAGCGCCAGTTCGAGGCGCGCGAGGGATTCCGGATCACGCTCGGCAACGCCGGCGGCGTGCGCGTCACCGTGGACGGCCACGCGCTCGAGCCGCTCGGAAGCTCCGGTCAGGTCATCCGCGACCTTCGCGTGCCCGCGCCGCGGCTGACCCAGAGCTGAGGCTCCCGCACCCGCCCTTGGCCGATCCCCGGACCCCATCCACGGCTGGCCCCCAGGACATCGTCTCGATCGTCCGATCCGCGGACGCGCCGCGCGACCTGCGGCTCTTCGCGGCGCGGGGCCTGCTTCCCCTCGAGCGCGACGACCGTCTGAGGGCGCTGCTGGCGGTCGTCGAGGACGCCGATCCGGACATCAAGGGACCGGCCCGGGAGACGCTGGCGGCCGTCCCTCCCGACGACGCTGTCCGCTTTCTCGACGAGGGAGATCCGACTCGAGGCGAGCTCGACACTCTCAGCCAGCACAGCGAGGATCCCTTCGTCCTCGAGCGGATCATCCGGCATCGCGAGGTCGGCGACGAGACCCTGCTCCGCCTCGCGGGAAACGTGGCCGGGGCGGCCCAGGACGCGCTGATCGTGAACCAGGTGCGCCTGATCCGGCAGCCGGCCTTGATCGACGCCCTTCTCGCCAATCCGTTTCTCACGCCGGACGGCAGGCGCCGGATCCGCGAGCTCCAGGAGGAGTTCTTCGAGAAGGAGGCGCGGCGCCGCGAGCAGGAGCGGGTGCGCCGCGAAGAGGAAGAGCACCGCGCCCGGCAGGAAGCCGAGGGCGTCGTCTTCGAGGAAGCGGCGGAGGCGGCGACGGACTCGGCGGACCCGCTGGCGGCGCTCGGGGAGGAGGTCCCGGAAGAGGAGTTCAACCGCGACAACCTCGCGCAGATCTTCCGGCGCATCTCGGTCATGACGGTCAAAGAAAAGGTCGAGGTCGCGCAAAAGGGAACCAAGGAGGAACGCCGGATTCTCATCGCCGACGTCAACAAGATCGTGAGTCTCGCCGTCCTCAAGAGCGAATCCATCGGGGCGGCCGAGGTGGAGACCTTCTGCGCGATGCGGCACCTCCACACGGAGATCTTCCTGGAGATCGCGTCCAGCCGGGAATGGATCAAGCGGCCGAAGATCCAGTTCGCGCTGGTGACCAACCCCGCGGTTCCGCTGAGCGTCACCCTGCCGCTGGTGAAGTACCTGAACATGCGCGACCTGCGCAACATCGGGCGCGACCGAAATCTCCCCGAGGGGATTCGGATGGCGGCGCGAAAGATCCTTTTCGACAAGCACCGCTGAG
>JBBDKM010000091.1:1705-4406 GCA_040879385.1 Thermoanaerobaculia bacterium | reverse complement strand
GCGGGCGACGTCCGCGCCGCGGTCAAAGCGATCGAAGCCGCGCTCGGCATCGAGCCCCACAACGGAACCGTGCTGAAGGACGCGGGGGCGATCTTCCGCCAGGCCGGCCTCCTGTTGAAAGCCGAGAAGGCCTACCAGGAGGCGATACGGTGGGATTCTTCGGCGGGCGACGCGCGCAAGGCGCTCGAAGAGATCCGTGTGCAGCGCGCGGGCAGGGGCTGAGTGTCGAGGATGGCGACGATCGAAACCTTCGGTCTGACGGACGTCGGCAAGAAGCGCAAGCACAACGAGGATGCGTTCGCGCTCGATGAGGACGAGGGTCTCTTCATCGTGGCCGACGGCATGGGAGGGCACGCGGCCGGCGAGGTGGCGGCGAAGATCACCGTGGAGACGATCGCCGAGTTCATCGCGGCCACCCGCCAGAAGGAAGAGGCGACCTGGCCGTTCAAGTACAACCACGAGCTCGACTTCAACAGCAACCGGCTCGCGATCGCGATCGAGAAGGCCAACGAGCGCGTGATGTCGGCCGTGGCGGCGCAGCCGTGGCTGAAGGGGATGGGCACGACCGTCGTGGCCGGCCTGTTGAACGACAAGATCCTCTCGCTCGCCCACGTGGGCGACAGCCGGGCGTACCTGTATCGCGCCGGCGAGCTGACACGGCTGACCGACGACCACTCCTGGGTCCACGAGCAGGTCGCCGCGGGAATCCTCACGGAGGAAGAGGCCAAGACCCATCCTTTGAAGAACGTCGTGACGCGCGCGCTCGGCGGCGGGGCGTCGGTCGCGCCGGACCTGCGGGAGATGGAATTCTCGCCCGGCGACGCCTTCCTCTTCTGCTCCGACGGGCTGACCACCATGCTCTCCGACGAGGAGATCCGCGACGTCTTCGCGGCCGACGAGGCGAAGCAACCGGAGGCGTTCTGTCAGGGGCTCGTCGATCTTGCCAACGAGAAGGGCGGCGTCGACAACATCACCGTCGTCCTGGTCCGCATCAAGGATTCCGCGCCCGCTGCCAAGTAGACGCAACGTCCTCCCTCCTCGATCCGTACATAGATTGACGCACTGACGCCCGAGGACTACCCTCCGGAAATGGCTACCGCACGCCCGTTCCGCCCAAAGCTCTGCCGGGCCCTTCCCGGCGGCGTGGCCGTCCTGTGGCTGCTGGCATCCCCCGGCGGGGCATCCCGTCTCGAAGAGGCGCTCTCCGGGCGCGCCTGGGTGGAGGATCCGGTCCGGCGTTTCGGCCCTCCCCAGACGCTCCTCGGCGGCCGGGCGATCCTGCTCGACGAAGCCGCGGACCCGGAGCTGAAAGCCGCGCTCGCCGGCGAGCTACGGCGGCTGTACGGCTCTCTCTACGGAAGCGGAGGCTGGCGCGCCCCCTTCGCGGAAGGCGAGCCGCTGACGATCTATCTCGCGCGTAAGCAGGGCGCCGGCGTGCGGCGGATGGCCGCGCGCTCCCTCGATCGGGGGCGGCTCGTGGGGCCCGCCGTCCTGCTCGACGCGAGCGGTCTGACGGCTTCGGAGGTTGTCCGCGAGGTGGGGCGCCAGATCGCCCTAGCCACGCTGGCGGGCTACAGCGTTTCCGAGGACAGCTTCCTGACGCCCGCGATGGCGGAGCTCCTGTCGGCCCCGGCAGGGGAGGCGCCGGGAGAGGAGGCCTGGATCCTCGCGGCCGGCCTCCTCGTCGACTTTCGCCGGGACCCGGCCGGCCTCGGGCGGCTCTGGGTCGAAGAAGTGGCCCGGGAAGCCGGTGGAAAAGCGTTTCTGCGGGAGGTCTGGGAGCGGGCCGCCGGCGGCGGCGAGGCGCCGCTGCCTCTGTTGCTCCGCATGCTGGCCGAGACCGCCCGCCAGACCGAAGAGGGGCTTCTGGTCCGCGCGGCAGCCCGGCTCTATCTCTCCCTCGAGGCCGAAGCGACGCCCTCCCGGCTCCGGCTGCTCGATCTCGAGTCGGGAGCTCTCGACGCGTCCTCGCCCGCGCGGCTGACCGTGCGCCACCGCTCCTTCCTGCCGGAAACGGCGACGCAAGACACGCTCGTGCTGGAGTGGCCCGACGACGGCGGCGCGGGAGCGGCGGTCGTGCGCTATCGCGATCCGGCGCTCCCCCCGGACGTGGTGTTCTTCCGTGCCGGAGACCGTCGCGCGATTCCCCTGTCGGGTGTCGCGCGCGTCGACTGGCTGATCGCCGGCTCCGAGTCCGGCGGGAGAGACCTCCGCGCGCCGGCTTACGCCCGGCGGGTCTCCGGGGAGCCGTTCTCCGGGCTCGAAGCGCACGCGTCGGCCGACCGGGGAGGCCCGAGCCTGATCTGGACCACGCGGAGCCACGCGGGTCTCTGGGGCTGGGCGGTCTTTCGCGAGGAAGTCCTCCCGGACGGCCGCGTCGCCCGCACGGGGCCCGAGATCGTGCCCTCTTCCGAGAGCGCGGCGGAGTCCTTCCGCTATGCGTTCCTCGACCGGTCGGCGAGGCCGGGGACCTTCTACCGCTACACGGTCTGGGCGGTCACCGACGAGGGGTTGCTCGCCCGCGCTTTCGCGGCGACGCTCGAGACCCCCGAGTAGGCCCGCCGGGCCTCGCCCGATCGCGCTCTTTCGCGAGCTGCTCCATCACGATCTCGCGATGGTCGAACGCGAAGGCCATCTTGCCAAGCTCCCGCGGCTCGAACCACCGCGCCTCCGCAGCGTCGTCGCCTCCACGCGCGGTGCC
>JBBDKM010000091.1:0-1605 GCA_040879385.1 Thermoanaerobaculia bacterium | reverse complement strand
GCCGGTCGCGGACCCAGGAATCGACCGTGAGGCGCGGCATGCGCTTGCTCGTGTAGGGGTTGGTCATCCGTATCGCCCGAAGAACTCCCGGATCTCCTCGGCCGGGCGGCGGGTGGCGAGCTCCGCCGGGGTCTCTTCGTACCAGTCGCGCGGCAGACGGCTCGCGTAGGGCTCCTCGAGGAACCGCGAGCACATGAGCGCGATGACCCCGCGATCCGTCTCGCTCCGGATCAGGCGGCCCGCCGCCTGGACCACCCGCGTCATCCCCGGCTGCAGGTAGGCGTAGTCGAAGCCCGCCTCTTCCTTGTCGTCGAAGTAGCGGCGCAAGAGCTCGCGCTCGAAGGAGACCTGAGGAAGCGCCGGCGAGACCACGACGACCGCCGAGAGCAGCTCACCCGGGTAATCGACACCCTCGGCGTACATCCCGCCGGAGACGGCAAAGAGCAGCGTCCCGCCGGGGGGAGGGCTCGAGAGCGATTCCAGGAGCTGCTGCCGCTCGAAGCTCGTCAGATCCGAACGCTGCACCAGCAGGCGCGAGCGCGTCGGCGGCATGAGAAGCGCAACCTGCGTCAGGAATCGGTACGACGGAAAGAGGACGAGGTCGTTGCCGCCGTGCGCGTCCGACATCTCGGCGAGGAGCCCGGCGATGCGGCCGTAGTTCTTGTCGCGGGCCTTGTACGTCGTCCGCACCGAAGGCACGATCATCACCTTGCGGTTCTCGGGCGGGAACGGCGGCGGCAGCGAGATCGCCGCGGTGCGGGCCGCCTCGAGGCCCAGCACGCGGCGGATCGCCTCCGGTGGGCTGAGTGTGGCGGAGAGCAGCACGGTCGACGACGCCTCGCCGAAGATAGGCGCGAGCACTCTGGCGGGGTCCAGGCACACGAGCCCGAGGCGCGCGCCGGAGGGCCGGCGCTCCACGACGCAGGTGAAGTCGGGTCCGAAGATCGAGAGGACCGCCGCGAAGCGCTGGAGCGTGTAGTGGAAGTCCAGGACCGGATCGTCCACCAGCGCCAGGCGCGTCTCGCGCTTCCAGGCGAGATAGCGCATCAGCTTCGCCTCCCAGTCCACGCGCAGCTCGAGGATCGCCTCCCGCGGGGGCTCGATCTCGGCGATCGCTTCGCCTTCGGGAAGTTCGGCGGCGCTGGTCCCGACGATCGCGATCAGGTCCTCGACCGAGGCGAGGATGTCCTGGAAGAGGTCCCCCGGCTGGAGGAGCAGCCGGTTACGCAGGTTCGCCAGCTCCTCTTCGAGGATCTCGGGCGAGAAGATCTGGCGCGCGCGGTCCGGGAGGTTGTGCGCTTCGTCGACGAGGAGGATCGCCTCGCGCAGGTCCTCTCCGGTCAGGTGGCGCAGCGCCGCGGCCGGCTCGAAGACGTAGTTGTAGTCGGCCACGATCGCGTCGGCCCGCTCTGCCAGCTCGAGCTGCACCTCGAACGGGCAGACCTCCTCGCGGCGCGCCTCCTCGAAGACGACGTCCGGGTCGAGGTGAGAGTACCCGTCGCGCAGTTTGCCGAGCAGGCCGGAGCGCTCCATCTTTTCGGGGTAGCCCTTGGCGAACCGGCAGAACTCCTCGTGGCAGAGGATCCGGTCGTTGGCGCACATGCG
>JBBDKM010000090.1:0-59837 GCA_040879385.1 Thermoanaerobaculia bacterium | reverse complement strand
AGGTTGCCGTGGCCGATGTCCCGCCGCGACGGGCCGCGCATGAACTTCGTCTCGCCCACCGAGAAGGGCGGGAAGTTGTAGTGGAGCAGGAAGGTGTGCTCGCTCTCGCCCTCGTACTCCTCGATGATCTGGGCGTCGTCGGAGGTGCCGAGGGTGGCCGTCACGAGGGCCTGGGTCTCGCCCCGCGTGAAGAGGGCGGAGCCGTGGGTCCGCGGCAGAACGCTGACCTCGCAGGTGATCGGGCGGACCTGGCTGAACTCGCGGCCGTCGAGGCGCTTGCCCGAGAGGATCGTCTCGCGGGTGAGGACCTTGACGAGGTCGTCCACGGCCCTGGCGACCTGCTTGCGCCTCTCGGGCTCGGTCTCCGGGACCAGCGACGCGGCCGCCTTCTTGACGGCCTTGATCTCGGTGTAGGAAGCGATCTTGTTGGGCAGCGTCATCGCCGCCATCATCGGGGCCTCCCAGGCGCGGCGGACCTCGGCGAAGAGACTGGAGGGATACGCCTCGGGGGCCTGCCAGGAAGGCTTCTGGAAGCCGCCCCGGCGCTGGAGCGTGATCTGGGCGCCGACGATCTGGCGGACGGCCTCGTGGCCGAAGAAAATCGCGTCGATCAGGGTCTGCTCGGACACCTCGCGGGCGCCGCCCTCGACCATGATGACGGCGTCATCGGTGCCGCAGACGATCAGGTCGAGGTCCGACTTGTCGCGCTCGGCGTTCGACGGATTCAGGATGAACGTCCCTTCGAGGCGGCCGACGCGGACCGCGCCGACCGGCGAGTAGAACGGAACGGCCGAGCAGGTCAGCGCGACGGAGGCGCCGTTGATCGCCAGGATGTCCGCGTCGTTCTGGCCGTCGGCCGAAAGGACGAAAGCGACGATCTGGGTCTCGTGCATGAAGCCCTTGGGGAAGAGCGGCCGCATGGGCCGGTCGATCAGACGCGAGGTCAGGATCTCCTTCTCGGTCGGCCGGCCTTCCCGCTTGAACCACCCGCCGGGGATCCTTCCTGCGGCGTAGGTGGGCTCCCGGTAGTCGACGGTCAGCGGGAAGAACTCGGCGTTCTCCTTCGGCTCTTTGTTGAAAACGGCCGTCGCGAGGACGACGCTGTCCCCGAAGCGGACCACCGCGGCCCCGTCGGCCTGCCTGGCCAGCTTGCCGATCTGGATTTCCATGGACTTGGAGCCGATGGGGATGGAGATCTGGTCGATCATGGTTTGAGCCCTTCTGTTGTTTGTGGCTCCGGAGGGCGTCGTCCCGAGGAGGAAGGCGTGCGAGCCCCCGCGGGCGAAACCGCTGCGGCGAGCGCTCCGGAGCCGGACGGAACTACTTCCGGAGGCCGAGGCGCTCGATCAGCTTGTGATAACGGTTGGGATCCTGGCTCCGGAGATACTCCAGGAGCCGCCGCCTCCGGCCGACCATTTGCAGCAGACCGCGACGGGAGTGGTGGTCCTTCGCGTTCGACCGGAAGTGCTCGGTGAGGTAGGTGATGCGCGTCGTCAGCAGCGCGACCTGGACCTCCGGGGAACCCGTGTCGGTGTCGTGTGTCCGGTACTGTTTGACGATGTCAGTCTTGCCGGACTCGTATTCGGTGACGTTCACTCAGCCTCCAAACGACTCGAGAACTCCTCACTCACTCTTTTTATTAAGCCGCCGAGACTAGCACAAGCAGGCAGGACTGTCAGCTGCCGCGCCGGCCGACTTGAATAACTCCCGCTATTCCAGCACGATCCTCGGCTTGATCAGCGCCACCCCTCGATCCCCTATCGGGCTGACCTGACCGAGGGCCAGCATGTTGTTGGACGGCCCCAGGAGCGTGACCCACTCGCCCTCCCTCGCGTGGACGCCCCGCGAGGGAACCGACTGGCCGCGCCGGATCTTCCAGGCCTCGAGGGAAGCGAGCTGAATGCGCGGGAAGGGGAACGGGACGCGGGCCAGCGGGACCGCGTAGGGGGCCGCGAGCCGCTCGGCCGGGGAGAAGGACTCGAAGCGCTCGAGCGCGACCGCGTCGGAGGCGAAGAACACGCCGATCCGGGACCGCCGCAGGGCCTCCAGGTGCGCCCCGCAGCCGAGCTTCTCGCCGAGCTCGCTGGCGATCGAGCGGATGTAGGTCCCCGAGGTGCACGAGAGCGAGAAGGGGAGAAGGCCGTTCTCGAGGGCTCCGAACCGGAGCTCCGAGACGCGGACCGTCTTGGGGAGGGAGGGGACGCTCTCGCCCTTGCGGGCCATCTCGTAGAATTTCCGGCCGCCGACCTTCTTGGCGGAATAGGGCGGCGGCGACTGCAGGAACTCCCCGCGAAAGGCGGCCGCGGCGTTCTCGATCGCCCCCGCGGTGACCGCCGTGAAATCCCGGTCCGGCCCCACGGTCTGGCCCTCGCGGTCGTACGTCGCCGTCGCGCGGCCCAGTCGCATGGCGCCCTCGTAGGACTTGTCCATCATCGTGAAGAAGCCCTGGAGCCGCGCGGCCCCTCCGGCGCAGAGCAGCAAGAGCCCGGTCGCCATCGGGTCGAGCGTTCCGCTGTGGCCGATGCGCGAGACGCCGGTCGACTTGCGAACCCGTTCGACGACATCGTGCGACGTCAGGCCCTCCGGCTTGTCCAGGAGGAAGATGTATCCGCGGCGCAGGGCATCGGGAGCCGTCACGGCTCTTCGTCCCCGCGGGGAGGAAGCACCTGGCTCAGGAGCTCCTCGATCCGGGCGCCCCTTTCGAGCGACAGGTCCGTCACGAAGTGCAGCTCGGGAGCATAGCGAAGCTTGCAGCGCTGGCCGATCTCCCGGCGCAGGAACCCCGACGCGCGGTGGAGGGCCTCGGCCGCCTTCTCGCGTTCGGGCTGCCCGCCGAGACAAGAGAAGAACACCCGGGCGGATTTCAGATCGGGCGGCATTTCGACGTCCGTGATCGTCACGCCGCGCAGATCCGGGTCGTGCGCTTTCGTCAGGACGAGCAGCGACAGCTCCGACCGGACGAGGTCGGCGACGCGCTGGCTACGGCGGGAGTCCTTCTTCATTCTCGGGCGTTCGGCTCAGGGTTTGGGGCTTTCGGCTCACACATGGATGAACTCATTCCGGTACTCGAGGACCTCCCCGTCGAGGTTCGACTCGACGAAGCTCAGGATGTTCTGCAGCAGCGCGTCCAAGGGGACCTGGTCGGGCCCGACTGCCCCCACGCCGATCTCGGCCCGCTGGGTGAGATCCTGCCCGCCCACCTCGGCCGCCGAAACCTCGAAGTCGTGGCGGATGCGGCTCTTCAGGCTCTTGACGATCATCCGCTTCTCCTTCAGCCCCCGGCAGCCCGGCAGGTGAAGGTCGAAGACGGCGTAGGCGATCACCATGACAAGCTGTCGGGCGAATCGAGGCTCCGGGCGGAAAGCGGAAAGCGGAAAGCGGAAAGCCGAGGGCTCGTCAGGCCATCACTCCCGCGACCTTCTCGACCTGGAACGCTTCGATGATGTCGCCGACCTTGACGTCCTGGTACCGGTCGAAGCCGATGCCGCACTCGAAGCCCTGCTTGACCTCGGAGACGTCGTCCTTGAAGCGGCGAAGCGATCCGACCTTGCCTTCATAGATAACCCGGTTGTCGCGCAGCAGGCGCACCTGCGACGTGCGAGGGATCGTCCCCTCGGTCACGTAGCAGCCGGCGACGACGCCGAACTTCGGCACCTTGAACGTGTTGCGGACATCCGCGCGGCCGCGGGCGACTTCCTTCAGCGTCGGGTCGAGGAGGCCTTCCATGGCTTTCTTGATCTCGTCGGTGACGTTGTAGATGACAGTGTGGAGGCGGATCTCGACGCCGACCTTCTCGGCCTCTTCGGCCGCCTTCTTCTCCGGCCGCACGTTGAAGCCCACGATGATCGCGCCGGAGGCCGAGGCGAGCAGCACGTCGTTGATGTTGATTGCGCCGACACCCGCATGCAGAAGCGAGATCTTGACCTTCTCGTTGGAGAGGTTCTTGAGCGACTGCGAGAGCACTTCCATGGATCCCGAGACGTCGGTCTTCAGGATGATCGGGAGGTCCTTGATCCGACCTTCCTGGATCTTGCTGAAGAGTTGCTCGAGCGAAAGCCGCGAGGAGGCCGCCATCGCCTTCTCCCGCTCCTTCAGCTGGCGAAACGAGACGACCGAGCGGGCCTTGTCCTCGTCCTCGACCACCTGGAAGGTGTCGCCCGCCTGGGGCAGCTCCTCGAAGCCCGTCACCTCGACGGGGGTCGCCGGGCCGGCCGCGCTCACCTTCGCCCCGCGGTCGTCCTGCATCGAGCGCACCCGGCCGAACACCGAGCCGGCAAAGAAGACGTCCTGGACCTTGAGCGTTCCGCCCTGCACGAGGACGGTGGCGATGTTGCCGCGTCCGGCCTCGCGCCGCGCCTCGAGCACGACGCCGCGCGCCTGGTCCGCGGCGGGCGCGGTGAGCTCCTGCATGTCGGCGACGAGCAGGATCAGCTCGAGGAGATGGTCGATGCCCTGTTTCTTCGTCGCCGAGATCTCGGCCGCGGGCGTGTCGCCGCCCCAGGCCTCGAGGAGCACGCCGTGGTCGGCGAGCTCTTTTTTCACGCGGTCGATGTTCGCGTTCGCCTTGTCGATCTTGTTGATCGCCACCACGATCGGAACCTTGGCGGCCCGCGCATGGTTGATGGCCTCGATCGTCTGCGGCATGACGGCGTCGTCGGCCGCGACGACGAGCACGACGATGTCCGTCGCCTTCGCCCCGCGCGCGCGCATCGACGTGAAGGCCTCGTGGCCGGGCGTGTCGAGGAACACGATGGGCTTCCCGTGCGTCTCCACGCGGTACGCGCCGATGTGCTGTGTGATGCCGCCCGCCTCTCCCGCCGCGACGTTGGTCTGGCGGATGGCGTCCAGCAGCGACGTCTTCCCGTGGTCGACGTGGCCCATCACCGTGACGACCGGAGCTCGCGGCACGCGCGGCGCCGTCGACGGCTCGGCGGTGTCCCTGGCCGAGCGCGTCAGCTCGAGCTCCTCTTCGAAGGACACGACCGCCGCTTCGACGCCGACTTCCTTGGCGATCTGGACCGCCGTCGACGCGTCGAGAGACTGGTTGACGTTGGCGAGGATGCCGCGCTGCATCAGCAGGCGCTGGATGTCGCGGGCGAGCACCCCGAGCTTCTCGGACAACTCCTTGACGGTGACGGCCTCGGTGAAGAAGACCGGACCCGTGGGCGCCGGCTTCTTGAACTCGAGCACCTTGCCGGAGTCGTGGGCGCGGGTCTCCTTGGCGGCCCGGCGGATCGCGGACTTTGAGACCGGGCGAGCCTCGGGAGAAACCTCGGTCCCGTCGCCGGTCTTCTCGATGAGCGGCAGCGAAATGTCCGAGTAGGTGTCTTCCTTGTAGGTCCCGACGAACTCGCGCAAGTCGACCTCGTCCGCCACGGTGATCTTGGGACGGGCGCTGCGCTTGCCAGCGGCCGTCTTCTTGGCGTCCTCGTCCGCCTTCTTGCGCTTGACGGGCCCGCGCTCGGGCCCGGCAGGCACCGTGCGCCCGACCGGTGCGCCGGGTCGGGGCGGTCCGCCGAGAGGCCGGGCGCCGGGTCCTCCCGGAGTGGGGCGATAGACCGACGGGCCGGCCGGCCGGGGGCCCATGGGGCGTCCCGTGCCGGAGGCGGGGCCCATCGGGCGGCCCATGCTCGACGCCGGTCCCATCGGGCGGCTGATCGGAGCGCCTGGCGGGCGCGCAGGCGCGCCGGGCAGAGCGGCGGTGCGCGGGGGGGAGGGCGCGGGCCGCGGCGGCAGGACGATCTTGCGCGGAAGGGGCTTGGCGGGCGGGGCCGCCTCCGGCTCCTCCTCCGGCACTACGGCCGTCCGCGCGGGCTCGGCGGCATTGGCCGCCGCCTTGGCCTCGGTCGCGGAGCGCCGAGCGGGCGGGGCCTCGGGGTCGGCGGCGGCGGTCTTCTCGACGATCTTGATCCGGTTCAGCGCGCTCCTCTGCGGCCGGACGGCGCGGGCCTCGTTGTCCCGGACGATCAGCTGCTTGGGGGCGTGCGTCTTGCCCTGGAGGATCGCGAGGACGGTGGACTCGTCTAAGGCCGCCTGAGGCGACTGGACGTCCACGCCAATCGACTGCAGCAGGAAGAGCACTTCCTTGCTGCCGATCCCCATCTGGGCGGCGAGCTCTTCGACTCGAATCTTTCCCATCGGTCTTTGGTCTACTCCCTCACGCCCGTCTCTTCGGGGGCTTCGGTTCCGGTTTCCTCTTCCTCTTGCGCTTCCTCGCCGGCTTCGTCGTCGTCGGTGTCGTCGCTCTGGGACAGGCGCTCCTCGGCGGCGTGCGCGGCCTCGAGGATCTTCTCGGCCGACTTGTCGCCGATTCCCGGCAGCTGCGCCAGCTCCTCGGCCGACTTGTCGAGCAGGTCGCCGAGGGTCGTGATACCCGCCTCGGCGAGCCGCTCCGCGGTCTTCTCGCCCACCCCCGGGATCTCGGCGATCGCCGTCTGGCGGCGGCGCGAGGCCTCCAGCATCCGCGTCAGGGCCTGCGCGACCTCGCCCTTGACCTCGCTCTCGCCCTTGATCTCGATCTTCATGCCGATCAGGGCCGAGGCGAGCCGCACATTCTGGCCCTTTTTGCCGATCGCCAGGGAGAGCTGGTCGTCCTCGACGACGCAGTCGAGGCTCATCGCCCCGTCCTCGCGGTGGATGGGGGAGACGCGGGTGATCTTGGCCGGGGCGAGCGCGTTCTGCGCGAAGGTGATCAGGTCGTCGGAATACAGGATAACATCGATCTTCTCGCCGTGGAGCTCCCGCATGATCGACTGCACGCGGCTGCCGCGCATACCCACGCAGGCGCCGACCGGATCGACGTCCCGCTCGCGCGAGCGCACGGCCACCTTGGCGCGCTCACCCGGCTGCCGCACGGCGCCCTTGATGACGACCGTGCCGTCGTAGATCTCCGGAACCTCCATCTCGAAGAGCCGGATCAGCAGGCGCGGGTCGGTGCGCGACAGCACGAGCTGCGGCCCCTTCGGGTTCCGGTGCACGTCGTAGAGGATGGCGCGGATGCGCTCGCCCTGCCCGTATCTCTCGGCGCGCGACTGCTGGTCGCGCGGGATGATCGCCTCGGTCTTGCCGAGGTCGACGATCATGTCGCCGCGCTCGAACCGCTTGACCGTCCCGTTCATCAGCTCGCCGACCTTCGGGTAGTACTCGTTGTAGACGTTGTCCCGCTCGGCCTCACGGACCTTCTGGTAGAGGACCTGCTTGGCCGTCTGCGCCGCGATGCGCCCGAGGCCGACGGTCTCGCGGTAGATGCGGATCTCGTCGCCGAGGGCGACCTCCTGGACCTCGGCCGGGGCCTCTCCCTCGGCGCCGGGCCGGAGCACCCGCACCTCGCCCCTGGTTCCCTTCTCGGCCACGAGGGCCTCCGCCTGGTCGAGCAGGATCTGCGGCGGCGGCTCCTCGGATTCCGTGTCGAGCTCGGCCACGACGGTACGGGGCGAGTAGACCGTCATCGCGCCGGACTGCCGATCGATCAGCGTCACCATCGCCTTGTCGTGGTAGTACTTCCGCCCGGCCGAGGACATGGCTTCCTCGAGGGCGCCGAACATCTTCTCCGCGTCGATGTCCTTCTCGCGCGAGACCTGTCGGATGACCGACGGATCGATAATCATGGACCCGCTTTCCTATCGCCCCCGCTCCGGCCACTCGAAGTCGAGCCGGGCGAGTCGAATATCGCCGAAACGGACATTATAGATTTTGCGTTCCGCCTCATCAACGATCGTGAGGAGATCCCCGTCCACGCGCTCGAGCACGCCGCCGAAATTGCGCGCGGGAGAGATCGCCGGAGGGCGCAAGCCCTCGGCCGGGATCGGCCGGGGCGTGACCGGCTCGTCCGTCTTGACGCGCATCCGGCGCCCGACGAATCGCAGGGCGTCGTCGAGGGAGTAAAGCTTCCGATCCAGGCCCGCCGAGGAGACCTCCAGCGTGTAGCGGTGGGAGATCTCGTCGGCGGCGTCGAGCACCGGGGAGGCCTCGCGGGACACGCCCTCGCAGTCCTCGGCCGTCACGGCGCCGCCGTCCTGCCTCTCGAGCACGATCCGGAGCACGGTATAGCGTCCGGCTCCGGCCGACTCGACGGCGAGCAGGCGGCACCCTCTTTCCTCGGCGATCGCGGCTATTTCCAGGGTCGTTTTTTCACTCAAAGGCGTTTTCATCGAACAAAAAAGCGGGCCTAGCCCGCATTGCGCAAACCGCGACTTTATATCAGAAGCGCGCGCGGCGGGAGAAACCCCCTCGAGCGCGGAACGGGTGTCGGGAGTCGAGGGGAAGTGGTTGCGTGGGCCGTCGTTACAGGTTCTCGGGCCCGGGCTCGCGGCCCTCGGCGACTCGCACCGCCTCTTCCCACGGACCGCGGCCGGGAAAACACGCGAGCAGGGCCGCGACGGCCATCGCGAAGAGGGCCAGAACCTGGGTGCCCGGGACCCCGAGGAAGCCCAGGACGAAGCCGTAGAGGGCGATCGCCTCCGCGGCCGCAGCGCGCAGGAGGAAGTAGAGGCGGACCCGGTCGCGCGCCCCCGCCCGGGGCGAGCGCAGAAGCAGCTTCCCGACGATCGAAGCGCCCGCGAACTGGGCGGCGCCGACCGCGGCGAAGAGCAGGAACAGGGTGAGCCCGGAATCGGGGTGCCGCGAATCCGGCTCCAGCTCCGCGCGAAAGAACAGGAGCACGATTCCGTAGACGCCCACGGCCGCCAGGAGCGCCGTGTGCACGAGGCCCATGACCCGCCGGTCGTGCTCGGAGGGTTCCACGGGAGGGGAGTCTACAATCGAGAGAATCCCCGGCGTAGGGGCCGTGTTACAGGGGAAAGGCGGCTCGAGACGCCAAGGAGACCCGTGTCCGAACCCGACGAAAACGACGATCTGCCGTTCGCGCGAAGCGCCATTGCGGCGATCGGGGCGCGCCGGCGCTGGCGCCTGTTCGGAAAGGACGAAACCCCCGCGGACACGGCCGCAGATCCGGGGGCGGGCGAGGAAGCCCCCGCCACCCGCAGCATGCTGGGCTCCCTCGCCAGCCGGCGGGGCCCGGAGCCGCGGGTCGAGCCGGAGCGCCGATCCGTCCTCTCCCTCGACGGTGCGGCCTCGGCTGGCGCGGGCGCCGAGGAAGAGCCGCTCGTCGGGCCGCTGACGGCCCACAGCACGCTCGGCGAGCTCGCCGGCCTCGAGGAGCACGCGGAGGGCTCCCTCCCGATCGAGCGCGGCATTCTCATCTCCCTCGTCGTCCACCTGCTGCTCGTCGTCCTGCTGATCACGCTTCCCGCGCATGTGCCGACCGACCCGAAAACGGGCCTTCTGGCGGCCTTCGTGCCGCAGGAGACCGACAACAGCCCGATTCCGGTGATCTTTCAGGAGTCCCCGGGGCAGGCTCGCCCGAACCCGAAGCGATCGCCCCTGTCGGATGCCGACCGGCGGGCCGCCGGCGGCGATCCCGCCCGGCCCAGGGCCGAGTCTCCGTCGGTGCCTCCCTCGCGCGGGATCGCGGGTCTCGACCCGGGGCCGCGCGCGCCTCGAGTCAGGGGCGGCGACGCGGCCGGGCGCCCCGGAGCCGGTGCCGAGGCCGAGCGGCGCGCGGCCCTCGAGCACTCGAAGAGCACGGACGCGAAGCCCTCGGAGTTCCCGGCCGACATGAGGCCGCAGATGGGCGCCCCCTCCCGCGAAATCTCCAGGCTCGCCGGCCTCGACCGCGTGATCCAGGAGGCCGCCCGCAGCGCGGTCGGGGGCGAAGGCGGGGCGCCGCCCGGCAACCCGGACGGCGGGTTCGTCGACTCGGGACCTCTCTCCTTCGACACCAAGTGGTACGACTGGGGACCCTACGCCGCCGAGATGGTGCGCCGCATCAAGCTCCACTGGGACGTGCCGGATCTGGCGCGGCAGGGCTGGAAGGGAAGCCTGACGGTCCGTTTCTACATCCTCGCCGACGGCCGCGTGGCCGACGCGAAAATCCTCCGCTCGTCGGGAACCCCGCCCTTCGATTTCGCCGCATTCCAGGCGATCCTGAAGTCCTCGGCGTTTCGCCCGCTGCCGGCGGACCTGAACTCCACGCGCGAGGGAGTGACCGTAACCTTTTTCTACAACATGCGTCCTGAGGACGGGGAGACGCCGGGCAAATCCGGCAAAGACACGCCGTGAACGAGATCGACCGCATTCGGGAGGCGCTCGAGACCGCCGAGACCGTGGCCGTGGTCGGCTGCTCGCCGAACCCGGCGCGGGCCTCCCATGCGATCACTCGCTACCTGATCGCCCAGGGCTACCGGGTGATCCCGGTCAACCCGGGGCACCGCGAGATCCTCGGGCAGCCCTGCTTTGCCTCGCTCGCCGCGATCCCCCCGGGGATCCGGGTCGACATGGTGGACGTCTTCCGGCGGTCGGAGGCCGTCGCTCCCGTCGCGGACGAGGCCATTGCCCGCGGCGCGGCCTTCTTCTTCATGCAGCTCGGGGTCGTGGACGAGATCTCCGCGAGGCGGCTGGAGGCGGCCGGAATCGGGGTGGCCATGGACCGCTGCATCCTCGTCGAGCACGAAAGGCTCGGGGTTGCCCCGAAATCGAGGAATGTCGCCGGGGAATCGAGCGTTCCTTCTATGTCCCGCAACGGGACCAATTGAGGAGAAAGATCCACACTATGGAAAAAACTACCAAACGAGCGCTTTCGTTCTCCGCCCTCATCGCGGCTGCCGTCGTCTTCGGGATGGTGGTCGCGGGATCGGTGAACATCACCCCGCGGTCCGAGGCGCAGCGCGAGGCGACACCCGCCGCCCGCCCGCAGAGCGGCGGAGTCCTGCTCCCGTCCTTCGCGGACACCGCGCAGGAGGTGATGCCCTCGCTCGTGTCGATCACGTCGACCAACATCGTAAAGGGCAACCGAGGCCGCCGCTACATGAACCATAACCCGTTCGGCGGCGAGGGGGATCCCTTCGAGTTCTTCTTCGGCCCTCCCAGGGAGCGCCGCGGCCAGGGTCCGCAGCCGCGCGATGACGAGGAGCACAAGGAAGTCCAGGGAGGCACCGGCTTCATCATCTCGGACGACGGCTACATCGTCACCAACAACCACGTGATCGAGGGCGCCGACAAGATCGAAGTGCGCGTAAACAACCGGGAGAAGTACATCGCCAGGCTGGTCGGCCACGATCCGGCGACCGACCTGGCCTTGCTCAAGATCGACGTCAAGCAGCGCCTGACGCCGCTCGCGCTCGGCGATTCCGACAGGCTTCGGGTGGGTGAGTGGGTCATGGCGATCGGCGATCCGCTCAACTTCGACAAGACCGTTACGGTCGGCGTCGTTTCCGCCAAGGACCGTTCGGGCCTGACGGCCGACCCCGGCACCCGCTCCTTCGAGAACTACATCCAGACCGACGCCGCCATCAACTTCGGCAACTCCGGCGGGCCGCTCTTAAACGTCAGCGGAGAAGTCGTCGGCATCAACACGGCGATCTTCCGGCCGGCGCAGAACATCGGCTTCGCCATCCCGATCAACACCCTCAAGACGATCCTTCCGCAGCTGCGCGAAAAGGGCAAGGTCGTCAGGGGCTTCCTCGGCATCCAGATCCAGAACGTGGACGCCGACCGCGCCGCGGCCTTCAGCCTGAAGGGCCAGGACGGGGCTTTCGTCGAGTCCGTCGAAGCGGGCAAGCCGGCCGACAAGGCGGGCGTGCGGCCGGGCGACACCATCGTCCGCGTCGACAGCATGCCGGTCAAGGACATGCGCGACCTCATCGGCTACGTCTCGGGCAAGGCGCCGGGCAGCAAGGTGCAGCTCGGGATCGTCCGCGACGGCAAGGAGACGACCGCCACGGCCACGCTCGCCGAGCGCCGGGACGACTCGGACGAATCAGACGAGCCCTCGAGCGTCGCGTCCGACGATTCGCGCGAGAAGATCGGCATCAGCGTCCAGGAGCTCACGCCCCAGATGAGGCAGATGCAGCGCATCAAGCCCGAGATCGAGGGGCTGCTCGTCGTCCGCGTCAAAGAGGTCTCGCCGGCGGCGGACGCCCTCATCCAGGAGGGCGACGTCATCACGCAGGTGGACGGCCAGAAAGTGGTGACCAGCGAGGAGTTCGGCAGGCTCGTGGCGAAGGCGAAGAAGGGCGACTACCTCAAGCTCTACGTCTACAACCCCCGCGCGGGCGTCTCGCGCTTCGCTCTCATCAAGCTCGACGGCTAGGGAACCCATTCCGGAGACTCGGAAAGGCGCCCGCTTCGGCGGGCGCTTTCTTTCAGGCCGGGCGGAGGGAATAAGCACCCGCCGTCCGCTGTAGGGGATGGCGATGGCGCACCGAATCCTCGTCGTCGACGACGAAGCCGCGATCCGCGACACGCTGCGGATGGTTCTCGAGTACGAGGGCTACGAGGTCGTCACGGCGGGGGATGGCCGCGCGGCCTTAGCCGAGCTCGACGCCGGCGCCGCCGACGCGATCCTCCTCGACATCAAGATGCCGGGCATGGACGGGCTCGAAATCCTCGATCGGATCGTGGCCCGAGACGGCGCGCCCCCGGTGCTCATGATCTCGGGGCACGGGGACATCGCGACCGCGGTGGAGTGCACGCGCCGGGGCGCCGCGGACTTTCTCGAAAAGCCGCTCCAGCGCGAGCGGGTCCTCGTCTCGGTCAAGAATACGCTCTCGGGCAACCGGCTGCGGGCCGAGAACGAGCGGCTGCGCAAGCGCGTCGAGGAGGAGACCGTTCTCGTGGGCGACAGCGAGCCCATGCGGCGGCTCAGGGCGGAGGTGGCCCGCGCGGCGCCGACCTCGGCGACCGTGCTGATCCTCGGCGAGAGCGGGACGGGCAAGGAGCTCATCGCCCGCGAGATCCACAGCGGCTCCCGCGTGTCCGGAGAGCCCTTCATCCAGGTCAACTGCGCCGCGATCCCTGAGGAGCTGATCGAGTCCGAGCTCTTCGGCCACGAGAAGGGTTCCTTCACGGGCGCCGTGCGCAAGCAGATCGGCAAGTTCGTCGAGGCCGACCAGGGCACGATCTTTCTGGACGAGGTCGGCGACATGTCGTCCCGGGCGCAGGCCAAGGTGCTGCGGGTGCTGGAGGCGGGCGAAGTCGAGCCCGTCGGCGCGGCGCGGGTGGGGCGCGTCAACGTGCGGGTCATCGCGGCGACCAACCGCGATCTGACCGAGTCCATCAAGGCCGGCCGGTTCCGCGAAGACCTGTATTTCCGGCTGAACGTCGTGCCGCTCATCACACCGCCCCTGCGGGAGCGGTCCCAGGACATCCCCGCCCTGACGGAACACTTCACGCGGCTCTTCTCAGAGCGCGACCACCGCAAGCCGCGGCGCTTCGCGGGGAGCGCCCTCGGCCTCCTCGCCGCCCGCAGCTGGCCGGGCAACGTCCGCGAGCTGAAGAACCTGGTCGAGCGGGTGCTCATCATGACGGACGCCGACCCGATCGAGGCGCGGGACCTGCCCCCCGAGGCGCGCGTCGCGCCCACGGAGATCTCCACCCGCGGTCTCGTCCTCGAGACGCTCTCCGAGTTCAAGGAGTTCGCCGAGCGCGAGTTCCTCGTGACCAAGCTCCGCGAGAACGGCTGGAACATCAGCCGCACGGCGGAGGTGATCCAGACCCCGCGGTCGAACCTCTACAAGAAGATCGAGCACCACAAGATCTCGAGGGAGGGAGACGCGTAGGCCGGAGGCGACGGTAGACTCTCCCCATGATCTCCCTGGCCGACTTCGAATCCACCGGCGCCCTCCTCACCGGCCACTTCCGGCTTTCCTCCGGCCTCCACTCCGACCGCTATCTCCAGTGCGCGCGGCTGCTCATGTGGCCGGAGCGGGCGACGCAAGCGGGCAGGGAGCTGTCCGAGAAGCTGCGCGAGTTCGCGCCCCGGGCCGTGGTGTCGCCCGCCCTCGGGGGCGTGGTTATCGGGCACGAGACGGCACGGGGGCTCGGGCTTCCGGCGATGTTCGTGGAACGCCAGGCCGGGAGCCCGTTCACGCTGCGCCGCGGGTTCGCGCTGGAGCGCGGGGAGCCGGTTGCCGTCGTGGAGGACATCTTCACCACCGGAAAGTCGACGCGCGAGGCCTCCGAGGCCGTCGAGGCCGCCGGCGGAAGGGTCGTCGCGGTCGGCTCGATCGTGGACCGGGGCTTGCCCGCGGGCGCCTTTTCCGTCCCCTCCCGCTCGCTCCTGGCGCTCTCCGTGCCGTCCTGGCCCGAGGCCGAGTGCCCGCTGTGCCGCCAGGGCGCGCCGATCGACTCTCCCGGAAGCCGCTTCCCGAAGTCGTCGTAGCGAGTCGTCGTAGACTCTGCGCCATGGATCTCAAGAGCATCTGCGTGTACTGCGGCTCGGCCAACACCACCGAGACCGCGATCGAGACCGAGATCCGCGCGTTCGGGCGCGAGATCGCGCGCCGGGGGATCCGCCTCGTCTACGGCGGCGCCTCGCGCGGTCTCATGGGCGCGCTCGCCGACGAGGTCCTCGCCGCGGGCGGCACGGTCACGGGCGTGATCCCGAAGGCCCTCGAGGGCCGGGAGTCGGCGCACCCGGGCCTGACGGAGCTCCGGGTCGTCGATTCCATGCACGAGCGGGAGCAGCTCATGTTCGATCTCTCCGACGCCTTCGTCGCCTTTCCGGGTGGCTTCGGCACGATGGAGGAGATCATCGAGATGATCACGTGGAAGCAGATGGGCATCCACGGCAAGCCGATCATCATCGCCAACATCGGCGGCTTCTTCGATCCGCTCCTCCAGCAGTTCGAGGTTGCCATCCAGCGCAAGTTCGCCCGCACCGAGGACCGCATCCTGTTCGCGGTCGCCGACACGACGAAGGCGATCCTGACGTTTCTGGAAGGGGCGCCGGTGATGTCGCGCAAGGCGGGGGACTGGGCCTGACGAAGGCGTCACGACCCGTCCCTGAGCTTCATCTCCTCGAGCAGCCTCCGGTTGATCGCCACGAGGTCCGCGAGCAGCGCGATCAGGAACGTCTGGAAGCCGACCACGATCAGGACGGCGGCGAGGATCAGCGATTGCACGTGCCCCCCCGGGTTCTCGCCGAAGACGTAGTAGCCGAGAAAGCGCAGGCCGAGAACGGCACCGGCCGCGACGAAGAGCGCGGCCGCGATCGAGAAGATCTTGAGCGGCTTGTAGAGCGCCGTGATGCGAAGGACGTTGGCGCCCTGGAGCAGGACGTACTTCGGCGTGGACGTGAAGAGGCGGGAAGGCCGCACGGGAGGATGGGCCTTCACCGGGACGCTGGCGACGCGCAGCCCCTTGTAGCCGGCCTGGATCAGCGTTTCCAGCGTGTACGTGAGCTTCGAGAAGACGTTGATGCGCCGCGCGGCCTCGCGCGAGATCGCGCGGAAGCCCGACACGGCGTCGGCGATCTCGATGCCCGCGGCCTGGCGCACCACCCAGCTTCCGAGCCGCTGCAGGAGGCGCTTGCCCGGCGAGAAGTGGGAGAGCTCCCCGGGGCCGCGATCGCCGACCGTGAAGTCCGCCCGGCCTTCCAGGATCGGGGCCGTGAGCGCGGGGATGTCGGCCGGGTCGTACTGGAGGTCGGCGTCGAAGTTGACGATGACATCCGCCCCCATGGCGAGGGACTCGGACAGGCCCCGCGAAAAGGCTTCGGCCAGGCCGCGGTTCGTGTTGAAGCGGAAGACGCGATCTGCCCCGCCCGCGCGCGCGAGCTCGGCGGTGCGGTCCGTCGAGCCGTCGTCGACGACGAGGACGGCGACCTCGGAGAAGCCGGCGACTTTTCTCGGCAGCGCCGCGAGGGTCCTGCCGATCGTCGCTTCCTCGTTGAAGGCCGGAATCTGGATGACGAGCTTCATTTTTTTCTGGCCGCGATCATAACGGCGAGGAGCGCGGCGAGGCCGCTGACCGAGACGGCGACCTCGCCGCGCGGCACCACGAACCGCCCCTCGATCCGGTGCCGGCCGGCCGGCACCTCGACTCCGAGAAAGAGGCCGTTGGCGGCGAAGCTCTCGACCTCCTTGCCGTCCAGGTACGTGCGCCAGTAGGGCGGGAACCGCTTCTGCGAGGTGACGAGGAGCGAGGGATGCGGGTTGGCGGTCTCGACGGTGAACCGCTCGGGCCGGATCTCCAGGGGGAGGACGCCTCCGTCGACTCGGCGCTGCGCGAGGCCGAGCGAAAGGCGCTGATGCTCCGCAGGCGCCACGAAGACGAGATTTTCGAGCGTTCTGCGGCCCGCGGTCCGGACTTCCTCGACGCCGCCGGGCAGGGTCCACGCGACGAGACGAAACCGCGGCAGCGCTGTCTCCCGGGCGAACAGTGCCATGTCGGGCCCGTCGTAGATACGCCGTAGAGCCGCGGGCGAAGGCGGCGGAGGCGGCTCGAGCCCCGGCGGATGAAACGGCGCCGCGTCGCGCGACTCGACGTCCGGGCCGACCGGCGCCGCGGAGCCCGGCGGCGCGGCGAGGACCGACACGTTGAGCAGGTCGAGCACGGGGGAGCCCGGATCGAGCGAGAGCGGATCGAACACGAGATACGTGCCGTAGGCGCCGAAGGCGTTCCGATCGGCGGACGAGACCAGACGGCGGTATCCGGCGTCGAGAAGGAAGTGGCCGCGCGCGTCTTCCACGCCGAGCGCCTCGCCGACGTTGGGAGGGAGCGTCCAGCCGGCCGCCGCGAAGCGCCCCCCACCGGCCGTCGCTTCGCGCAGGCGGGCGATTCCGGGCGTGTCGCGAAAGACCGCGTCGGTCAGTCTCGACACCGGGTAGAAGTCGAGCGCCAGAAAGGAGAGCGGCACGGCGATCAAAAACGGCAGGACGGCGGCCGCGAGGCGCCGCAACGGAACGGTCTTAGCGAGCCTCTCCAGCTCCTCGGCTCCGCAGGCGGCGAGGATCGCGGCGGCCAGGACGATCAGGATCTTCGCGCGCGCGAACAGGCTGATGTTGAGCAGCGGCAGGCTACCGACGGCGGCGAGCACGCCGCCCCCAGCGTAGAGCGGAATCGCGATCGCGGCGGCGAGGAGAGCGGCAAAGAGCGCTTCCCTGCGCCGCCGCAGCGCCGCGAGCCCGAGAAACGCCAACCCTCCCGCGGCCACTCCCACGCCCGCGGCCGTCTCGATGTAGTTGTCGCCCGGGATCCAGCCGATGCCGCGGTAGTCGTCGCGCCGCGGCGTGCCCTGGTAGTCGGGCAGGAAGTAGAGCCGCACGTGCCGCAGCGGGAGCGCGTACGCCTGGCCCAGCCCGCGGCGCAGCTCCCCGTAGCCCGAGGCCGAGAGGAAGCGGGCGGTGGCCAGGATCGAGGGAAGGAGAATCGCTACCGCGATCGCGGCGGCCGCGGTGAGAAGCGCGGCGGCCCGGAGCGTCGCGCGGCCGCGGTGCTCGAAGGCCCGCACCAGGACGTAGAGCGCCGAGGCGACGGCCCCGTAGAGGATCCAATGCGGGAAGCCTCCCGACAGACAGAGCAGGATCGAGAGCGAGGCGAACCGCACGGCGCGGGCCGCCCGCGGCTCCTCGAAAGCCCGGTCCACGGCCATCAGGAGCAGCGGGTAGGTGACCGACACGGACGTCTGCATCCAGAGCCCCCACACGGTCTGTCCCGTCGAGAAGGCCCACGCCGCAGCCCCCGCCGCGGCCGCGAGGTCCGAGAAGCGCCGGCTCCGCAGGAACGCGTAGGCCGCGAGGAAGGCGAAGTTGAACTTGAGGAAAAGGATTCCGGTCTCGATCCAGGCCTCGGGCAGCAGCAGCGCCGGGAGCGCGGCGAACGGAGACAGGAATCCCTGAGCGAGCTGGAACGGGCCGATCGAGCCCGCCGAAACCCACGGGTTCCAGAAGAAGCCCTCGGGGAACCGGGGCAAGCGCGCCAGCGTCGTCTGTCCGGAGGCCGCGGGGTCCGAGAGCAGGCGGTTTTCCGCCTCCAGGACGCCCTGCTCCGTCATTCGCCATGGGTGGTGGGCGCGCACGAACTCGTGCGAGGAGAACACCCCGCCCGTCACGAGCAGAGGAGCGAAGAGGATGAGGTCGAAGACGAGGAGTGTGGCGGCGCCGTAGCGTCTCAAGCGCGCGCCACGATCACCCGGAAGTACGATTCGACCCAGCCCTTCTCCAGCAGGTGGTCCTCGAGCGCGATCAGCCGCGAGAGCGCATCCGTGCGGTCCTCACGCAGCCGCGCGATGTCGAGGCAGGGGAAGACGAACCAGAGGATGTTGCCGCCGTAGGGGCGGTCCTCGAGAGTCGCGAAGAGCCGGCGCGCGGCCGGCAGGATCGCGCTCGAGCGGACCGATTCTGAGGGGTCGTCCATGGGGAGCGGGATGGCCAGCTCCGGCCGGTTCTTGAGCTCCTCCGGCAGCGCGTCGAAGGCGCTTCGCGCGAAGCCCCACTCGGCCTCCCGCCACTCCGAGCGCGACGGGCCCATGTATTCGTCGAGGAAGATCAGGCCGCCGGGCTTGAGCGCCGCGTGCACCTCCTCGAGCACGCGCTCGACGTTGCGGATGTGGTGGAGGGAACCGTGGAAGAAGACGATGTCGTACGCCTGCCGGGGGAGCCGGATCGCGTTGATGTCCTCGACCCGGTAGTCCAGCCGGCGCGCGAGGCCGGCCTCTTCGGCCCCGCGCCGCGCCTCGGTGATGGCTTCGGGCGAGAAGTCCACCCCCTCCACGCGCTCGCAGATCCCCTTCACGAAGACGTCCCGCTCGAGAAGACCCGTACCGCAGCCCACCGAGAGGCCCAGCGGCAGCGCGGCGGGGACGTACTTGTCGGCGAACCACTCCATGGGCCAGCGGTTGGGATCGCCGGTCACTCGCCGGTTGATCGCGCGCCGCACGAGGGGCTGCGCGCCCCAGTAGCGGTCCTCCGGCTCGCCGGGGGCCCCGGCGTCCCAGAACTCCCGGGCCGCGGAGGCATCGGCGCCCGCCGCCCGGAGCGAGTTCCACCGCCGGGCGAGCGAGCTGAGCGAGACGCGGATTGCGGAAGCCATCGGGGGTGAAGTCAATATAAGGCACGGGAGGCGGAGGAGAAAGGCGGGCGGCGCGCTCCGGACTCCCGTTTGCCCGCCGGGCGCTGTGTCTGGTAGATTCCTCCGTCTTCGGACGGAGAGCCGGGCGGATCTTTCACAATCAGGGACGAAGGCCGGGATGAAAACGCCCTCGCGGGCTTCCGGCCGGTAGCCCCCCGGTTCACGCCGGGACCGAAGAACAGGCTCGTAGCTCAGGGGGAGAGCACTACCTTGACACGGTAGGGGTCAGCGGTTCAAATCCGCTCGAGCCTACCAATTTCTTCGAAATGCAGGCGCTTAGCTCAGCTGGGAGAGCGCTTCCTTCACACGGAAGAGGTCAACGGTTCGATCCCGTTAGCGCCTACCACGAGGTTCAACGACGCGGGGGTGCCCCGCGTTTTTTCTTTTTGGAGTGCAGGAGACAATGGAAGCCCTGGCACACACGGTGACGATCACGCTGCCGGACGGCTCGACGCGCAAGGTCGTGGCGGGCACGAGCCTGCGCGAGGTCGCGGAGGGGATCGGGCCGCGCCTCGCCAAAGACGCCCTCGCGGGCAAGATCGACGGGAAACTCGTCGACCTGGCGACCCGCCTGCAGCACGACGCCGCGGTCGAGATCGTCACGCCAAAATCCCCCGACGCGCTCTCGCTCTATCGCCACTCGACCGCGCACCTGACGGCCAACGCCGTCAAGCGCCTCTTTCCCTCCGTGCAGATCGGCATCGGGCCGGCGATCGAGAACGGCTACTACTACGACTTCAACCCGGAACGCCCGTTCACGCCGGAGGACCTCGAGGCGATCGAGGCGGAGATGCGCCGGATCGTCGCCGAGGACAATCCGGTCGAGCGTTCCGAGATGTCGAAGGACGAGGCGATCCGGATCTTCGAAGGCCAGAAGGACGCTCTCAAGGTCGAGATCATCAAGGGCATTCCGGACGGCACCGTGTCCTGCTACCGGCAGAAAGACTTCATCGATCTCTGCCGCGGGCCCCACGTTCCCTCGACAGGCAAGCTCGGCGTCTTCAAGCTCACGCACACCGCGGGCGCCTACTGGAAGGGCGACGAGAAGAACCCGATGCTCCAGCGGATCTACGGCGCCTGCTTCGTCACGCAGAAGGAGCTCGACCAGCACCTGAAGCAGATCGAGGAGGCCAGAGCCCGGGATCACCGGAAGCTCGGCAAGGAGCTCGATCTCGTCGCTTTCCACCCCTGGGCGCCCGCCTCGCCCTTCTTTCTCCCGAAAGGGGCCGTTCTCTACAACGGCCTGATCGAGCTCCTGCGCTCGGAGTACCGCAAGCGCGGGTACGAGGAGATCATCACGCCGCAGATCTTCGACGTGGAGCTGTTCAAGGCCTCGGGCCACTACGCCAACTACCGCGAGAACATGTTCTTCACGCAGGTCGACGAGCGGGCCTTCGGCGTCAAGCCCATGAACTGCCCCGGCCACTTCCTCCTCTACCAGACGCGCCTCTGGTCCTACCGCGACCTGCCGGTGCGCTTCGCGGACTTCGGGCGCCTCCACCGTTACGAGCTCTCGGGGGTGACGGCGGGCCTGACGCGCGTCCGCACGTTCTCGCAGGACGACGGCCACATCTTCACGCCATTCGAAAAGATGGAGCCGGAGATTTTCGCGTTCCTGGAGTTCCTCGACTTCGTCTACGGCGCCTTCGGCCTGACCGACCTCGAGATCTCGCTCGGGTTGAGGCCGGACAAGCGCATCGGGAGCGACGAGCAGTGGAGCCGGGCCGAGGCGGCGCTCGACGCTTCGATGAAGAAGACGGGGCGCCCGTACCGCGTCACACCCGGCGACGGGGCCTTCTACGGCCCGAAGATCGATTTTCGGGTCAAGGACGCGATCGGGCGCCCCTGGCAGCTCGGCACGATCCAGTGCGACTTCGCGCAGCCCGAGAACTTCGACCTGACCTACATCGGGGAGGACGGCAAGCCGCATCGCCCGGTCGTCCTCCACCGCGCCATTCTCGGGTCGCTCGAGCGCTTCCTCGGAATCCTCATCGAGCACACCGGAGGGAACTTCCCGTTCTGGATTTCGCCCGTGCAGGCGGTGGTCCTGCCGGTCTCGGACCGGTTCGCGCAGATGGGGCGGGAGCTCGCCGCGCGGCTCGCCTCCGCCGGCCTGCGCGTCGAGATCGACGATCGGAACGAGAAGCTCGGCGCGCGGATCCGCAAGGCGGAAATGCAGAAGGTGCCGTGCATGCTCGTCGTGGGCGAGAAGGAAGCGGCGGCCGGCACGGTCGCGGTGCGCCTGCGCCATGGGGGAGACGCCGGGACGATGCCCGTTCACGAATTCCTCGCGGCCGCCGAGAAGGCGGTCGCGAGCCGGAAGGCCGAACTGACTTCGGAGGTGAAAGATCGATAAGAAGAGTATCCGCGTCAACGAGCAGATTCGCTGGAAGGAAGTGCGCCTCATCGGCGCGGAGGGAGAGGCCGTCGGCGTGGTGACGATGGCCGACGCGCTGCAGAAAGCCCGGGAATCCGGCCTCGACCTCGTCGAGATCGCGCCGACGGCGAGCCCCCCGGTGTGCCGGATCATGAACTTCGGAAAGTTCATTTACCAGCAGAAGAAGAAGCAGCAGGACTCCAAGAAGAAGCAAAAGACGACCCAGGTCAAGGAAGTGAAGTTCCGTCCCAACATCGACGACCACGACTACGACTTCAAGATGAAGAACATCCTGAAGTTCCTGTCGCACGGCGACAAGGTCAAGGCCACCGTGCAATTCCGCGGCCGCGAAATGGCGCGCCGGGAGAACGGCCAGAAGGTCCTCGATCGCCTGCTCCGGGACCTCGAGGGCAAGGCGATTGCCGAGTCGCGCTCCGAAATGCTGGGCAACCGTCTCTACCAGATCCTGTCGCCGGTCAAGCACGAGAAGGTCGCCAGGGCCTGATCTCGCGCACACGGAGAAAGACACATGCCGAAACTCAAGACCCACCGCGGCGCCGCGAAGCGGTTCAAGAAGACCGCTTCCGGTAAGTTCAAGCGGGCGAAAGCCTTCAAGAGCCATATCCTCACGAAGAAGGCGCCGGGCCGCAAGCGCGGCCTCGCCAAGCCCACGACCGTCTCGCACTCGGACCACAAGCGGGTCCGGGAGATGCTGCCGTACGCGTGACGACGGCTCACGACTAAAGCACAGGAGAGCACCATGCCTCGTGTAAAGAGGGGACCCAAGAGAAAGAACCGCCGGGCAAAGACCCTGGCGCTCGCCAAGGGCTACTACGGAACCAAGTCGAAGTCGTACCGGATGGCGAAGCTCCAGGTGGAGAGGTCGCTCGTTTACGCGTACCGGGACCGGAAGGCCAAGAAGCGCGACTTCCGCGGCCTCTGGATCGTCCGCATCAACGCGGCCGCGCGGGAGCACGAGATCTCCTACAGCAAGCTGATGGACGGCCTGAAAAAGGCCGGCAACGAGATCAACCGGAAGATGCTCGCCGAGCTCGCGGTCTCGGACCCCGCGGCGTTCACGCACCTGGTGGGCGTCGCCAAGCAGGCGCTGAAGACGGCGTGACGCGGTAGACCAAGACGTGGCGAAAGACCCCGTCGAAGAGCTGCTGCGCACCTTCCGCGAGGAGTCCGGGAAGGGCGTCTCCACGCGCGCCGAGTTCGAGCGCTGGAAGGGGCGCTATCTCGGGCGCGAGAAGGGTCTCGTGCCGGAGCTGTTCGCGAGCCTGAAGGCGCTGGCGCCGAAGGAGCGCGCCGCCTTCGGCCAGCGCGCCAACGCGGCCAAGGGGGTGATCGAAGCGTCGATCCGCCGGATCGGGATGGAGCTCGAGACCCGCGAATCGGCGTCGCGCGACCGCGCTTCGGCCGTGGACGTCACGCTGCCCGGCCGCCGCGAGCGGTCCGGCAGCCTGCACCCGATCACGATCGTGCGGCGGTCGATCGAGGACATCTTCCTGCGCCTGGGGTACTCGATCGCCGACGGCCCGGAGGTCGAGAACGACTTCCACAATTTCGAGGCCCTGAACTTTCCGCCCGACCACCCGGCGCGGGACACCCAGGACACGCTGCTTCTCGACCGCACGGCGGTCTCGCCGCTGCTGCTGCGGACCCACACCTCGCCCGTGCAGATCCGCGAGATGCGACGCCACGGGGCTCCGCTGCGCCTGATCGTTCCCGGCCGCGTCTACCGGAAGGACGAGGTCGACGCGACGCACTCGCCGGTGTTTCACCAGGTCGAAGGGCTCGTCGTCGACCACGGGATCTCGATGGCGGACCTGAAGGGGACGGTCACGACCTTCCTCGAGGAGCTCTTCGGGCGCGGGACGAAGACGCGCTTCATCCCGACCTTCTTCCCCTTCGTCGAGCCGGGCGTGGACGTCGCGATGAGCTGCATCTTCTGCAAGGGCGGCGGGTGCGCGAAGTGCAAGGGCTCGGGCTGGATCGAGATCATGGGCGCCGGTATGGTCCACCCGCGAGTCCTCCAGGGTGTCGCGATCGACCCGGAGGAGTACACGGGCTTCGCCTTCGGCCTCGGCATCGACCGGGTCGCGCTCCTGAAGTACGGCTTCCCGGACCTGCGCCTGCTCTTTGAAGGCGACGAGCGGTTTCTCCGCCAGTTCGTGGGGCAGGCGTGAAGTTCTCGCTCGACTGGCTCGGCGATTTCGTGGACGTCGGCGCCGCCGGGGGCGTCGGCGGAGTCCGCCGGCTGCTCGACCAGGCCGGCATCCCGATCGAGTCGGTCGAGGCGCGCGATTCGGACACCCTCCTCGAGGCGGAGATCACGCCGAATCGGCCGGACGCCATGGGCCACCGGGGACTGGCGCGCGAGATCGCGGCGATGTCGGGCGTGCCGATGCGGGACGTCGCGGCAAGGTACGCCGAGCCCGCTTCCGAGGGGGAGTCGGCCGAGCACGTGGCCTCGATCGTCATCCAGGTGCCGAAGCTCTGCCGCCGCTTCGGCGCGCGGCTGGTCCGCGGGATCGCCAACGGCGCCGCCCAGCCGCTGGTGGCCAATCGGCTGGCCGCGATCGGCGCCAAGACGATCTCGGCCGCGGTCGACGCGGCCAACTACGTGCTCTGGGACACCGGGCAGCCGCTCCACGCCTTCGACTTCGACAGGCTCTCGGGAGGGCTTCTCATCGTGCGCAAAGCGTCGCGCGGCGAGAAGCTCGTCACGCTCGACGGCGTCGAGCGCACGCTCGACAGCTCCGACATCGTGGTCGCGGATGCCGAGCGTCCCGTCTCGCTCGCGGGCATCATGGGGGGCCTGTCGACGGCCGTCACCGAGAAGACGTCGAACGTGCTCCTCGAGGCCGCGTGGTGGGACCCGGTCACCATCCGGCGCACGGCGCGGCGGCTCGGCATGCACACGGACGCCTCGCATCGCTTCGAGCGCGGGACGGACCTGGATGCCATCCCGGGAGCCCTGAACTTCGCCGCGCGCCTCCTCGTCGAGGCGGCCGGCGGCACCGTGGCCCCCGGATTCCTCGACGCGCACGGGAACCTGTTCCGCGTGCGCAAGACGGCGTTGCGGCTGTCGAGGCTGCGGCTGCTCTCGGGCGACAACCGCGTGAACCTGGATTTCGCCGAGCAGGCGCTCAACCGCCTGGGCTTCTCGACCGAGCGCAAGGGCAAGCACCTCTCGGTCTCGATTCCCCTGTTTCGCACCGACGTGCGGCGCGAAGACGACCTCACCGAAGAGGTCCTGCGCGTCTACGGCTACGACCGTCTCCCGTCGCGCCTGCCCCCGGCGGCCGCGCCCGGCGCGATCCAGGAGCCTCTGCGCCGGATCGAGGATCGGCTCTCCGACACGGCCGCCGCCTCGGGCCTCTTCGAAACGATCAACTCTCCGTTCGTGAACCGCGACGCCGACGAGGCGGCCTGGGGCGACTGGCTCCGGCTGACGGACACGGCGCTCGAGCCGCTCGGGATCCTGAACCCTCTCGACACGACCCGGCGGCACTTGCGCGCGACGCTGCTGCCGGGCCTCCTCGACGCCGTGGCCCGCAACCTGAGGTACGGGGCGCCGGGCGCGGCCCTCTTCGAGACCGGCCGCGCCTTCGGAGCGCCAGGGGAGTCCGACAAGCCCGAGTCGTACGAGTCGCGCCGCTTCGCCTTCGCCCTCGCGGGCGAACGCCGGGCGCACTGGAGCGAGCCCGAGCGGCTCCGGGAAGCCGATTTCTCCGATGCGAAAGGTCTGGCGGAGCGGCTGCTCGACGCCTGGATTCCGGCGGAGAAGCTCGCCTGGAAGCCGGCGCTCGTGCACGCCCTGACGCCCGGGGCCGCGGCGACGGCGCAGATGCGCTCGGGGGGGCTTCTCGGCATCGTGGGCCTCGTGGCGGAGGCCGAGCGCCAGAAACGCGACATGTCCGTCCCGGTCTTCGTCGGAGAGCTCCTGGTCGGATCGATCCCGGTCGAAGGGCGCGGCTTCGTCTACCAGGACTACGCGACGCTGCCCGCCATTACGGCGGACCTCTCGTTCGCGCAGCCCCGCGAGTTGCCCTGGGAAAAGGTGGAGGAATTCGTGCGCGGCCGCGGGCTCGAGGACTTAGAGTCGCTCTGCTGCCTCGACCGCTACGAAGGGCCCGGCGTGCCCGAGGGCCAGGTCAAGACGACGATCCGGCTGAGCTTCCGGTCGCGCGAGCGGACGCTTTTGCAGGAGGAGATCAATCGTCAGGTGCAGGGCCTCGCCGCCGAGCTCGCCTCGCGCCTCAACGTCACGTTCGGCTGACGGAAGGGAAAAGACCATGGACACCACCAAAGTCTTCGACACGCTGGATCGCAAGATCGAACGTCTGCTCGCCCGTCTGAAGACCCTCGAGTCCGAGAACGAGAAGCTCAAGTCCGACCTTTCCACCGCCCGCCGCGCGGAAAAGGAGGCCGGAGACTCGAAGGGAATCGTCGAGAAGCTCGAGAAGGAGCAGGATGCGGTGCGCGAGCGCCTCGAAAAGCTCATCCAGACGCTCGAAGCGGCCGAAGAAAAGAAATCGTAGTCAGGGTTGGACTTACGCCTAAACCGTTGACTCCGTTCGCTCAACCGGACTAGACTCGCGCCGGAAAGGAGTCAGTGTCTCGATTTGGATAAGCGGGGCAGCGTGACTCAGGTAGAGATCTTCGGCCAGACGTACAGCGTCCGCGCCGATGGGGACACCGGCTACATTCACGACTTGGCTCGCTTGGTCGACTCCCGGATGAAAGAAGTGGCAGAGCGGACGGCGACGGTGGACACGACGAAGATCGCCATCCTGGCCGCCCTGAACATTTCCGATGATCTTTATCAGGCGGAAAAACGTCGGCAAGGCGACCCCACGGACGCGAAAGCCCGTGTGGAGCGCCTGATTCGAAAACTGGACGACGCCCTGGGCGCTTGAAGGCGAGGCGTCGGCGCCCCGAGGAAAATCGGGGACACGAAGGAATACGAGTGGTCCTGAGGAACGGTCCGAAACAGACGGCGCATAACGCTCGTCGGAAGAGACGCTTCCGGTTCATCGTGTAAGCCAACGCCCGTGTCCTGCGCGCCCCCGGGTTTTTTGGGGGGCCGAATGAACACATCTTTCGCGATCGCGATCGCGGCGGGAGCGATCCTGGCCGCGGTGCTGCTCGCCGTCGGCTACTTCTTCCTGCGGAAGAACGTCGAGCGGGACCGCGCGGGCATCCGGGCGGAGGCGGACAAGGCACTCGCCGAGGCCCGCCGGCAGGGGGAGGCCAAGATCCGCGAAGCGGACATCGAGGCCAAGGAAAAGGTCCTCGCCGCACGGGTCGAGTTCGACGAGACGGTCCAGGCCCGGCGGCAGGAGATCGCCGGCCTGGAGAAGCGGGTCCAGCAGAAGGAAGAGAACCTGGACCGCAAGCTCTCCCAGCAGGAGCGCAAAGAGGACGAGTACAGCCGCAAGGAGCGGGCGGTCGCCGACCAGCAGAAGAAGCTGGAGGACGCGCAGGCCGAGGTCCAGACGGTCATCGACGACCAGCGCAAGCGCCTCGAGCAAATCGCGGGCCAGACCGCCGTCGACGCCAAACGCGACCTGGTCAAGTCGGTCGAGAACGAGGCCCGGCTCGAAGCGGCGGGCCTGATCCGCCGGATCGAGGAGGAAGCCACCGAGCAGGCCGCGCAGAAGGCCCGTCGGATCATCGGCATGGCGATCCAGCGCCTGGCCTCGGACACCGTCGTCGAGGCGACCGTCTCGGTCGTGGAGCTGCCGTCGGACGACCTGAAGGGCCGCATCATCGGCCGCGAAGGCCGCAACATCCGCGCCCTCGAGGCGGCGACCGGTGTCGACCTCATCATCGACGACACGCCCGAGGCGATCGTCATCTCGGCCTTCGAGCCGCTGCGGCGCGAGGTCGCACGGCACGCCCTCGAGAAGCTCATCATCGACGGCCGGATCCACCCGGCGCGCATCGAGGAGGTCGTCGAGAAGGTGCGCTCCGAGCTCTGGGAGAAGATCCGGCAGGAGGGCGAGGCGACGGCGCTCGAGTTCGGCATCCCGGACCTGCACCCCGAGCTCATCAAGATGCTGGGCCGTCTCAAGTACCGCACCTCGTACGGGCAGAACGTGCTCCAGCACTCGAAGGAAGTCGGGTGGCTCGCCATGAACATGGCCGCGGAGCTCGGGGCCAAGGTCGAGGTCGTCCGGCGCGCCGGCCTGCTCCACGACATCGGCAAGGCGATCGACCGGGAGATGGAAGGCACGCACCTCGAGCTCGGCCGCGAAGTCCTGAAGAAGTTCGGGGAGTCCAACGACGTCATCCACGCCATGGAATGCCACCACGGCGACTACGAGCCGCGCTCGCTCGAGGCGGTCCTCGTCAACGGCGCCGACGCGCTCTCGGCCGCGCGGCCCGGCGCGCGCCGCGAGATCCTCGAGACCTACGTGAAGCGGCTCGAGAAGCTCGAGCACATCGCCGACGGCTTCAAGGGCGTGCAGAAAGCGTTCGCCATCCAGGCGGGCCGGGAGCTGCGCATCGTCGTCGAGGCCAACCGCGTCACCGACGACGAGGCTCTGTGGCTCTCCCGCGACATCGCCAAGAAGATCGAGGCCGAGCTGCAGTACCCGGGGCAGATCAAGGTGACGGTGATCCGGGAGACGCGCGCGGTCGAGTACGCGCGCTAAGGCATGAACATCCTGTTCGTCGGCGACGTCGTGGGCGCGCCGGGCCGGCGCGCGCTCGCCGGAGCGCTGACCGGGGTGATCGACCGCCACCGGATCGACTTCACGATCGTGAACGTCGAGAACGCGGCGGGCGGCTTCGGCCTGACCGTCGAGCTCTTCGAGGACCTCTCGAAGATGCCGATCGACGTCTTCTCCTCCGGCAACCACATCTGGGACAAGAAGGAGATCTACGACACGTTGAACGCGTCGGACCGCTTGCTGCGCCCGGCGAACTACCCGCCCGGCAACCCCGGGCGGGGCTGGACCGTCCAGCGGACGGCCGCAGGGATCCCGGTGGGCGTCCTGAATCTGCAGGGGCAGGTTTTCATGCCGGCCAACGCCGACTCGCCCTTCCGCGTGGCCGACGAGGAGCTCGCGCGCGCGGGCGACGTGAAGGTGATTTTCGTCGACATGCACGCCGAGGCGACGTCCGAGAAGGGGGCCATCGGCTGGTACCTCGACGGCCGGGTCTCGGCGGTCGTAGGCACCCACACCCACGTGCAGACCGCCGACGAGACGATCCGTCCGGGCGGCACCGCGTACCTCTCGGACGCCGGGATGACGGGGGCTTACGAGGGCATCATCGGATTCTCCAAGGACCGCATCATCGAGAAGTTCCTTTCCCAGACCCCGCGCTCCTTCGAGACGGCCAAGAAAGACATCCGCCTGTGCGGGGCCGTGATCGACGTGGACGAGGCGACGGGGAAGGCGAGGCGGATCGAGCGGGTGCAGGTGCGGGTGGATTGACGAAGTTGGGAGCCGGGAGCCGGGAGTCGGGAGTGGGATGCGACCTTCTCTGACCGCGATCGTCACCACCCTCAACGAAGGGGTCAACATCCGCGAGTGCCTGGAAAGCCTCGCGTTCGCCGACGAGATCCTGCTGGTGGACTCCTTGTCGACGGACGGGACGGTCGAGATCGCGCGCTCGATCCCCCGCGTGAAGGTCGTCCAGCGCGAGTACTTCGGCTCGGCGGCCCAGAAGAACTGGGCGATGGACCAGGTCATGACGCCGTGGCTCCTGATCGTCGACGCGGACGAGCGGATCCCGGAGCCCCTGGCCCGCGAGATCCTCACGCTCCTCGAGAATGGGCCCGAGGCCAGGCACTACTTCATCCGCCGGCAGAACGTCTTTCTCGACCGGATCATCCGCCACTCCGGCTGGTCGACGGACAAGGTCGTGCGGCTGATCCAGACCGGGACGGCGCGCTATCCGAACCGTCGCGTGCACGCGGACCTTTCGCCCGACGGGCCGACGCCGACCCTGCTCTCGCCGATGATCCACTTCACCTGCCGCTCGCTCGACCAGTACCTCGAGAAGCTGCACCGCTACGCGACCTGGGGCGCCGCCGACGCCTTCCGCCAGGGGCGCCGGGCGGGCGCCGCCGAGGTCCTGTTTAGGCCGCTCTGGCGCTTCGTGCGCATGTACGTCGTCCAGGCCGGGTTCCTCGACGGCCTCCACGGCCTCGTCCTCTGCGGCCTGCAGGCCTGGAGCGTCTTCCTGAAGTGGTCCAAGGTCTGGGAATGGGAGCGATTTCGCCGCAACGGATGGCCCGTCGAGCTTCCGGCGTACGATGAGGCGCGGGAAACCTGGGAGGGAACGGCCTGATCGCATGCTCGGAGTGCTCAAATACCTCTGGAGGAAACCGAAGATGTTGAACGTCGGCGACGAGGCCCCGAACTTCACCGTGCAGGACCACACCGGGCAGACGCGGAGGCTCTCGGACTACCGGGGCCGGAACGTGGTTCTCTGGTTCTATCCGAAGGCGGACACACCCGGCTGAACGGTGGAGGGTTGCGGGTTCCGCGACCTCTACGGCGAGTTCCAGAAGAAGAACACGGAGATCCTGGGCGCCTCCTTCGACACCGTCGAAGAGAACGCCGAGTTCTCGAAGAAGTTCCAGTACCCCTTCCCTCTGCTCTGTGACGTCCAGCGCGAGATCGGGATGGCTTACGGCGCCACCGACGATCCGAAGGCCGAGTACGCGAAACGGGTCACCTACGTCATCGGCCCCGACGGGAAGATCGTCCAGGCGCACCCGAAGGTGTCGCCGAAGTCGCACCCGCAGGAGGTCCTGGCGAGCCTCTGAGAGGCGGGATCGTCTCGTAGAAGCGCGCGAGTGCGCCGGCGATGCGGGCGCTCTCGAAGTCGAGCGCTCTCCGGCGCGCGGCTACCGCCATCCGGCGGCGCAGGGCCCCGTCGCCCGCGAGGCGGCGCAGCGCCTCCGTCAGACTCGCGACGTCTCGCGCGACGAATCCCTCGACCCCGTCGGTCACGAGGTCGCGCACCCCCGGCACGTCGAGCGCGGCGACCGGGATTCCCGATGCCATCGCCTCCAGAATCGCGCGCTGGCCCTGTTGGGAGCCCGAGGCGGTGAAGAGAAAAACGTCCATTGCGCGATAGAAAAAGGGGAGAGTCTCCTCCTGGTAGTCCGCCCAGAGGTTGCGGGATGCCGTCCCGGCCCGCTCCGCGCGCGCCTCCAGGGCCGGCCGGTGCTCGCCCTTGCCGACGTGCAGCAGGAACGCGTTGCCCGCGAGCGGCGCGGCGGCATCGATGGCCTCTTCGTGGCCGCGCCCTCGCGCCATCTTGCCGACCGTCCCCAGGACGAAGCCGCCCGCCGGAAGGCGTATGCCGCCCCGCAGCCCGGCCGGTTTCTCGCCCGGCGCAAAGGCCGCCGTATCGACGGCGGGAGAGTGGACGGGCCCGGAGGCGCCGAAGGCGGCGGCGACGTCGCGGTTGGCGAAGGCGAAGGCCCGGGTGCGGCGGAAGAGGCCGCGCAGGAGGAGATCGGGTTTCGCGTGCCGCATGTGATGGAGCGTCCGGACCAGCCGGACCGAGCCTCTCGGCAGAGCCAGGCCCGCCAGGTAGTGGTCGTGCGACAGGTGCGCGTGTACCACGTCGAAGCGTTCCCGCTCGATCGCCGCCCGCAGCGCGGGCAGGTCGCGCAGGGCGCTCCGGAGGCCGTGGGGGTGGCTGAGCAGCGGCCGTGCCCAGCCCACTGGCAGGATGCGGCGGGCCAGGGGGCTTTCCCCGACGAACGCGAACTGCGCCTCGATTCCGGCGTCGACCAAGGCGCGCGTCCAGTCGAACACCACCGCCGCGACGCCGGTCCACTTCTCGCCCGCGACGACGTGCAGGATGCGCACTTGGGAAAAGCTATCAGCTGACAGCCGGTCGCGCCGCGGATAGACTCTCCGGTCGGAGGTCGCTTCATGCCCGTCGACCCGGAGCTGCTCGCGATTCTGGTCTGTCCCAAGACGAAGGGCCCGCTCGAGCTCGTGGAGCTCAAGGACGCGACCCGCCGGGCGCTCGTCGAAAAATACCGGGAGAAGTTCCGCGACGAGGAGCCGGTGGTGACCCAGGGGCTGTACTCGAAGCAGGCGGACCTCATCTACCCGATCGTCTCCGACATCCCCGTCATGCTGATCGACGAGGCCCTGCCCGGCTCGGAGGCGGCGGGCCGCTGAACGGCGCCGGCGCAGTGGCCCTTTCGAGGCTCGCGCTCCCCCTTCTCCTCGTCTTCGCGCTCCTCACCTCCCAGATCTCCGCGGCCTACGCCGTCGCGGTCCTGCTCCTTGTCGTCTGGACGGCCGGGCTCTACCGGGAACGCCGGGTTCCCGAGAGCCTTCGCTCTTCGCCCGTCGTCTTCCTTTTCGGCGTTCTGGCGGCCCTGACGGTCCTTTCCGCCGTCTTCTCCCGCGACCCCGCGCAGAGCGCGCGGCACCTTCCCGGGCTCGCCCTCTTTCTCCTCGTGCCCATCGCCATGGACCTGCTGGACACGCCGGCGCGGGCGCGGACGCTCTTTCTGGCCCTCGCAGCCTCGGGGTGCGCCCTGGCGGCCGTCGGGATCTGGCAGTTCTTCAACGGGGGCGACGACCTCGACAACCGCATCCGCGCCACGCTCTCCCACTACATGACCTTCTCGGGCCTCACGATGATCGCGGCGTGCCTGCTGCTCGGGATGGCGCTCGAGGAGCGCGGCAGGCGGCGGGCCCTCGGGCTGCTGTGCGCCCTCCCGTTCGCGGCGGTGCTCCTCACATACACCCGCGGCGCCTATGTCGGCATTCTCGCCGCCCTCCTCCTCTACGTCGTCGTTCGGCGGCCGCGCGGCCTGCTGCTCCTCGCTCCGGTGCTCCTGGCCGTGTTCTTTCTGGCCCCGCCGGAGATCCGGGAACGGATCCGCTCGACGACGGACCTCTCGGACCGGACCAACCGGGACCGGATCGCGATGGCGCGCGCGGGCGCGCGGATCGTTCGCGACTACCCGGTTCTCGGCCTGGGGCCGGATATCGTCCCGTCGTTCTACCCGCTCTACCGCGATCCGGACGCCCCGCGCTGGCGCGTGCCGCACCTCCACAACAACGTGATGCAGATCGCGGCCGCGAACGGCGTGTTCGCGGCCGCGGCCTACGTGACGATCGTCGCCCTCTTCTTCGCGCGCGTGGTCCTCCTCCTGCGGCGGGAGAGGCGGCCGGACCGCGCGGCGCTGTGGGCCGGGGCGCTGCTGGCCGGGACGGCGCTGACCGCCGCCGGCCTCTTCGAGTACAACTTCGGTGACACGGAAGTCGAGATGGCGACCCTGCTCGTCTTCGCCGTCCCCTTTTCGAAAGCGGCAACGGCCCCGGACGAATAGAATCCTCCCGATGTTTCCGCGACCCGTCCCCGCCCCCGCGCCGCCGCGCCCGTACACGGTCTCCGAGCTCCTGGCGGAGGTCGCCGGGGTCCTGCGCACGACCTGGAGGGACGTCTCCGTCGTGGGGGAGATCGCGCGCTGCGACGTGCGAAGCGGTCACGGGTACTTCACGCTCAAGGACCGCTCCGCCTGCCTGCCGGCCATCATCTTCGCCTCCGACCTCAAGCGTGTTCCGTTCCGGCTGGAGCCGGGCCTCGAGGTCGTGGTGCGCGGATCGCTCGATCTCTACGCGCCCCAGGGGAAGTTCCAGATCAAGGTGTTCGCCGTCGAGCCCGTCGGACGGGGCGCCCTGCAGCTCGCCTTCGAGCAGCTCAAGGCGCGCCTCGAGGCCGAGGGGCTCTTCGCCGCGGCGCGCAAGCGCCCCATTCCGAAGCTGCCGCGCGCGATCGCCCTCGTCACCTCGCCGACGGGCGCCGTGCTCCGGGATATCCTGCACGTCCTGTCGCGGCGCTACGAGGGGCTCGCCATCACGATCTATCCCGTGCGCGTCCAGGGCGAGCTCGCCGCCGCGGAGATCGTCGCCGCCGTTTCCCACCTGAACCGGCGCGGCGGCTTCGACGTCCTCATCCTGGCCCGCGGCGGCGGATCTCCGGAGGACCTCGCTCCCTTCAACGACGAGCGGGTGGCCCGGGCGCTGGCGGCGTCGGGGATCCCGACGATCTCGGGCGTGGGCCACGAGACCGACTGGACGATCTGCGACTTCGTGGCGGACCTGCGCGCTCCAACGCCTTCCGCGGCCGCCGAGCTCGTGGTCGAGCGCAAGGACGAGATCGCGCGGCGGGTCCTGCAGGCGCACCAGAGGGTGCTCCGGGCGATGCGCTCGCGGATGGACCTGGAGCGCGCCCGGCTGTCCGGCCTCGGCCGCGCGGAGGAGCTGACGGGATTTCCGCGTCGCCTCCGGGAGTGGAGCGGCCGAGTCGCGCAGAGCCGCGACGCGCTCGTGGCGTGCCTCGAGCGCCGGCCCGCGCAATACGCCGCGCGGGTCGAGGCGGCCGGCCGCATCCTGGCGGATTTCGCCCGCGTCGCGCAGCTGCCGCGCCGGCGCGACGCGGTCCGGAGCCTGTGGGCGAGGCTCGTCGAGCGAACGGGGCGGTGGGAGGAGAGGCGGCGGGCGCGGCTCAAAGAGCTGTCCCGCCAGCTCGAGGTCTTGAGCCCCCTGGCGGTCCTGGCCCGGGGGTACGCGGTCGTGTATCGCGAGGGCGCGGCCGCGCCGATCGTGTCGGCTTCGGGCGTTAGGATGGGGGAACTCATCCGCGTCCGGCTTCACGAAGGGGAGCTTTCCGCCGTGGTCCGCGACACCGGGCGCCCGGTCGACGACGGGCCGCTCTTTCGCAAGCAGAGGGAGGAACCGTGATGGCGCGGATCAAGAAGGACCGCAGCTTCGAGGAGGCCATCGCGCGCCTCGAGGCGATCGTGGCCGAGCTCGAAGGGGAGGACCGGGGACTCGAGAAACAGTTCGCCCTCTTTCAGGAGGGCATGGAGCTCGCCCGCTTCTGCGATGCGAAGCTCTCCGAGGTCGAGAAATCGGTCGAGATCGTCCTGAAGGAATCGGCCGAGGAATGGAAGACGGCGCCTTTCGACCCGGACCGCTCCGGGGAGGGGGAGGATGACGGCCGAGACTGAGACGGCGGCGCGGGGCATCGCGGACTATCTCGCCCGGCGGCGGGAAGAAGTCGACGCCGCGCTCGAGCGTTTGCTGCCCGGCCCCGACGCCTGGCCGTCCCATCTGCACCGCGCGATCCGCCACTCCGTCTTCGCCGGCGGCAAGCGTCTGCGGCCGATCCTGTGCCTGGCGGCGGCGGAAGTCCTCAAAGCGCGGACCGAGGACGTGCTCGAGCCGGCCTGCGGCCTGGAGATGATCCACACCTATTCGCTCATTCACGACGACCTGCCGGCTCTCGACAACGACGACCTGCGCCGGGGCGTCCCGACCTGCCACGTCGTTTTCGGAGAAGCGGCCGCCATCCTCGCCGGCGACTCGCTCCTGACCCACGGCCTCGGCGTCTTCGCCCTCTACCCGCGGGGCGAGCGCTTTGCGGAGGCCAAGCTCCGCGTGCTGGCGGCCGTCGTCGAGGCGATCGGGACGCAGGGCATGATCGGCGGCCAGGCCGCGGACCTCGAGGCCGAGAAGGAGTCCGCCCCGACGGCCGAGCTCCTCACGCGGATCCACGAGAACAAGACCGGCAAGCTCATGCGCGCCTCGCTCCTTTCCGGCGCGATCCTGGCGGGCGCGGACGAGGCGACGCTCGCCCGCGTCGATCTCTACGGCCGCCGCATCGGATTGGCGTTTCAGATCAAGGACGACCTGCTCGACGTCGAGTCCGACGCGGCCACCCTCGGGAAGGCCTCGAACAAGGACGCGGCAGCGGGCAAAGCGACCTTTCCGGGGGTCTGGGGCGTCGACCGTTCGCGCCAGCTCCTCGCGGACAACGTGGAGCAGGCGGTCGCGGCGGCCTCGGCGCTGCCCGGCGGCGGCGGCGTGCTGCCCGAGCTCGCGCGCTTCGTCGGCGCGCGAAAGTCATGACGCCGTAGGCCTCCGGAAGCCGGGCCCAGACGTGCGCGCCTTCGTCCAGACCGCCATCGGCCAATTCGAGGCGAAGAATCTCGACCGGCCGCCCGCCGGGCCCGGCGAAGTGATCTTGCGCATGCGCGCCGCGTTGACTTGCGGCACCGACCTGAAGCTCCTCGCACGCGGGCATTCGCGCATTCGCCTGCCTCTCACGATGGGCCACGAGCTGGCAGGAGAGGTCGTCGCCGTGGGCCCGGGGGTGTCGGCATGGAAGATCGGCGACCGCGCCGTGCCCGGCATCTCGGGCCCGTGCGGCCGATGCGTCGATTGCCACGCGGGCCGCGCCAACCTCTGCGCCGCCGGGCACACGGATCGCCTGTGGGGGGCTTTCGCGGAGTTCGTCCGCGTGCCGGCAACGGTCGTGGCGTCCAACCTGCACCGGCTGCCCGAGGGCCTGGACGACGAGGCTGCGGCCTTCCTCGATCCTCTCGCTTCGGTGCTGCACGGCTGGAACCGCCTGCGGGCGCCGTCGGGGACCCTGCTCGTTTACGGAGCCGGCGCCCTCGCGTTCCTGTGGGCCGCCGTCGCCAGACGACGCGGCCTCGAGGTGCTCATCGCCGGACGGCGCCCCGAGCGGGCGGCGCTGGCCTCCCGCTACGGCGCCCGATTCGTCGACCTCACGCGAGAGGGGCCCGAAGGGCTCGTCTCCGAGACCGGATCGCCTCCCGACATCGCCGTGGATTGCACGGGGGAGCGGGAGGTGTGGGAGCTGCTGTCCGAGACCGTTCGCCCCGGAGGCCAGGTGCTGCTCTTCGGCGGCTGCGCGCCCGGCGCCGCCGTCACCTTCGACGCCGCCCGGCTTCACTACGCCGAGATCAGCCTGGTCGGCTCGTTCCACTACACCCCGACGGAGGCCCGCGCCGCGCTCGACGCGCTCGCCTCCAAGGAGATCGATCCGCGTCTCCTCATCACGGCCCGCGGGACCCTCGAAGACGTGCCGCGCTTTCTGGAGGCCCAGGCGCGGGGCGAAGGCATCCGGTACGCGATACTGGGGGGAGGATGACGGATCCCGGAGCGCCGCGGGGAGAAGCGTGGCCGAGCCTGCCCCTCGAGGAGTGGCGGGAGACGTACGCCACCCTGCACCTCTGGACGCAGATCGTCGGCAAAGTGCGGCTCGTCCAGCTTCCGTGGGTGAACCACTCCTGGCACGTCACGCTGTATGTGACGGCCACGGGATTGACCACGGGGGCGATCCCATACCGGGACCGGACGTTCCAGATCGACTTCGACTTTCTCGAGCATCGGCTGACGGTGCAGTCGGACGGCGGCGGCAGCGCCCGCTTGGCGCTCGAACCCCAGTCGGTGGCAACGTTCTATCGGTGCTTCATGGAGGAGATGGCGGCGCTCGATCTGCCTGTGAAGATCCGCAAGCGACCCAACGAGATCGCCGACGCCATCCTTTTTGACCAGGACGAGACTCACCGCGCGTACGACCCCGAGTACGCCAACCGGTTCTGGCGGGTCCTCCTGCAGGCCGACCGCGTTTTCCTCGAGTTTCGCGCCCGGTTCCTCGGCAAGTGCAGCCCGGTGCACTTCTTCTGGGGCGCGGCCGATCTGGCGGTCACCCGGTTCTCCGGCCGGAAGGCGCCTCCGCATCCGGGAGGGGTTCCGAACCTGCCGGACTGGGTGACCCGCGAGGCCTACTCGCACGAGGTCAGCAGCTGCGGCTTCTGGCCGGGCGGGGGTGCGATTCCCTATCCCGCGTTTTACTCGTACGCCTATCCGGAGCCCAAAGGGTTCTCCGAGTCGCCCGTCCGCCCGCCCGAGGCCTTTTACAGCAGCGAGCTTCGCGAGTTCATCCTGCCGTACGACGCCGTCCGGCAGTCGTCGTCTCCGGACGAGACGCTCCTGGGTTTCCTGGAGTCGACGTACGAATCGGCAGCCCGGCTGGCGGCGTGGGATCATGCCGCGCTCGAGCGCGAGCGCGATCCGAGGAGTGCCCGATGACGAACCGGAGCTGGAGACGCGCACGAGCTCGGAGGCATACGCTCTCCCCGAGCGGCCGCGAAACGGGCCTTCGAGCCCAGGAGAAACGTATGAAGCCTGGCGAGTCGATTCGTACTCCGACCCTGGTCGCGGCGGTCCTCGTCGCTCTGTGGGTGCCCGGCCCTTCGGCGGCCCAGACCCCGGCGCCGCCGGTCTTGTATCCCGCCTACCCGAGCGAAATGCCCGACAAGTTCGAGCCCACCTCCGACGGCTTCGACTACGTCAAGCGCGACGTGATGATTCCGATGCGCGACGGCGTGAAGCTCCACACGGTCATCCTGGTGCCGACCGGCGCGCGGGGCGCTCCGATCCTCCTGACGCGCACGCCTTACGACGCCACGGCGCTCACGAGCCACGCCCAGAGCTCGCACTTCGGCCCCAGCCTCGCCGGCTACGACAACGCCACCGACGTCATCGTCGACGGCGGGTACATCCGCGTCGTCCAGGACGTGCGGGGCAAGCACGGCTCGGAGGGCGACTACGTCATGAATCGCCCCCTGCACGGGCCGCAGAACCCGACGCCGGTGGATCACGCCACCGACACCTACGACACGATCGACTGGCTCGTGAAGAACGTCCCGGAGAGCAACGGAAAGGTCGGAATCCTCGGCATTTCCTACGACGGATTTCTGCCGCTGATGGCGCTCGTGAATCCCCATCCGGCCCTCAAGGTATCGGTCCCGATGAATCCCATGGTGGACGGCTGGATGGGGGACGACTGGTTCCACAACGGCGCCTTTCGCCAGCAGGGCATGCCGTACATCCACGACCAGGAAGCGACGCGCAAGTCGGAGACGAAGTGGTGGAGGGGTCAGTTCGACGACTACGACATGTTCCTGCAGGGCGTTTCGGCGGGGGAGCTCGGCCGCCGCCACGGCCTCGAGCAGCTCGGCTTCTGGAAGAAACTGCTGTCGCATCCGAGCTACGACGCTTTCTGGAGCGACCAGGCGGTCGACCGCGTGCTCGCCGCGGAACCCCTGAAGGTGCCCGTGATGCTCGTGCACAGCCTCTGGGACCAGGAAGACATCTATGGAGCCATCGCCGTCTACAAGGCCATCGAGCCGAAGGACGCCGGCAACGACAAGGTCTTCCTGGTCATGGGTCCGTGGCATCACGGCCAGGCGATCGGAGATGGCAGCACGCTCGGCGCGCTGAAGTTCGGCAGCGACACCGCGCTCACGTTCCGCCGGGAGGTTCTGCGCCCGTTTCTGGATCAGTACCTCAAGGACGGGGCGCCGAAGGCCGATGTCGCGCCCGTCACGGCCTTCGAGACCGGGACGAACGCGTGGCGGCGGCTGCCCGCCTGGCCCGCCGGCTGCGCGGCCGGCTGCACGGTTCGGCCGACGCCGCTCTATCTCGCCGACGGTCTCGAGTTGAGCCTCGTGGCGCCCAAGAGCGGAGGCTCGGGGTTCGACGAGTACGTCTCCGACCCGGCGAAGCCCGTGCCGTTCCTCGAGCGTCCCGTCCGGGCGAGCGGGTCCCGCTGGTCCCGATGGCTCGTCGACGACCAGCGGGAAGCTTCCGGTCGCGCGGACGTCCTGGTCTACGTTTCCGACGTGCTGCGGGACCCGGTGAAGATCAGCGGACAGCCCATCGCCAATCTCATCGCTTCGACCAGCGGCACGGACTCCGACTGGGTGGTCAAGGTCATCGACGTCTATCCGGACGAGGTGGCCGGGCAGCCGGAGCTCGGGGGCTATCAGCTGATGGTGTCGGCCGACATCTTCCGCGGCCGCTACCGCGAGAGCCTGGAGACCCCGAAGCCGCTCGTGGCCGACAAGCCGCTGCTCTACCGGTTCACCCTGCCGACGGCGAATCACGTCTTTCTTCCGGGCCACCGGATGATGGTGCAGGTGCAGTCGAGCTGGTTCCCGCTCTACGACCGCAACCCGCAGACTTTCGTGCCCAACATCTTCCGGGCCAAGGCGGGCGACTACCGAAAAGCCGTGCAGCGGATCCATCACGCCCCCGGCCAGGCGAGCTTCATCGAGCTGCCGCTCGTCGTGACGCCTTCGCCTTCGGCGGCTGGTGAGGAAGGAAAGAAGAAGGCCATGAGCATCCAGAGCGATTACGACGCGTTGACCGGCCGCTGGCAGCTCGTGAAGTCGGTCGTGGCTGGCACGCCCGTGCCGGAAGCGGAGGTGAAAAAGACCGCGCTGATCACGGATCACGACGTCTTCCGGTTTCCCGCGGACGCCCACGTCGGCACCGCGCCGCAGGGCCGCTTCACGATCGACCCGACCAGCAATCCGAAAGAGGTGGACTCCACCGCGCTCGACGGACCGAACGAGGGCAAGGTCACCCGCGGGATCTACGAGGTCCTGGGCGCCAACAACAAGCGCGCCTGCTGGGGCCAACCCGGAGGCCCCCGGCCCACCGATTTCACCAGCGCGTCGGGCAGCGGCCGAACGGTGCAGTACTGGCGGCTGATCAGCAAGACGCCGGGCGATTGACACGCCGCGCGGACGGCCCTGCGAGCCGCCCCGGAGTGAGAATGCCACCCGGCGCGTCGGCCTGATGCGCATCGCAATCTTCGGCACGGGGGGCGCGGGCGGCTATTTCGGGGCGCGCCTTTACGAGGCGGGCGAGGACGTCGTCTTCCTCGCGCGCGGAGCGCACTTGGAGGCGATCCGCCGTTCGGGGCTCAAGGTCGTGACCGATTCCGGTGCGATCCTCGTTCGGCCGGCGCAGGCGACGGACGATCCCGCCGAGGTCGGAACGGTCGACTTTGTGCTCGTGGGCGTCAAGGCATGGCAGGTTCCGGAGGCGGCGCGGGCGATGGGACCGATGGTCGGCCCCGACACCGCCGTCTGCCCGCTGCAGAACGGCGTCGAGGCCGCCGCCCAGCTTTCGGAGGTCCTCGGGGCCCGCCGCGTGCTCGGCGGTCTGTCGGGGACGCTGAGCTTCATCGCCGCGCCCGGAGAGATTCGCAGCGTCGGAACAACCCATTTCGTGAAGCTCGGAGAGCTCGATGGCCGCCCGAGCGAGCGGGCCCTCCGCCTGCGGGATGCGCTGGCGCACGCAGGCGTGGATGCCGAAGTCCCTCCGGACATCCAGGCCGCGGTCTGGCAGAAGTTCTTGTTCGTGACGGCGTTTGGCGGGGTCGGCGCCGTGGCTCGCGCCCCGGTGGGTGTGATCCGCGCCGTTCCCGAGACGCGGCGTCTCCTCGAGGGATCCATGCGGGAGACTCAGGCGGTGGCCCGCGCACGGGGGATCGCCCTGGCCCGCGACAGCGTCCCTCAGAGCATGGCGCTCCTCGATTCTCTCGCGCCGGAGGGAACGACGTCGCTGCAGAGAGACATCGTCGCCGGAAAGCCCTCGGAGCTGGAGGCCTGGAACGGCGCCGTCGTACGGCTCGGCGGGGAATCGGGGGTGCCGACGCCTCTCCATGGCTTTCTCTACGCGTCCCTGGTCCCGCTCGAGCGCCGCGCCCGCAACGAGCTCGTCTTCCCCGCATGACGCCCGTTCGAAAGGCCGTCGTGCTGGCGGCGGGGCGCGGCAGCCGGATGCGGCGCCCGGAGGGCGGCGCGGACCTCGACGCGGAGCAGGCCGCCGCCGCCGACGCCGGGGGGAAGGCCATGATGCCGATCCACGGCCGGCCCTTCCTCGATCACGTTCTCTCCGGCCTCGCCGACGCCGGGCTGACCGAGGTCTGTCTGGTGGTCAGGCCGGGGTACGACGCCATCCGCGCCCACTACACCGCGCATCGGCCGCGGCGGCTCCGCCTCTCGTTCGGGATCCAGGCAGAGCCGCTCGGGACCGCGCACGCGCTGCTCTGCGCGGAGGCGTTCGCCGGAGCGGAGGAGTTCCTGGCGCTGAACTCCGACAACGCCTACCCGGTCGGGGCTTTCCGGGCGCTCCGCGAGCTCGACGGTCCCGGGCTGCCGGTCTTCGAGCGGGAGAGGCTCCTCGCGCGGAGCAACTTCCCGAGGGAACGGGTGGCGAAGTTCGCGGTCCTCGTCGTGGACCGGGAAGGGTTTCTGGAGCGGATCCTCGAGAAGCCGGCCGAGAAAGACCTGGTGACAGGCTCGGGCGAGGTCCTTCTCAGCATGAACCTCTGGCGTTTCTCTCCCCGGATTTTCGAGGCCTGCCGGCGGGTGCCTCTCTCGGCGCGGAGCGAGCGCGAGCTGCCGCAGGCGGTCGGCTGGGCGATCGAGAATCTCGGGGAGCGCTTCCGGACCGTGCGGTCCGGCGACGGCGTCCTCGATCTCTCGACGCGCTCCGACGTCGCGGCGGTGTCCGAGCGGCTTCGCGGCGTCGAGGCCCGGCCGTGACGGGCCTCGAGGAACGCCTGGTCGAGGCCGGCCTCACCACGGCGGAGGCGCGCCGCAAGCGCGAGCTCTTCGCGGAGGTGGACGCGGCCATCCGGGCGCAGGGGGCGGCGCGGGGGCAGACGCTGCGCTGGTTCGTCCCCGGCCGCATTGAGGTCCTCGGCAAGCACACCGATTACGCCGGCGGCCGAAGCCTCCTCTGCGCCGTGGGACGGGGCTTCTGCGTCGCGGCCTCGCCAAGGAAGGACCGGGTCGTGCGGGTCGTGGATGTCGTGCGGCATAAGGAGGGGGAGGTCGCGCTCGATCCGGACCTCGTGCCCGCGTCCACCGGTTGGAAGGTGTACCTGGAGACCGTGGCCAGCCGCGTGGCCCGGAACTTTCCCGGGGCGCTGCGGGGAGCCGACATCGTTCTCGCGAGCGATCTGCCGCGCGCCTCGGGACTGTCGAGCTCGAGCGCTCTCGTGGTCGCGCTCTTCACGGTCGTGTCGCGCGTGAACGCGCTCGAGACGCGGCCGGAGTACTCGGAGAACATCCGGAGCACCGAAGATCTCGGCGGCTATCTCGGGTGCCTCGAGAACGGCCGGGCCTTCGGCACGCTGCCGGGCGAGCCCGGCGTCGGAACCTTCGGCGGCAGCGAGGATCAGACCGCGATCCTCTGCAGCCGGGCGGGGCAGATCGCCCAGTACGCCTTCTGCCCCGTCCGGCGCGAGAGAGTGATCCCGTTCCCCCGCGGCTGGGCCTTCGTCGTGGCCTCGAGCGGCGTCGCGTCGGACAAGACCGGAAACGCGAAGGACCGCTACAACCGGCTCTCGCTGGCCGCCGCCGCGATCCTGGATCTCTGGAACCGGTCGGCGCGGAGACAGGACCCGAACCTCCTCGCCGCCGTGACCGGGCTTCCCGGCGCGCGCGAGCGGATTCGCAATCTCCTCCGCGTGCTCCCTGTCGAGGGCTTCGACTCCGGTTTTCTTCTCGGCCGCTTCGAGCAGTTCGTCGAGGAGTCCACCGCGATCGTTCCGGCGGTGGCCGACTGGCTGGCGCGCGAGGACGTCGTCCCGATCGGCGAGCTCGTGGACCGCTCGCAGGAGCTCGCGGAGCGGTGCCTGGGCAATCAGACCCCCGAGACGGTCCTGCTCGCGCGCGAGGCCCGTGCTCTCGGCGCGGCCGCGGCCTCGGCGTTCGGCGGCGGTTTCGGCGGAAGCGTGTGGGCGCTCGTGCGGAGCGAGGAGGCCGAGGGGTTCCGCAAGCGCTGGGGAGACCGTTACGCGGCGGCGTTTCCGAATCCGACCGAGCGGTCACGCTTCTTCACCACCCGGCCGGGCCCGTCGGTCGTGACGCTCTAGTCCCGGATCCCCTTCACGGCGCCGTCCGGATCGCGTCGGGCAGCGGCGGTCCACCGGACTCTCATCGCCACCTCACGAAGTCCTCCGCGAAAACTCGATCGTATGCCGCCACGGCCCGGTCCGCGTCCGCCTCGGAGAAGGGCAGGGGCGGCTTCATCTTGATCACGTTGTGGTCGGGGCCGTCGGTCGAGACCAGGATGCCGTGGTCTTTCATGCGCTCGACGACGTAGGTGGCCTGCGCGTCGGCGGGGGCGCGTGTGCCGCGGTCCAGAACGAGCTCGATGCCGAGGAACAGGCCGAGGCCGCGAACGTCTCCGACGATCGGGTGCCGGTCCATCAGCCGCGTCAGCCCCTCCTTGAGGCGGCCGCCGACGCGCAGCGCCCGCTGCTGGAGCCCCTCCTCGTCGATCACGTCGAGCACCGCGAGCCCGATCTCGCACGAGACGGGGTTGCCGCCGAACGTGTTGAAGTACTCCATGCCGTTGGCGAAGGCGGCGGCGATCGCCGGCGTGGTCACGACCGCGGCCAGGGGATGCCCGTTGCCGATGGGCTTTCCCATCGTGACGATGTCCGGAACGACGTCCTGCGTCTGAAAGCCCCAGAACCGGGTTCCGACGCGGCCGAATCCGACCTGGACCTCGTCGGCGATGCAGACGGCGCCGGCCTCCCGGGCGTACCGGTACGCGGCCGCGAGGTAGCCGGGCGGAAGCTCGATCTGCCCGCCGCACGAGAGCAGGCTCTCGCAGAGGAAGGCGGCGGGCCGGCCGCCGCCTGCGCGGATCGCCTCCGCCGCGTCGCGCACGTGGCCGGCGAACTTTTTGCCGCGCGCGGGGTCCTCCCGCCGGTAGAGGCCGCGGTAATCGTCGGGCATCGGGACCGCGCGGACCCAGGGCGGCGCGCCCGAGCCACCGGGGCCATCGCTCTTGTAGGGGCTGACGTCGACGAGCGTCTGCGTGTTGCCGTGGTACGCGCCGTCCACGACGATGACGTCGCGCCCCCCGGTCGCCGCGCGCGCCATCCGCAGCGCGAGCTCGTTGGCCTCGCTGCCGGAGCAGACGAAGAAGCAGACGGACAAGGGCTCCGGGAGTGTCGCGGTGAGGCGAGCGGCGTAGCGCAGGATCGACGGATGCAGGTACCGCGTGTTGGTGTTCAGGACGTCCATCTGGCGCGCGCCGGCCCGGGCCACGCGCGGGTGGCAGTGGCCGACGTGCGCGACGTTGTTCACCATGTCGAGGTAGGCGCGTCCGGTCGGGTCGTAGAGGAAGGCGCCTGCGCCGCGCACGATCTCGAGCGGCGCGCGGTACGACAGCGACAGCGACGGCCCGAGCCGCCGCCGGCGCTCCTCCGCGAGCCCTCCGGGGTCCTCGGCCGAGGCGCGAAACCGCGCCGGCCCTGCGAGGATGCGGTTGGGATCGGGACAGAGCGAGAGCCACGTCGCGCGCTCGCTCGCGGCGCCCACGCCGGGAAAGTCGCCGCCCGCATCCAGCGTGTCGGCGAGGATCTGGAAGTGGACGTGCGGCGGCCAGTCGCCGTTTTCGGGCGGCGGCCCGATGGCGCCGATGCGCTGCCCCCGAGCGACTGGCATGCCCGGCGCCAGGTCCGCGACCGACTCGCGGGCGAGGTGGCCGTAGAGGGTGGAGAAGGGCGGCGCGCCCTCCGGCGCGTGGTCGAGGATCACCGTGGGGCCGTAGTCGAGGCGCGCGGCGTTGTCGCGGACGCTCCCGACCTTGCCGGAAAGCGGCGCCGTCACGGCCGAGCCAGCCGCCTGGAAGAGGTCGATCGCCAGATGCACCGTGCGCCGCTCGGGATGCTCGCCGTCCGCGCCCGCGGAGGCGTCGCTCATGTAGAGCAGTCGCGCCTCGTCGTAGCGGCCGACCCCCGTGTCCGCCCCGCGGGCCTCCAGAGCGCCGAAGAGCTTGCCCGTCATGGCACGCACGTCCGTCGCCTGCTCGGGCGTCTGGAACACGGGGCTGCCGACCGAGAGATCGAACACGACGGCTCGGTCGAGGTCTCCCGCGACGACCGGGCCGATCTCGCTCCGGTGCGCCGACAGCCACGCTTCGATCGCGGGCGTCTGCGGGCAGGGTGTCCGGCCGCACGCGGCGCGGAGGCGATAGTGCGCCAGCCGCGGATGCACGGCGCGCATCTTCGCGAGCGCGTCCCAGGCGGGCGCTTCGCTGACCAGCAGGTAGGCGTTCTCCGGCTCGGCGACGCGCCGGTGCGCCGAGAGGCAGACGCTCGTGCAGAGCCGGATCGCGGCGAGCGTCCAGAGCGCCGCGAGCTCCGCCTCCGAGAGGGGGCGGGTCTCGTGATACCCGGCGGCGAGCGCGCAGGCGGCGGCGACGGGATCGGGTTTTCGGAAAATCGCGTAGGCGATCGCCACGGCGAGCTCGGCGACCGTCCAGGTCTCCACCATGTCGCCGAAGTCGAGAAGCCCCGCCAGGGCCCGCGGGCCGGGCGCCGGATCGCCGACGAGCAGGTTGTAGTCGTTGGCGTCGTTGTGGATGACGCTGCGCGGGAGCTCGCCCGAAACCGGAGCGACGGTCTCTTCGAACGCGGCGACGAAATGGTCGACCAGAGCGCGGGGTTCGGCAGCCCCGATCTTGCCGGCATGCCGGGCGATGACCTCGAGCGCGCGCTCGGGGTTCCAGAGGAGGTCGCGGCCGACGGCGGCCGGATGCGCGAACCCCGAGAGGGCGCCGTCGAGAAGGCCGAGCAGGCGCCCGACCTCGCGCAGGAGCTCCGGCGTGTGCGGCCGCGCCTCGGCCAGGGTCGTCCCCGGCAGGTACGTGAGGAGCCGAATGAGCCGCCCGTCCGCGCGGCAGACCGGTTCGCCCGAGATCGAAGGCACCAGGCGGGGGAGCGGGAGCTGCGGCGCTCGCGCCGCCAGCCAGGCGAGCGCGCCGTTCTGCAGGTCCAGGACGCCGGCGCTCTCGGTCGGGCCGGCGATCTTGAGGACGAACTCGCCGCGGTCGGCCGCGAGGCGAAAGTTCTGGTCGCGCTCGCTCGGGAGAGGCTGCGCCGAGGCCGCCAGCCCGTAGAGATCGCGCGCGAGACGCACCGCGTCCTCTTCCCGGAGCCTGCTCGCGGCGGCCGTCGACATATCGACGCACGGTATTGCAGAACGGCGAATCGGTTCAACTCGCCGTGCGGTATCCTGCCGCGCCATGGCCGAGCAGGGATCCGAAGTCGCCCCGGGAGAGACAGGGGCCCTCGAGCCCGTCGATGCGATCCGGGAGCGCTTCCCGGCGCTCTCGAGGCGCGAGGGAGGTCTGCCGGTCGCCTACTTCGACGGCCCCGGCGGCACGCAGGTGCCCCGCGAGGTCGTCGGGGCGATGGCCGACTACCTCTTTCACCACAACGCCAACACGCACTGGCGCTATCCGAGCTCGGTCGAGACCGACGAGGCGATCGCGCGGGCGCGCGCGGCGCTCGCCGATTTCCTCGGGGGATCCCCCGATGAGATCGTCTTCGGCCAGAACATGACGACGTTGACCTACCACCTCTCGCGCGCACTCGGGCGCGGCTGGGGTCCGGGCGACGAGATCGTCGTGACGGAGCTCGACCACCACGCGAACGTGGACCCGTGGAAGGCCCTCGCCCGGGAGCGGGGCGTGACGATCCGCACCGTGGCGATGCGTCCCGAGACGGGCACGCTCGAGGAAGACGGCCTCGAGCGCGCGATCAGCGGGCGCACGAAGCTCGTCGCGATCGGCGCCGCGTCCAACGCCCTCGGCACGATCAACGACGTCCGCTGCGCCGGCGAGCTCGCCCATGGAGCCGGGGCCCTGTGCTTCGTCGACGCCGTTCACGCCGCGCCGCACGTCCTCGTCGACGTCGCCGAGATGGGCTGCGACTTTCTGGCCTGCTCGCCCTACAAGTTCTACGGGCCGCACCTGGGAGTCTTGTGGGGGCGCCGGGAGCTGCTCGACGGGCTCGACGTGCCCCGGCTCCAGCCGGCGCCCGACTGGGCTCCGGAGCGGGTCGAGACCGGCACCCTGTCCCACGAGGGGATCGTGGGCGCGGCCGCGGCGGTGGACTTTCTGGCGGGCCTCGCCGCGGCGCCGGGGCGATCGCGCCGCGAAGCGCTCGCGTCGGCCCTTGCCGCCCTGCATTTCCGCGGCCAGCGCCTCTTCGAGGGGATGTGGGAGGGTCTGGCGGCGATCGACGGCGTCCGGCTGTACGGTCCGCCTCCGTCCGCCCCGCGCACTCCGACGGTCTCCTTCACGGTCGCCGGCCGCTCGGCCGACAGCGTCGCCGAGGCGCTGGCGCTGCGGGGAGTTTTCGCCTCGAGCGGCGACTTCTACGCCTGGACGGCCGTCGAGCGGCTGGGGCACACGAAAGACGGCGTCGTGCGGGCGGGCTGCGCGTGCTACACGACCGCGGACGAGGTCGATCGCCTGGTCGAAGGCGTGATCGAGATCGCGGGCGGGCGGGGCACGCCCCCGGACTGACCGATAATCCGCTCGTGAAAGCCGTGCGCGCCGGCGGGAGCGGAGCCGTCGAGGTCGTGGATCTGCCGGAACCCTCGGTCGGGCCGGGCGAGGCGCTGATGCGGACGCGCGTGTCGGGGATCTGCGGCTCGGACCTGCTCGAGTGGTACGTGGCGAAGAAGGCCGGCGCGATCCTCGGCCACGAGGTCTCGGGCGAGATCGTCGCCGTCGGTTCCGGCGTCGAAGGGTTTCGCGCGGGGGACCGCGTCGCGCCGCATCACCACGCGCCGTGCTTCGCCTGCGGCGCGTGCGCCGCCGGCCGCTACGTGCATTGCGCCGCGTGGAAGGCCTCGCGGCTCGAGCCCGGAGGCATGGCCGAGCTCGTGCGCATCCCGGCCGGCAACCTCGCGCACGACACGCGAAAGATCCCCGACGGCGTCAGCGACGAGGAGGCGGCCTTCGTCGAGCCGCTCGCGACGGTCGTGAAAGCGTTTCGGCGCGGGCGGTTCGCAGAAGGGCAGTCGGCGCTCTTCGTCGGGCTCGGGCCGACGGGCCAGCTCGGGATCCGGCTGGCCCGCGCCATGGGAGCCTCGCGCGTCGCCGGGGCCGACCGGGTCGCCTCGCGGCTGACGGCCGCGCGCAAGAGCGGCGCCGAGGAGGTGCTCGACGTTTCCGCCGGGGCGCTCGCGGAGGGCGCGCGGCGCCTCTCGGGCAACGCGGGCTTCGACTTCGTCTTCGTCGGTCCGGGCAAGCGGGAGGTCGTGCGCGAGGCCTTCGAGGCCGCCGCTCCGGGGGGAACGCTCCTGCTCTTCACGATGGCGCCTCCGGGAGAGACCTGGGACGTCGCTCTGCACGATCTCTACTTCCGGGAGGTCACGGTCGTCCCGTCCTACTCGTGCGGCCCCGACGACACACGGGAAGCGCTGGAGCGGATCGCGAGCCGGGATGTCGCGGTCAACGACCTCGTCTCGCACCGCTTCCCGATCGCGCGCGCCGCCGAGGCTTTCGCCCGGGCCCGGGAGCCGGAGGGCGCGATGAAGGTGGTCCTGCTATGAAGACCCGCCTCGATCTGCTGCTCGTCGCCCGGGGGCTGGCGCCGACGCGCGAGAAGGCGCAGGCGATGATCCTGGCGGGACGCGTGGAGGTCGAAGGGCGGCGGGCGGACAAGGCGGGGGCGGCTGTCCCGGAAGATGCGGCGGTCGCGGTCGCGGGCCCTCCGCATCCTTACGTGTCGCGGGGCGGGATCAAGCTCGCGGCCGCGCTCGACCACTTCGCGCTCGATCCCTCCGGCAGAATCTGTCTCGACGTCGGCGCCTCGACGGGGGGCTTCACCGACTGTCTGCTCCAGCGGGGCGCGGCGCGCGTCTACGCGGTCGACGTGGGCTACGGTCAGCTCGACGCGAAGCTGCGCGGCGATCCGCGCGTGCTCGTCCGCGAAAAGGTCAACGCGCGCTCGCTGTCGGCGCGGGAGGTCCCCGAGAAGGTGGACCTCTGTGTCGTGGACGTGTCGTTCATTTCGCTGCGGCTCGTGCTGCCCGCGGTCGCCGGCCTCGTCGCCGGCGGCGGCTCGATCGTCGTTCTCGTCAAGCCGCAGTTCGAGGCCGGCCGTGGAGAAGTTCCCCGCGGCGGAGTCGTCCGGTCGGAAGAGACGCGGCGCCGCGTCGTCGCGGAGATCGAAGCCGCCGGCCGGGAGCTCGCGCTCGAGGTGCTCGGAGCACTGCCGTCCCCCATCCGCGGGGCGCGCGGCAACGAGGAGGTTCTGCTCGGATTTCGTGTAAATTGAGCGGGATGAAGGGGTCCCGCGCCTCCTCCTCCAAGTTTCGGCGCGTCGGCATCGTGGCGAAGACCGCCTCGGGGACGGCGGTGCGCCTGGCCTCCTCCCTCGAGCGGGCCCTGAAGCGCCGGGGCCGCCGGGTCCTGTTCGACGAGGCGACTGCCGAGGCGCTGCGGCGCCCCGGGGGGCTCGCGCGCGACCGGATATCGCGCGAGTCGGACCTGGTGCTGGTGCTCGGCGGCGACGGAACGCTGCTTTCCGTGGCGCGCACCGCCCCCGGAGCGACGCCCCTCCTGGGGATCAACGTGGGCCTGCTCGGGTTCCTGGCCGGCCTGTCGCGCCAGGAGGCGATCGCGCGGCTCGACGAGGTTCTGGCGGGGCGTTTTCGCGAGGACCGGCGGCGCCGCCTGGACGTCGCGGTCTCCCGCGGCCCCCATCACGGCGTGTACCGCGTCTTGAACGACGCGGTCCTCAATCGGGAGGCTCTCGCGCGCATCTCGACGTTCGCCATCGCGCTGGACGGCCGCACGGTCGCCGAGTTCCGCGCCGACGGCGTCATCGTCTCGACACCCACGGGCTCGACCGCCTACAACCTGTCGGCCGGGGGGCCGATCCTCCATCCGGCGCTGCCGGCCATCGTCATCACGCCGATCTGTCCGCACACCCTGGCGCAGCGCCCCCTCGTGGTGCCGGCGTCGACCGAGATCCGCGTTCGGGTCGTCGGGCCCGAGCGGCGGGACGGAGGCGTCTACCTGACGCTCGACGGGCAGGAGGGCTTTCCCATTCTCTCCGGCGTCACCGTCGAAGTCCGCTCGAGCGCGTCCCTCGTGACCCTGCTGCGCCCGCCGGAGAGCGATCATTTCGATCAGCTTTCGGGCAAGCTCCACTGGGGCGTCTGAGCCGTTTGCCGGCACGCATGTCGGGCGGGGAGACACCAGGGGGCGGCGCGGGTACGCCGCCGGAGCCGCAGGCCCTCTCGACTTCGCGGCTCTTCCTGATCATCGTCCTCTTCGTCGTCCTCGCCGTCTACTCGATCTGGAACTCGGACCGATTCCAGACTCTGCTTCAGGGCGTGTCGGAGCAGCGGCTTTCGGAGCTGCTCCAGCGGCCGGTGAGCTTTCGCCGCGTGGAGTTCCAGGTTTTCCCGCCCACCGTGCGCCTGGCCGACGTGCGCATAGGCAACGATCCGCGGATCCCGGGCGAGCCCCTGCTCGAGGTCGAGGAGCTCTCGATCGGCGGCGGCGTTTCGGTCACGGGCCGGGAGCTGCGCCTGGGGCGCGTGCGGGCGGTGCATCCCACGATCGCCCTCGTGCAGTTCCCGGACGGCACGTGGAACCTTCCGCCCGGCCTGACCGGCCCGGCAGGCAACGGCGGGCTGCAGGTCAAGATCGGCGAGCTCGTGGTGCAGCAGGGCGTGTTTGTGCTCGACGGCCGGAAAATGGGCGTCGACGCCCGGCTCGACGATTTCGCGGTCGAGCTCTTCTCGGAGACGCGCAACCGGTATCGCGGGACGTTCGCGTGCCGCCGGGTCACGCTCGCGCTGCCGTCGGCCGAACCGCTCGTCTTCGCGCTCGACCTGCGGTTTCGTCTGGATCCCGCGCGCGGAGCGTCCGTCGAGGCGCTGCGCGCCAGCGGCGCGTTCGGGGAGCTGCGCGCCGCCGGCTCCCTCGAGGATTTCAGGAGCCCGACCATCCTGATGGAGACCTCGGGCGAGTTCCACATCGCGGAGGTGGAACGGATCTTCCACGCGGAGCTGGGCTTCCGGGGCGACGCCCGCTTCCGCGGCAACCTGCGCATCCCGCCCTCGGGAGCTTTTTTGCTCACCGGCCGGGTCTCGGCGCCGCGCGTCGTGGCCAGTGGGTTCACGCTCGAGGATCTTGCCGCCGCGGTGGCGGCGCGTCCGGAGGCGCTGGTCGCCTCGATCGAGAAGGTCCGCTACGCCGGCGGCGCCGCGACCGGGAGCCTTCGGATCGAGAACCTGGCCGGGGGGCCGAACCGGCCCCATCCGATGACCTTGACCGTGGACGCGAAGGGGGTCTCCCTGGAGCGGTTCTTCGCCGACATCGGGCTGCCCGGGACCGGGCTGGCGGGCAGCGCCGCCCTGACGGCGGCCCTCCGGTGGTCCGAAGGCGGCATCGAGCGCGCCAACGGCGGCGCGACCCTGTCGATCGAGGCCGGGCGGGCCGTTTCGATCGTCCGGGGCCGGTCCGGCATACCCACCAGCGGCGGCGGGCCTCTGGCGATCGTGGACGGCCGCATCGGCTTCGAGTCCGCGGTTTTTCGCTTCCCGGCGTCCTCGATCGAGCTGACCGGGGGCCTGCAGATCGGGACGTGGATGCCCGACTTCGACTTTCACCTCCGGTCGCGGGATCTGCCGGAGGTCGACCGGCTGTTTCAGAACTTCGTCGCCGCGAGCGGCGACCGCGCCGAGCCCCTCGGGCTCGGAGGGAGCGGGGAGGCCGAGGGGCACCTGGCCGGGTCGTGGAGCGACCCCGACGCGACGGCCCAGTTTTCCGCCGAGAGCGCTCGCTACGCCGGCGTGCTCTTCGGCAGCGTGCGCGGCTCGGTCGACATGAGGGACGGGGCCTTCGACTTTCGTCCGCTGCGCGTCTACGACGGCAGCGCCACGCTCTCCCTCGAGGGCCTCGTGCGCTTTCGCGAGGATCCCGCCCGCCAGACGCTCGACGCGACGCTGACCGCCAAGGACTATCCGGTGTCGCGTTTTCTGGACTACCTCGATCTCGATTACCCGGTCGAGGGCCGCGTGACGGGGACCCTTCCCCTCTCCGGCAACCCGCCGGCCGCCATCTCCGGCGGCGGCCTGGTGGTGCTCGCGGACGCGGTGCTCTGGGGCCAGAGCGTCCCGGCCGTCTCCGGCCGCCTCACGCTGGCGCCCGGCCGCGTCGCGTTCGACGACGTGCGGGCCGACATCGGCGGGGGCATTATCGGCGGGCGTGCCGAGGTGGCGTACGAGAAGAAGACGTTTGAGGTGCGCGCGGCGGGCGATCGTCTACCAATCGAATCGTTCGAGGCCGTTCGGGAGCTCTCGGGGGAGGTCGCGGGCCTCCTGTCTTTCGAGCTCTCGGGCGCGGGTCCCCTCGACGACCCCGATCTGACCGTCTCGGCGACTCTCTCGGACGCCAGGTTTTTCGGGCACGCGGTGCCGGACGAGCTCGCGCCGCGGCTGGCGGTCCGGGTCGTGCGGGGCGACCTCGACGGCTCGGTCTCCGTGCCCGGCCGCTGGAGCCTGGCGGCCAGGGGCGACCCGTTCGGCGAGCCGGCCCGAATTTCGCTCGCGCTCGACGCGCCGGACCTCGCCGCCTTTCTCCTGTTGACTCCCGTCGAGGTGCCTCCGGGCGTCGGCGGAGCGCTCCACGCGCAGGGCCAATTCACGCTGCCGGAGAGGAAAGGCGAGTGGGTTTCGGGCGAGGTCACGGTGACGGAGGCGCGCTTTGACGCGGAGGGGCGCCCGGGTCTGCTGCGGACGGCCGGCCCCGCCCGATTGCGGCTTTCGGGAGGCCGCGTCACGCTCGAGGAGTTCCACGCCACGGGCGAGGGGGTCGACCTCGCCGTCCGCGGCACGCTCGATATGGCCGCGGGAAAACCGACGCTCGCCGCCCGGATCTCAGGCGAGACCGACGCCTCCGTGCTCGCCCTCGTGGTGCCCGATCCGGGCCTGGCCGGCCGGCTGACCCTCGACGTCTCCGCCAGGGGACCCCTGGAGAACCTCGCGTTGGACGGCTCGGTCCGGATCGAGGGCGGCCGTTACCGTCTGGCCGGGTACGCGCTCGACGACATCGACGGGAGCATCCGGATCGTCGGCTCGGCGGGCGAGATCGAGGGTTTGCGCGCCAAGGTCGGGGAGGGCGAGGCCTTCGTTGCGGGGAACTTCCGCCTCGAAGGCGCAACGCTCAAGGACTTCCGGCTGGTCCTCCAGGCCCGGCGGGTCCAGGTGCGCGCCATCCCCTCGCTGCGACTGACGGTCGACGCGGACCTCGTCGCCTCGGGCAACGAAGCCGGGAACCTGCTCCGCGGCGAGATCACGCTGCTGCGCGGCACCTACTCGAAGGACTTCGAGCTGACGGTATCGGACCTGTTGTCCCGGAGCCGGCCCGGCGGCGGGATCGGCGCCCGCGAGCCCTGGAAGGAGCGGACCGCGCTCGACATTCGCGTCGTGTCGGCGGCGTCGCTGGAGGTGCGCAACAACCTCGCGCGCCTGTCGGGAACCGTGGATCTGAGGGTGCGCGGCACGCTCGCCGACCCGGTGCTGCTCGGGCAGGTGCTGCTCGACGAGGGCGGACGCGTGGTCTTCAGCGACATCCGCTACGAGATCGAGCACGGAGCGATCACGTTCTCGAACACGACGCGGATCGCGCCCTTCATCGACCTGAGCGCGCGGGCGGAGGTCAAGGGGTATCAGCTCACCGTGTCGCTCGTGGGAACGTGGCCCCGGGTCACGGCGAACTTCGTCTCCGATCCTCCGCTCTCCAACGATGCGATCCTCGGGCTCGTCCTCTCCGGCGCGCCGCCGGACACGCGCGCCTCGGCCGACACGACCGGCCAGCTCGTTTCCGCGGCGGGCGGCGTGATCTCGGGCGCGGTGACGGGGGGCCTCACGCGGCGCACGCAGCAGATCTTCCGGCTCGACCGTTTTCAGATCGACCCGGTGTTCGAGGGCTCGTCGCTCTCGACCATCCGGACGACCATCGGCAAGCAGATCACCCAGGACCTGTCGGTCGTTTCGTCGATCGCGATCGACTCGAGCAAGCAGCCGATCATCCGGATCGAGTGGCAGGCCACGAACACGATCCTCGTGCAGCTGCTCCGCGACGAGAACGGCGTCCTGTCGCTCACGTTCCGGAAGCGCCAGCGCTTCTGATGCCGCGCCCGGCGATTCGCGTGCTGATCGCGGCCGCGCTGGCGTGGGCGGCCGCGGCGCGCGGGGTAGAGACTCCGGCGGGTCTCTACGGACGGACGGTCGAGTCGGTGGCGTACACGAGCGACGGCCCGGTGGACCGCCGGGAGATCGAAGATCTCATCGCGATCCGGGTCGGGATGCCCTTAACCGACGCCGGGACGGCGGAGACCATCCGCAACCTCTACGGCACGCGGCGCTTCGCCGATGTCGCCGTGGAGGCGGAGGCCTCGGGAGAAGCCGGCGTCGCGGTGACGATCCACCTCTGGCACGCCTACCATGTCAGCCGGATCGCGTTCGACGGGAAGTCGGCCCTCTCCGGCGAGGACCTGCGGCGCGCGGTCCCCTTCGTGGCGGGAGACGCCTTCAGCGCGTCGGCGCTCGAGGCGGGGACCTCGGCCATAGAACGCCGGCTCGCGGCCGAGGGGTATTTCCACGCGTCTGTCGAGCTGGACGCCACCTTCGACCCGGCGACCTTCGAGGTGGCGGTCACCTATCGCGTCGCCGCGGGCGAGCGCGCCCGCCTGGCGGCGCCGTTCTTCGACGGCGAGACGGCGCCCTTCGACGCCGCCACTCTCGCGCGAAAGGGGAAGGTGCGCGAAGGATCCCGCTATCGCGAGTCCGCCGCGCGCGCCAGCGCGGATCGCATGCGCAAGTTCCTGCTCGGCGAGGGCTACTTCCGCGCCTCGGCCGAGCTCATCGCCGCCGAGCCCACCGACGACGGGAGGGTCCGTCCCGTGTATCGGGTCCTCGTCGGGCCGCGATACACGCTCGCCGTCACGGGCGTCAAGGAGAAGGCCGCCCGGCGCGAGCTCCTGGCGCTGCTCGAGGGGCAGTCCTTCGACGAAGACCTGCTGCAGCAATGGGCCGACGACCGGCGACAGCGGCTCCAGCGGGAGGGTCGCTACAGGGCGAAGGTCACTGCGACCGCGGACCGGGAGGGCGATCCCGTCGTCGTGACGCTCGCCGTCCGGCCGGGGCCGAAATACGCGGTGGAGAGAATCACGATCACCGGCAACGCCTCGGTTTCCGAGGACACGCTGCGGGACCTGATGGTGACTCGCGAGAAGGGGTTGCCGCTCGTGCGCAAGGGACGGCTCGTCGACGCGGTTCTGACCGAGGACTCGAGCGCCATCCTCGGCTACTACCAGACGCACGGCTGGATCGAAGCCCGCGTGGAAGAACGCGTGAACGACGGGTCGCAGGTCGGCCTGCTGGAGGTCGTGGTCGCCGTGGAGGAGGGCCCCCGCGCCGTCGTCGTCGAGCGCCGTGTCGAGGGGGCGGAGCGGCTCACGTCCGCCGAGATCGACGGCCTGCTGATCGTCAAGGCGGGCGAGCCTTTCAATCCGAGCGCGGTGCGCCAGGACGTCGCCGCGCTGACGTCCTGGTACCGGAACAACGGCTGGCCGCAGGCCTCCGTCCAGGACCGGTACACCCTCTCGCCGGATCGCACGCGGGCAGAGGTCGTCTACCGCGTGGTCGAGGGAATGCGCGAGTTCTTCGGAAAGACGATCGTGCGCGGCAACGCGGTCACGGACCAGGACCGGATCCTCCGGCAGGTGGCCTGGAAGGAGGGCGAGCCGTACTCCGAGGAGAAGATCGCCGACACCCACCAGAACCTGTCGCGCACGGGCGTTTTCCGCTCGATCGAGGTCAAGCCCGAGCCGTCGGACGCCGAGGGGCCCGTGCGAAACGTCGTGATCGATCTGACGGAGGCGCGGCGGCTCTCCCTCCTGTACGGCTTCGGATACCAGTACGCCGCCGGCGCGACGGAGAACCGCAACGACGTCTTCGGAATCGTGGGGGGGACCTATCGCAACCTCTTCGGTCGGATGCGCTCGGCGACGCTCGAGATCCAGTACGCCCCGCTTTCTAAACGCGGGCATATCTTCGCCAGCCTCTTCGAGCCGTACCTGTTCCACACCGGCGTGCCCCTGACCTTCGTCGCGTTCGTGAGCCGGGCGCCGATTCAGGACATCGACATCGACCGCATCGGCGGGTATCTGGAGTCTTCGCGGATGTTCCAGAAGTACATGCGGCTGGGCCTGCGCTACGAGTACCAGCAGATCTCGCCGCGCAACCCCGAGGACCTGTCGACCATCGAGCGCGAGAAGTTCCCGAAGTCTGACCAGCCGATCAAGCAGTCGGCCATCGGGCCGAGCCTCTTCTACGACCGCCGTGACGACATTCTGGATCCCACCCGCGGCTATTACGCCACGGTCGCCGGCAAGTACGCGTTCCCGTTCGTCAACGCCACGGCGCGGTACGGCAAGGTCTCGGGCCAGGCCGCGTGGTTCACGCGATTTCTCGGGGGCGTGGTGGGGGTGTCCGGGCGTGCGGGCGCCATCTTTCCATACGAGCTGGCGGCGGAGGTGCCCGTGCCGATCGCCGAACGGTTCTTCGCGGGCGGGTCGGCGACGGGCCGCGGGTTCGACACGGACCTACTCGGAATCCCCGGCGTGACGGTCGACGACAACACCCAGGCCACGCTCCACACGACCGCGGGCGAGGGCAACTGTGCCGCGACGTATCCGGATCTCGTGGAGTACGACTGCAGTCCGGGCCCGCGCATCATCGGCGGCAACGGCTTCATGGCTTGGAGCCTGGAGTACCGCGTCCCCATCCTCGGAAACCTCGGCGCCTCGATCTTCTACGACCTCGCCCAGGTCTGGGAGAATCCCGGCGACATCAACTTCCGTCTCGAGGGCGACACGGGCCTGCGCCAGTCGATCGGCGCCGGCCTCCACTACATGACGCCGATCGGGCCCCTGCGTCTGGAGTACGCGCTGCCGGTACAGCAACGAACGCTCCCCTTCGACGTCACCGTGACGCAGTACCCCGACGGGTCGGCCTGCGACCCGCGGACGGATCCGACATCCTGCATCCGCGGCAGCGGCTCGACTACGGAGAAGGGGAGGATCCTGCTGTCGATCGGGTATCCGTTCTGATCGAGACGCCGAAGGGCATCCGCCGGGCCGCCCCCTGGGTGGGTCTCTCGGGCCTTGCCCTGCTCGTCGCGGCTTCGGTTTCCATGGGGAAGCAGGTCCTCTCACCGGGGACGATGGCGAGCCTCGCGGGGGGACTCCTCCTCTGGGCCCTGGTTGCATGGCTTTCGCCGCCGCCGTCAGACGAGCTCGGAACACTCGATCCCCCCGCGCGAGCTCCGAGATGGATCCCGCTCGGCCTGTCGTTCGCCGCGGCGGGGGTCTGTTGGTGGCAGATGCCGGCGGAGGAATTTCGCCTCTCGGGGGTCCTCGCCTGGGGCGCGGCCATCGCGCTTTGGCTGTGGGCATGGTGGTCGTCTCCGAAGGCCGCTGCGGTTCCTCAGCCGGCGCCGGCCGGCCGCTGGGCCGCGGGGGGAGCGCTCGCCGCGATCCTGCTCGCGGCGGCCTTCTTCCACTTTCACGAGCTCGCCGGCGTCCCGGGGAACCCGGTGAGCGACCACGCCGAAGAGATTCTCGACATGCGGGATCTGCTCGAGGGGCGGCATGCGATCTACTTCTTTCGCAACCTCGGTCTGCCCCCCGCTCACTTTTACTGGACGGCGACGCTGATCGAGATCTTCGGGCTTCCCTTGCACTACCTCACGCTGAAGATCGCGACCGCGGCCTTCGGGCTCCTCACGATTCTCGGCGTCTATCTGATGGGTCGGGAGCTCGGAGGAGCAGGACTGGGTCTGCCGGCGGCCGCCCTGGTTGCCTGGGGCAAGTGGCCGTTCTCGCTCGCGCGGCCGGGTCTCGATTATCCCTACCCGGTTGCTCTGACGGCCTTCGCGATCTGGCTGCTTCTCCGGTATCTCCGGCGCGGCGACCGTCTTTCGGCCCTCGCGGCGGGCGCGGCGATCGGAGCCGGGCTCTACACCTACACGCCCTTTCGCGTCGTGCCGCTGCTCGTGCCGCTCGCCCTCATCCTGGCGCTCTGCGACCGCCGGCGCCGGGGGGGGCGGTGGCGGGTCGTCGCGGACGGTCTCTTGATCGCGGGCACCGCGGCGAGCGTCTTCTTGCCGCTCGGCAAGTTCATGCTGGTGGGGGAGCACCGCGAGTTCTTCTGGTCCCGCGTCGTCACGCGCGCCACCTCCGTGGAGCAGGCGATCGCCGGCGAGCCGCTGCAGATCTTCCTGGACAACCTCGGGAACATGGCGAAGGCCTTCCACTGGAGGGGCGCTTCGACCTGGACCATGTTGCAGGAGAATGACCCGTTTCTCGACGTCGTCTCGGGAGGGCTCCTGCTGGCGGGCCTTGTCCTGGCGCTCGCGTACGTGGCCCTCCGCTCGTGGCGCTGGGCCTGGCTGCTGCCGGCGATCATCCTGCTCACGCTCCCTTCGACACTCGTGATCGCCTTTCCAAACGAGAACCCGAGCCTCAACCGGGCAGGTCCCGCGATTCCGGTGGTCTTCCTGCTCGTGGCTTTGCCTTTCGCGTACCTCGCCCGGGGCTTCTCGCGGGAGCGGCTCGTGCCGCGCGTCGCCGGGCTCGCGGCGCTCGCCGCCGGAGCGGTCTTCTCGGTCCAGCAAAACGCCCACGCCTATTTCGTCCGCTTCGGTGCAAGCTACGATCACCTGATCGAGCACTCGATGGAGATGGCCGAGGTGATCAAGCAGTACCGCGCCCGCGGAGTCCCGATCTCGCAAACCTATCTTCTGGCGGCCGACTTCTGGGTCGACGCCCGCAACATCGCCTTCGAGCTCGACGATCCGGGCTGGTCCGACACCCACAACATCGTGTCCCCGAAGGTGCCCGAGGGCCTCGAGGCCAGGCCGCTCGTTTTCCTCTACCGGTCCACCGACACCGAGCGCTTCGAGAAGCTGCGGGAGCTCTATCCCGGAGGAACCGGGCGCACGATTTCGCAAACGCACCCGGACCGCAACTTCGCGGTGTACGTGGTGAAGTAAGGGGGTCAGACCCCACGGGAGGCGTAGAGGAAGCCGAGTTCGTAGTAGGCGGGGCTCGGGCGCGTCCGGACCGCGAAGCCGTGCTCCTCGAGGAACCGCACGAGCTCCTCGTGAGTGTGGGAGGTGACATGGTCGTGGTACTCGAGGGCGATCCGGGCGATGCGGCAGAGCGTCTCCTCCGGCAGGCCGAGGAGGATCTCGTACTCGGCCCCCTCGCAGTCGACCTTCGCGCGATCCCATGCCGGTCGAAGGCCTGTCCCAGGGTGATCGCGGGCGCCGTGATCGCCGTTTCCTTCGCCGCCGCGCCGTCACCGTTCCCTGGCTTTTGGTTTCTCCGCGGGTGGTAGGATACTATATCCGATAGGAGGTGGGACAATGCCGAAGACCAAGATCTCGGTCACAGTCGAACGGTCGCTCGTGCGGGACTGCGACCGCCTCGCGCGAGGCACCAGCCGCAGCGAGGTCGTCGAGACGGCTCTGGCGCGCTGGGCACGAGATCGGCGTCGGCGGAGCCTCGAAGACGCGATCGAAAGCTACTACGCCTCGCTCGACTCCGGCGAGCGTGCGGAGGACGCGGAATGGGCTGAGCTGGGAGGCCGCGCCCTCGGCGAGACCTGGAAGTGAACCCCGCTCCGCAACGGGGCTGCCTTTACTGGGTGGAGATCCCAGGAGAGCCGGACGCCAAGCGGCGTTCGGCTCTGGTCGTCTCGGTAGACGCTAGGAACCGGCTTGCCGACGATGTCCTCGTGATTCCGGCGAGCACGACGCTGCGCGCGGCGCCAACACACGTTCGCTTGAGGAAGGGAACGGCCGGGCTCCCGAGGGACTCGGTGCTCGAGTGCGAGCAGATCACGACGTTGCCCAAGCGCCTCCTCGGGGCCTCCGCTCTGGGAGGCCCTCTGTCCGCCGGGCTCCTCGAGGACGTTGAACGGGGTGTCCTGAGGGCGATCGGTGTTCCGATCTCCTGAGCGTCG
>JBBDKM010000089.1:1699-10380 GCA_040879385.1 Thermoanaerobaculia bacterium | reverse complement strand
CGGACGGCAACTCGGTCCTCGCCTTCGTCACCTTCGGCGACCTCCAGCAGGCGATCTCGGTGTCGCTCGACGGGGAGCAGAGCAAGATCCTGTTCCCCGTAACCGGAAAGCCGTGGGGCCTGGACTCGGGCGCTAACGGCAGCTTCTTCGTCAGCACCATGGACAGTCCCGCGGAGCTGCTCCAATTCTCGCCGATGGGAGGCGTGCCGGATCAGCTCGTCACGATGGCGGGCAATCTGGGGACGAGCCCCGTTCAGCTTCCCGACGGCGGAGTGCTCATTCCCAACCAGGTCCTCGGACGCAGACGGCTCGTGATCTCCGCGCCCGACGGACATCTGCGGCCGTTTCTGGACTCCGCCGAACAGGCCACGCCGCCGGCCACCCTCGTGGGCGAGAACCTCGTGGCTTTCCTGTCCGGCAGCGTCGGCCAGCCTCCCCTGATCACCGTGGCGACGATTCCGGAGGGGCGCATCGTCCGCCGGCTCGAGGGAACGCGGGGGATCGCTCCGCAAAGCCTCGTGGCGTCTCCCGACGGCCAGACGCTCTACTACGTCAACGCGGGGTCCCTCTTCGCGATCGGAATCGAGGGAGGCGCTCCGCGCAAGCTGCGCCCCGCCAACGGCGTCGCCGTCGATCCGCGCGGCCCCGTTCCGTCGCTCATCGTCCAGGTCAACGCGCTCGACGGGGTCAAACTCTTTCGCGTCCCGCTCGACGGGGGATCCGAGCTCTCGATTCTCTTCACCAGCTCTCTTCGACTCGCGCCGATCCCGATCTCCGGATCGGCGGTTGGCCCGGACGGCCGGATCGCCGTCACCGTCACTTCGCCCGACACGATGTTCCGCGGCGTCGCGCTCCTCGACCCGGCGACGGCCGTGCTCGAGCGGCTTCCCGTGACCTTCGACGGCGACCTTCAGTCGCCCGCGTGGGGCCGCGACGGCACGCTGCTCGCCGTCGGAGTGTCGATTCGCAGCAGCCTCTGGCGCTTCCAGGCGCAGGTGGCAGAAGAGACGGCGCAAGGCGGCAGGTAGGCTCCCTTCGCTGCCGCGGTGGCCGCTCTCATCACGCCTGAGGAGACGGCCGCATTGCTGCTCTTGTCGATGATACCCAAATCGGGTATGATTTAACCCAGATTGGGTATGCACTCGAGACCGCAGCATAGGAGACCGCACCGGGCAGCCACGAGCCTGGCGGACGCACTGTTTTCGTCCACGCAGCAGCGGGTCCTGGCGCTCCTATTCGGGCAGCCGGATCGAAGCTTCTATGCGACGGAGCTCATCCGAATGGCGTCTGCGGGATCCGGAGCCGTCCAGCGGGAGCTCGTCAAACTGGAACAGAGCGGTCTCGTCACGGTGCGAAGAGTCGGAAGTCAGAAACACTACCAGGCAAACCCAGCCTCGCCTCTGTTCGAGGAGCTGCGAGGCATCGTTTGGAAGACGGTGGGTCTCGCTGAGCCCCTTCGGGAGGCGCTCAAGCCTCTAGCCGAGGACATCCTTGCAGCATTCGTCTATGGCTCGGTTGCAAAACGGAAGGATACGGCCCGGAGCGACATCGATCTGCTGATCGTCAGCGACAAACTTGATTACGCGGCTGTCTACGCCGCACTCGAGCCATTTCGGGCAGCGCTGCAGCGTGAGGTCAACCCGACCGTTTATGGACGCCAGGACGTCGCCAATCGCCTGAAAAAGGGGAACGCCTTTCTGAGAAGGGTGTTTGACCAGCCGAAGCTGTGGATCATCGGGAGTGAGAGTGACCTCGCCGCTTGATCGCCTGGTTGGGTCGTCGCTCGCAACGGAACCACCCGATGCGAATGAATTCGAAGGTCTGAAAGGCTCCGGTCTGGCCAGGCTGAACGATTCCGGCAACCCAGCGAACTCCTTGCCGAGCCGCTTCGACCTCGCTTATAACGCGGCGCACGCGCTCTGCCTGGCGGCGCTTCGGTATCACGGGTTCCGCCCGGAGAACCGGTACATCGTCTTCCAGGTGCTTCCGCACACGCTGGACCTCGGACCAGAGATCTGGCGGGTCCTCGCGAAGGCTCACGCTCTTCGAAACACGGGTGAGTACGAGGGTTCCTTCGACATCGACGAGCGGATCGTGACCGATCTGATCGTCGCCTGTAAGGCCGTGGACGCGAAGCTCGAGCTCCTGCCGCCGCTTCGCTGACTGAGTTGAGGTGCGCACATGAGCCACGCCATTCACGCGGTGACCGGGTTCGAGAAAGTCGCTCCGTTCACGCTCCGGATTCGGTTCGAGGACGGAACCGTGCAGGTAGTGGATTTTCGCCCGGTGCTCGCGGGTGAGATCTTCGGCCCACTCGCAGATCTCAAAGTGTTCGATCAAGTCCGTCTTGACGAGGAGAGCAGGACTCTCGTTTGGCCGAACGGCGCCGACTTCGACCCGGCCACTCTCCACGACTGGCCGGAAGAGGGGCCGCGGCTTGCGGCGCTCGCGCGGAGCTGGGTGGGAGCGAGGCCTTAGCGGAGCCCGAGACCTTAAGCCGTCATTCGAGGAGCGCAGCGCCTTGCTGCGCTCGGAATGAACCTGTTTTGATAGCGTCGGCTCAAGAGCACGCAATGACAAGGAGGGATCGATGAGGGCGAAGCACATTCTCGCGTTTGCGGTGTCGTGCGTTCTGGCGGCGGCGGTTCTCGCGCAGGAACCGGGGGAGTCGAAGGCGAAGGCGGTCATCAAGGCAGGGATACCCGTCTTCATGCCGTCGAGCGATCTGAAGTGGGCGGACCTGGATCCCAAAGGTGCGCCGGGTATCAAGATCGCCGATGTTTGGGGCGACCATACCAAGGGCGGATACGGCGCGTTCTTGAAGTTTCCGGCCGGCTTTCTCGCACCCCTCCACACGCATACGAACGCGATCAAGATCGTCGTGGTCTCGGGAACCTACACGCAGACTCCGGAGGGAAAGTCCGAAATGCGGATGGGGCCAGGCTCCTACGTGTTCCAGCCGGGAGGAAGCTACAAGCACATTACGGGCTGCGACAGGACTTCGGAATGTCTGATTTTCATCGAGAGCACCGGGGCGTTTGACCTGAAACCGGTACCGGCGGCCAAGGCGGCAGAGTAGGTCCAGATCCTTCGTCCGAGGACTCGACGGGCAGCCAGCGGCGTCCCTCGGTGGGAGGAACTACTTCTTCTTTTTCGGCGCAACCGCGCGTGGATGGAGCTTTCGAGGGCGAGGAGATGGCGCGAGACCAAGCCGAACCAGCCTTTGGGCCAAGAGATAGACATCGTCACGCGCGCCCTCGCGCCGGATACCCGCCGCAACGACATAAACGGTTCCGGCGAGAGTGTCGATCGAATAGATGATGCGGTAGCGCTGGCCGACGACGCGCAGACTACGAAAACCGAGTAGCTCTTCGCGAAGCGGCTTTCCTTGCTTCTCGGGGTCCGCTTCCGATCTTTTCGACGTGTCGAACAGTTGTTGCTGGATCCGCCGGTCGCCGACCGCTTCGACCATTCCGAGCGCCGTCTCCGTCCAGAGGACGTTGTGGCGCCGCCACGGATTCAACGAGTCAGCCCGAGTCGGGCTGCGACCTCATCCAGCGTGTGGACCTTCCCCGATTCGATATCCCGAAGACTTCTACGCAAAGCATCTGACGTCGTCCGATCGGACATGACATCCAGAGTCTCGACAAGTGTGTCGTAAAGCTCGGCTGACATCAGTGTCATCGCGGGCTTGCCACGATGCGTGATGCGGACAACCGTCTTCGGATTCTTTTGAAGTTCGCGGCTCAAACCCGTGAGCTTTTCCCGGGCCTTCATCAGGGCGATCTCGGTCATCGGTAACCTCTGGTACGCATAACCGTACGGATAATAGTACGGTTGTCCCCACCGGTCAAGGGGTGCCGTGAGAAGCCATACGGCTTGTGGTGTGGGCAGATATCAGAAAATCTGATATTCTGCTGAAATGAGCGAAGACGGACAGCGATGAGTACATGAAGTTCAACGCATTCATGACCCAGCAGATGGAGAAGGCGAAGTCCGAGAAGCACTGAGGGCTGGATTTCGGTTCGCCGCATCGCGGCGGTGAAGATCCTGGTTCGCGCTTGCGTTGACCGCCGGTTTAACCGGCTGAGGACGGTCGAGAGGGCGGCCCGCAGTGGCTAACGCACCCCGTCCATGATGTACAGATCCCCGGGCGCGCGGAAGAAACGGTAGACGTACGCGTCGCCGCTGGGATTGACGAGGGGCGTGATCTCGGAGACGCCGGTTGCGTCGGCGGGCATCAGCGTTTTCCAGAGCTCCCTGTGCCCGGTTGCGAGGTCGAGCTTGTAGACGTTGACGGGGGCCTCCCCCTGCCGAAACACGTAGAGGCAGCGTGAGTCCCCGCAGAACTGCGCCACCCCATCGTTCGGGCCCATTCCGGGAACAATTCGGGGCTCGCCGCCGCCGATCGGATAGAGAACGGTCTTTCGGTCGGGCCCGATTGCGATGGCCCATTGCCCATCCGGCGACACGTACAAGCCGAGGTAGCCTTCCGGCGACAGCGCTCGCATAGTCCCGCCCGGGAAGTCGCGCAGGTAGAGGCGCAGGCCGCGGCCCGGCTCGCTCGCGCTGACCAGCATGCGCTTGCCGTCGGGCAGGAAGCTCGCGTTTGCAACGGACACGCCCTGCTTCGGAAAGACGATGGGATCTCCGGCGCCCGTCGGGTAGGCCACGAGCTGCGGATCGACGACGGGGTGCGCGATCGCGAGCGCCCATCGCCCGTCGGGAGAGAGGTCACACGACGTTCCCTCGCCGAGCCGCACCGCCGGCGAGCCATCCAGCTTGCGGATGTAAACCGAGTAGCCGGTCCCCCCGCCTTGCCCCGATTCGGAAAAGAGAAGGGTCCCTCCGTCGCGTGAGATGGCCGCCGGCACGGACCAGTCGAGCCATGTCAGGTCCCGCTCCTTCGACTCCCCCCCCGGCGAGAGACCGACGATCTCCGAGCGCGCCGCCATGCGCGTCACCAGGAGCCGTCCCTCGCGCGAGATGTCCTGAATCGTCAGAACGCCCGGGATGCGCGCCCGCACCCGAACCGAGCCACGCGGCGTCGCCGAGTAGAGGGCCTGGTTGGTGCCGGTCACCGCGGCCGTGAACCAGATCTCCCCGCGCGGCGACCAGGCGAGGCCGTCGGCCGACTCGAAGAAACGGGAGATCGTCGTCTTGCGCCCGGAGCGGTCCACGACCGCGAAGGAGCCCCCGGTGTCCCCGACGGTGGGATGGTCGACGAAGGCCACCCGCTCTCCGTCCGGGGAGACGCGCGGATTACTCAGCCAGCCGCTCGTCTCGTAGAGCATCTTCCCGACGGGGTACTCGAGCCGCATCCGGCCGGTCGCGGCCCGCACGACGGCGAGGCTCTTGCCGTCCGGGGCCCAGTCCGCCCACAGGACGTCCTCCAGGATGTCTCGCGGAGCCGCTCCACCGGAAACCGCGACCCGCGCCAGCGTACCGCTGCGCTGGAAGGGGTACGGAACGTGGCGGTTCCGCGACACCGCCATCTCGCCGAAGTTCGAGATCGCGAGGACCTCCGCGCCGGAGAGGCCGAACGGCTTGGACTCGGGAGCATCCGGCCGGACCACGAAGATCTCCATCGGGCTGCCTTCCCACGACGCCGAGTACGCCACGGTCTTCCCTTCCGGATCGAACCTCGCCGAGAAGATCTGGCCGCGGCGAAACGTGAGCTGGTGGAACGAGGGAGGCGAGATGCGCACGAGCGCCTTCTCGGCGAAGTGCGTCAGGAGCGCCGCTGCGACGGCGGCGGCCGCGATGAGGGCCCACACGGGAAGGCGCCTCTTCGCCCCCGCTGCCGGGACCGTGGTCTGACCCGAGACGCCGGAGATCGCCTCGATGTCGAACGCCAGGTCGTGGGCCGAGTGGAACCTCTCCTCCGGGTTCTTTTCCAGGCAGTGCCGCACGATCCGCTCGAGGCCCGGGTGGATGTTCTGGTTCGTGGCCGAGAGATCCGGCGGATCCTCCCTCAGGATCGCCGACATCGTGTCGGCGGCCGAATCGCGGTGGAAGGCGCGGCGGGCGGAGAGCATCTCGTAGAGGACCGCGCCGAACGAGAAGATGTCGGAGCGTGGATCGGCCGGCTTTCCCCGCACCTGCTCCGGCGACATGTAGCCGAGCGTGCCCATCACGACGCCCGGCTCCGTCCCGGCGGGCTGTGTCGGCAGGCCGGTCTGCGACGCGGCGCCGGGCTCGCTCTCCGTCAGCTTCGCGAGGCCGAAGTCCAGGATCTTGACGCGGCCGTCTTTGGTGACGAACAGGTTCTCGGGCTTCAAGTCCCGGTGGACGATGCCCTTCTCGTGCGCCGCGGCGAGGCCGCGCGCGATCTGCGCCGCGTAGTCGAGGCACTTGCGGACCGGCAGGGCGCCGCCCGAGAGGCGCGAGCGCAGCGTCTCTCCCTCGAGGAGCTCCGTCACGATGAAGGGCGCGCCGTCGCCGGGATTCGTCCCGGTGTCGTATACCGCGGTGATGTTGGGATGGTTGAGAGCTCCGGCCGCCTGGGCCTCCTGCTCGAAGCGCCGGAGGCGCTCGGGATTGTCGGAGAACGACGCCGGTAGAACTTTGATCGCGACGTCGCGCTTCAACCGCTCGTCGCGCGCGCGATAGACCTCCCCCATCCCTCCCGCGCCGATCGGCGCGAGGATCTCGTAGGGGCCAAGACGTGTGCCCGGAGAAATCGGCATGGAGTCTGTTGGGATTCTATGCGCCCGGCGAAGGGCATGCCGGTGGACGGCGCTCGGCTGGATGCGACGCCGGCACCGAAAGTGCATCCAGAAGCGGCGAACGCCGGAATCCTGCTCTCGTTCGACCTGGATGTCGCCCTCGGTCAGAATGGGGATCATGCCTACCACCGCGTCACCCGCCTTTTCGTCGCTCGCGCTCGACGCCAGGCTCCTCTCTGCTCTCACGGCCCTCGGGTACGAAGAGCCAACGCCGATCCAGCAGCAGGCGATCCCGCCGCTTCTCGCCGGGCGTGACGTCCTGGCGCAGGCGGCGACCGGTACGGGAAAGACGGCGGCCTTCGCGTTGCCCATCCTCCATCGTCTAGCGGCCGAGCCCGCGAAAGGAGCAGGCCCTGTCGCCCTGATCCTCGTTCCGACGCGCGAGCTCGCCATGCAGCTCGCGGAGGCCGTGCACCGCTACGGCAAGAACATCGGGGCGCGCGTGTTGCCGGTGTACGGCGGAGCCTCGATGGACTCGCAGTTGCGGGCGCTCAAGCGCGGGGTCGACGTGGTCGTCGCGACTCCGGGGCGAGCCCTCGACCACGTCAACCGCAAGACCCTGCGGCTCGAGGCCGTGCGCACTCTGGTCCTCGACGAGGCCGACGAGATGCTCGATATGGGGTTCGCGGAGGATCTCGAGGCCATCCTCGCCGTGACGCCGGCGGACCGGCAGACGGCGCTCTTCTCCGCGACTCTCCCGCCGCGCATCATCGCCATTGCCTCGAGGCACCTGAAGGATCCCGTGCGCCTCGAGATCGCACGGGAGCAGACGCCCGCGGGCAAGCTGCCAAAGGTCCGCCAGACGGCCTACGTCGTCGCGCGCGGCCATAAGCGGGCAGCACTCGGGCGGGTGCTGGATCTGGAGACCCCGACGGCGGCGCTCGTGTTCTGCAGGACGCGGCTCGAGGTGGACGATCTGACCGAGAACCTCAAGAGCCGGGGCCTGCGCGTCGAGGCCCTTCACGGTGGGATCTCGCAGGCGGAGCGGGATCGGGTGATGAAGAAGCTACGTGCCGGAACGCTCGAGCTCGTCGTCGCGACGGACGTGGCGGCGCGCGGTCTCGACATCGGGCACCTCTCGCACGTCATCAACTACGACGTGCCCTCGTCGGCGGACGCCTATATCCACCGGATTGGCCGCACGGGGCGCGCGGGGCGCGAAGGCGTCGCGATCACCCTTGCCGAACCGCGGGAGCACTGGCAGCTGAAGAACATCGAGCGCGCGACGAGGCAGAAGATCGAGATCGGGAGCGTCCCGACCGTCGCGGATCTGCGTGCGAAGCGCCTCGAGCTGACGCGCGCCTCCCTGCGCGAGTCGCTGCTCGCAGGCGGACTCGACGCCTACCGCGTGGTCGTGGAGTCGCTCGCCGAGGAATTCGATCCGATGGACGTGGCCGCCGCGGCGGTGAAGCTCGCGGACCCGTCCGCGACGGGCTCCGGCTCGGCCAGCGACGAGCACGAGATCCCGGCGGTCGCCACGCCGCCGCCGGCGCGTGCCGGCAGGCGGGAAACGAAGGCCCGGCCCGCCGGGGGCGAGGCGAGGAATTCTGCGAAGGTCTTCGTCGGTGCGGGCCGGGCCGCGGGCGTGCGACCCGGAGATCTCGTGGGCGCGATCGTCAACGAAGCGAAGGTCAATCCGCGCGACGTGGGCTCGGTCCAGATCGCCGAGCGCTTCTCCTTGGTCGAGGTGCCCGAGGCGATCGCCGAAGACGTCATCCGCGCCCTTCGCTCCGCGGGCGTTCGCGGGAAGAAAGTGATCGTGAGGCGGGAGAGGGAACGCTGAGAGCCCGCCGGAGCCGGCGCGTCCCGCGACGACCTCCAAAGCAAGCGCTCGGAATGGACGACTCCGACTTCGCGTTGCGCGAGAGTTGAACCGACGCGAAAAACCCGATGCGACAAACCGACACGCTCAGCCGCCGCGCCTTCCTGGCTTCGCTCGCCGCGGCCGGTGCG
>JBBDKM010000089.1:0-1599 GCA_040879385.1 Thermoanaerobaculia bacterium | reverse complement strand
CGGGCCGATCCTGACGCGACCGATCCCGTCGAGCGGGGAGGTGCTGCCGCTCGTGGGGCTCGGGAGCTGGATGACGTTCAACGTCGGCGACGACGTGGCAGCCCGGGACTCGTGCGCGGAGGTCATGCGCGCCTTCTTCGCGGAGGGCGGGAGGCTGATCGACTCCTCGCCGATGTACGGGTCCTCGCAGGAGGTGATCGGGTACGGTCTTCGGAAGCTCGGCCACCCGAAGCAGCTCTTCTCGGCCGACAAGGTCTGGATCTCGTCGGGCGCGAAGGGGCCGGGCCAGATCGAGGAGTCGCGGCGGCGCTGGGGCATCCCGCGCTTCGACCTGCTCCAGGTGCACAACGTGATGGCCTGGGAAGGGCATCTGCCGACGCTCTTCGCGATGAAGGCGGCGGGGAAGCTCCGCTACGTGGGGATCACGACGTCCGACGGGCGGCGCCACGACGAAATCGAGCGGGTCATGCGGGCGCAGCCGATCGACTTCGTCCAGGTGACCTACAACGCGGTCGACCGCGAGGTGGAGCAACGGATCCTGCCGCTCGCGCGGGAGCGCAAGATCGCCGTGATCTGCAACCGCCCGTTCCAGCGGGGGGACCTCATCCGCCGGGCCGAGCGTTCGCCGCTGCCGGCCTGGGCGGCGGAGATCGACTGCGCGAACTGGGCGCAGGTGCTCCTGAAATTCATCGTTTCGCATCCGGCGGTCACGTGCGCGATCCCGGCGACCTCGCGCGTCGACCACGTGAAGGAGGACGTCGGCGCCTCCTACGGCCGCCTGCCCGACGAGGCCATGCGCCGGCGGATCGTCGCCGAAGTCGAGAAGCTCTGATGTCGGAGTGGTGGACATACCACCTCTCTGACTTCTTGCTCTTCACGCCCCGCACGTATTACCGGCTCTTCGAGATCTACAACGCCGCGATCTGGCCGGCGCAGATTCTGGCGCTCGGCCTGGGTTTGGCGATCGTGCCGCTCTCGCGCCGAGCCTCGGCGTCGTCCGGGCGCCTGATCGCGGCGATTCTCGCGGCGTGCTGGCTCTGGGTCGGAATCGCGTTTCACGCCGCCCGCTACGCGACGATCAACTATTCGGCCCTCTACTTTGCCTGGGCCTTCGGCCTCGAGGCGGCGCTTCTGATCTGGATCGGGGTCGTCCGCGGGCGGCTGCTGTTCGAGCGGCCGGCCGAACCCGCCGGGCGGGTGGGCGCGGCGATCCTCCTATTCGCGCTGGTGGTCGAGCCCCTCGCCGGCCCGCTCCTCGGCCGGGGATGGAAGGGGGTCGAGCTCTTCGGCGTGGCGCCCGACCCGACGGCCGTCGCCACCCTCGGAATCCTCCTGCTCGCCAGAGGCAGCGGGCGGGGGTTTCTGATGGTCATTCCGGCGATCTGGTGCGCGATCACCGGCGCGACCTTGCTGGCCATGAACGCGCCGGACGCCTGGATCCCGCTCCTGGCGGCAGCGCTCTCCGTCGCTTTCGCTCGCTCGGGACTTGCTGACGCACCGGCACGCGGCTCGGCGGACCGGCCTCGACCACGTCGCCCGCACGGCTCGCGCTGACGCGCTCGACCGCTGCGGGCTCCCGCATCGCGAACCTCCTCCGCT
>JBBDKM010000088.1:0-1808 GCA_040879385.1 Thermoanaerobaculia bacterium | reverse complement strand
AGCGAGAGTCAGCCTCCCTGGCGAAAGGGCACGGTTCGCGGGGAAGGTCGCCCGAGAGAGGCGCGCCTGTAATAGATGTCCGCGTTCCCGTGGCGGGTGTCGTGCCAGAGGACATGCACGAAACTTCCCGAGACCGCCACGGTCGGGTGCGCCGAGTCCCCTGCGGCCTCGCTCAGGCGGAGGTCGCTCGACCAGGTGTTCCCCCCGTCGGAGGAGTGCTTCCCGTAAACCTCGAGGTTCCCATCGCGCCCGTCGAACCAGACGACGTGCAGACCGCTTCCCTGGGCGGCGATCGAGGGGCGGGCGGAAACGTCTGGAGCATGGGTCAATCGGATGTCCGGGCTCCAGCTCGCTCCTCCATCCAGCGAGCGCTTGAAGTAGATTTCCCAGCCGAACGACCAGGATCGCATTTTCTCTTCGAACTCGCGCAGCTCGGTCTCGAGCCTTCGCGGATCACCGCCGCCGCGCACCCACGCCGGCGCGGCGTCCTGGATCTTCTTCCGTTTCTCCTCCACCCGCTGCATGAAGGGGGGAAGGTAATAGACCGACGGATCGCGCAGCGGCGGTGGCTCGACGGGAAGTCCCACGAGCCTCATGATGTCGTCCAGCTTTTTCTCCACGTCGACGTCCGTCACGCCGCCGTCCCGCCTATCGAACCAGACGAGGTAAGCGGCCGGTCCCGAGATCGCGAGCGAAGGCGCCCAGGAATCGGCCGGGTCGCTGGTCAACCGGGTGTCCGGGCCCCAGGTGACGCCACCGTCAGTGGAGCGCTTGACGTACTCCTCCTCGTTTCCGTCGCGATAGTCCACCCAGGCCACGAGGACATGCCGCCCCGAAGCGGCGACCGTCGGAACCCAGGACTCGTAAGGCAGGTCCGTCAGCCGTGTTTCCTCATCCCAGCTCAGGCCGAAGTCCGTGGAGCGCCGCGTATGGATCTCGGCGTGGCCGGTTCGGTTGTCTCCCCAGACGACATGCACGTCGGAGCCGGAAGCCGCGATCGAAGCGTGGGCAGCCTTGTGCCCGTCCGTCAGGGCCGTCATCGGTTCCCAGGTGAGCCCGCCGTCGGCCGAGCGCCTGAGGAATATGTCGAATCTCCCATCGCGGATACCGTGCCAGACGACGTAGACGTTCCGGCCGGAGATGGCGATCGCCGGATGCTCGTCGGGCCCCGCGCTTTCAAGGCGTGTATCCGGATCCCAGCTCCTGCCGCTGTCGGCCGACCGCTTGTAATAGATCCGCGGGCTTCCGTCGCGGGCGTCGTACCAGACGGCATGCACCCACCCCGACTCGTCCGCTGCGATGCTGTGTGCGAAGTTGTACGTGAGGAGGGATGGCGCCGGATCGGCCGTCAGGCGTTGCTCCGGTTCCCAGCGGACCCGCGGGAGCGCCGTCTCGCTGCCCGGAGCCGACACGAGCGGGAACAGCAGCGTGAAGAGGATCGTCGGACGCTTCACTTTTCCTCTCGCTGCCGGATGTCCATCAGCTTCGCCTGCTGCTCCGCCGTGAGCGCGTTCTTGATCCGGATCAGGAGGGAGAGGTGCGTCTTCTTCGTCTCCGTCTCCAGCCGCATCACCGCGTCCGCCTGTGCGAGGACCTTGACTTCCTCGACGGGTCTGGCCTGGAGCAGTTGAATCAGCCTCTCGGTCTCCCGCTGCATCTGGAACTGGAGGTCCAGGAACTTCGATTGAGCCTTCCCGATCTCCTTCTTCATCGTCTCCCGCTGATCCTCTTCGAGCCCGATCTGCTGCTGGTGGCTCATCACGAGCTCGGGAGGGAAGAGATTGCGGCCGATGGGGTCGTCCTTTTGC
>JBBDKM010000087.1:0-61324 GCA_040879385.1 Thermoanaerobaculia bacterium | reverse complement strand
AGGCGATGGCGCGGGCGCTCTTCAAGTCGTGGTTCGTGGACTTCGACCCCGTCCGTGCCAAGGCCGAAGGCCGCGACCCCGGCCTGCCCAAGCCCCTCGCCGACCTCTTCCCCGATTCCTTCGAGGACTCGGAGCTGGGGGAGATTCCGAAGGGGTGGCGCGTCGGCCCCATTCTCGAAGCCGCACGCCTGCTGAGCGGCGGCACACCGAAGACGGACCGGGCCGAGTACTGGGGGGGAGGCATTCCATGGGCGAGCGCGAAGGATGTTTCTCAATGCGACGATTCGTTTCTCGTTGAAACCGAACGCAAGATCACAGACCGAGGACTCAAAGAAAGCGCCACGCAGCTGATACCAACACTGTGCTCAGCCGTCGTCGCACGCGGCGCAACGACCGGGCGCATGGTCGTGCTTGGAGAAGCCATGGCAATGAACCAGACGTGCTATGCGCTTGAAACGTCGGCCGGCACGCCGTTCGCGCTTTACTGCCAACTGCGGCAGGAAATCGATCATCTGGTGCACGCCGCCCACGGTTCGGTGTTCGACACGATCACCACAAGTACTTTCGCAACGTCGAAAGTTGTCTTGCCGTCGCGGCCATTGCTCCGAGAGTTCGAACTGAGGGTCGATTCACTGTTTAGGCGCGTCCTCGCTGGAATAAAGGCATCCCGTGTGCTCGCCTCGCTCCGTGACACGTTGCTACCCAAGCTCATCTCCGGCGAGCTGCGAGTGAGCGACGCCAGGCGGTTCGTTGCGGAGGCCCCGGCATGAGCAAGCCCTACTCGATCAAGATCTTCCTGCCCGGAGGCGACCCGGACGGGTTGCGCATGATCGAGAAGTCGAACTGGAGCGGTGTGGGTGTCGTGGTGCCGCGCTCGCTATTTGGCGAGGCCAAGCAGCGCAGGGAACTGGCTCGCACCGGCGTCTACGTGCTGGTCGGCCCGCCCGAGGATTCGGGTTTGCCGCGCGTGTACGTCGGCGAGGGCGACCCGATCCGGCCCCGCCTGGAGCAGCACGCGGCGAAGAAAGACTTCTGGACGCACTGCATCGTCTTCACGAGCAAGGACGAGAACCTGAACAAGGCGCACGTGCAGTATCTGGAAGCGCGGCTCGTCGCGCTCGCCGCGCAGGCCAAGCGCTGCGTGCTCGACAACGGCAACGCGCCCGCGCTGCCCTCGCTGTCGGAGGCGGACGCGGCGGACGCGGAAGGGTTCCTCGTGGAGATGCTGCTGTGCTTCCCCGTGCTGGGGCTCGGTGTGTTCTCGGCCGCGCCAGCGGCGCCAGCGCCGGGCCGCACCTTGTACCTGCGCTCCAAAGGCGTGGAGGCGCAAGGGCTGGAGACCGCGGAAGGTTTCGTGGTCCGCACGGGCAGTGCCGCGGTGAAGGACGAGGTGCCGTCCTGCCTCGCCTTTTTGAAGGAACTCCGCGCCGCCCTGGTCGACAACGGCGTGCTGAAAGCCTCGGGTGACGGCTACGCCTTCACGCAGGACTACGTGTTCGCCTCGCCCTCGACCGCCGCGGGCGTCGTCCTCGGGCGTTCGTCGAACGGTCGCGTCGAGTGGAAGACCAAGGACGGCAGGACCCTCAAGCAGCTCCAGGAAGCGGAGGCATCAAACTGAGTGGGGTTACCCAATCCGTCGTCGAGCAAGCCGCCCTCGCTTGGCTGGAGGTCCTGGGCTACGCGGTGCAACCCGCAGAGCGCCTTGTTCAGAGAGTCCCGCGATGATCCCGACGAACGAGGAGATCCGCGCACTTCTCGACCGGTTGGATCAGACGCCCGCCGACGCGCTCGAGGGGCTCCACCTCGACTTCAAGCCCTGGGGCAACCCGAAGGCGTGCATGGAAATCGCGGTCGAGTACGCGGTCTGCTTCGCCAACGCCGACGGCGGCACCATCGTCTTCGGAGTCGCCGACCGCGTGCGCGGACGAGCTGCCGCGATCCACGGCTCGAAAGGCTACGACGTGGATATCTGGCGCCGTGGCCTGTTCGACAGCACGCGGCCGAACTTGGCCGTCGCGGTCGAGGAGATCGCGGTTCCCGAAGGCACGGGCATGCTGCTCGTCGTGCGCGTGCCGAAGGGTGAGACGCCGCCGTACGGCACGGCCGACGGCCTGTACAAGAAGCGCGTCGGCAAGAATTGCATGCCGCTGGATCCGGCTGCCGTGGCGCGCGTGCGCATCGCCACCGGCGCCGTGGACTGGAGCGGCGAGCCGGCTGCGGGCGTTGGAGCGGACGATCTCGACCCGCTCGAGATCGCCCGCGCGCGCTCGATCCTGCGCAGCAAGAGTCCGGAGTCGGAACTGCTGCGGCTCGACGACGCCGAGTTCCTGCGCGGCCTCGAAGCGGTGCGTGGCGATCGCGTCACGCACACAGGGCTCCTGCTGTTCGGACGTCCCGACGTACTGTCCGGACGGTCCCCGCAGGCTCAGGTCCACTACGTGCACCAGCCCGCCGAGACCAAGGTGGCCCGCAACGACGTCTGGCGGGTGGGCTTGCTGCAAGTGGTGGCCAACGTCGAAGCGATCTTTTCCAGCCCGGTGAATCCCGAGGAGGAGCTCTCCGTCGGTCTGTTCAAGCTTCGGATTCCGGCGTTTTCGCTCGACGTGGTGCGCGAAGCGGTGCTGAACGCGGTGACCCACCGCGACTACGCCGATCCGGGCGAGGTTCTGATCCGGCATGCGCTCAGCGAGTTGGCCGTCACCAGTCCCGGGGGGTTCGTCGGCGGTATCCGTGTGGACAACATCCTGCGGCACGAGCCGGTCGCGCGGAACCGGACACTGGCGAACGCGTTCCTCAAGCTTCGGCTGGTCGAGGCCGCAGGGACAGGACGGCGGCGTATCTTCGTTCCCACGCTGAGCTACGGGAAGCGCGCGCCGCGGTACGAAAGCGACGGTCAGCGTGTCACGCTGCGCATCTTCGACGGCGCCTTCGATAGGCCGCTCGCGGCGCTGGTCGCGAAGTGGAATGCGGAAGGGCGCGAGATCGCTCTCGACGGGCTGCTGGTGCTCACTTATTTGAAGGAGCATGCCTACATCGACGCGCGCAATGCGGCGGAACTCCTGCAGCTCGACTCGACGAGCGCTCGCGCGGTACTCGATCAGCTCTGCGACTCGAGCCGCGGAATTCTCGAGCGGCGGGGGGCGACACGAGCTGCCACGTTTCACCTGACCAAGGGGGTCGCGAAGGACCTGCTGGGCAAGGCGGCGTACACCAAGAGGAAGGGCATCGCGCCGGTACGTTACGCGGAACTCGTGCGCGCGTATGTCCAGGACCATGCGAGCATCAACAATCGCGAGTGCCGCGAGCTGCTGGGGTTGGGCGATTCGCCGTCGGCGCAGGTGGAGGCTTCGCGGTATCTGAGGCGCTGGTCCCAGCCCGGTGGATTCCTGGAGAAGGTAGGCCAGGGAGCCGCCGTGATTTATCGACTCAGGCCGGGGGCTTAGCAGTGCGCTTAGCATTCCGGAGCAAGCCGGATCTCGGCGTGGCCCAGGTCCCGATGTGCTTGATGCACAAGGCCTTTCGCCGGTTTCAGAACTTAGCAGGAGCTTAGCGAAGTGAGCGCCTTCACCGAATCCGTCGTCGAGCAAGCCGCTCCTGCCTTGCGATCAGCCGACCCCGAACCTTTCGATTGGCCGACCCTCAACCTTGCGATCAGCCGCACTCGCCCCCTCCGGCCCCTCCTGGCCCTCGCCCAGAGTTGTGAGTAAAACTGCTCAGCATGGTGAATAACTCGTCAGCCCCCGCGTTCCAGCGGGAATACGCCGCGACCCTGGCCGCGCGCCTGAAGGGGCCGCGGAGCCGGTGGCCTGCGCAAGCTGCGGTTTGCCGATGCGCGGCGCGGCAAGGGCAAACGCGGCGGGTTGCGGGTGATCTACTACTGGTGGGTCACGGGCTTACAGTTCTGGCTCTTCACCCTTTACGACAAGGACGAGATGGCTAATCTGACGCCGCAGCAGCGCAAGGCGCTCAAGGTAATGATCAAGGCGGAATTGGAAGCAAGGAGAAGCGTATGAGGAAGATCGGCAAGGCAAGATCGAAACGCGCCGCCCGGCGCGACCTGTTCGGTGAGTTGAGCGAAGGCGTAGCCGCCCTCGCAGAGGCGCGGCAGGGCAAGCGGACCCTGCGCACGCATGCGCTCGAGTACAAGCCGGCACCGAAGGTCACGCCGAAGGAGCTGATACGCGTGCGTGAAAGCCTCAAGCTCTCTCGCGCCCTGTTTGCCGTGTATCTTCGGACAAATGTTCGCACGCTCGAGAACTGGGAACAGGGCCGTGCCAGGCCAAATGCGCAGGCCGCACTGCTGATCAATCTCGTCAAACGGTATCCGGATACAGTCCAGCGGCTCGCCGCTATCTGATCCATTCAGACGACTACGCCGAGCGAAGTCAATCCTGCGGTGACCTCCCCCTTCACCGAATCCGTCGTCGAGCAAGCCGCGCTCGCCTGGCTCGAGAGCCTCGGCCGGTCCGTCAAGCACGGCCTCGAGATCGCGCCCGGCGAACCTGAGGCCGAGCGGATCATCGGGAGGGTCTGCTGATGGCCAAGCTTGACCCGCGCAAACTCATGGAACAGGCCATCGAGGTCATGCGGCAGTCCGTCTCCGAAGCGCGTGCGGACGGGAAGGCGAGTCCGTTGGTGGGGGTGGTCCTCTGGAAGCCGGATGGAACTTTGGAGACCGCATGCCGAGGCGAGCTGCGAGATGGCGACCACGCTGAGTACGCGCTGCTGGAGCGAAAGAACCGCGACAAGAGACTCGACGGCGCGGTGCTGTTCGCGACGCTGGAACCCTGCGCTCCCGGTTCGCGCCGGCATCCGAAGCTGGGCTGCGCGGAGCGGATTGTTCTCGCTCGGATCAAGGAAGTCTGGATCGGTATCGAAGACCCGGACCCGATGGTGGACCGCAAGGGGATCAAGTACCTGCAGGACAGCGGCGTGGCGGTGCACATGTTCGACCGCGACCTGCAGGAAGAGATCCAGAAGGCGAACAAGGCGTTCATCGAGCAGGCGCTGGAAAGGGCCGCGGCGGCGCGCGAACCGAAGAAGCCGAAGACCATCACGCTGTCGCCGCTGGCAAACGCATTCGCCACCGCCGAGACGAAAGACTTCTCGAGCGAAGCGTTGAAGCAGTATCGGACCGTCGCCAAGATCAGTGACACGGTGGCCTCGCCGGCCTTCAACCGTCGTCTGGCCCAGCAGGGCCTGCTTAAGCAAGAGAATCAACAATCGACTCCGACCGGCTTTGGACTTCTGCTTTTCGGCAAAGAGCCAAGAACGGTCATGCCTCAAGCCGGGCTGCTCGCCACGATCCATTACCCCGATGGCCGGGAAGAGCCGAAGAACTTCGACGGGCCGTTGGTTCTGATCCCGGGGCAACTCGAGAAGTGGCTAAACGACAAGCTGCCCAATGTGATCGACAGAGGCAGGATGCAACGTCGGGAGGTCCCACCGCTACCGTTCGAGATGGTGCGCGAAGCGGTGGTCAATGCGCTGATACACCGCGACTACGATATTCGGCAGGGGAAGTGTCAGTTGGCGGTTACGGTGGATACCATCACCGTGAGAAGCCCGGGCGGACCGCTGGAGCCGATCACGTTGGAGCAGTTGCAGGCGTTTGAGGCGCCCATGCTGAGCCGTAATCCCGAGCTGCACTACGTCTTTGCACGTATGGACATGGCTGAGGAAAGGGGCCTGGGCATCAAGTCGCTGCGGAACCAGGCCGAGCGACTTGGGCTGCCCTTGCCGAGGTACACCTTTGAAGCCCCGTATCTCGTCCTGACGCTCTATCGCACTCCAGAGTCAGCTGCCACAACCCTGGCGCCGGAAGTGTTGGAGTCGCTGAGCAAAGCGGAGCAAGAAGGGTGGCGGTGGATGGCAACGAAAGGGAGAGCGAAGTCTAGCCAGTATGCCAAGGCCATGCGCGTTGAGGACCGTACGGCACGACGTCATCTGAATCGTTTTGGGGAACTGGGTCTCGTCAGGAAGACCGGCTCGGGTCCTTCGACCGAATATGAGGTCGTCTGAGATGATCGGTGCATCCCACGTGTTCCCGTCCGGGCATGAATGCGGACATCGTGTCCGGATAGACCAGCGCGAAGGGGAGGCCGAGGCCTATCCGGCCAAGTATCCGGACATTGTGTCCGGATTCCAGTGGCCCACCTGTTCGACGGCCGGAATCGCGACAGAAATCCCGACAAAGTGTCGGGATACGGCCCGGTGGCCTCCATGTGGCACCGGATCCCGCCAAGCATCCCGCCGACATGGCGGGACTTGAGTCGTGAAAAGCTTCACCGAATCCGTCGTCGAAGAAGCCGCCCTCGCCTGGCTCGAGAGCCTCGGCTGGCGGGTCACGCACGGCCTCGAGATCGCGCCCGGCGAGGCCGGAGCCGAGCGCGCGGACTACGCGCAGGTGGTACTGGAAGCGCGGTTACGCGAGGCGCTGCGGCGACTCAACCCCGTGCTTCCGCCCGAGGCGCTGGAGGATGCCTTCCGTCGGCTGACACAGCCCGAAGGCGCGGAGTTGTCGACGCGCAACCGCGCCGTGCATCGCTTGTTGGTGGAGGGCGTGACGGTGGAGTACCGCACACCCGACGGCGAGATCCGCGGGGCGCAGGCGCGCGTGCTCGATTTCGACGATCCAAGAAACAACGAGTGGCTGGCGGTCAATCAGTTCACGGTCAGCGAGAACAAGCACACGCGCCGGCCGGACGTGGTGCTGTTCGTCAACGGGCTGCCGCTGGCGGTGGTCGAGCTCAAGAACGCGGCCGACGAGGACGCGACCATCTGGACGGCCTTCCAGCAGCTCCAGACCTACAAGGCCGAGCTGCCGTCGCTGTTCGCGTTCAATGAAGTGCTGCTCGTCTCCGACGGCGTGGAGGCGCGGGTCGGCACGCTCACGGCCGGGCGCGAGTGGATGAAGCCGTGGCGCACGATCACGGGCGAGCGGCTGGCCGATCCGCACCTGCCCGAGTTGCAGGTCTCGATCGAGGGGCTGTTCGCGCCGCGACGGTTCCTCGACCTCGTGCGCGACTTCATCGTCTTCGAGGATGCGGGCGGCGGCAAGCTCGCGAAGAAGATGGCGGGCTACCACCAGTTTCACGCGGTACAGGTGGCCGTCGGCGAGACGCTGCGGGCGGCCGAGCTGCACCGGACGGCAGGCCATGTGGCGGAAGCGGACGGACGCTACGAGGCGGGGCAGAAGCCCGGGGGCCAACCGGGCGACCGCCGGGTCGGCGTCGTCTGGCACACACAGGGCTCGGGCAAGAGCCTGACCATGGCCTTTTACGCCGGGCGGATCATCCGCGAACCCGCGATGGAGAACCCGACGCTGGTCGTGCTCACCGACCGCAACGACCTCGACGATCAGCTCTTCGGCACCTTCTCGCGCTGCCAGGATCTTCTGCGCCAGCCGCCGGTGCAGGCCGAGAGCCGCGCCGACCTGCGGGAGAAGCTTGCGGTGGCGGCGGGGGGCGTGGTCTTTACCACGATCCACAAGTTCTTCCCCGAGGAGAAGGGCGACCGGCACCCGGTGCTGTCAGAGCGTCGCAACATCGTCGTCATCGCCGACGAAGCCCACCGCAGCCAGTACGACTTCATCGACGGCTTCGCGCGGCACATGCGCGACGCCCTGCCGCACGCCTCGTTCATCGGCTTCACCGGCACGCCAATCGAGCAGGCCGACGCAAACACACGTGCGGTGTTCGGCGACTACATCAGCGTGTACGACATCCAGCGCGCTGTCGAGGACGGCGCGACCGTGCCGATCTACTACGAAAGCCGGCTCGCGAAGCTGGCGCTCGACGAAGCCGAGCGGCCGAAGATCGACCCGGAGTTCGAGGAGGCGACCGAGGGCGAGGAGGTCGAGCGCAAGGAGAAGCTCAAGAGCAAGTGGGCGCAGCTCGAGGCCATCGTCGGGGCCGAGCGGCGTCTTGTTCTTCTGGCTAAAGACATCGTCGAGCACTTCGAGGCGCGGCTCGAGGCGCTCGACGGAAAGGCGATGATCGTCTGCATGAGCCGGCGCATCTGCGTGGAGCTGTGCCAGCAGATTGTGCGGCTGCGGCCCCAGTGGCAGCACGTGGACGACGAGCGGGGCGCGATCAAGGTGGTGATGACCGGCTCGGCGTCCGACCCGCTGGACTGGCAGTCGCACATTCGCAACAAGCCGCGCCGCGAGGCGCTGGCCAATCGCTTCCGCGACGCTACCGATCCGTTGAAGCTGGTCCTGGTGCGCGACATGTGGCTCACCGGCTTCGACGCCCCGAGCCTGCACACGATGTACGTGGACAAGCCGATGCGCGGCCATGGGCTGATGCAGGCGATTGCGCGCGTCAACCGCGTGTTCAAGGATAAGCCGGGCGGCCTTGTGGTGGACTACCTGGGGCTGGCGCACGAGCTCAAGGCGGCGCTCGCCACCTACACCGAGAGCGGTGGCACGGGGCGCACCGCGCTCGATCAGAGCGAAGCCGTCGCCGTGATGCTGGAGAAGCACGAGGTCTGCTGCGGTCTCTTCGGTTCCTACACCACGCCAGCCGGCGTGCTGGGGGGCTTCGACTGGTCGAAGTGGGTCACGGGCACGCCGGCGGAGCGCCTCGGCCTGCTGCCCGCGGCGCAGGAGCACATCCTCGAGCAGGAGAACGGCAAGGACCGGCTGGTACGCGCTGGACGGGAGCTGTCGCAGGCGTTCGCGCTGGCCGTGCCGCACGCCGAGGCGCTGCGCATCCGCGACAACGTGGGCTTTTTCCAGGCGGTGCAGGCCGTGCTCGCCAAGCGCGCGCCGGGAGAGGCGCGGCCCGAGGAAGAGCTCGACCACGTCGTCCGGCAGATCATCTCCCGCGCCGTGACACCCGAGGGCGTGGTGGATATCTTCGCCGCCGCGGGACTGGCGAAGCCGGACATCTCGATCCTGTCAGAGGAGTTCCTGTCAGAGGTGCGTGGGATGCCGCAGCGCAATCTCGCGGTCGAGCTGCTGCAGAAGCTCTTGAAGGGCGAGCTGCGCATGCGCCGGCGGAAGAATCTCGTCCAGGCGCGGTCCTTTGCGGAGTTGTTGGAGCAGTCACTCCGCCGCTACCAAAACCGCGCCATCGAGGCCGCCCAGGTGATCGAGGAGCTGATCGGGCTGGCCAAGCAGATGCGCGAGGCGGACCGGCGCGGCGAGGCTCTGGGCCTGACCGAAGACGAGCTCGCGTTCTACGACGCGCTGGAGACCAACGACAGCGCCGTGAAGGTACTGGGTGAGCCCACGCTGCGCGACATCGCGCGCGAGCTCGTAGCGTCGGTGCGCGCCAACGTGACCATCGACTGGACCGTCCGCGAAAACGTGCGCGCCCAGCTCCGCGTGCTCGTCAAGCGCATCCTGCGCAAGCACGGGTACCCGCCCGACAAACAGGAGAAGGCGACGCAGACGGTGCTGGAGCAGGCGGCCGTGCTGTCCGCGGAATGGGCGACGGCGTGACCGGGGCGCCCGGCTCCTGACGAAACCGCCGGCCGAGCTGGCGTAGACGTTACTCGGAGGCGATTCCGGCCTCCTCCAGCACGAATGGCGGCGTTCGCGGCTCCTCCGGCACGATCAGGTCCTTGTCGCCGCGGGACAGCGCCCAGCGGTGAAGCCAGGTAATCCCCGACGGTCCCGTGTACGTGTCCGTGGAATCGTAGGCCTCGTCGGCGAGCGCGTCGTCGAGCGAGACGAAGACATAGCCCCGGCGCTTCATCATGGCGGCAAGGGCACCGAACGTGTCGGCGTTCAACGAGTTGGCATGCAGGAGGAGCACCTGAGGGATCTCGCGCGAGAACAGCCGCCGGGACTGGCGCTCGAAATAGTCGAACTTCGCCTCCATGTAGGGGACGTAGGCGGCGGCGATGCGACCGGCCTGCGCGCGATCGCCGCGCCGCGCGGCGCTGGCGTAGGCACGGGCGAAGATCCAGTCGGAGTTGTCGTGCGTGACGGGCGCCACGGCGTAGCCGCGAGCGGCCAGGAACTTCTCGAGCCCGGCCTTCGTCGCCAGGTCCTGGCCCGTGTGCAGGAACGGATGGCGGAAATAGCGGGGGCGTTTCCCGCGGGCGGTGAGGAGCCGGCGCGTGACCTCGTCTCCCCGCACGACCTCGCTTTCGTAGTCCGCGAGGGGAATCCGATGGAGATCCGGGTGGGAGTACGTGTGGTTCCCCAGATCCAGGCCGGCCTCGAGCCACCGCTCGAGGAGCCCGACCCGGGCGTCCTCGGGTGGGCCTCCGGCCGAAGCGAGCTTGCCCTCGTTGACGAACCCGATCGCCGGAGCGCCGCTTTCGCGAATCGCGGTCACGAGCTTCTCCGTCATCGCGCGGTCGGCCCCGACACCCTCGGCGGCCACCGAGACGGTGGGAAGGTCGTCGAACGTGACGGCGACGCGCCTCCCCGTGTTCGGGGTCGCCGTGAGGAGCACGGCCGCGAGTAGCGGGAGGGCGCTTATCACGTGGTTCGTGTCGAATCGCGCTGACGCCTGGTTCTTGATGTGTGCGTTGCTACGGTCCGACGATCTCCGCCAGGCCCTCGGTCACCTGAAGGAGCTCCTCGGGTCGGCGAGCGCCTGCTCGGCATTCGGGTCGAGCTTCGCGCACTCGCGAGCCAGCCGGCGCTGCTCGACTCGCTCGATCTCTCGGGCAGCTTCTCGACGGTCCCGGCCGGCCACATGGTGTATAGCCAGTGGGTGTAGCGAGCGAAGGGGTTCATGGGGGCCGCCATTGTACCGAGCTAACATCCTCGCGTGCCCGAGCTCCCGGACATTCTGGCGTACCTCGCGGCGCTCGAGACGCGCGTCACCGGTCGAAGGCTCGAGTCGGTGCGTCTCGGCAACCCGTTTCTTCTCCGCTCGGTCGCCCCACCCGTGAAGAGCGCCGAGGGGCGGCGGGTGCTCGCCCTGCGGCGCGTCGGAAAGCGCATCGTCTTCGAGCTCGAGGGAGATCTCTTTCTCGTCGTCCACCTGATGGTCGCCGGCCGGCTCCACTGGAGGAAACGTGGCGCGAAGGTCGGCGGCCGCGCCGCCCTCGCCGCCTTCGATTTTCCGGAAGGTTCGCTCGTGCTCTCCGAAGCGAGCACGAAGAAGCGCGCGTCGCTTCACCTCGTGGAAGGGCGGGAGGCTCTCGGGGACTTCGACCGCGGCGGCATCGAGGTCCTCGAAGCGGACCTGCCCCAGTTTCGGGAGGCTCTGACTCGCGAGAACCACACGTTGAAGCGCGCGCTGACGGACCCGCGGCTCCTCTCGGGAATCGGCAACGCGTACTCCGACGAGATCCTCCACCGCGCGCGTCTCTCGCCGGCGAAGCTCACAGAGCGGCTCTCCGACGCCGAGATCGGCCGCCTCCACGGGGCCGTCCAGGACGTCCTGCGGGAGTGGAGCGGGCGGCTCGGCGCCGAGGCGCGGAGGGCCTTTCCGGAGAAAGTCACGGCGTTTCGCGAGGGCATGGCAGTTCACGGGCGGTACGGCAAACCCTGTCCGGTCTGCGGCTCGCCGGTGCAGCGGATCGTCTACGCCGAGAACGAGGCGAACTATTGCGCGACGTGTCAGACCGGCGGCAGGCTATTGGCCGACCGCGCCCTCTCGCAGCTCCTGCGCGGCGACTGGCCGAAGACGCTGGAGGAGCTCGAGGAACGCAAGAGGTCCTCCGGGCCTGCCGGAGCTCGCGGCGGCGGATGAGCCCGGTCCGTCGTCTGCTGGCCGCAGCCGCCCTGGCGTGTCCGGCGCTGGCCCTGGATGCCCGGACGCCGGCTCCGCCCGAGAGCGATCGATCGCCGCAGTGGTCCCTTTCCGCGGGCTACGGCTTTTCCGTGAGGCTCAGCCGCGGGCGCGCGGAAGAGCACGCCTTCTTCTTCGTGCCCGCGGTCTCCTTTCCGCTCTCGGCCCGGCTGGAGTGGACTGTCGAGGGACACTTTGCCGGTTACTTCCAACCCAGCGGATACATGCTTGGCGCGATGCCGGTGGGAATCCGATACTTCTTCGGCACAGGACGCGCGCAGCCGTACGCGTCGCTCGGCGCGGGGCTCGGCTGGACCAATCTGACCGAGCTCGAGGAGATCGACCGGCGCTTTAACTACCTGTTGCAGAGCAGCATCGGGGTGAGGGGCCGGCTCCCCGACGGAAGCGCCTGGACCCTGGAGGCGCGGATGGATCACATCTCGAACGCGGGAACGGTTCTGCCCAACCTCGGGCTGAACTCGGTCGTCTTTCTGGGAGGGTGGCGCTTGCGCTGAATCCTCAGGGCAGCCGGCCGGAGAGGAGGACGGACAGCTTCTCCGGGTCGATGTTGCCTCCGGAGACGACGCAAACGACCTTTCCGCCGCTCATCTTCCGGGCGGCGGCGACCGGAACGGCGCCCGCGCCCTCCGCCACGACCCGCGCGCGCTCGGCGAGCAGGCGGATCGCCGCGGCCGTCTCCTCGAGCGATACGACGACCGATCCGGCGAGCAGCGCCTTCGCGAGCGGCCACATCTCCGCGAGCACGCTTCTGGCGCCGATGCCGTCCACGAAGCTCGGACGGTAGTCGGTCGAGACCGGGCGTCCCGCGGCGAGCGCGGCCGCGAGCGGGGCGGCGGTGACGATCTCGCAGGCGAAGACCCGCGCCGCGGGCCGCAGCGCCCGGAACGCGGAGGCGATCCCGCAGGAGAGTCCGCCGCCCCCGTACGGCACGAAGACCGTGTCGGCGTCGGGCAGGTCCTCCAGGATCTCCAGACCGATCGTGCCGTTGCCGGCGATCACGGCCCGGTCGGCGACGGGGTGGAGGAAGAGACCCTCGATGCCGGGATAGCGGTGCTCGACGAGCACCTGCCACCAACGCTCGAACGGGACCTTCACGATCCGGGCTCCGAGGCGCTCGATCGCCGCGAGCTTGGTCTCCGGAGCGTGCTCCGGCACCACGACGGTGCAGGGGATCCCGAGGCGCCGCGCGTTCCAGGCGACGCCCTGCGCCATGTTGCCGGCGCTCGCGGTGTAGACCCCGCGGGCGAGCGCCTCGGGATCGGCCAGCGCCATCGCGTTTCCGGCGCCCCGGAGCTTGAAGGATCCGATGGGCTGGAGGCACTCGAGCTTCAGGAAGATCTCGGCCGGGCCGTCGAGGGGGAGCCGCAGGAGGGGGGTCCGGAGAGCCGAGCCGGCGATGCGCGGGCGGGCGGCGCGAATCTCGTCGAGTCCGATCGGGTCAATCGGCTTCGTGGCGCCCTCCGCCGAACTCCACCCACTTTCCGAAGCCGGAGTTCCGCGCCTTCGTGTAGATGTGCTGCGCCGCGGCGACGTCCTCGATCGCGAGGCCCACCGACTTGAACAGCGTGATCTCCGCCGGCGACGTGCGGCCCTCCACCTCGCCGACGACCACCTGGCCGAGCTCGCCGGCGATGTGCGCGTCGGAGATGGCGCCCTCGTTCTTCGGGATCACGATGTCCCCCGCTTCGGCGAGCGCCGAGGCGCGATGATCGACGAAGACGCGCGAGCGGACGACGGCGGCCGTGTCGAGCTCGCGCGCGGTCGCCATGCTCGAGCCGACCGCGTTGACGTGCGCACCCGGCGTCAGCCACTCGCCCATGAGGACGGGCTCGCGCGAGGAGGTCACGGTGCAGATCAGATCGGCGCCCGCGACGGCTTTCCGCACGGAGGCGCAGGGAGTCACCGGGACGCCGTGCCGCTTGCCCTCCCGCTCGGCGAACGCGCTGGCGCGCTCGAAGGTCTTGCTCGCGACGCGGATTCGGCGGATCTTCCGTACCGCGAGCATGGCCTCGAGGTGCGTGCGGGCCTCGACGCCCGATCCCACGATCGCGAGATCGCCCGCGTCCTCCCGCGCGAGCAGCCGCGAGGCGAGCCCGCTGACCGCCGCCGTCCGCACCGCGGTGACGGACGTGGCGTCGATCACCGCGAGGAGCCGCCCGCGCCCCGTCTCGAAGAGCAGCACCGCGCCCTGGTGCGAGTCGAGGTCCGTTCCCTCGTTGCGGGGGAAAAACGTGACGGCCTTCAGGCCGATCGCCGCGAGGCCGGTCAGGTGCGCCGGCATGAGGCCCAGGGCTCCGGATTTGTCGGGCAGCCAAAGGATCTGCCGGAGCGGCATGACCGTCTCGCCGCGGACGAGCGCGGCGAACGCGCGCGCCATCACGTCGACGCAGTCCTTCATGGGAAGAAGCCGCGGGACCTCGGACTGATTGACGATCAGCACTTCGAGCACGATTCCTCCGCTGTCAGGAAAAGGGAAAAGAAAACGACGAATCGATCCGGGAAGGATATATGCGTTCGGCCGCCTTACTGCCAGCGAAAAATCTTCAGCGCCAGGGCGAAGCTCGCGATGCCCCAGACGGCCATGATCAGGATCTCGGTCCCGAGCAGGGCCAGGCTCCGTCCCTCCAGCATCACGGCCCGGAGGGCGTCGTTGACGGCCGTCAAGGGGAGCGCCTGGATGAAGGGCTGGGCGGCCTTCGGGAAGCGCTCGGAGGAGAAGAAGACGCCCGAGAGCAGCCACATCGGGACCATCACGAGGTTCATCAGGCCGCTCGCCGCCTCGAGCGTCCGGGCCCGCGCGACCACGAGCAGGCCGAGCCCGGCGAAACAGAGGGCGCCGAGCACAGTGACGAACCCCAGCGCGCCGAGGGAGCCGCGGACCGGCACGTGGAAGGCGGCCACGCCGAAAACGAGGATGACGACGACCTCGAGGACCAGGAACACGAAGCGCGAGAGCATTTGCGCCAGCAGGTAGTGGGACTTCCTCATCGGGGTCGCGACCATCAGCTTGAGCGTCTTCTTCAGGCGCGCGTTCACGATGGAGAACCCGATGCCCCAGATTCCCGTCCCCATCAGGTTCAGCCCGAGAATGCCCGGCAGAAGGAAATCGATGTAGCGCGAACCCTTCTCGTGCACCTCGGCCAGACGCGCCGGCGACGGGTCGGTGCGGCCGCGCGCGCGCTGGATGGCATCGTCGACCTCGAGCCGCGCGATGCGCGCGTCGGGAATCGTCGGGTCGAAGTGGTACACGAGCCCGCCGGCGTCCTCGACGAGAAGCGTGATCTTCCCGGTCCGCAGGCCTTCGAGGCCCGCGGCGAGCGAGGCGTAGGAGATCGGCTTCACCGTGTCGGCCTTCGCCAGCGCGCCCGAGATCTCGGGAGCCTTGGGCCCGGCGACCACGCCTACGGGGACCGGATCGGGCGGCCGGTCGCGGAAAGCGAAGCCGAGAACGACCGCCATGATGATCGGAAAGGCGAAGACCCAGAAGAGGGCCTCGGGCTCGCGCACGAACTCGAGCAGGCGCGCCTTCGTCAGCGCCAGGAGCGGATGCTGCCGCTCACTCATCGCGGAGCTCCCGGCCCGTCAGGGCGATGAAGACGTCCTCGAGCGTCGAGCGGTGCGTGGAGAGGGAGACGAGCTTCGCCCCGGCGCCGTCGAGGGACGCGATCAACGCCGGAACCGCCTGGGCCAGCGACGCGGCGGCAAGGAACCACCGGCCGTCCCGCTGACGGCGCTCCCCGATGCCGGGAATCCCCGCGAGCAGGGCGTCTGTGACCGCGGGCTCGGTCGAGAACTCGATGAAGTGGGGAGCGTGCAGGCCGGCGACGAGCTCGCCGGGCGTCCCCACGGCGATGATCCTGCCGTGGTCGACGATGGCGACCCGGTCGCAGAGACGCTCGGCTTCTTCCATGTAGTGCGTCGTCAGCAGGACCGTGCGGCCCGCGGCTTTGTACGCGGCGATTCGCTCCCAGAGCTGCAGCCGGCTCTGCGGGTCGAGTCCCGTCGTCGGCTCGTCGAGAAAAAGGATCTCGGGATCGCCCGCGAGCGCGCACGCTACGGCGAGGCGCTGGCGCTGTCCGCCGGAGAGCTTGCCGACGCGCGCGTCGCGCTTCTCCTCCAGCGAAAGGTCGGCCATCAGCTGCTCGGGCGAGCGGCCCCGCGTGTAGAAAGACCGGAAGAGCGCCAGGGTCTCGTACACCGTGAGCTTCTCGGTCAGGCGCGTCTCCTGGAGCGAAATACCCATGCGCTCGCGCAGCTCCCGTTCGTGGCTGCCCCAGCGCCGCCCGAGGACGGCGACGTCCCCGGTATCCGGCCTGGTCAGGCCCTCCAGGATCTCGATCGTCGTGGTCTTCCCGGCGCCGTTGGGGCCGAGAAGGCCGAAACACTCCCCGGCGCTCACCTCGAGGTCGAGCCCGTCGACGGCTTTCACGTCGTCGTAGGACTTCCTGAGTCCGCGACAGGAGATCGCGGCGGAGGGGGCGTTCATGGGGACGCGGATTCTACCCGCAGGAGCGGCGGTGGCTCATGGTCCCGCCGGCACCACGATCCCTTCGAACCCGGCGTCCTCGAGCGCGGCGAGATTGGCCTCGGCACTCTCGTGAGAGTCGAACGGCCCGACCTTCACGCGCATCAGGCCCTCGTACGGCTCCAGGTACACGGGGAAACCGGCGGCGCCAACGCGCTCGGCGTGCCGGTCGGCCCGCCCGGGCTCGCCGAAGGAGCCGACCTGCACGGACCAGGGGCCGCGCGCGACCGCGGCCGGGACGGGAGTCGGCGCCGCGCCCGGCGCAACGATCGTCAGGCGCACGGGCTCGACGCCCGGCCCGAGCAGGTCGATCCGGCGCGCCGCCTCGCGCGACAGATCGATGACGCGGCCGTGCACGAAGGGGCCGCGGTCATTGATCCGCACGCGGACGGTCTTGCCGCTCGCCGCGCTCGTCACGTCGACGACCGTGCCGAGCGGCAGGTCCCGGTGCGCCGCGGTCAGCTTCGAGGAGTCGTAGATCTCGCCGGAGGCCGTGGGCTTGCCCTCGAATCCGTCGTCTCCGCCGTACCACGAGGCGAAGCCCTCCTGTCTCCAGCCCGGCGCCGCCTGCCCGGGCGGGATCGGGCGCGACACGGGCCGGCTCGCCGCGCAGGCGGTCGAGAGGACGAGAAGAAGGAGGGGGGGACCGAAGGAAAGCCGCGGGCTCACACGCGGACCGACGCGCTCCGGGCGGCCTCGGCGCCCTGGAGCGCCGGCTCGAGCTCTTCCCGGACGAAGGTCAGGACCTGCTCGGCGCTGCGGCCGACGAGAGTCTCGGGCCGCGCGATCGCCGAGAGATCCGCGCGGGTCATCCCGAAGGCCGCGTCGGCCGAGATCCGGTCGAAAAGGTCGGCGGCCTCGCCCGTCCGCGTCCGCGCCTCGGCCGACGCGCGGGCGTGGACGCGCAGCTTCTCGTGCAGCTCCTGCCGGTCGCCGCCGCGCCGGACGGCCTCCATCAGAACGTTCTCGGTGGCGAGGAAGGGGATCTCGGCCTCGAGCCGCCGCCGCGAGACTTCGGGATGGACGACGAGGCCGCCGAGCACGTTCTCGAGGAGGATCAGGATCGCGTCGGCCGCGAGAAAGGCCTCCGGAACGGCGATGCGCTTGTTGGCGGAGTCGTCGAGGGTGCGCTCGAGCCACTGCGTGGCCGCGGTCATCGCCGTGTCGAGCGAGAGGGCGATGACGTGGCGCGCGAGCGAGCAGATCCGCTCGGCCCGCATTGGGTTTCGCTTGTACGGCATGGCCGAGGAGCCGACCTGCGCGGCCTCGAACGGTTCCTCGAGCTCGCCCTCGTGCTGGAGGAGGCGCAGGTCGTTGCCGATCTTGTGCGCCGACTGGGCGAGCGAGGACAGCGCATGGACGACGACATCGTCCTGCTTGCGGGAGTAGGTCTGGCCCGAAACGACCTGGCGGCGCTCGAAGCCCGCCCGGTTCGCCAGCGCCCGGTCGAGCTCCTCGACCTTCGCCGAATCGCCGTCGAAGAGCCGGAGGAACGACGCCTGCGTTCCGGTCGCGCCCTTGGCGCCGAGGAACCGCAGGCCGCGGCGCGCGGCCCGAGCCTGCTCGAGATCCATGAGGAGGTCCGCGGCCCAGAGCGCCGCCCGCTTGCCGACCGTCGTGGGCTGCGCCGGCTGGAAGTGCGTGTAGGCGAGGGCCGGCAGGTCCCGGTGCGCGAGCGCGAAATCACCGAGCTTGCGGAGGGTCGAGACGAGCCGGCGCTCGACGAGGGCGAGGCCCTCGCGCATCTGGATGAGGTCGGCGTTGTCCGTCACGTAGGCGGACGTGGCACCCCAGTGGAGGATTCCCCGCGCGGCCGGGGCCGCCGCGCCGAAGACGCGGACGTGGGCCATCACGTCGTGCCGGGTCTTCGCCTCCTCCTCGGCCGCGGCCGCGAAGTCGATGTCGGACAGGTGCGCCCGCATCTGGCCGATCGCCTCTTCGGCGATCGGCAGGCCGAGGCGCCGTTCTTCCTCCGCGAGCCAGAGCCACAGCCGGCGCCAGGTCTCGAACTTGAACCGCGGGGAAAAGAGCGCCGACATCTCCTCCGAGGCATAGCGCTCGGTCAGAGGGTTCACGTAGGCGTCAGTCCTTGTCATCCGCTCCGGCTTCTTCCCCGAGGTTGAACATGCCGGCCTCGTCGTTGCCGCAGACGAGGCACGTCGCCTCGAGGATCTTGCTGCCCTCCATCTCGAAGACGTAGCAGGGCGTGCCGCACTGCGAGCACATCAGATAGTCGATCTCCTGGTCTTCCTTGGAGGTCTTCGCGGGGCGTTTGGGCTCGGTCACATGTGCCTCCGGGTCATTGTCGCACCGGTCGGCGCGGCGGGACAAGGCGGATGTGAGATCCTCCGCGCCGTGACGCTCGTCGACGTCCTGCTCTATCTCGTGATCGCTGCGGTGGCCGGCGGCATCGGCCGGGCGATCGCCGGAGGCACCCGCGGCGGCTGTCTCGTCTCCATCGTCCTCGGATTCATCGGAGCGATGCTCGGCTCCTGGATCGCCCGCAAGGCGAAGCTGCCCGAGCTCTTCGTGATCCAGCTCGGCGACGGCCCGGCCTTCCCCTTCCTGTGGGCCGTCATCGGCGCTGCGCTCTTCGTCGCGGTGGTGGTGCTGCTGTCGGGAGGACGGCGGGAGTAGGGCGAAGTCTGGAGTCGGGAGTTTGGAGTAGGCCCCTCGTTCTCCCGACTCCTGACTCCGGACTCCCGACTCGGTGGGACACCATTTGTCCGCTCCGGGGTCTATTCTGTAAGAGATGGGCTCCGGCACCCTCCTCATCGGGCTCGGCCTGGCGATCCTCGCTCTGTGCGCGGTGGCGGCGGCGCTGTTCCTGGCGCGCTCGAAGGAGTCGGCGGCGCGGCTCGACAAGGTCCTCGCCGAGACGTCGCGCGCGCGCGAGGCGTCGCAGTCGGTCGACCGGCGGTTCGACGAGCTGCGCCGCTCCATGGAAACGCGCGTCGAGAGCGTGGAGAACCGCCTGGCCACGGGGCAGCAGAGCGTCGCGGACCACCTGGGCAAGTCCGGGCACCTGCTCCAGGAGCTCGGCGAACGGCTCGGCCGGCTGCACGAGTCCTCCCAGAAGATCGAGAAGCTCGCGGGCGACGTCACGCGCCTGGAGGACCTCCTGAAGCCGCCCAAGCTGCGCGGCACCCTCGGCGAGATGTTCCTGGAGCAGGCGCTCGGCCAGGTCCTCCCGCCGGGAGCCTTCGCGATGCAGCATCCGCTGGGAGACGGGGTCCTCGTCGATGCGGCGGTTTTCTTGCAAGACCGCGTCGTGCCGATCGACAGCAAGTTCCCGCTCGAGAACTTTCGACGAGCCCGGGAGGTCGAGGACGAGGGGGAAAAGCGACGCGCGCGGCAGCAGTTCGCCCGGGACGTCAAAAAGCACGTCGACGGCATTGCGGAGAAATACATCCGGCCGGCCAGCGGCACCTGCGACTTCGCCCTCATGTACGTGCCGGCCGAGGCCGTCTACGCCGAGATCGTGGCGGACGGCGAGGAAGCGGCGCTGGCCGACTACGCCGCCGCGCGGCGCGTCATCCCGGTGTCCCCGCGGTTGCTCTTCGCCTACCTGTCCACGGTCGCGCTCGGCCTGCGCGGTCTCGAGCTGCAGGAGAACGCGCGCGAGGTGCACCAGAACCTGGCCGACCTCCTGCGCCTGATCGAGCGGGTCGGCTCGCCCCTCGAAAAGCTGGGGGCCCACCTGACCAACGCCCAGAAGCAGTACGAGGAAACCTCGAGGGCCTTCGCTCGGTTCGCCACGCGCCTGGAGACGATTACCGAAAAGGCGGACAAGGAAATCGAAGCGGGCGAAGAGCCCTCGGGCCTGCCCCTGCTGCCTCCGTCCTGACGCGGGTGTTCGGGGCCCCGGGCCCCTGATAGAATCCCGCGCCTCCCGCGTGAGCCCATGAGCCTCAGAGTCACTTCCGAAATCGGCAAGCTCAAAACCGTCCTGGTCCACCTGCCGGGTCGCGAGATCGACCGGATGGTGCCCTCGATGATGGAGGAGCTCCTCTTCGACGACATCCTCTACGGGAACCGGGCCCGGGAGGAGCACCGCCGCTTCCAGCAGGTCCTCGGGTACGTCTGCGACGAGGTCCTCGAGGTCCAGGACCTCCTCGAGGAAGTCCTCCAGGTCCCCGAGCAGCGGGGCGCCATCCTCGACGACCTCGGCAAGACGCTCGGCTGGGGACCCGACATGGACTACCGCCTGCGCGACCTGACGGCCGAGCAGCTCGCGGCCGCGCTCGTCACGGGCATCGAGAAGCCGGCGTCGGAGATGGCGCGCGAAGCCTCCGAGCTCTACTCGCTTCCGCCGATCCCCAACTACTTTTTCCAGCGAGACCCGCTCGTCGTCGTCGGGGAGCGCGCGATCCGCGCCTCGATGGCGACTCCGGCGCGCCAGCGCGAGCCGCTCCTCTCGGGCTACGTGCTCTCTCTCCACCCGCGATTCGCCACCCTGGAGGGCGGGAAGTTCTGGTTCCAGGAGTTCTCGGCCGACTACGGGCGGCCCACGTCCTTCGCGCGCATGCGGCCCACCCTCGAGGGTGGAGACGTGCTCGTGCTGCGCGAGGACCTGCTCGCGATCGGCTATTCGGAGCGGACTGAGAAAACGACGATCGAGCGGCTCGCGGAGGCCTTCAAGAAGCTCAAGGCGCCGGTCAAGCGGATCCTCGTCGTCGCGATCCCTCCGGCGCGCTCCTACATGCACCTCGACACCGTTTTCACGATGATCTCGCAGGACGAGTGCCTGGTGTACGGGCCGATGATCCTGCCGGACGGAGCCGAAGAGGCGGACGTCTACGAGTGCGACCTGACCAAGCGCGAGATCACGTGGACCACCGAGAAGGACCTTCTGTCGGCCCTGAAGGCGCAGAAGATGGATCTGAAGCCGATCCGTTGCGGGGGCGACGACCCCATCGCGGAGCGCCGGGAGCAGTGGACCGACGGCGCCAACGCGTTCGCCCTGGCACCCGGTGTGATCCTCATCTACGACCGCAACGAGGCCACCGCCGCCGAGCTCGGCCGGGCCGGCTACACGGTGGTCGACGAGGCGGACCTGCTGCTCGGCCGCGAGGAGCTCGAGCTGTGGAAGCCGGCGAAAAAGTACGCGATCCTGCTCGCCGCGCACGAGCTCTCCCGCGCCCGCGGAGGGCCCCGCTGCATGACGATGCCGCTCGTGCGCGAAGACCTCAAGCCGTGAGCTGTCAGGCGGCTGTCGGTTCCGCATGAACCCCACTCCCTTCTTCTCCTTCGTCCGGCCTCTCGCCGTCGTCGCCTTCGGCGGCAACGCGCTGCTGCGTCCTGAGGACTCGGGCACGACGGCCGAGCAGCTCGAGCACGCGCGCGAGGCCGTGCGCAAGCTCCTTCCGATCCTCGGGAAGGGCTACGAGCTGATCGTCGTCCACGGAAACGGCCCCCAGGTCGGCAACATCCTGATCCAGGCGGAGGAGGCGGCCGACCGGGTCCCGCCGCAGACGCTCGACGTCTGCGTGGCGCAGACGCAGGGCTCGATGGGCTTCCTGATCGAGCTCGCATTCGACAACGAGCTGGCGCGCGCGGGGTTCCGCAAGCAGGTCGTCACGATCCTGACGCAGGTCGAGGTCGACGCCGCGGACCCCGCGTTTCTGAAGCCCTCCAAGCCGGTCGGCCCCTTCTTCGCGAAGGAGCGCGCGGAGGTCCTGCAGAAGACCGCCGGCTGGACGATGGTCGAAGACTCCGGACGGGGCTGGCGCAAGGTCGTCGCGTCGCCCAAGCCGCGCGAGGTGCGGGGGGTGGAGGTCGCCGCCGCGCTCATCAATCGCGGGCACATCGTCATCGCCGCGGGCGGCGGCGGAATCCCCGTGGTCGTCTCGGACGCGGGCGAGGTACGGGGCGTGGAGGCCGTGATCGACAAGGACTACGCGGCGTCGGTGCTGGCGGCTTCCCTCTCGGCCAACCTGTTCATCATCCTGACGGGGGTCGACCGGATCTCCCGCGACTTCGGGAAGCCCACCCAAAAGGAGCTCGCGGAGATCGACGTTCCGACGGCGAAGGCCCTCCTTGCCGAAGGGCAGTTTCCGCCCGGAAGCATGGGGCCCAAGATCGACGCCGCCATCCGTTTCATCGAGGCGGGCGGCCAGGAGGTGCTCGTGACGCGGGCGGAGTCGCTGTCCGAGGCTCTCGAAGGGAAGACGGGAACCTGCATCCGGCCGAAGCGATGACCAGCGACGCCGCGGCGTCTCCGGAGACGCGCCGCTCCCTGGGCCAATCCTGGCCCCTCTATGCGGCGGGCCTCGTCGTCCTGGCCGCGCTCCTGGCCGTGTACGCGCTGCTCCACCCGCGATCCGCGGAGGCGGCGGCCGAGGGCGAGAAAGCCGTTCCCGCCACGGTGACCGTCGGCGCCGTCGAATTGCGCCGCGAGCCCTCGGCAGAGAGCGGGGTCGTGGCGTCCCTGTCCGCGGGGGCCCGCGTGCAGGCGAAGCCGGACCTCGGGCAGTGGGTCGAGGTCGAGACCGACGCGGCGCGGCGCGGCTACCTGCCCGCCGACACGATCGAGCGCGACCCGGACCGCAACGCCCGGCAGCAGCGCGGCAAGACGCTGCTCGGCTTGGCGGCGGTCTTCGGCGTGGTCGCGGAGGAGGCGGACGTCACGCTGGCTCCGGATCCGCTGGCCCCGCGGGCCGGCCGGCTCTCCCGGGGGACGGTCATCGAGATCCATTCCGTGGACCATTCCTACTTCGCGTTCCGCGACAAGACCTGGGGCATCGCCTTCGTGAGCTCGGCGCATGTCGACCTGGTCCCGTTGAACCCGCGCGAGCCGGCCCTCTCGCCCGAGAAGATCAAGCCGCTGAAGAACCTCACGATCATCGACCTCGAGGCCGAGCCTCCACCGGAGGAGGAGATCGCCGAGTCCCCGGAAGAGGGAGCATCCGCGCCCTCGGTCCCGCCCCCGCCCGCCTCCGCCGAGGCGGCTCCCGGTCTCCTCGAGCCTCCCGCCGTTCTGACCCGCGTCGAGCCCGTGTACCCGGAGAGGGCCCGCCGCGCCGGGATCGAAGGCACCGTCGAGCTCGAGGTCTCGATCGACCCGTCGGGCAGGGTCTCGGAGGTGGAGGTCGTGCGTGGTCTGCCGCTCGGCCTCTCCGAGGCCGCGGCGGCCGCGGTCCGCCGCTGGAAGTGGACGCCCGCCCGCACGCCGGCCGGGCCGGTCGCCGCGCGGCGGACGGTGCGGATCCGTTTCGTCCTCGGCTCCGGCGCGCCGTAGGCCGCGCGCCGCGGAGCGCGGACTATAATTCTTTCACTCGATGCTCCAGGTCCTCTACGAAGCCGAAGGGAGACCTCAGGTCTTCACGATGTTGAAGGAGGTCGCCTCGATCGGGCGCGCCAACGACAACGACATCGTCCTGAACGACTTTTCCGTCTCGCGCCGCCACGCCTATCTCAAGAAGGAGAACGGCGGCTGGGTGATCCACGACAACCAGTCGACCAACGGCGTGCGGGTCAACGACAAGCCGGTTCCGCAGGCGCCCGTCGGAGACGGCGACCGCGTCGTGATCGGGACCTTCGTGCTGCGCTTCCGCGACGATCCCACGGTCTCCCGCCCGGGGCGCGGCGGGTTGATCGACTCGACCTCGACGCGCATCCGCCCCATCGCGGAGTTCAACCAGGACTACGGCCTGGAGCGGGGAGTCGCCTCGGTCACGGACTCCACCGCCGAGCGAAAGCGGGTAGCCCTCGACGCCGGCTACAAGAACCGGGTCTTCGAGATCCTCGTGCAGGTGGCCAAGGCGCTCATCTCCGCCGACGACCTGGCGACCGTGCTCGAGAAGGTCATGGACCTGATCTTCGAGCTCCTGCCGGTCGACCGGGGCTTCCTGCTCCTCGACGAGGAGAGCGGGGCCCTCCAGCTCCGCATCTCGCGCTTCAAGTCCAAGAAGCGGATGACCTCCGATGGAGCGACCCCGTACTCGCGCACGATCGTGGACATGGTCGTCAAGCAGAAGGTCGCGATCCTGACTTCCGACGCGCAGACGGACGAGCGCTTCGAGTCGGGCGAATCGATCCGGATGCAGCAGATCCGCTCGGCGATGTGCGCCCCGCTGTGGAACGGCGATTCGGTGATCGGCGTCATCTACGTGGACTCGCCGCTCCACGCCGGGAACTTCTCGGACCAGGACCTGGACCTGCTGACGGCGCTCGCCAATTTTGCGGCGGTCGCGATCGAGCGCGCCCGCCTCCACGAGAAAGTCGTCGAGGAGAAGCGGATCCGCGGCCGCCTCGAGCGCTACCACTCGCCGCAGGTCGTCGAGGAGATCATCGCGGACGCCTCGGCGACCGGCGGTCTCAAGCGGGCCGGCACGAAAGTCGTCACGGTCCTCTTCGCGGACCTCGTGGGTTTCACCGGCTGGTCGGAGAACATGCCCGCCGAGACGCTCGCCCGGATGCTGACGGAGTTCTTCACGCTGAGCTCGGACGCCGTCTTCTCCTGCGGCGGGACGATCGACAAGTTCATCGGCGACGCGATCATGGCCTTCTTCGGGGCGCCGATCGACCAGCCGGACCACGCCGCCCGCGCCGTGGCGGCGGCCCTGAAGATCCGCGAAGGCATGCTGGCGTGGAACAAGGAGCGCACCGGGCGCGGAGACCCGCCGCTGGAGGTCCGCATCGCGTTGAACACGGGCGAGGCGATCGTCGGCGACATCGGGTCGGAGCGGCGCGTCGACTACACCGTGCTCGGGAATGCAGTCAACGTCGCCGCCCGCCTCGAGCAGTTCGTGGCGCAACCGGGGGACATCGTGATCGGCCCGGCGACCTGGGAGGCCGTGCGCGACCGGTGCGAAGTGGCTCAGCTCGGCTTCTTTTCCCTGAAGGGACTCTCCACCCAGGTGCCGCTCTACAAGGTCCTCTCGGCCCTCGATCCCGAGAAGTAGCCTGCCGCCGTGGCAGAATCGCGGCGTGGGTACGCTGCCGCTCGTCTTCGTCACCAGCCGCGCCGAGAAGGCGCGCGAAGCCGAGCGTCTCGGGTTTGCGGTCGAGCGTCTGGACCTCGATCTGCCCGAGCCCCAGGCGCTGGATCCTTCCGAGATCGTCGAGGCCAAGGCGCGCACCGCGTACCGGATGCTGTCGCGGCCCGTCCTCGTGGAGGACAGCGGGCTCGCGATCGAGGCCTGGGGGGGATTTCCCGGAGCGCTCGTGAAGTGGGTCGAGAGGAGCGCCGGTGTCGAAGCCCTCGCCCGTATGCTCGATGCGTTCCCCGACCGGAGCGCGGTGGCCTCCTGCGCCATCGCCTATTGCGACGGCGCGGAGGTCGTGGCGGCCCGCGGCGAGATCCGCGGGACGATCGCGGCCGCGCCTCGCGGAGGAGGCGGGTTCGGATGGGATGTCCTCTTCGTGCCCGAGGGCAGCGACCGGACCTTCGCCGAGATGGGCGCGGCGGAGAAGGACCGTATCTCGCACCGCCGGCGCGCGTGGGACGCGCTCGCGGAGCGGCTGCCGCTGCTGAGGTGGGGATGAGGCGCCTTTCCGCCGCGGCGGCGCTTGCGATGACGATCGCGGCGTGCGCGTGCGCGAGCCCGTCGCCGGAGCCACCGGCGGCGGGGACGTTTCCGACGAAGTCGGGTGCGACGCTCCGCGTCGAGACGTTCGTGTCCGGGCTCGAGGTGCCCTGGTCGCTCGCGTTCACCTCGCCCACGCGGCTGCTCGTGACCGAGCGCCCCGGGAGGGTCCGAGTCGCCGAGAACGGCGTGCTGCGCGAGAAGCCGCTCGCGGTGATTGCCGACGTCGAGGCCCGGGGCGAGAGCGGCCTGATGGGGATCGCCCTCGCGCCGGATTACCCGCGGAGCCGCCGCCTTTATCTCGCGTACGCCTACGACGCCCCGAAGGGGTCGGAGGTGCGGGTCGTCCGCTTTCGCGACGACGGCGACTCGCTGTCGGAGCGCACCGCGATCGTCGAGGGGATCCCGGCGGCCCGCAATCACGCGGGATGCCGGATCCGCTTCGGACCGGACGGCAAGCTCTACGTGACGACCGGAGACGCGACCAACCGCGAAATCGCTCAGGACCCGAAGTCGCTCGGCGGAAAGACCCTGCGCCTGAATCCCGACGGCGCGATCCCCTCCGACAACCCCTTTCCGGGCTCGCCGGTCTACTCGCTCGGCCACCGCAACGCGCAGGGCCTCGACTGGGACCCGAGGTCGGGCCTGCAGCTCCAGACCGAGCACGGGCCCTCGGGCTTCGACGGCCCGGGCGGAGGGGACGAGGTCAACATCGTCGAGGCCGGCAAGAATTACGGGTGGCCGATCGTGCACCACCGCCAGTCGCGGGCCGGCCTGGTCTCGCCGCTGCTCGAATACACGCCCGCGGTCGCTCCCGCGGGAGGCTCGTTCGCGCGCGGCGATCTGCTGCCGTCCTTCAAAGGTGACTTCTTCTTCGCGACGCTCCGCGGCGAAAAGCTCATCCGCGTCCGCCTGGATCCGGCCAATCCGCGCCGGGTCGCCGAGACCGAGGAGCTCCTGGCCGACGTCTTCGGCCGGCTCCGCGACGTGGTTTCCGGGCCGGACGGCGCGCTTTACGTCTCGACGAGCAACCGCGACGGTCGCGGCAGGCCTCGTCCGGGCGACGACCGGATCCTGCGGGTTGTCGAAACTCCCGCCGTACGTTAGATTTGCCGCTCCCAGATGGAGCTCGCCGAAGTCGTCGGACAGCTAGCCGGGCTGCGGCGCTTCCCCGTGCGCTCGCTCGGAGGCGAAACCCCCGATGAGTGCCTGATGCAGGGCGGGGGTCTGGTGGGCGACCGGATCTACGAGATGGTCGAGGTCGAGTCGGGGGCCGTCCTCTCCGCGAAGACCGCGCCGCTGCTTCTCCGGTACCGGGCGCGCTACCTCGACGCGATGGTCCGCGCCGGAGACCTCGAGCCCTGGATCCGCATCCGGACACCCGACGGCGCCGAAGTCGCGCTGGCCGATCGCAGCTGGATCGACGACATGTCGCGGCGCTGCGGACGGCCGGTCCGTCTGCGCCTCCGGGCGGACGCCGAGGGAGATCCCGCGCCGGTGCACCTGCTCTCCGTGCAAACGGTCCGGTTTCTCGAGAAGCAGTACGGCGGCACCCTCGAGCCCGTGCGGCTGCGGTCGAACCTTCTCCTCGACCTGCCCGACGCGCGCCCGTTCGAGGAGGACCGGTGGCTCGGCCGGAAGATCTGGATCGGCGATGCGCTGCTCGAGATCGTGCGGCAATGTGAGTTCTGCGTCGTGCCGAGCCTCGACGCCGAAACGCCGGAGCGCTCCCCGGGAATCCTGAACGCCATCCTCCGCGGCCGGGGGGGGCTGATCGGCGTCAACGCCCGGGCGCTGACGGGCAGCCGCATGCGCCTGGGCGATCCGGTCGCGATCGTCGATTGATACACTCGCCGTCAGCCGTATGCCGCGACCGATTCGCGTCCTGATCGCCAAGCCGGGCCTCGACGGCCACGACCGCGGCGCCAAGGTCATCGCGCGCGCCCTGCGGGACTCCGGCATGGAGGTTATCTACTCGGGCCTGCGCCAGACGCCCGAGCAGGTGGTGGCCGCGGCGATCCAGGAGGACGTCGACGTCATCGGTCTCTCGATCCTCTCGGGCGCGCACAACGTGCTGTTTCCCGAGATCCTCAACCTCCTGAAGGAGCGGGGCGGCGAGGATATCCTCGTCGTCGCGGGCGGCATCATTCCCGACAAGGACATCGCTCCCCTGAAGGCCCTGGGCGTCAGCGAGATCTTCCTGCCGGGAACGCCGACCGGAACGCTGGTCGAGTACATTCGGAAAGCGGCGGGAGCCAGGGTCGAGAAGGCGTGAGACCGGGCCGGCCCCATTCCCCCGCGCGCGAGGCAATGGACACACTTCCCACCCACATCGACCCCGGGTCCCAGGAGTTTCAGGAGCGCGCGCGCGCTTTAGAAGCCCTCGTTGCCGGGCTGCGCGAGGAGCTCGGCCGGGTGCGGCGGGGAGGCTCCGGCCGCGAGCGGCACGCCGAGCAGGGAAAGATGTTCGTGCGCGACCGCGTCGATGCGCTGCTGGATGCGGGCTCGCCGTTCCTCGAGCTGTCGCCTCTGGCGGCCCACGGCATGTACGACGGCGAGGCTCCGGGGGCGGGCCTGGTGACGGGCATCGGCCGCGTGGCCGGGCGCGAGGTCATGGTCGTCGCCAACGACGCCACCGTCAAGGGCGGCACGTACTTCCCGGTCACCGTGAAGAAGCACCTGCGGGCGCAGGAAATCGCCGAGGAGAATCGCCTCGCCTGTGTCTATCTCGTCGACTCGGGCGGCGCGTTCCTGCCCCTTCAGGCGGAGGTGTTCCCCGATCGCGACCATTTCGGGCGGATCTTCTACAACGAGGCGCGCATGTCGGCCCGGCGCATCCCGCAGATCGCCGTCGTCATGGGCTCCTGCACGGCCGGAGGCGCCTATGTCCCGGCGATGGCCGACGAGGCGGTGATCGTCAAGGGAACCGGCACCATCTTCCTCGCAGGCCCGCCACTCGTGAAGGCGGCGACGGGCGAGGACGTGTCGGCCGAGGACCTCGGCGGCGCCGACGTCCACACCCGCGTCTCGGGAGTCGCGGACTATCTGGCGGAAAACGACGCCCAGGCCCTGGAGATCGCCCGGTCGATCGCCGGAAACCTCGGCGCGCCCGCCAAGGCCCTTCCGGCGGACCGCGCGGAGCCCGAAGAGCCCGCCTACGATCCGAAGGAGATCTACGGCATCCTGCCCCGGGACCTGCGCAAGCCCTACGACGTGCGCGAGGTGATCGCTCGCCTGGTGGACGGCTCCCGTTTCGAGGAGTTCAAAGCGCGCTACGGCACGACGCTGGTCTGCGGCTTCGCGCGCCTGTCGGGGTTCCTGATCGGCATTGTCGCCAACAACGGCATTCTCTTTTCGGAGTCGGCGTTGAAGGCCACGCACTTCATCCAGCTCTGTGCGCGACGCAGGATCCCGCTCCTCTTCCTGCAGAACATCACCGGGTTCATGGTCGGCAAGGAGTACGAGCGCGGCGGCATCGCCAAGGACGGCGCCAAGATGGTTCACGCCGTCGCCAACGCCGCCGTGCCGAAGCTGACGGTCATCATCGGCGGGTCCTTCGGGGCGGGCAACTACGGGATGAGCGGGCGCGCCTTCTCGCCGCGGCTGCTCTTCACGTGGCCGAACGCCCGGATCTCGGTGATGGGCGGCCAGCAGGCGGCTTCCGTGCTCTCGACCGTCAAACAGGACCAGCTCGCGCGAGCCGGTAAGCCCACGATGACGCCGGAGGAAGTCGCCGAGTTCGAGCGGCCGACCCGCGAGAAGTACGAGATCGAAGGGAATCCCTACTACGCGACGGCGCGGCTCTGGGACGACGGCGTGCTCGACCCGGCCGAGACCCGCACCGCGCTCGCTCTCGCGCTCTCGGCCGCCTACAACGCGCCGATTCCGGAGACGGAGTTCGGCGTCTTCCGGATGTAGGGTGGTCGTCCTCGCCGTCCTCCTGTTTGCGATGCGCGCCGGCGCCGGCGCGCTCGGCTTCTCCGTGCGCGTGGAAGCGGAGAGCCAGGTCCGCGCGACGATCTCGGGCCCCGCGGCCGAGCTCGCCCCCGGCCCCTTCCGGGGTGGGATCGCCTTGAACGGCTCGCCCTCCGAGATGCCGCTGGCCGGGACCGTGTCGCACGCCGGCGGGCGCTGGCAGCTTCCGGTCACGGTGCGCTACGCGGACGTGCCGGCCGCCTGGGCCGACCGCTTCTCGCCGCAGACGTTCACGTACCGGCTGAAGGGGGGCGCCGGCGGAGCCCCCCGGGAATGGAACGGCACGGGGGCCTGGAAGGACGTCGAGATCGAAGGGGACCGCGACGTGCTTTCGCATTTCCTGGCGCTCGAGGACGTCCGGCTGACGGAGCTCTCGCTCCTCTCGAGCGAGGCGCAGGCGCGGTTGGCCATCCGCAATCCGTTCGCATTCGACCTGAAGATCGCCGAGACGGCCTACACGCTGTCGGTCGAGGGCCGCGTCGTCGGAGAGGGCGCGACCCGAGGATTGATTCTCCACGCCGCGCACCGGAACGTGCTCGAGCTGCCGATCGAGGTGGACCACGGCGAGCTCCTGTCGGCGGCGGGGACGGCATTGCTGGCGGGCGGCGACGTCGAGGTCCGGCTTCGAGGGCGGCTCACCGTGCGCCTGAAGGGAGGGGATCTCGTCGTGCCGTTGAATCTCTCCGGCCGCCTGACGGACGCCTCATGAGCGGGTTCGAGCACCTCCGGCTCGAGAGGACAGGGGCCGTCACGCGCTTGAGCCTCCACCGGCCGGACGTGCGCAACGCCTTCAACGACGTCCTCATCGAGGAGCTCTCGCGCGCCTTCGCGGAGGTCGGGAACGATCCGGGCACGCGCGTGGTCGTCCTTGCGGGCGAGGGGCCGTCCTTCTGCGCGGGGGCCGATGTGGCCTGGATGCGGAAGGCCGGCGGCTATACGCGCGCCGAGAACGAAGCCGACGCCGAGCGCATGGCCCGCATGCTGCGCTCGATCGACGCGTGCCCGAAGCCGGTGGTCGCCCTCGCGCACGGGGCGGCGATCGGCGGCGGCGTGGGCCTCGTCGCCGCGGCCGACATCGCGATCGCGGCCGAAGGAACCGTGTTCGCGCTCGCCGAGGTCAAGCTCGGCATCCTGCCCTCGGTGATCTCGCCCTACGTGCTGCGCGCGATCGGGCCCCGGTTCGCGCGCGACCTCTTCCTGACGGGCGACCGGTTCGACGCAGCCGAAGCGCGGCGCATCGGCCTCGTCCACCAGGTCGTCCCCGCGGCGGAGCTCGAGGCGGCCGGACAGAAGAAGGTCGCGTCGCTGCTGACTTCGGGCCCCGAGGCCGTGGGGATCGCCAAGCGCCTGATCGAGCAGGTCGCGGGCCGGACTCCCGAGGAGGTCATGCCTCTGACCGTCCGGACGATCGCGGAGCGGCGCGCTTCCGAGGAAGCCCGGGAAGGGCTGACGGCCTTCCTGGAGAAGCGGCGGCCGTCGTGGGCAAAGGAGGTCGAGAAGTGAAGGGAACCCAGCGCCGGTTGGTGTGTCCCCAGTGCGGGAAGGTCTTCTTCGCCTGGCGTCCGGACGATCTGCCAGGGGCGAAGGTCAAGTGCTACTTCTGCGGGCACCAGTTCGAGGACGAAGCCGCCCTGCGAAAGCCCGCGGCACCCGCCCCCTCGCCAGCGCCGGCACCCGAGGCTCCGGCGTCTCCGGCGGCGCCGTCCAACCCGGAGACACCGGCGAGCTAGCCGTTACCTTCCGGCATGATCGCGTTTCAGCGGGAGGTGGACGAGCTGTTCGCCGCGATTCACAGGGACGACCCCGCCGGCGTCATCGAGCAGTTCGTCAGCCTTCCGTCGGCGAGTCAGTACAGAAAGCTCTATGCGCTCGCGAATCGATACCTCGCCCCGGAAAGCGCAGTGCTCGACTGGGGGTGCGGACGGGGCCACTTCTCCTACTTCCTGGTCAAATGCGGTTTCCGCGTCACGGCCTTTTCGCTGGAGCATCCCCCCGAGATTTTTTCGGCGCTCTCCGCCGAGGAGCGGGCACGGCTGGAATTCGTCCGGGGCGCCCTGGAGGATCCCCGGGCTCTGCCGTTCGCGACCGGGCAGTTCGCGGCGGCCTTCAGCGTGGGCGTTCTGGAGCACGTTCGGGAGCTCAACGGAAACGAGCTCGCGAGCCTCGTGGAGCTCCGCCGCGTCCTGGCGCGCGACGGCGTACTCGTCTGCTACCACCTCCCGAATCGCTACAGCTACATCGAGGCCGCCCGGCGCGCCCTTTCGGGCTCGACGGCGGGATCGTCCCGGGGTGATTCGGCTTTCCACCGGTACCGGTTCACGCGTCGCGACATCGATGCCCTGTGCGCGGAAGCGGGCTTCTTTCAAGTCGAGGTGGGGCGCTACGGGTTCCTTCCCCGGAACTCCTTCAACCGCCTGCCGAGGGTGCTTCGGGAGTCCAGGACGCTGACGTGGGCGGTCAACGGCGGGGACGCGGTGCTGGATCGGCTGTTCTCGAGGGTCGTTCAGAACTACTATTTCGTCGCCCGGCCCCGGCACGAAGCCAACGGAGCGAGTCGACATGAAGTTGCCTGAGCGCCCGCGCCACCGCCCGGCCGCTCCGGAGGTGCGATGAGAAAGCGGACCCTGGCCTTCGTTCTCGGCCTGGCCGGCGTGTCGGCCGCGCGGGCGCAGGACCCGGCGGCCGTCCTGATCGAGCGTCTGACCGGACCGACCTCGCGGCTCTCCTCTGACCTGCGCGTCCTGGCCGACGAGATCGGCGGCCGCGTCACCGGGAGCGTCGGGTACGAGAAGGCGCTGCAGTGGGGGATCGACGCGTTCCGGAAGGCGGGAGTGGGTTCCGTCAAGCTCGAGGCGTATCCGGTTCCGGCGAAGTGGGAAGCGACCTCGGCCTCGGCCGCCGTGCTCGAGCCGGTGGCGTTCCCGCTGCGCGTGGTGTCCTTCGGCCTCGCACCGTCGACCCCCGGGGCGATCACGGCGCCGGTCGTGGACGCCGGCAACGGCACGAAGGCCGAGTTCGCGAAGCTCTCTGGCCGCGTCCGGGGGGCGATCGCGCTCGTGCGCTCGAACCCTATGACCTCCTTCGCGGACCTCTTCGCGGAGTACCAGGCCGCTCCCGAGATGATGCGGTCGGCGATCGACGGCGGGGCCGCGGCGATTCTCTTTATCTCGACCCGGCCGCGCGAGCTCCTCTACCGCCACACGGTCACCTGGGGCTCGATCTCGCCCCTCCCGATGGCGCAGGTGGCGCGCGAGGACGGGCTGAGGCTGGCGCGCCTGTGCGAAGTCGGCAAACGGCCCAAGGCGACGCTCGACCTCCGAAACCGGATCGGGGGCCCGTGGGAAGCGCATAACGTCGTCGCCGAGATCCGCGGAAGCACCAAACCGAAGGAGATCGTCGTCCTCGGAGCCCACCTGGACGCCTGGGACCTGGGAACCGGCGCGCTCGACAACGGCGTCAACTGCGCCCTCGTCGTGGAGGTGGCTCGCGCGCTTGCGGCGGGGCCGCGGCCGGCGCGGACGGTGCGGTTCGTGCTCTTCACGAGCGAGGAGACGGGGCTTCTCGGCTCCCTCGGCTACGTGCGCAAGCACCGGGGCGAGCTCGACGCGCACGTGGCCGTTTTCATCCATGACATCGGCGACGGCAAGGTCGTCGGCTACTTCACCAACGGGCGCCCGGAGCTCGACGCGCCGCTGAAGACGGCTCTGGCGCCGGTCCAGTCGTGGGGGGCGGACTCGGCCAGCGAAGAGGCCATCCTCGGTACGGACAACTTCGACTTCCTTCTCGAGGGGGTTCCGAATCTCGTGGCCAACCAGGAGACGGAGCGCTATCTCGCCGACTATCACGCCGAGTCCGACACTTTCGACAAGGTCGACCTCGAGGTCGCGAAGAAGAACGCTGCGGTCGCGGCCGTCGCAGTCTCCGGCATCGCCAACGCCCCATCGCCCCTCGGCCGGCGGCAGAGCCGCGCCGAGGTCGAGCGCATCCTGACCGATCCGAAGTGGAAACTCGACGCGCAGATGAAGACGTACGGGTTGTGGGATGACTGGGAAGGCGGGAGGCGGGGAAGGGCGAAGTGAAGCGCGATTTCGGATTTCGGATTTCGGTTTCGGGTTCTGGGAACTCGGATTGAAGATTCGATCTCTCCTCATCGCCAACCGCGGCGAGATCGCCGTTCGCGTGGCTCGCACGGCCCGGGAGATGGGCATCGAGGCGATCGGTGTCTACGCCGAGTCGGACGCTGAGGCCTTCCACGTCGGCCAGATGGACCGCGCGATTCCGCTCGGTCCCGGCCCGCCGCCAGAGACCTACCTCTCGATCGCCCGGCTGCTCGAGGCCGCCCGCGCCGGCGGCGCCGATGCCGTCCATCCCGGGTACGGTTTCCTCTCCGAGAACGCGGACTTCGCGCGGGCCGTCGAGGAGGCGGGCCTGATCTGGGTCGGCGCGCCTCCGGAGGCGATCGAGCAGATGGGCGACAAGCTGCGCTCGCGCGCGCGCATGGAGGAGGCGGGCGTGCCGGTCGTGCCGGGCTCGCGTCGCGATGCCGCCGGTGACGCGGCTCTCGCCGCCGAGGCGTGCCGCATCGGGTTCCCGCTCCTCCTCAAGGCCTCGGCCGGCGGAGGCGGCAAGGGCATGTCGCGCGTGGACCGGGCCGAGGATCTGCCGGGGGCGATCGCGGAAGGACGCCGGCTGGCGGAGGCGGCGTTCGGCGATCCCACGGTCTATCTCGAGCGCCTCCTCGAGGGCTGCCGCCACGTGGAATTCCAGGTCTTCGGCGACTCCGCGGGCCGCGTCGTGCATCTCTTCGAGCGGGAGTGCAGCGTCCAGCGCCGCCACCAGAAGATCGTGGAGGAGACGCCGAGCCCGGCGCTCGACCCTGCGCTGCGCGACGCGATGGGCGCCGCGGCCGTCGCGGCGGCGCGGGCCGTCCACTACGTCGGCGCGGGGACAGTCGAGTTCCTCGTCGACTCAGAACGGCGCTTCTATTTCCTGGAGATGAACACGCGGCTCCAGGTCGAGCACCCGATCACGGAGGAGACGCTCGGCGACGATCTCGTGCGGGCGCAGATCGAGGTGGCGGCCGGAGCGCCGCTGCCTCCGGCGTGGACCGACGGAAGGCTCACGCCGCGCGGCCACGCGATCGAACTGCGTCTGTACGCCGAGGACCCGGTGGACTTTCTGCCGCGCTCGGGCCGGATCCTCGCCTGGCGGGAGCCGGCCGGCCCCGGAGTCCGCATGGACGCCGGTGTCGAGGAGGGCAGCGTGGTCGGAGTCGAGTACGACCCGCTGCTCGCCAAGCTCGTCCTTCACGCGGGGGACCGCGGCGGCGCGATCGCGCGGGCGCGGCGAGCCCTGTCCGAGTGGATCGTGCTCGGCGTCGAGACCAACCAGCCGCTGCTCGCCGCCGTGCTTTCGTCGCCGGAATTCGAGTCGGGCGCGTACACGACCGATCTCGTGACGCATCTGAAGACGCGAAAGGCCGCGGTGGCACCGGACGCCGCCTGGATCGCCGCCGCGCTCTCCGCCGGGCCCGTTCCGGCACGGCACGCGACCGTCGCCGGCCCTCTGGACCCCTGGGACGAAGCCCCGCCCTCCCGGAGGGCCGGCCGGTGAGGTCGGTGCGGCTGCGGAGCGGCGGGGAGACGCGCGAGGTCCGCATCGAGAAGAGCGCCGCCCGGATCGGCGACCGGCTCGTGGAGTTCGAGGTAGCCGAGCGGGACGGACGGCTCGCGGAGGTCCGGATCGGCGGGAAGTCCCATCGGGTGTCGAGCGCCTCCGAAGGCGATCGCGTTTTCGTGTGGTGCCAAGGCGCCGTCCATCTCTTCGAGCGGCCGCGAGCGGCGCGGAGGGCCGCGGGGGCGGAGCACTCCGGGGACCTCGTCTCTCCGATGCCGGGACGGGTGCGCCGGACGCTCGTCGCCGAAGGCTCGACCGTGGCGCGCGGCCAGGTCCTTCTGGTGCTCGAAGCGATGAAGATGGAGCATGCGATCCGGGCTCCCCGGGACGGCGTGGTGAAACGGCTGCTCGTCCAGGAGGGAGATCTGGTCGAGGCGGGCGTGGAGCTGGCGGAGATCGCCGAGCGGGCGGCTGGCGGATAATGTCCCCCGTGGACGACACCTGGGAAGATCACGCGATCCGGCGGCCGCATCTCCCCGAGCGCGTCACCGTGTACGAGGTGGGCCCCCGCGACGGCCTCCAAAACGAGCCGGAGACGCTCCCGGTCGCCGTTCGCGCGGAGTTCGTGGATCGGCTGGCCGACGCCGGGCTGCCGGCGATCGAAGTGGGCTCGTTCGTATCGCCCCGGGTGATCCCCCAGCTCGCCGACACAGAGGAGGTCTTCCGCCGGATCCATCGCGCCAGCGGCGTGCGTTACCCGGCGCTCGTGCCGAACCTCCAGGGTCTCGAGAGGGCGCTCGCCGTGGGCGTGCGCGAGATCGCGGTCTTCACGGCCGCGTCCGAGACCTTCAACCGCAAGAACATCCATGCGGGCGTGGACGAATCGATCGAGCGGTTCCGGCCGGTGGTGGCGCGCGCGCGGGAGGAGAAGATCCGCGTGCGCGGCTACGTGTCGACCGCCTTCGGCTGTCCCTACGAGGGCGAGGTCGCGCCCGAGGCCGTCCGCGAGATCGTCCACAAGCTCCTGGATCTTCCGGTCGACGAGATCTCGGTCGGCGACACGATCGGCGTCGCCACACCCGCGGGCGTCTACGACGTCATCGAGTCGCTCTACGACTCGGGCGTGACGCGGGCCGTTCTCGCGCTCCACTTTCACGACACGCGGGGCACGGCGCTGGCGAACGTGTACGCAGGGCTCGAGAGCGGCGTCACGACCTACGACGCCTCCGCCGGAGGCCTCGGCGGGTGTCCGTACGCGCCGGGGGCCTCGGGAAATCTCGCGACCGAGGACCTGCTCTATCTTCTCGAGGGGCTCGGGATCGCAACCGGCGTCACGCTGTCGAAGGTCGTCGAGGCCTCGCGGTTCCTCGCCGAGCGGCTCGGCCGTCGTCCTCCGGGCCGCTATCTCTCCGCGGTGTGGGAGCCGCAGACGTGTTGACAGCCCGGCCGCCGCGGTGTAACCTTCTGACATACTGAAGGTTAACTCCGTGGCAAAGAAGATCCTCCTGGCCGACGACAGCCTGACGATCCAGAAGGTCGTCGAGCTGACGTTCTCCGACAGCGAGTACGACCTGGTCTGTGTTTCCAACGGGCAGCGGGCTCTCGACAAAGTGGGTGAGCAGATGCCCGATCTGATCCTCGCCGATGTCGTCATGCCCGAGAAGAACGGCTACGAGGTCTGCGAGGCGATCAAGGCGAATCCGGCGACCTCGCGCATTCCGGTCGTGCTGCTTTCGGGGACCTTCGAGCCGTTCGACCGCGAGCGGGCGGAGCGGCTGGGCTGCGACGCGATCGTTTCCAAGCCCTTCGACTCCCAGCAGCTGCTGCGGCAGGTCGAAGCGCTCCTGGAGCGCGACCGGAGCAACGTCCCGTCCAACGCCACGATGGCGATTCCGGTGATGACGAACCCGGTCCCGCCTCCGCCTCCCGCGGCGCCGCCGGAGCGCCCTCCGGCCGAGACGGGCTTCTCGACCGACGATTTCACCGGGCGGATCCACGTGCCGGCTGGCATTGCGGGCGGGCCGGACCTCTTCGAGGAAGAGTACGGTCAGGCGGACGTCGAGTCCGCGATCGCGGCCTTCGAGAAGGCCCATCCCGAGTTCGCCTACGCCGAAGAGGGTGGGGCGGCCGCGGTGGCTCCCGAGGAGCGCGTGGAACCCGACGAGGAGGAGGAAGAAGAGAGCTCTTCCTCGCGCGAGAAGCTCGCCGGCTGGCTCCGGGACGAGCCCGAGCGTCCGCCCGTGCAGCCGCCCGTCTTCCCGTCTCCTGCGCCGGCCCCCTTCTGGGTGCCGCGCGAGCCGGAGCCGGATCTGACCCCGATCCCGTTCGCCGCCGACGATTCCGGTTCGCGGCGCCCCTCGCCGTCCGGAGACACCGCCCCGCCGGAGCCCCCCCCGATGCGCGCCGACGAGGCGCCCACGCAGCAGATCCCGCTCGCCGCCGCCTACGCGGCTCTGGGCCGGCCGAGCGGGACCTCCGACGGCGACCGGATCACCGACGAGACCCGGCCCCCGTCGACCGAGGAACGCACCGCGGAGCTCGACCTGAACGAGGCTCGCGCGCTTCTGGCCCCTCCCGCAGAGGCACCCGCCCCGGTGGCGGAGGAGCCGGCGCCGGAGGAAGCGGCGCCGGAGGAGGCGGCTCCGGTCTCCCGGGAGATCGAGGTCCTGGCCCAGACCACGTCGATCGGCCAGTTGAAGGAGATGCTCTCGTCGGTCTCGCGGGGCGAGGGCGGCTTGAGCGACGACGAGATCGATCGGCTGGCCTCGCGCGTGATCGAACGGCTGTCGGAGAAGATCGTCCGCGAGATCGCCTGGGAGGTCATTCCGGACGTCGCCGAGCTCGTCATCAAGAAGCGGATCAAGGAGCTGGAGGCCGGCGTCGAATAGAAACCCCTCGGGCTTCTGATATATGAAAGGGCTCCGAGAGCCCTTTTTTGATGCCCGAAAAGCCCGCCCTGGATGCCGCGGCCGCGACGTCGAAAGGTCTCGAGAAGACCTTCGATCCGGCCCATTTCGAGGAGCGCTGGTATGCGGTCTGGGAGAAGGACGGCCACTTCCAGCCCGGGGGACCCCCGGGGTCTCCCCGCTTCGTGATGGTCATCCCGCCGCCGAACGTGACCGGACGGCTCCACATCGGCCACGCGTACGGCCGGACGATCGAGGACATCCTGGCGCGGTGGAAGCGGATGAGCGGCTACCGGGTCCTCTGGGTGCCGGGCACCGACCACGCGGGCATCGCGACCCAGATGGTCGTCGAGCGGCAGCTCAGGGAGGAGGGCCTTGCCCGCCAGGACCTCGGCCGCGAGACGTTCATCGAGCGGGTCTGGGCCTGGCGGCGCGAGTCCGGGGACATGATCCTCGGGCAGCTCCGAAAGCTCGGCTGCTCGCTCGACTGGTCGCGCCTCCGTTTCACGCTGGACCCCGAGCTCTCGCGCGCCGTGCGCCACGCCTTCGTCCTCCTGTACCGCGACGGCCTGATCTACAAGGGCCGTTACGTCGTCAACTGGTGCCCGGGATGTCGAACGGCCGTCTCGGACCTGGAGGTGGTCGAGCGGAAGACGAAGGGGACCCTGTACAAGATCCGCTACGACGTGCCCGGGGTTGCGGAAGGGGCAGTCGTGGCGACGACGCGTCCCGAGACCATGCTCGGCGACACGGCTCTCGCGATTCATCCGGAGGACCCGCGCAACGCGGCCCTGCGGGGAAAGCGCGCACTTCTTCCGATCGTCGGCCGCGACCTGCCGGTGGTCGAGGACGCGATCCTCGTCGACCGCGAGTTCGGCACGGGGGTCGTGAAGGTCACCCCCGCCCACGACGTTAACGACTTCGCGGTGGGCCAGCGTTACGGCCTGCCGGCGGTCGTCGTGATCGGCCCGGACGGCAAGATGACCCCGGAGGCGGGGGAGTACGCGGGCCTCGACCGTTTCGTCGCGCGCAAGAAGATCGTCGAGCGCCTGGAGGCCGAGGGCCGTCTCGTCGCGGCGGAGCCCTACGAGATCAACCTCGGAACCTGCCAGCGCTCGGAGGACGTGATCGAGCCCTACCTCTCGGAGCAGTGGTTCGTGAGGATCGAGCCCCTCGCCGAGCCCGCGATCCGCGCGGTCGAGGACGGGACCGTGCGCTTCGCGCCGGAGTCCTGGGCGAAGACGTACTTCGCGTGGATGCGCAACCTCCGCGACTGGTGCATCTCCCGGCAGCTCTGGTGGGGCCATCGCATTCCGGCCTTCACCTGCGCCAACGGGCACTTGACCGTCGCCGACGAAGACCCGGCCGCCTGCGACACCTGCGGGTCGGCGGCGCTGGAGCAGGACCCCGACGTGCTCGACACCTGGTTCTCCTCCCAGCTCTGGCCCTTCTCCGTCTTCGGCTGGCCGGAGAAGACGCCGGACCTGGAGGACTTCTACCCGACCGACGTCCTCGTCACCGGGTACGACATCCTCTTCTTCTGGGTGGCGCGGATGATCATGGCGGGGCTGCGCTTCACGGGGCAGGCGCCGTTTTCGACCGTGCACCTCCACGGTCTCGTGCGCGTGGGCGGCGAGAAGATGTCCAAGAGCCGGGGCAACGTGATCGACCCGCTCGAGGCGATCCAGGAATTCGGCGCGGACGCCGTGCGCTTCACGCTCGCCTCCGCCGCGGCGTCCGGCCCGACGGTGTCGGTCGAGCGCGGCCGGATGGCCGGCTCGCGCAACTTCGCGACCAAGCTCTGGAACGCGGCGCGCTTCACCCTGGGGCAGCTCGAGGGACGCCCCGCCACGCGGCCGCCCGACGGACAAGCGCTCTCGCTGCCGGACCGCTGGATCCTGTCCCGCCTGGATACGACCGCCGCGGACGTCCATCGTCACCTGGAGGGGTTCCGGTTCGACGAGGCGGCCGGCGCCGTCTACGGCTTCCTCTGGCACGAGCTCTGCGACGGCTACCTGGAGATGGTCAAGCCGGTTCTGTCGCAGGAAGCCTCGGCGCAGGCTCCGGCGGAGGCCGCGCGGTCCGTGCTGCGCCACTGCCTCGAAAGCTCGCTCGCCCTGCTCCACCCCTTCATGCCCTTCGTGACCGAAGAGATCTGGGAGAAGCTGACCGGGAATCCGGGCACGCTCATCGCCACGCCGTACCCGCAGGGGACCGGGCGCTGGCGCGACGCCGAGGCCGAGACGGCCGTCGAGGCATTGCGGGCGATCGTGACGCGCGTCCGGACCTTTCGCACCGAGCGCGGCGCGTCGCCGACCGAGCCGGTGGAGCTCACGATCGATCCGCAGTCTCCGAGCCGCGCGGGGATCCCGGCGCTGGAGACTCTCGCGCCGCTGCTGTCTCATCTGGCGCGTCTGTCGGACCTGCGCTTCGCCCCGGCCGAGGCCGGCGCCTTTCAGGACGTCGTCGCCGGGCTGATGCTGAGTCTCGCCCTCCCGCAGGCGTCCGCGGCGGGTGGGCAGGCCCGGGTTGGCAAGGCCCTTGCCGCCGTCGCGGACGAGATCGCGCAGCTTTCCGCCAAGCTCCAGAACCCGGCGTATCTCGAGAAGGCCCCGCCGGCGGTGGTCGAGAAAACACGTCTGCGGCTGCGCGAGCTCGAAGAGAAGCGCGCCGCGCTGGGCCGGTCGTGATCCCGTTCGCCGGCGGTCGCGTCGACCCGGGCCGCTGGAAGGTGCTGGAGAACTTCGTCTGCCTCCACTCTGCTCCCTCCACCAACGCGCTCGCCCGGGAGCTCATCGAGATGTCCTTCGACGAGGACCAGGAGCTGCGCACGACGGTCCTCGTGGCCGAGGAGCAGACCGCGGCCTACGGGCGGGGCGGGCGCTCCTGGAGCGCGCCGGCGGGCCGGGGTCTCTACCTGACGATCGTGCGCCGGGCGCCCGAGGGCGAGCCGCTGTCGCTCGTGCCGATCGCGGTGGCGCGCTGGACCCGCGAGGCCCTGCGGGAGCATGCTGGCGCGGAGTCGGAGCTGAAGTGGCCCAACGACCTCTACGCACGGCGGCGCAAGCTCGCCGGCGTGATCGCGGAATCGCGCACCCAGGGCGCCGCGACGTGCGTCGCCGTGGGGATCGGGGTCAACGTCCTCGGGCCGGCCGCGGCGTTCGGAGTCCCTCACGCCACGACCGTGGAAGAGGAAACGGGCAGAGCGCCGGAGCTCGCACCGCTGCTCCAGGCGCTTCTGGACCGCGTCGATCGGGAGCTGTCGGTGCCCCGCTGGTCGGAGGAGGTCCGGGCCTGGGAAGCGGCCTCGCTCCACCGGCCGGGGGATCGCCTCACCATCTGGCGAAACGGGGAGGAAGTCACCGGCGACTACCTGGGGCTCGACCCCTCCGGGTTCCTGCGCCTGCGGACCGAGACGGGAGAAGCCATCGTCGCGACGGGCGAGGTGGCGCGGTGGTGAGCGCGCCGGCCGGCGAGGCGCTCCTCGCCGTGGACGTCGGGAACACCAACACGGTCCTCGGAGTCTGGCGCGGCGGGGAGCTCGTGCGGAGCTGGCGCCTCACCACCCGCCGGGACGCGACCTCCGACGAGATTGCGCTCTCGATCCGCGGGCTCTTCGCGGCCGGGCCCGTCCCCGAGGCGCTCGAGCCGATGCGCGTGATCGTGGCGAGCGTGGTGCCGTCGTTGCGGTTCTCGCTGCGCCAGGCCCTGCGGCAGGTCCTGGACCGCGAGCCCCTCTTCATCGAGCCCGGGATCCGGACGGGAATGCCGATCCTCTACGACAACCCGCAGGAGGTCGGCGCCGACCGGATTGTCAACGCCGTCGCCGCGTTCGACCGCATGGGCGGCCCCTGCATCGTGGTCGACTTCGGGACCGCCACGACCTTCGACGTCGTGACGGGAAAAGGCGAATACGCGGGCGGGGTGATCGTCCCCGGAATCGCCATCTCGGCCGAGGCGCTTTTCGAGAAGGCCGCGCGGCTGTGGCGCGTCGAGATCCGCCGGCCCGAGCGGGTGGTGGGCAAGACAACAGCCGGCTCGATCCAGTCGGGCCTCTACTTCGGCTACCTCTCGCTCGTCGACGGGATGATCGACCGTATCTCGGCCGAGGTCGGGGGCAAGCCCCGCGTCATCGCCACCGGCGGCTTTGCCGAGCTCTTCGGTGGCGGATCCGCCCGCATCGAGGAAATCGATCCTCTGCTGACCTTGAGGGGCCTGCGGCTCATCGATGAGCGAAACCGCGGAGGATAGGGCCTGGTACGAGGCCGTCGAGGCCGCGTTCATCCGGCGCCGCGGCACGCCCTTTTTGCTCTCGCCCTCGGACTTCGCCCTGCTCAAGCAATGGCGGGCGCTCGGCGTGCCGCTCGAAGCGGTGGAGGCCGGCATCGACGAGGCGTTCGGGCGGCGCGAGGAGCGAAAGGCCGTCGGCCGGGTCAACTCGCTGTCTTACTGCCGGGACGCCGTGCTCGAAGCGTGGGAGCGCCGCGCCGAGACCTCGCGGGGTAAGGGGAGCCCCGGGGGCGCGGGGGAGCCGGACGTGAAGGCCGCGCTGGCGGATCTGGCGGGGCGTTTGGAAGAGGCGCGCGCGAGACGGCCCGACCTGGCGGCGCCCCTCGAGTCGGCGCTCCGGTCGATCTCCCGTCTGGAAGCCTCGGGCAGGTCCGCCGAGGCGATCGAGGGCGCGCTGGCGCGCCTGGATCGACGGCTCGCCCGCGAGCTGAGCGACGCCCTGCCGGAGCCCGAGCGCGCCGCGCTCGACGCCGAGGTCGCGCGGCTCCTCTCGGGCGCCGGCGCCCGCATGGACCCGGTGACCCTCGAGAAAACGACCCGGGCGCTGATGCGGAGGGCGGTCCGCGAGCGGCTCGAGCTGCCCCGGTTGTCGCTTCTGTGACGGGCCGCATCGTCCGGATCGAGAAGCTCGCGGGGACCGGCGAGGGCATCGCCCGGACGGCCGACGGGGTGGGTTTTGTCGACCGCGCCCTCCCCGGCGAGCTCGTCGAGACAAATGTGTATGAGGTGAGAAAGAGATTCTGGCGGGGAAACCTCCTGGCCGTGCGCGAGCCTTCGCCGGCCCGGATCGAGAGCGCGCACGCGTCCTGCGCGGGCTGCGACTGGTCGCACTTCGAGCTGCCCGCGGCGCGGGAGGCCAAACGCTCCCTCTTCCTGGAAACGATGCGGAGGCTCGGGCGGCTCGACCCGGGACCTTTCGGCGAGCCGGAGGTCGTGCCCTCGCCTCCCGGGTACCGGCTGCGCACGCGGCTGCACGTCACCGGAAAAGGCGGGGCCGAGGGGGTCGGGTTCTTCACCCCGGGGACGCACCGGGTGGTATCCGCCGAGAACTGCGAAGCACTCTCGCCGGAAGCCCGCGCGGCGCTTCCGAGGCTGCGACACGCGGTCGCCGGGGCGGGCGTGTCCGAGCTCGCGCTCTCCGAGGACCTTGCCGGCGCGCATCGCCTCGTTCGGGCCACCGTCCTGAGCGATCCGGCCGCGGCGTCGCTTCTGGCGGAGCGCCTGCGTCGGTCCGGAGCGGTCGACGGCGTCTTGATCCAGGACGCGGAGGGCAGAACGCTCGTCCATCGCGGCGCGCGCGTCTTGTCGCTCGAGGTCGGCGGTCGGCCGTTCTCACTTTCGGCCGGCACGTTCTTCCAGGCCAATCGCCATCTCGTCGGGGAGCTCCAGGCCGACGTCGCCGCGGAGGCTCACCGAGTCGCCCCGGGCGAGGCGCTCGACGCCTTCGGGGGAGTCGGGCTCTTCGCCGGAGCTCTGCTCGACGCCGGCCACCGGGTCGTCTCGGTGGAGGCCGATGCCGGGGCGGTCGCGGACGTGCGCCGCACGCGGGAGCTCTGGAGCGACCGCGAGCGCTGGGAGATCGAGGCGAGCCCGGTGGCCGAGTTTCTAGCGGCGGAGGACCGGAGCTTCTCGTGCGTCGTGGCCGACCCGCCGCGGGCCGGCCTCGGCCCGGAGCTCGCCCGGCAGCTGGCGAAACGGGCGAGCCGACTCTTCGTCTACGTCTCGTGCGACCCGGCGACGCTCGCGCGCGACCTGCCGTCGATCCTCGCCGAAGGCTTGGTCATCCGGCGCACGCGCCTCTACGACCTCTTCGCGTTTACGCACCGGGTGGAGGCCCTCGTCTCGCTCGAGCGTGCGGAGTGATCCGCCCGGTCCTCGCCGACGGCGACGCGCCGGCGGCGAAGGCCGCGGTGCTGCTGGTCGCCGGGATCTTCCTCGGCTCCTGGGCGGTTCTCGGGGGCGCCGCCGCAGTCTGGCTTGCCGCCGCGAGCGGCGCAGGCCTCTCCGTGCTCGAGGACCGCCGCGCGCGCCGGGTCGCCTTCGCCGCCTTCTGGATGGCCGCGGGCTTCGCCTCGGGGCGCCTGCGCGTGGCCGCGCCGGGCGAAGGAGCCGCAGCGGCGTTCCGGTCGCTGCCGGCGGGCGCCAACCGCACGGTGGTGGTCGAAGGCATGCTCACGGACTTCTGGAGCGGCCGCGAGCCTTCGGCGCGGACGACGCTCTGGGCGCGGCGAGTCCGCTGGGTCGGGGGCTCCGCATCCTTTCCGGCCGAGGTCGTGGTCTTCGTGTCGGGACAGACTCCCGTCGCGCCGGTAGCCGACCGCGGGGACCGCGTGCGGATCACGGGGAATCTCGAGCCCGAGGACCTGCCCGCGTCGGATCGCGACATCGCTTTGCCCTGGACTCGCTACCGGCTGTCGGTCAAGAGCGCGCGCCTGATGGAGCGGGACGGGGCGACGTTGCTCTCGGTGCTGACGCTGCCCAATCGGCGGCTCTCCGCCGCGCTGGCGGACCCGGGAGACTCGGACCCCGCGTTCGATCGAGACGTTCGCGGACCCCTCGCGGCCCTCTTGCTCGGCCGCACCTCGGAGCTCGACCGCGGAATGGTCGCGCGATACCGGCGGGGCGGGCTCTACCACCTGCTCGTCGTCTCGGGTCTCCACGTGATCCTGGCCGCGGGCCTGGCGCTACTGGTTCTCGGGTTCCTCGGTGTGGAGGGCAAGCTCCGCGACCTCTGCCTCCTCGCCACGGTGTTTCTGTTCGTGCTCGTGGGCGGCGCGAACCCCCCGGCCGTGCGCGCGGGCCTCGTCGTCGCGATCTTCCTGGCCACGCGCCTGCTCGAGCGCCCGATCACCGGCGCGCAGGCGATCGGTCTGTCCGCCTTGATCCTCTTCCTCGCGGCGCCGCGGGAGATCTTCTCGCTCGGCACCGCCCTGACCTTTGCGGCGGTCTGCGGCATCGTCCTGTTCTCGCGGCCGATCCGGGCCCGGCTCCCGGCCCGGCCCGAGTGGCTCTTCTCCGGACTCGCGGCCGCCCTCGCGGCCGAGTGCGCGACCGCGCCCATCCTGCTCTGGCGGTTCAACCTCGTGGCGGCGGGAGCATGGCTGACGGCGCCGCTGTCCGTTCCCCTCTCCGGAGGGCTGATCGCCCTCGGCGCCGCGTTGCTCCTTCTCTACGCCGCCGGCCTTCCTCCCGGGCCGCTGCCGGGCCTCTTCGCGCTCGGCAGCCGGGCGCTCGAGCAGCTCGCGGAGCGGGCCGGCGGCATGGCCTTCCTGCGGCCGACCCCGGCTCTGTCCGCGGTCGTCCTGGTGGGAGGTTTGCTCGCGGCCGCGGGTTTGGCGCCGCGGCGCCTGCGGCCGGCGGCGGCGCTCGCAGCGGCCTTGGTTTTTCTAGCGCTCGTTCTGCGGCCCGGGCGTCCCGGACCGAAACGCGGTTTCTCGATCGAGGCCCTCGACGTGGGCCAGGGGGACGCGATACTCCTGCGCTGGAATCGCCGGTCGATTCTCGTGGACGGGGGAGGGCCCTTCGATCCGACAGCCACCGATTTCGGCCGCACGCGGCTGGTTCCGAAGCTGCTCGACCGCGGGGTGACGCGCTTGGACGCCGTCGTCCTGACGCATCCGCACCCGGACCACGCGCTCGGGCTGTTCGCCGTTCTCGAAGAGCTCCCGGTCGGCGAGCTCTGGCGAAACTCCGGAGAGGACGAGAGCGTGTTCCACGGCCGCCTAGAGGCCCTGGCCGCCGGCCGGGGCGTTCCCGTGCGGGCTCTCTCGGCGCTCGACGCGTGGGAGCGGGAAGGCGCGCGGGCGACGATCCTCCACTCGGGCGGCCGTCTCCGGAAAACGGATACGATCAACAACCAGTCCATCGTGGCGCTCTTCGAGCGGGACGGACGGGCGGCGCTTTTGACCGGTGACGCCGGCGTTCCAACGGAGACGGAGCTCCTCGCGGCGGGCGCGCTCACTCGAGTCGACGTGCTGAAGGTCGGTCACCACGGGAGCCGGACCTCGACCTCCGTCGAGTTCGTGGCCGCGCTCACCCCGAGGGTCGCTCTCCTGTCCTGCGGACGGCGCAACCGATTCGGGCACCCCGCCGCACAGCCGCTCGCCGCCCTCGAGCGCTTCTGCGTGCCGCTGCTGCGAACGGACCTGCGCTCGGACTGCCGCGTCGATCTGGGCGCGGCGACGCGTCTCTTCTGGCGCGGAACGGAACGGCCATGATCGCGCCGCGTCCGACCTTGCTCGTCGTCTTCGGGCCGACGGGCGCCGGAAAGTCCGAGCTCGCCCAGGAGGTCGCGCGTCGGCGCGCAGGTGAGATCGTGTCGGCCGACGCCTTCGCCGTCTATCGGGGGCTCGACATCGGAACGGCCAAGCCCTCTCTCGAGCGGCGGGCCCGGGTGCCACACCACATGATCGACGTCGCCGAACCCGAGGAACCGTTCTCGGCGGGCCGCTTCGCGGCCGAGGCACGCCCGATCGTGGAGGCGATCGCGGAGCGGGGCCGCCTTCCAATCGTCTGCGGAGGCAGCGGCTTCTACATCGCCGCGTTGCTTGGAGCCCTGCCGCGGGGGGAGGCGCGCGATCCGGGGTTGCGCGAGGGTCTGCGGAACTGGGCCGAGCGCAGGGGCGCCGAGGCTGCCCACCGGTTCCTCGAGCGCAACGATCCCGTGGCGGCCTCGCGCATCCCGGTCGGCAACCTGCGCTACACCCTGCGCGCCCTCGAGGTCCTGCTGGCGACCGGCGCGGCCGCCTCCGCGCGTCGGCCCGAGGGCGACGCCTGGTCAGCGAAGTTCCGCATTGTGAAGGTCGGCCTGCGGCCGGAGCGCGCGCAACTCCATGTTAGGATTGAAGATCGGGTCCGCCGAATGCTGGACGAAGGGTGGGGCGAGGAAGTACGGCGGCTTCTCGATCGTGGGCTTACCGGGGACTCGAATTCCTTTCAGGCGATCGGATATCGCGAGGTGGCCGAGTTCTTGCTCGGTCGTATTTCGAGGCAGCAGGCGGAGGAGCAGATCGTGATCGCGACACGGGGACTGGCCAGACGTCAGGAGACGTGGTTCGCGCGCGAGCGCGACGCGGTCTGGCTGGCGCCCGGCGAGGCCCTCGCGGCCACGCTGGAGTTGCTCGAGGGCGGGGACGAGAGGGAGACACCATGAACAAGGCGCCGATCAACGTCCAGGATTCCTTCTTCTACAACCTGCGCAAGGACAACATTCCCGTCACCGTGCGCCTGACCTCCGGCGAAGAACGGCTGGGGCGCCTGCGGCGCTTCGACAAGTTCGCGCTGGTGCTGGAGGTCGACGGCAGGGAGGAGATGATCTACAAACACGCCATCGCCTCGATCCGGCCAGAGAGCCTTCCGCCCGGGCCGTGAAACGGCATCCGCGGCCGCGGCGCCCGTAATCCCCCGGCTCCGCGCCGGGGAGCTCGTCATGCGCGGCCGTCTCCTCCTTCGTCTCGCCCTCCTCGCGGTCTTCGCGGTCGCGCGCTGCGCGAGCGCCCCGCCCGCGCCCGCGGTCCGAGACCGATTTCCGCTGGATCCCCGCGAGGGGCTGACCGGACCCTTCGACGCGGGCATCGAGGAGGGATGGCGCGCGTTGCTGTCGGGCGAGGCGGACCGGGCCGAGAAGGAATTCGCCGGCGCCTCGGGGGCGGCCTCGCGCCGGGCGGCGGCGATCGGACGCATCGCGGCGTTGCTCGAGACGCGGCGGGTCTCGGACGCCATCGTTCTCTGCGCGGAGGAGCTGCCCACGGGAGAGCCGACGCTCCCCCTGCTCGTCGCCTGCGGCGAAGCGCGGGCGCGCGCCGGAGAGCCCGTCGAAGCCTCCGAGCTCTACGACCGCGCGGTGTCGCGAGCTCCGGAGCGGCGGGGCCTCTCCGAGCGCGCGGAAGATCTGCGCAGCGCGGCCGTCGCCCTTCTCCTCGACGAGGCGCAGATGAGCGCGTCGGAGGGACGGCGGGAGCAAGCGCGCGCGCGGCTGGAGCACGCCCTCGCCCTTGCACCGCGGGACGGCGGGGCGCTGGCTCGGGCGGCCGAGGTCGAGTGCGCCGCCGGGGAGAAGGCGCGCGCACTCGGCTACTACCGGGAGGCGCTCGCGCTCGGAGGCGTGCCGCCGTCCGTCGAAGAGCGGGCGGGCGATCTCGCCCTGGAGCTCGGCGAGGATGCGATGGCGGTCTCGGTCTTCGATGCTCTCGCGGCGCGCGACCCCGCCTTCCGGGACCGAGCCGCGCAAGCCCGCCTGGCCTTCCGCATCGGCAACTGGCCCGACGCCGAGCGGCGGGCCGCCCGGGCCCGCCGGCTGACGCGCGCCGGCGCCGCCTCGCTGGCGTGGTGGATGTTCTCCGAGGTGCGGGAGGCGAGGGTGACTTCGGGCACCGTCGCGAGTGACGTGCTCGATCGCGGGGACGGGAGGGCCATGATGCGCGCCATCTCGCTCGGCTTGATCGACGTCGATAACGCCATGCACCGAGCCCGGCCGGACGCCGCGCTGACCCGGGCGGCGGCCGCCCGGTTTCTGCTGCGGCTCTCGGCGGCCCTGCGCCGGCCTTTCGGGCCGGAGCCGGAGTGCCTGCAGACGGCGGCCGGGGTCGTAAAAGCCGGGGGCGCGGAGGCGATTCGCGTGGCGGCGCGGTGCGGCTTGCTGTCAGAATCGGGCGGCTCGGTCGTCGGCGGAGCGGAGTTCACGCGCGGGCTCGACCGGCTCCGCTCTCTCTTTCCGGCCGGGGAGGCCACGCATCGTGATTGACGCCTCGGTTTTTCAGCGCGTGTCGCTCTTCGCGGAGCTCGAATCCGGCGAGCTCGAGGCGCTGTCCCGCGTGGCCTCCGTCCGCCAGTACCCGGTCGGCGCGTCCATCCTGCGCGAGTCCGAGCCAGGGGACCTCTTCTTCGTTCTGCTGCGTGGCGAGGTGAAGGTCTTCGTCGACTCGCCCGACGGGCGCGAGGTCGTCCTGGCGCATCTGCAGGCCGGGGACTTCTTCGGAGAGATGGCCCTCTTCGCCGGGGACGTGCGGAGCGCCTCGGTCACCTCGCTGGCGGACTCCGAGCTGGTGGTGCTCTCCCGCGCCGACTTCCTCGCGGTCCTCGCGCACGATTTCGCGCTCACGAAGAAGATCCTGCGGACCCTTTCCGCGAGGCTGCGGCGCGCCAACGACGCGATCGAATCGCTCGCGCACCAGGACGTGGGAGGGCGCCTCGCGCGCTACCTGCTCCGGCTGGCCGCCGAGTCGGGCAAGCCCCCCGTCGACGGCTACTTCGTCGTCCACCGGCCCACGCACCAGGAGATCGCCAACTCCATCGGCGCCACGCGGGAGACGGTGACCCGCATGCTCAAGCAGTTCGAAGACCGGAAGCTCATCCGGGTCAAAGGGCAGACGGTGTGGGTGCCCTCCGATGTCCCGGCGGGCGCCCGAGAGAACGAGTGGCGGCGCAAGTGAGCGGCCCCTGGACGCTGCCGAACTTCATCACGCTGGTCCGGCTGGCCGCCCTCCCGTTCTTCCTGGTGTCGATCGCCGACGGTCGCTTCGGCATCGCGCTGGCGCTCTTCGTCGGCGCGGGCATCTCGGACGGCGTGGACGGGTACCTGGCCCGACGGTTCGACATGAAATCGGCGTTGGGCGCGTACCTCGACCCGATCGCGGACAAGCTCCTCCTGATGTCGTCGTATCTGTTCCTCGCGATCCCGTCCTACCCGGCGGCCGTCAAGGTGCCCGTCTGGCTTGCCGTGCTCGTGCTCTCGCGGGATTTCCTGCTGCTGCTGGTGGCGCTGTTGATGATCCTCTCCAACAGCAAGAAGACTTTTCCGCCCACCTGGGCCGGAAAGGTCACGACCGTCACGCAGATCGTGACGATTCTCTTCGTCCTGTGCGCGAACATCTGGGAGTGGCCGCGGCCGCTTCTGCTCGTGGCCTTCGGCGCGGCGGCGACGGCCACGATCTACTCGGGCTTCGACTACGTGTTCCGGGTCGCCCGCGGCACGGACGCTCCCGTGGCCTCGTTCCCCTCCTCCGTGGAGCGGAGCGAGAGGGCCGGGGCCGGGGGGGACAACTGATCCAGCTGCGGCTCCTGTCGCGGCCCGGCTGCCACCTGTGCCAGGAGATGCGAGCCGACGTCGACCGTCTGCTCGCCGGCGATCCTCACGAGTGGGAAATCGTGGACGTGGATTCCGACGACGAGATCGCCCGCCGGTGGTCCGACTCGATCCCGGTGCTCTTCGTCAACGGGCGGCTGTTCGCGAAGGTCCGCATCCCGAAGCTCGCGGCGCGGCTCCGCCTGATGCGGGCGGCGGCCGGGGAGGAGCCGGGTCGGACATGATCGCCTCCGTCCTGCTGGCGGCGGCGTTGGCCTCGCAAATGGCGCCGGACCGCGGAGTCCTTCTCGAGGAGCTGACCTGGGTCGAAGCCGAGAAGGTCCTGAAGCCCGAGACGGTCGTGGTGATCCCCCTGGGCGCGGCCTCGAAGGAGCACGGCCCGCACCTGAAGCTCAAGAACGACCTCATCTTGGCCGAGTACCTGAAGGCGCGCGTGAAGGAGCGGTCCGCCGTCGTCATTGCGCCGACCGTCAACTACCACTTCTACCCGGCCTTCGTGGAGTATCCGGGCTCGACGAGTCTGCGCCTGGAGACGGCGCGCGACCTGATCGTCGACATCTGCCGCGGCCTCGCGCGATTCGGCCCCCGGCGCTTCTACGTCCTGAACACCGGCGTGTCGACCGTTCGCGCGCTCGCGCCCGCGGCCGAGATGCTGGCCGCCGACGGGATCCTGCTGCGATACACCGATCTGCTCGAGACGCTTTCCCCGATCGAGAAAGAGGTCGCGCGGCAGGAGGGCGGCACCCACGCCGACGAGATCGAGACCTCGATGATCCTGTACATGAGCCCGGGGGACGTAGACATGACCAAGGCCGTCAAGGATTACCACCCCGGCAAAGGCGGCCTGACGCGCGATCCGAAGAGGGAGGGGATGACGTACTCGCCCTCGGGAGTCTTCGGCGACGCCACCCTGGCCACGCGGGAGAAGGGGAGGAGAGTCACCGAAGCGCTCGTCGACGCCATCCACCGGGAGATCGACGAGCTCCGAAAGTCGGATCCCCCCGCGCCCGCCTGCCACTGAGCCGGTTGTCCCGGGGCCGTGCGTTGGTTAAGATCGCGGCCGATGCGGGCATAGTTCAGCGGTAGAACGCCAGCTTCCCAAGCTGGATGTCGCCGGTTCGATCCCGGTTGCCCGCTCCAACTAACCGCTGAACCTCGAAGGACTTGCGGCTCGGCTCTCCTCCGGGTTTTTCCTTCTCGGGGCCTCGGCGCGTTCAAGACACGTTCAAAGCGATCCAGAAACCGGCCCAAGAATGGCGTTGCAAGATGGTGATCGACCCTGTAACTTCGGAGTCGCTCGACGCTCTCCATTTTCGGAGGGAGCAGCAGGACGCGAAGCCGTCTACTTCGCGGATCGGGATAACACGGTCCCGTTCGTATAGTGCCTCGCGGGGGTTCCCACCCTCGCAAGCCGCTCATCGCCTCAGGCTGGAAACGGACCGGGGCAGTACGAACGGGAGAACTTCGTGGACAACCGGATCTCGAACCGCACCGCCGCAAGGCTCCTCGGCATCGCGCCGGCCACGCTTCGGAAATGGAGGCACGAGCGCAGGGGGCCTTCCGGATACGTCGCGTACAGCAGGAGCTACGGAACGTATCCCGAATCTGCCGTCATCGAGTGGCTCGACAAAAAGACTAATCCGTTGCGAACGCCCCTCGCCGAAGTAGCCGCTCCGGCGTCAGGAGTACCGGATGTTTAGGCGTCTCGGCACCGGAATGCTCTACGACGCCGAATCCAGAGCGCTGAAGATCAGCGTTGCGATTCCGGGCACGAACGGCCTGAAGCGGAAGCACCACACCTTCCACGGGTTGACCAAAGAGGAGGCGCGAATCAGGGGAGCGGAGTTCCGGGCGGAAATGCTGAGAGGCTCAGCCCCGCCCACGAAGCCGTTGTCACTTGCGGAGTTCGCTGAAGCGAAAGACAAACTGCTCTTCGCAAGCTGCTCGCCTCGAACCCGACAGAACGCCCTCGATGACCTCAAGACCAGCTTGACTCCATTTTTCGGCGATCAGCCCGTTGCCGAAATCGTTGACGAGGACATCGACTCCTTCCAGCAGAACCTTCAGGCGAAAGGGCTGCAGGGCGCGACGATCAACATCCGGGTCAGGCTTCTGAAGAAACTGCTTCGGGCGGCCCACCGTTGGAGGCTCCGTTCTGACGTCCCGCACTTTCCCAAGCCGCTTGAAGAGCGCAGGGCGGTACCGATGAGCCAAGACGAGCAGAAAGCCCTCCTGGAGGCATTCCAGAGTGATTACGCGGCATCCAATCCGCGCTTTCGGCGGTCCCGGTGGGTCTTCACGGCAGCCCTGGAAACGGGCTTGGGTCGGGCGGACCTGATCAATCTGAGATGGTCGGACCTGACCGAGGGCTTCATCGCGAAGAGGCGTCAGAAGACAGGAGTGCCAGTGACCGTGCCGATCAGCCCTGTGATGGCTCGAGTCGTCACGGAGATCAGGGCGGGAGGAATTACGAGCGAATTCGTCTTCACAACGGAGCGCAACAAGCCCTACAGCGTCGTTACGCTCCAGAAGTACTTCGTGAAGGCGAAGGAGCTCGCCCGAATCTCACGGAGACTCCGGCTCTACGATCTGCGGCATTCATTCGCAACGAACATGCTGAACCGTGGGATGCCGTTCGCCGACTTGAGCAGGATGCTTGGGCACACGGATCTCAGGATGTCGCAGACCTACGCCCGCGTATCGAACCTCGATCTTGAAGGGTTGCGGGAGCGGTTCATGGCGCGGGTCGGCGACCTCCAGAACGCCACGGAATTGCCTTCGGACGTCCCTTAGCTTTCGTCGCCGACCGTGTGGGCGGGGTTGGTGGTTGGTAGGATTCGGATGCGTTTGCCCTCTCTTGCTGCGCTCGGATCTGACGACAGGCTTAGCGCGGGTTGGCGAAGCTCTCCGTCTCCCGGGCACAGGTTCGACTCCGGTTTCCCGTTCCAATCCACGTCAACCCTCGTGAGGGGCCGGACCCATCGGCCCCTTTTCGTTGTGCGCCCAGCATGGATCTCGACGTGCAGGAGTGAGACCCGCGGGGAGGAGGTTGCGATGACCCGAGTGAAGCGCAAGGGCGCGACCGTGAGGGAGTGTCTGGAGGAAGCGTGGAGCGAGCTGGCGAGGGTTCTGGCGCTCGGTATCCTGCCCGGCACCTAACGCGTTCGCCCATCCGATCCTCGAACACTGCCGAAAGTGCTTCGTCGTGGAGAGCAGATCATCGATGTTGCCCACGACGCTGAAATCACTCGGCAAACGACGTCGCGAGTAGCGCCTTTCTCACGAGAATCGCCGAGAGCAGCAAGAGACAACCGGCACGTTTGACCCCGAGCGCTATTCGACAAACGTCGCGAGCTTCTGCTCCAGCTCCGACAGCGTGGAGCGCACTTCGACCGCGCCGTTGGCTCCAGCACGCCGCGCCAGCGTCGCGGCAGCGTCGGCAACGGCTTCGCTACGCTCGCGTCCTGGCAATTCCATCACGAGCTCGACCGCGCGCGCCATCGCCATCGACGGCCGTTCCGGCGCACCGGCCGGCTGCAGCTTCTCGCGTCCCTTCTCCTTGATAACCTGCGCCAGCCCTTGAAGCGCTTCGACCTGCGCCGCGAAAGCCCGCTCAACGGCCTGTTGGCCACGCGCGTCGTGATCCAGATAGTGGAGGAAGTCCGCTGGGGCGTCACCCGTCTGCACGAACTGAATGAACGCCTGGTGCCGGCGCGGCTCGACGTCTTGCAGCAAGTCCTCGAGCTTCATTGATCTCTCCTCCTACTATATAGACGCCAGAGAAGGTCGAATCTTTACAGCGCTCTAACTTACTGGTCCGTCTGGAGTTCGCGGCTCGAGCCTAGCTGGTTGCGCAACCGCCGCAGGAGCCTGAAGAGCCGAACTGCAATCGTCGAGTACGGCATTCCCAACCGTCGCGCGATGTCGGCAATCGACAAGTCTTCCCAGAAGCGGAGCGTCAGCAGCAACCGATCCGACTCTCCGAGCGCGTCGACCATGTCAGCAACCGCGGCCTGTTGCTCCTGGCGGTCGAGCGCCTCGTCGGGCCACTCTACGACCACGGGCCCTGCGATCACCGCCGCAGTGGCGCGCCGCCTGATGGCATCGACGGCGGCATTGCGCACCATCACCACTGCGTACCCTTCGGGCGACCGCGCCGCGCGCATGCGGCGCAACGCGTCGGGCGATTGCAGCTTCAACAGCACCGTCTGCACCACGTCGTCGGCGTCGTCTTGCGCCGCGAGAAGCCGGGCCATTTGGCGAAGCCGTCGGCGCAGATCCTCCCAGGCGCCGTCCCCGGTCGCCCCCGATCCCGCGGTCCGGTGCCGGACCTCGGACTCGAGCTGCGCCAGGAGGTCCGCCCAGGCGTCAGCAGAGCTCACGGGGACAAACGCGTGGCGTAGCGATCGAGTTCCTCTTCCACGACGCGGATGCGCTCGAGGAACAGCGACGTCGCCTTGAAAAGCAAACGGAACCTGGTCACTTTATCGTTCTCTGGAACGCCGACGCTCGTCAGCGCTTCGGCGATGGGCGTGTCGTGGAGCAGCACCTTCGTGAGAAACAGACGCACCTTTCTTGTCTCTTCCTGACTCTGCCCCTCGATGCTGATGATGATTGTGCGCACGAGCGTGCGCGTCGTCACCGTCTCGCGTTCCTCTTTCTCCTTCAGTGCCGTCAGCACCGTTCCGAACAGCGAGAGGACGAGCAGCCCCCAGGAAATGCGCGTCCACCACCAGCGACGCTGCGCTTTGGCGCGAGTGTCGGACGGCTGGTTGTTCGGAAACACGACCCAGTCTTCGAGGGTGATCGGGACGCCCGGAGACCCCAACGTCTCGAGATCAAGCGGCAGGCCGGCGCGCCACAGAAACGGGACACCATCGGGCGGATTCGATTGCTTCGAGATCTTCACTTCGTGCAAGTTTGCGCCCATGGCTCGCGGTACAATCGTCAGGGGGTCACCCGACCAGCTCGGAACGCCGAATATGGGCTGCCCGCCGTCCGCACGCACGACCAGCCGAATCCAACACGTCAGGTTCCCGGCATCGTTGCGAAGCGACAGGCCGGGACGCGCGGCACCCGCCAGCGGCCGCGACTGGAGGTGAAGGTCGCCGCCAGGAGCGATCTGGTAGGCGCCCACCTTGTCCAGGCCGAGCGCGACCGTCGCCACAGCTGAGACAACGAGGAGGATGCGTCGCAAGCCCATGTCGTCGGCCGAATTCTAACGGATCCAGACGCATTGTGGCTGCGGCTGTGGAGGCCGGGGAGCGACTTAAACCTTGAGGCGCGAATTGCTTCAGGCGGACCGGACCGCGAGCGCCCTCGTGACGAAGATCTCGCGCGAGGGGTCGCGTTTACAGGCTCGTCGCGGAGCTACCTCAGCGTCCACGTCTCGAACTTCTGCCTCTACTGGACATCGCCCTCGCATGCCTCCAAGTTCTGCACGACGGGGGAAAACGCAGGCGTGGCCGAGCAGGCGCGCAAGACCGTCTAGGACGTCATTCGCCGGACCGTCGGGCGGCGCAAGAGGCGAAGGCGTGGGAGGGAACCTACACGACGTGCCTTGACGCGCTCGCCGAACAGCTCCCGGACGTGCGCCCACCGATGGACAGACGCCACAACCTCGCAGTCCTCGGGGGCGCGCTTCATCGGCGAATCAAGGACAACGAGGGCAAGCCCGTTCAGCGTCTCGCCTCGGTGCTCCTGTCGACGGCGGGCATCCTCGCGAACCGCGTCGGGATGCACCGTCTTGGCGCACGACTCTACGCGGCCGGGATGTTTCCAAGGGGAACCGTGGGCCGGCGCGAGGGGTAAGGCGTGACGCCTTCGCCCGTCGAGCGGCCCCGCCACCGCTGGAAGTGCGCGCGGTGCGGCCGGAGCTGCGACGAGTCGATCAGATTCGGTTTCGGCCGAGATTCGGCGAGCTGCTCGTGCGGGCTCGACGTCGCCGTCAGCGTGACGCGGGACCTTATCGGACGAATCCTCGAAGTGCGCCCGAAGTTCTCCGAGAGTCGAGCCCGACCCGGTTAGTCCTAGCCGGACTCGTCGTCTCGGTCGGGGCGGCGTATCCTCGACGCGGCGATGGTCGAGATTCACAAGCAGAAGGACCTTCAGAAGCTCCGCTCGCTGCCCTTCTGCTACATCTGCGGCGAGAGCCTGCCTTCGACGAAGAGCAGCGAGAGGAACCGAGACCATCTTCCGCCGACGACCATCTTCAAGGTGGAGGATCGGGTAAACCCCTTGATCCTGCCCACGCACGAGGGGTGCAACCACGCCGAGGGCCACCTCGATGAGCAGATCGGCCAGCTCATCGGCATCCATCACGGCCGGAGCTTCGATCCCCGGAAGTTCCGGCTCAGGATCTCGGAGTTCGACGACCCGCTCGGCCGGGTTGGGCTCGTGCACGTCGATCTGGAACCGGCGATCTGGCGGTGGGTTCGCGGGTTTCACGCCGCCCTCTACCGCGAGCACCTGCCCAACGATGCCCACAAACACATTCAGCCGCCCATGACCGCAGGAAGGCACGGGGACGACGGACTTGTGACCGAGGAAGTCCTTCCGCAGCAGTTCGACTACGTCGAGATCATCGAGAGGAACCGCTCCCTCGGCCGCCTCGATCGCATAGTGACGCGAGCCGGGAAATGTATCTACGAGTGCGTGTGGATCGACGTCCTCTCCCCGGCCGAGGCGCACGCCTGCATCTTCGCGCTTCGGATCTACGACTGGTCCGACCTCGGGTTGACCGGCCGCACCGAGCGGCGAGGATGCACCGGCGTCTACGGCACCATGCATCTGCCCGCCGGCGCGACCGCCGAGGTTCAGGAACCGAACAGGAGGGTCAGCGGCAGCCTCGACCCGTTCGCGTGACGGCCGCGCGGGTAGGACTTACACTCCGCACCGAAAGGATCGGCCTTTGCGGGGCCGGAGACGCCGATGAGTGATGACCTTTCCAGCCTTCCGCCTGCGCTGCTCGCGGAGTTCAAATCGTTCCTGCGGGAAAAGTCCGACGGCGAAGTCGAGGTCGTGGACGACCGGGGGTTCGTCGACTTCGTCTACGAGCATCGAGAGCAGTATCCGTTTCTCGGCGGACTCCTCAAGCTCAACGAGGATGCGATCAGGGAGCACGTCGAGAGGACGGGCGAAGCGCCGGCGGGGCTTAAGGTGATCAAGCAGACGACCCGCGAAGGGGACAACGTCACGAAGTTGGAGATCCTGTGGGGCGAGGGCACGCGAGAGGAATTGGCACCCTGGCGGCCGAGCCCGGAACGGAAGACGGCCGATGGAAGCCTTCAGCGGAAGACGTCTGGAGGGCGTGGCAGAGGATCGCAAATCGGCGGCGAAGCGGCTCCTTCGGGAGGTGGTTCCGCCACAGGGCCGACTCCGTTGCCCCTGGCCGCGCTCGCGGCTCCGCAGGCGATCACGTCTTGCTCCACGGCGGTCTTCGTCCAGGCCGGGGTCGCATGGATACCCCAGCCGCCATTCACGGTGACGGTGACCGATCTCACACCCTCGACGGGCCAGAGCCAACAGAATGGGGTCGTGGACGCAGCAGGGATTCATGGGCATCGGATCGAGAAGACGATCCGATTGAAGATCGAAATCACCGATGCGACGGGGCAGCCACCAAACTATCCGGTCCTGGTCCATCTGTCGCTCGCCGGCCCGGCTCACGGCAAGCTGATCCTGGATCCGGACGGGAACCGAGTGGAGTGCGACCAAGCGTCGTTCTTGTGGCACGAGCGAGACGGCCAGGGCAATATCATCGCGTTGAACGAGGAAGTTGAGTACCGGCTCGGACGGTTTGCGCCGTACGTGGGTGCAGTGCCCGATCCCGCCAACCCCGGGCAGTTGAAGCCGGTGTGGGGTACTGGTGAGATGCTGAGGCTGATTCTCAGCACGGTGGACCAGAACGGGATCAACCAGCAACTTCAACAATCGATTAAGGTTCACCCGGAGCCGGGGAAGCCGGATCACTTTGCGGTGTCCGTGCCGCCGCCGCCTCAAGGGACTCCGGATCCTGTCTGGACCTACTGGGCGGACTGGAAGTTGAGCAACCTCGGGCTACGGGCGGACGGGCAGCCAAAGCTCGGCAGGACGGAGCTGAACTCGAGCGCGTACTACCTGATGGATCAGTACGACAACTCGACGTTCGGGTACACGGGTCTGGTCCAGCCTCCGTCTCTCGCGCCGAATGTAACGCTGACCTTCGCGGAGCAGACGGCGGGTGTTGGTCCCGGCGGAACCTCGACGGCCGATCCTCGGGGTTACGGGTTCTCGCTTGCGTGGCACAACGATCCGGCGATGCCGCTGGGAGGCTTCGCGACGAGCCTGGAGTTGTCCTATCCGACGGATCCGGAGTGGGGAGCGGGTGCGGTCAGCGAGCCTGTGGCCATCCAATTCGATCGCGGGACGTTGCGGTTCCTGGCGGCGGTCGAGGGTTGGGATTGCCTGCTGACGCCGCCATGCGTCGCCTACGACCCGCTGCCGCCATGGGTCGTGTCGCCGGAGGCGGTAGGGGACGCGTTGCCCAAGTCGGCCAACGATCCGGATCCTGAGTTTGCGACTGCCAGCGTCGATCCGGCCAGGGTCGCCTTCCTCATCGGGAGAGGAGATCAGACGCCGGCCTACCCTCAGCCGGTATTCACGGGGACGACGGTAGTGGAGACGAGTGATAACCCGAGGTTCAAGGTGTCGCTCGTGGATAGTCAGGGCAAGGTCGCCACGGACGCCTTGTTCCAGGTACACCTGTGCCCACGCTACGACCACTTCCCGCCGGGGGGAGTGCCGAGAGACTGCACGACCAGCCCGGTCCCGAGCGGCCAGGGGACGGGCGTGATCGAATCGCTCGAGGTCAACGCGGACGGCCCCAGCGCCCCGGACGGGCAGGGGTACATGGGCGTCGAGATCTTAAAGGCGCCCGCCAACCCGGGTGCCTATTACATCTACTTCGAGAACCTCGGGGTGAATCCCGTCTACCGGATTCGCCAGCAGGGGGATATTTACTGGGACAAGAGCACGGGAGGCGAATACAAGGGGGCCTGGCATTTGTTGACAGTGGCAGGGGGAGAATTCTTGGACAGCGGATTCCGAAGGTTCCCGAACGGAGTCGTAAAGGTGACGGAGCCGACGACTGTTTATCTCCGATACCTCAATCCGTCGGGGCTAGGACCCGCGACCGCGATGCTCACGTCCACTAGGAGGGACGATACAATCCTCCAAACGGGCGTGAGCTTGGCGGTGGCCAAGATTGGTACCAGCTCCACCTACGTCGGCACTTTCACAGCGGTGCCGGAGGCGTTTCCGGGTTCGGTATCTCCTCCCTCGATCTTCGTTCCGCTGGGCGACGGCCACCTGAAGGCCGTTCAGCAAACCTCGGCTTCCGCCACCATCCTCCCCCAGCGCCTACGACCTGAGAAGGCCCAGTCGATAGTCGGCAGCCTACTCGCCTTCGCACCGAGCGCCTTCCCGGGGACACTCCGCTTGATGTTTATGACGAGGGACAGTTCCGCAGTGTCTCCGGTGGATGGCGCGAACCCGTACGGCAAGCAACAGACCGAGATCGGGGGCAAGGACGAGGACTATCCGGAAAAGCTATGGGTAGAGATACAGGCATACAATGAGAACAATCCGACGCAAATCCAGGACACGAGTGCCCCTGTTGGGATCGTCGAATTCCTTGCAACGACCTACGTCAACCCGTCGTTCTACGACGGCGCCAACGGCTCGACCTTGCTAGACGACAGCGGAAAGATCGGTGGAGCCGCTAACGGTTCGTTTGCGGCAATGGTGAATGGGCGCGTCCAGATTCAATTAACAGCCGTCGCGACCGCCAGAATTCTCAGCTCCACTGGCAAACCGGATCCGACCCTCCCATACCTGGCGCAGCTAAAGCCGGTGCCGTCCGATCCGTCGATTGCAAGTATGCCAAAGCCTGGAATAGTGCAGCCGTTGAAGCACTGGGTCGACGAGCGCACCTATGAGCGTCGAAGAACGGATACGTCGAAGTCGTGGGGCGCGGTCGACACGACAAACACGTTTCGGGACTGGCTCGAGAAAAAGGTTTGGGATCTTTACACCGACCGCACCGATGGGGGCGATCCGGAGTTGGCAAACGCATTTTCGACGCCGACCACTCTTCTCGAGGATACGTCGCTTCAGGCAGGAGCGAAGGTCACCGCAAACAAGCTCGACGCCACGCAATACAAGAAGATCACTTGGAACCCCATTACCGCTGGTCTTCGCTTGCCGGTAGAAGCCTGGGTACCTGAGGCCGGATACAGGACTCGCGTGGATTTGACTCTCAAATACTTCGACAGCATCACTATTCATGAAGCGCGGCACTGTTGGCAGTTTGGCTTGAGTACTCCATTGGCAAGTGGTGGAGACGGCCTGACAGACAGCGATAACGACTGGCTTCTGGCCACGCCGCCAATAAGCGCAAAAGAGATATGGGATAGCAATTACGTCGGCGCGGGTGGTTCAAACACTGATTTTCATTTTTACACCGACGGCACGATTGACACGGCTGGTGGCGTAGCCATGGCCCTCGAGAGAGACGCTATCCGGCGGGCAAAGGATGCGGAAGGCAATACGCTTGAATGCGTGATCGATCTTGCCCCTGCTCTAGATGTGGCTGCGTCGATCCTGAATCCACCGCCTGGCGCCAACGCCTTCGTCAA
>JBBDKM010000086.1:0-10861 GCA_040879385.1 Thermoanaerobaculia bacterium | reverse complement strand
ACGGCGACGTACAGGCGCAGGGCCGTCGGCGTCGAGAGCGCCTCGACCACTGCGAGCCAGCGATCCTCGTCGGCCCGGCGGCGCACCGCGACCCCGACGCCCGAGACGATGTACGCGTGCGTGAAGTCCAGCAGTTGCTCGCGCTCGATTGTCGCGGCGAAGGGGCCGGCGGAGAGATCCATGCGGCCCTGGCTCACGGCGTCGAGGATGGCGTTGGGCGGGGCCTCGACGAAGCGGTAGGGGAGGCTCAGATCCGCGGCCAGCTCCTTCCAGAGGTCGACGGTGAGGCGCGCCATCCTCCGTCTTTCGCTTTCATCGCCCACGGGGGCGCCTCGTAGACGCCGACGACGAGCTCGCGTACAGGCGAGGCCGGCAGCATCGCAGCGCCCGCGTTGACCGGCAGCAAGGCTGCCAGCAAGAGACTCCGAAATCCGAAATCCGAAATCCGAATTCTCGTCAGCGCTCCAGGTATGTGTAGCGCGGGAAGACCTCCTCGAACTCCTTGTAGATCGAGCGCGCTTCGTCCTTCTTCAGCGGCCTGCCGGCCACGCGGGCGAGCTGGCGCCCGATCGAGTCGAGAATCCCGGTCCGGTCATAGTTCATGTACTCGAGCACCCGTTCGCAGGATTCGCCCGGAAGCACGTCGTCGATGTGTCCTCGCCCCTTCTCGTCGACGGTGACGATGACTTCGTGCGCCTCTCCGAACAGGTTGTGCAGGTCGCCGAGCACGTCCTGGTAGGCGCCCATGAGGCAGACCCCGATGTAGTACGGCTCGCCGTCCTTCAGCGCGTGCAGCGGCAGCGTCTCCTTGATGTCGCGCAGGTCGATGAACTTCTCGATCTTCCCGTCCGAGTCGCACGTGATGTCGACGAGCGTGCCGAGCTCCCCGGGCCGCTCGTCGAGCCGGTGAATCGGCAGGATGGGGAAGAGCTGGTCGATCGCCCAGACGTCCGGAAGGGACTGAAAGACCGAGAAGTTCAGGACGTACTTGTCCGCGAGCATCGTCTCCATGTCCTCGAACTCCTCGGGAATCTCCTTCAGGGTCTTCAGGTCCTTGTGGATCTTCTCGCAGATCTGCCAGAAGAGGATCTCCCCCCGCGAACGGTCCTCCAGGGACAGGTGCCCGAGGTTGAACAGCGTGAAAAGTTCCTCCTTGTACTGGAGGGCGTCGTGGTAGCTCTCGCGGAGCGTCTTGGCATTGACCGTCTCGTAGATGGACGCGAGCTCTTGGAGGACGTTGGGGTCGCCCGCCCCGACGTGCACGCGGCGGCCTGGCTCGATCCGGTCGGCGACGTCCAGGACGTTGGTCACGAAGACGGAGTGATAGGCGGTCACGGCGCGGCCCGACTCGGTCACCAGCACGGGCGCCGGCACCTTCTCCTCGTCGCAGATCTGCTTGACGGTGTACACGACATCGTTGGCGTACTCCTGAACCGAGTAGTTCATGGACGAGTCGAAGGCGGTCTTCGAGCCGTCGTAGTCCACCCCGAGGCCGCCGCCGAGGTTCAGGTACTGGATCGGCACGCCCTCGGCGCGCAGCTTCGCGTACACTCGCCCGGCTTCGCGGATCGCGTCCTTGATCTTGCGGATGTCGGTGATCTGCGACCCGATGTGGAAATGCAGCATGACCATGCAGTCGAGCATCTTCTTCGACTCGAGGATCTTCACGGTCTCGAGCATCTCGGGAGTCGTCAGGCCGAACTTGGCTGTCTCGCCGCCCGACTTGGCCCACTTCCCGGACCCGCGGGCGTAGAGCTTGGCGCGCATGCCGATGAGCGGCCGGACGCCGCGCGCCTTTGCGACCGAGAGGATCCGGTCGAGCTCGGAGACTTTCTCGAGGATCAGCACGACCTTCTTCTTCATCCGGACGGCGTTCAAGGCCATTCGTACGAAGGTGTCGTCCTTGTAGCCGTTGCACGTGATGAGGCACTCGGGGCCGAGGTCCGCGGCGATCGCCGCGAGAAGCTCGGGCTTGGAGCCGGCCTCGAGGCCGTAACCGTACCGGTGGCCGGCCTCGACGATGTGGTCCACGACGACGCGCTTCTGGTTGACCTTGATCGGGAAGACGCCGCGGAAGACGTTGCCGTAGCCGTACTCGTCGATGGCGCGGGCGAAGGCGTCGTTCAGGTTCGCGACGGCGGTCGACAGGATCTGCGGGAAGCGGACGACTATCGGCGTCGCGATGCCGCGCGCTGCGGCCTCGTCCACGATCTGCTTGAGCGACACGCCCCGCCCTGCCTCGCGGGTCGGCCGCACCACGAGATCCCCGTCCTCGGAGACGTGGAAGAATCCCTTGCCCCAGTTCGGGATCCCGTAGAGGCTCGCCGCCTCGTGGAAGCGCTGGCCCTGAGGGCGGCGCGGCCGGGCCGGGGCGGCGGAGCGGGGTCGTCGAAGGGGGCGGGCGCTGGCCATTGGCGAATCCTAAGGCAGATTCACCCGCGCCGGTGCGACGATCTCCGTCCGCGCACGCAGCGCGCCGGCGCCCTCAGCGCTTGATCTTCTTTCCCAGATCCTGGATGGCCTCGCCGACCTTCCGGCGGGCTTTGCCGATCGTCTCGCGCGTTTCGCCGACCGCACGCTCTTTGGAACCCTCCTTTTCCAGATCCTTGTCGTCGATGAGGATTCCGGCCGCTTCCTTCAGGCGACCCTTCAGGTTCTCTTTCTTACCGGTGCGTTCGTCCTGGTTCATTACAGACCTCCAGTGAAAGGGGTCTGCAGATCCCGTGCCGGCCCGCCCGCGGCCGCGGCGCGGGTCAGGGCTTTCCGAGCAGCTCCAGCGCCGCCGCCGTCAGCGCCGCCGTCCCCGTCTTCAGCGTCGGCTCGCGGTCCGGCGCCCACTCGGAGGAGTGGAGGTACGGCAGGCGCGTCATGTCGCCTCCGGCGGCCGCGAACGTCTTCGGTTCGGTGCCTCCGACCCAGAAAAGCACGGAGGGGATTTTCGCCGCGGCGCCGATCTCGCCGAAGTCTTCGCCGCCCATGACCGGCTGCGTGTCCACGACGCTGCCTTTGCCGAGCGCCGCCGAGAGCGCGCCGGAGATCCGCCGCGCCAGCGCCGGGTCGTTGTACGTGGCGTATCCGCGGTCCTCGTCCACGACCACCGCGGGCTCCTTCGGCGCGCTCGCGGCGGCGGCCTCGGCTTTCGCGATGCGCGCGATCGAAGCGAGGACCCGGTTGCGCACCTCGTCCTTGTAGGTGCGCACGGTGAGCTGGAGCCGGACCTCGTCGGGAATGATGTTGTGTTTGGTCCCGCCGTGGATCGATCCGACCGTCACGACGGCCGGGTCGCGGGGGTCGTTCTCGCGGGACACGATCGTCTGGAGCGCCAGGACCGTCCGCGCCGCGATCACGATCGGATCCACGGTGTTCTGGGGCGCGGAGCCGTGTCCGCCCCGCCCGTAGATCGTGATGTCGACGGAGTCCACGTTGGCCAGGGCGTAGCCGGACGTGACGCCGACCGAACCTGCGGGCAGAAAGGGGAAATCGTGAAGCGCGAGGGCGAAGTCTGGCTTCGGGAAGCGGGTCAGGAGGCCGTCCTTCAGCATGTTCTCAGCGCCGCCGCCGCCCTCCTCGGCCGGCTGGGCGATGAGGACGAGCGTGCCGCGCCACCGGCTCTTCGACTTCGCCAGCAGCGTGGCGGCGCCGATCAGGGACGTCATGTGGACGTCGTGGCCGCAGGCGTGCATGACGGGAACCTCCACGCCGGCGTCGTTCTTGGTCCGGACCTTGCTCGCGTAGGCAAGCCCGGTCTTCTCCTCGACGGGCAGCGCGTCCATGTCGGCGCGCACGAGGACGGTAGGACCCCTGCCGTTCTTCATGACCGCGACCACGCCGTAGCCCCCGACGCGCTCGGTGACCTCGTACCCGAGCGCCCTGAGACGCCCGGCGAGCTTCGCCGAGGTCTTTTCCTCGTGGAGCGAAAGCTCGGGCGTCCGGTGGAGGTCGATGTAGAGCGCATCGAGGTCCGGGTAGATGAAATTCAGCGGAGCGAGGACGGGAGAGCCGGACGCGGCCGGAAGGGCGAGAAGCCCGGCGGCGAGTGCGGGCGCGGCGAAGATGTTCAGCATGGGCAGACAAGATCAGACGGGCGTTTCGCCTGTCAAGGATCGTAAACTGACTTCATGGCGGGCGAGCGCGTCGGGACCCTGGCGAGCCTGCGCGCCGCCGCGTCCTCCCGGCGCATCGGCGCCGTCACGCTGCAGTCGTTCTCATCCGGCCTGCCGCTCGGCCTGGTGTGGATCGCGCTGCCGGCGTTCCTGACGTACCGCGGGGAGGACATCCGCACGGTCGGCCTCTTCGCCCTCGCGCAGGCGCCCTGGACTTTCAAGTTCCTCTGGTCGCCCCTGATGGATCGCTGGGGCCCGCGTTTCGGCAAGCTCGGCGCGCGCCGTTCGTGGATCCTCGTCTGCCAGGCTTTCCTGCTCTGCGGGACTCTCGCCCTCGCCGCCGTCGGGGAGACGGGAACGGTCGGCGTCGTGGCTGTGCTCGCCCTGCTCATCGCCTTCGGCTCCGCGTCTCAGGACATCGTGATCGACGCGTACGCGGTCGAGGTGCTCGAGCGCAAGGAGCAGGGCATCGCGGTCGGCGCGCGGACGGCGTTCGCCCGCTCGGCGGTCCTGCTGTCCGGGGCGGTGACGATCACCTTCGGGCAGCGCCTGGGGTGGCCGCCCGTGTTCGTCGTCCTGGCGCTTCTCTTCGTGCCGCTGGCGGCCGTCGTTCTCAAGTCGCCGGAGCCGGCGGTGGCGCCCGTTCCGCCGCGCACGCTGCGGGAAGCGGTCGTGGGGCCTCTCATCGACCTCTTTCGCCGCGCGGGAATCCTGCCGATCCTGGGCTTTCTGGTCCTCTACAAGTTCGGGGAGAACCTCGCGACCGCGCTCGTCCGGCCGTTCCTGATCCAGAAGTGCTTCGTGCCCGAGGACGTGGGCCTGGCGACCGCCACGATCGGCCTGACCTTCCTGATCACGGGAACTTTCGTGGGCGGCGCCTCCACGGAGCGCTTCGGACTGACGCGCTGCCTCTGGATCTTCGGCGCGATGCAGGACATCGGGTTTCTGGGCTTGATCGCGGTGGATCAGCTGACGCCCGGCTCGCCCTGCGCGGGCGGCGTCGTCGACGCGGTCGTCCAGCCGATGTCCCACCGTCTCGTCATGTACCTCGCGATCGCCTTGGAGAACCTCTGCCAGGGCATGGCGACGGGAGCCTTCGGCGTGATGCTGCTGCGGATGACGCAAAAGCAGTTCTCCGCCACGCAGTACGCGCTCTTCTCCAGCATCTTCGCCCTCGGACGCATCCTCCCCGGGCCGATCGCCGGTTTTACCGCCGACGCGCTCGGGTGGACCCCGTTCTTCCTGATGAGCACGGTCGCCGCCATACCGGGGCTTCTGCTTCTGCAGCGGTTCGCGCCGATCGGGGGGCGCGAGCCGGAGCTCGACGCGCTCGGCCGCATGGAAGCCCGGCCCGTGACGCGGGCGCGGCTCACGCTCGTCGCCGCCGGCGCGGGGGCCGCGGGGTTTCTCGTCGCCGCCGGCGTCTCCTCGCTCCTGTCGGCGCTGAAGGCGGCGCGCCTGAGCCCCGAGGAGGGCGTGGATTACGCCGCCGCGGTCGCCCGACTCCTGGCGCCATCCGCGCTTCCCGACTGGCTTCGCCTCGGCGGGCTCGCGGTCGTCGGGCTCGTCGCCGCGGCGGGCGCCGCCGCGTTCCTCGCGGCGCGCTACGGCGTGAGGCCGGTCGGGGCTCCGCCCGCCGGAACAGCCTGCTGACGATGCGCCGCGTTCTCGGCATCGACGCCGGCGGAAGTACGACGGTCGCGCTGCTGGCGGAGGAAACGGGGCGGATCCTGTCGCGGGCCGAGGGCGGCGGGGCTAACCTACGGACCCACGGCGAGCTCGGGGTCCAGGCGTCGCGGTCCGGTTGACTCGCCGGCCGCCGCGGCGTATTTTGAGGGGGCGATGACGCGATACCGCTTCTGCCCGTTTACCGGCTCCGGCGCGGCCTCTGGCGCGTCCGGTTCGGGGAGCGTGCTCTTCCACGTATCGTCCAGCGTATAGCGCCGACCGAAACCAAACGCAGCAGGCCCCGCCGAAATTGCGGGGCCTTTTCTTTTTTGGGAGAACCCATGCGCGTGGCGATCCAGGGAACTCACGGGTCCTTTTCCGAGGCGGCGGCGAAGTGGCGCTGGCCGGACGCGGAGATCGTCGCCTGCCGCAACGTGCAGCAGGTCGTCGCGGCGGTGCGCGAGGGCCGGGCCGAGGCCGGGTGCCTCGCGATCGAGAACTCGCTCTTCGGCTCGGTGACGGTGACCTACGACCTGCTGCACGACTCGTTCGGCGACGGCGAGCTGCACCTTTCGGACGAGATCCTCCTTCCCGTCTACCACGCCCTTCTCGGCCTGCCGGGCACGAAGCTGGAGGACGTCCGGCGCGTGCTCTCGCATCCGGTCGCGCTCGGCCAGTGCCGCATCTGGCTCGACAGCCAGCTCTCGCAAGCGGAGCTCGTCAGCGAGTGGGACACGGCGGGAAGCGCGGAGATCGTGGCGCGAGAGAAGCGTCGCGACCAGGCGGCGATCGCGCCGCGGCCGGCCGGCGAGCAGTACGGGCTGGAGATCCTCGCCGAGCGCATCGAGGACGACCCATCCAACCAGACGCGGTTCCTGACGTTCACCCGCAACCCCGTCCCGGTTCCCGCAGACGGGGAACCGTTCCGGCGCAAGACCTCGCTCCTGCTCTGGCTCCCGCACAAGCCTGGGATGCTCGCCGCGGCGCTGCAGGCGTTCGCGTCGCGCGGCATCAACCTGACGTCGCTCCAGTCGCGGCCCGAGCGGACCGCCCCCTGGACCTACCGCTTCTACGTGGACGTGGAAGGCGCGCCCGACGAGCCGCGCCTGGCCGAGGCGATCGAGGCGACCGAAGCGCTCGTCACCAAGGTCGTCGTCCTCGGGTGCTACCGGGAGTGGAACGACGGGACCGCGCCCTCGAAGCCCCCGACGCCGCCTCCCGCGCATTACCGCCCCAGGCCGAACATCCCGCTCTACGACCGCCGTCAGCGGCCCGAGGGCACGCGCGTGACCGTGCGCGGAGTGGAGATCGGGGGGCCCGTTCCGGTGCTGATCGCGGGACCGTGCTCCGTCGAAGGCGAGGAGATGCTCCTCACGGTCGCCGCCGCCGTCGCGGAAGCGGGAGCCGACATGCTCCGGGGCGGCGCGTACAAGCCGCGCACCTCGCCGTACGACTTCCAGGGGCTCGGCGTGAAGGGCCTGAAGTTTCTGGAGGAGGCGCGCGAGAGGACCGGGCTGCCAATCGTCACGGAGGTCCTGTCGTGGGAAGAGGTGCCGGTCGTCGCGCGCTACGCGGACATCCTGCAGATCGGCGCACGCAACATGCAGAACTTCGCCCTGCTCCGCGCGGCGGGCCGCAGCGGCAAGCCGATCTTGCTCAAGCGCGGCGGCGGCGCCACGATCGAGGAGTGGCTCTCGGCGGCCGAGTACGTCCTGGCGGACGGCAACGAGGAGGTGATCCTGTGCGAGCGGGGCATACGCACGTTCGAGCGCGCGACACGGCACACGCTCGACTTGAACGGCGTGGCCCTCGTGCGCGAGCGCACGCACCTGCCCGTGATCGTGGACCCCAGCCACGCGGCCGGGATCCGGTCGATCGTGACCCCGCTCGCGCTCGCCGGCCTCGCGGCGGGCGCGCACGGCGTGCTCGTCGAGGTGCACCCGGATCCGGAGACAGCGCTCTCGGACGGGGCGCAGAGCCTCGACCTGCCGGGATTCACGGACCTGGCGCGCCGCGTGCGGGCGTCGTACCCGCGGTGACGGCGCCGGCCGTTCAACCGGCCGGGTCGAGGGCGCGGCGCAAGGCGCCGGCTCGCTCGAGGTAATCGGCGACCGCGGCGGCGTCGCCCCGGCGCAGGGCGGCAGAGAAGGCGCCGAGCTCTCCCTGGATCCGGTCGATCGCGTCGGCGAGCGCGCGGGGGTCGGCCAGCGCGAGCTCCAGCGCCAGAGCGTGCGGCTGCGCCGCGACTCGGGTGGTCCCGAGGAAGCCCGGTCCCGCGAGCTCTCCGAGGCCCGGGCCGGCGGACTCTTCGGCCGCCCGCGCCAGGGCCGCCGCGACCGCGAGGGGAGCGTGGCTGAGCCACGTCATCAGCCCATCGTGGCGCTCGGCGTCGAGCGGGACGACGCGCGCTCCGACATCCCGCACGAGCCCGGCGACGGCGGCGAAGGCGGCCTCGTCGGTGCGGGCGGTGCGCGTCAGGATCCACGGGCGCCCGCGGAAGAGCTCGGGGGTGGCGGCCTCGACACCGCTCCGGCGCGATCCGGCCATCGGATGGCCCGCCACGAAGCGCGCTCCCGGCGGCAGGGACGACGCGGCCTGCACGATCGGAACTTTGAGGGACGCGGTGTCGGTCAGGATCGCCGCCGGTGCTTGCGAGGAGACGTCGCGGAGGAGCTGCGGGGTCGCCGCCGTCGGCACGGCCGTGAGAATGATCTCCGCGCCGGAGAGGGCCTCGGCGAGCGTGTCGAGCGCCTCGATTCCCCGGTTGCGCGCGCGGGCGCGCGCTTCGGGGTCCGCGTCGTATCCGCGCGCCCGCAGAGCCAGCGCGGCCGAGCCGCCGATGAGTCCGAGGCCGACGACCGCGACGCGGGTCATTCTGGCGGGGGACCATCGTCCCCGTCGACGCGCACCGCCCACTGCGGCCGCAGCCTGCGCGCGCCGCGCAGAAAGGCGTGCCGGACGCTCTCCTGCGGCTCCTCCGTGTTCCAGAGGAGGAGGACCCGGACGCAGTGCCCGAGAGAGCCGGGCACGGGGATCTCCCGCGCGCACAGCAGCGGCACCTCTTCCCACCCCGGCAGCGAGCGCACGGCGAGGGCCGGAAACTCCGCGTCGAGGTCCTCGGTGACCGTGAAGACGGCGCTGGCGAGGTCCTGCGGCCGGATCCGATTTTGCTCGACCAGAATGCCGAGCAGCTCGAGCGTACGCTCCCGGATTCCGGCCGCGTCGTTGCCGTCCACGGTGGTCGCTCCCCGCACGCCGCGCGTCGTCATCCTGGCGCCGATTATCTCCGAAGAAACTGAGGCAGAATGGGTCGAGACTCGCTTGAAACGGCTCATCGTGAACGCCGACGACTTTGGCCGCTCGCCCGGCGTCAACGCAGGCGTGCTGGAGGCGCACGGCCGCGGGATCGTGACCTCGGCGACCGTCATGGTGCTCGAGAGGGCGGCGGCGCAGGGGATCCGCGAGGCCGCCGAGCGCGCGCCGCGTCTCTCGCTGGGTCTGCACTTCGTTCTGAGCGGGGGAGGTCCGCCGGCGGCCGCCGCCCGGGAGCTGCCGACGCTGACTCGGGGCGGCCGCTTCCCGCGCACGCGCGAGGAGCTGCCGTCGCGGATTCCGGCCGAGGAGGTCCGCCGCGAGCTCGACGCCCAGATCGAGATGTTCCAGCTCCTTTTGCAGAGGCCCCCCTCTCACCTCGACTCCCACCACCACGTGGCGCTCCACCCCTCCGTCGCGCCCGTGTTCGCGGCCGTGGCCCGCGAGCGGTCGCTGCCCGCGCGCGCCTCGAGCGACGAGGCCCGGACGCGCCTCCGCGCGGCCGGGGTGAGGACGCCGGACCGTTTCCTGGACGGTTTTTTCGGGGAAACCGTCGGGTTCGAGACGCTCGAGCAGATCCTCGAGACGCTTCCGGAAGGAACCGCGGAGCTGATGTGCCACCCCGGCCGCGTCGACGCCGAGCTGAAGGCCGTGAGCACGTACGCGGACGAGCGGGAGCGGGAGATCGACGTTCTCACGGATCGCAGGATCCGGGAGCTCGCGCGCGCGAAGGGCATCGATCTCGTCGGGTTCGACGCGCTGTAGCGCGAATGCGTTAGGATTCGGCGGACGGTCCCCGATCTTCCAGAAGAGAGGCGCGGAATGAGGGCTCTGGTCGCCGACAGCGATCCGGAACGGCTCCGCCAAATCGAGTCGTGGCTCGGCAAGTGGGGCCACGACGTCGTCCCAGCCCGCAACGGCCTGGAGGCCTGGAGCCGGCTCGAATCCGAGCAGGCGCCGATCCTCGCGATCCTGGCGTGGCAGATGGAGGGCCTCTCGGGCGTCGAGGTCTGCCGCAAGCTCCGGCTGCAGCCGGACCTGCCTTCCGCATACGTCCTCCTGCTCTCCGCCCGCGCGGACGGGGAGGACCTGCTCGACGGCCTGAACGCCGGCGCGGACGATTTCCTCTTCGCGCCGCTCGAACCGGTCGAAGTGAAGGCCCGGGTGCGCTCCGGCGCGCGGATCGTCGAGATCGAGACGGCGCTGCGGGCCACGCAGGACGCGCTGCGCGTCCAGTCGACGCGCGACATGGTGACGGGCTCGTGGAACCACGCCGCGATCCTGGAGGTCCTCCACCGGGAGCGCGAGCGCGCGCGGCGCAAGAGCGGCTCGGTCGGTGTCGTGCTGGCGGACCTGGACGAGTTTCGCAAGGTCAACGAGTCCCTCGGCCACCCGGTCGGCGACGAGGTGCTGCGCGAGGCGGCGCGGCGGATGAACTCCTCGGTCCGGCCCTACGACGCAGTCGGCCGTTTCGGCGGCGAGGAATTCCTGATCGTGCTGCCGGGCTCCGACGGCCTCGGCGCGTTGACCGTCGCCGAGCGGATCCGGGAAGCCTTCGCGCGGCGGCCCGTCCACACCTCGGCGGGGCCCGTGCCCCTCACGCTCTCGCTCGGCGTCGCGGCGGAAGGCGGCGAGGCCGGCGGCGATCCGTCCGGTCTGCTCAAGGCCGCCGGCGGCGCTCTCCAGCGCGCGCAGCAGGGCGGGCGCAACCGCGCCGCGCTCGCCGACGATTCGGGGCTCGCGATCGACGCCGTTCCGCCGGAAGACGGCGGCGGGTA
>JBBDKM010000085.1:0-10912 GCA_040879385.1 Thermoanaerobaculia bacterium | reverse complement strand
CCGGGGGAGGGGCTAGCGTCGGCTCGGGGGAGCCAGTAAGCGGGTCGTCGCTTGTCGTGCGCGAAGGCGAGGATATGGATGGCCTCGGCGGTTTCGAGATAGATCAAGTGGTAGGGGAATCCCTTTATCGGAGCTCGCCGGACCGCCAGGTCGGGTGGAACTTTCGGGACGGGCGCTCCGGCTCCAGGGAAACGGCGAATTTGAGCCAGTGTGGCGTCAACCGAGGCGAGGAATCGCTGTCCCAGACCGGACCGGCGCTCGTCGTACCACTGTGCGGCGTGATTGAGCTCCTCGGTGGCTTCGTGTTGCGCCCGAAACGGCTTTTTCACCGCTTCGTTAGATTTGCCTCGGCTCGGCGCCGCACCTCATCCCAAGGGGTCCCGCTCGATTCTCCCCCGAGAACTCTCCGCGCACGCCGCTCAATCTCTGCGGCCCACGCGGCTTCCACGTCGGCAGTTTCCTCGGGGGCGGCCTCAAGACTTTCGAGAAGCTCCACGGCGACGCTGGCTCGGTCGTCCGGCGTCAACTTCAAAGCCTCGTCGAGTACCTCTTTGACCTCGGCCATTCGTTCAACTTTACCACCTTGGCTAACGGCGCCTTCTATGACGCTCCCGCTGTCAAGCCTTGGGATCGATTGTAATGAGGGTTTCTCTTGGTTGCCTCCTTAGGAGGGGTTGTTTTGGATGTTTGGAGGCCGTGTGCTGGTGGCTTCCTTAGAGAGTCGAGGCGGGAGGGCCTCGAGCGACCTTCTATCCGTGCCGGCTGGTTGTGAGCCGGGCACCCGATGCTGTGTTCGCGCGCAGGCGCGCAGGGGAAGCCGTTGGTCAAGCGCCCCATCTAACCCACGGTCTCGCTGGGCGGACCCGGCGGCAACAACGGGCGGTTGAGACCAGCGACGGTTCACGAATGGTGCTCCGGTGTTCTGGGCTTAGAGGCCGCTGCCGGGATAGTCGAGTGTTTAGCCTCAAACCTGTTGTTTTCCGCGTCGGGCCTCTGCGCTTTCTTCGTTTCATCTGCGTCAGCCCTGGAGGAGGCACCGGCGGGGCTCCATTGGCAGGAAGTTCAACAGATCCGCGGCCGTCTGTTGGTGCCTGACGGGTGGAGGTTCCGCAGCGAGGGAACGCGAAACCGCCCTGTTTACACGGTCGCTCCTCCGCGTGGCTCGGCGAATTTCACGCTCTCCCTCGAGAGGGGCCACAGGACCACCCGAGTCGTTGCCGACTGACTCTGGCACTGCGCGGTCGCGAATGTCCCCGGGATCTTCTGGAGTTCTCCTGGGGTTTCTTTCTTGAGATCGGTGAGGGCGCCTTTCGGCGGCCGCTCGCCGTTGCGCTTCAACCTCACTCGCGCGATCGCCAGCAAAGCAAACGCTCCAGAGGAATCGAGAATGGGACGATGGACAGAGCCGGATCGCAGGCCCGACAGCTTCGAGCTTCCGGGTGATGCGGTCGAGCGGTCGCGCGATGTGCCCGGGCGACTTTCGGGGCCGACGAAGACCAACACTTCTCCCCACGAACCTTGTAGCGGGACCCGGATGTGGAGGATCATCTCGAGGGAGGACCGTGATGACCAGAAAGACACCGAGCGGAAGCGCGAAGAGCCGAAAACGGGATGGCAGAGGTCCGCTGGATCAGAACAGGAAGAAGGGCCACGAGCAACCGGGATCCCGCGGCGCTCCGGGTGGACCGAAGGGATCCACTCCGGACAAGCACGGCGGCTCCGGTGCGGGCCGGCAGGAGGGCGGTTCGGGCGCCGGGCGCGAACGCTAAGATGGTGACTCTCGAACCTCGACAGCCGAGCGTCGCCCATCGCGCTTCATGACGAGCGAGCAAGAACCGAAGAGGGCTCCCGTCGAGCCCGACAAGCGCGGTTCGGAGTACTTCGCGAGCACTACCGGTTGACCCACGGAGCGCGCCTCTCGACGGAGACGACGTCGCATGAGTTCGGCAACGCTGCCTAACATCGCGCTGCAGCGGACGCCGTCGACTGCGCCGCCGTCTCCGCTGAGCTTTGGGACGTTAGCCGACACTCGGAGCACGGTGACTAGCCGACCGTCCCCTGGCAGGCCAGTCATCCCACAGCGCTCGCCGGTCGACTGCAGCAGCTCGCCCTTAGAAAGCCTCTCCGTAGCCAGAATCCAGCCTCTCGGAGAAGCGGCTCTAAGTCTCTCCCTTAACTGCTTCCTGACTCTACCTACCAACTCGAACTGAAGGAGAGCATACTCATGGACGGACGCGTAAATTCTTCAGCGACCCAAACCTTGGAAGGAGGTTCGAAAATGAAACGTACGTACTTCAGACTCCTGGGCGCATTCGTGGGATTCGCCGCGCTTCTTTACGGCCCGTTCCCGGCGCTGGCCCAGACAGCACCGCCACTGGGCGTGCTGCAGGAATTTTCGGTCTTGGGTAGCTCGGGGGTGACGGGCTCCACCGGTGTGGGCACCGTGGTCCTTGGAGACGTCGGCTCTTCTCCAACTGCCTCGATTACGAACTTTCCGCCTTCGAGCGTGTCTCCTCCGTTTATTCTGCACCTCACGAATGATTTGACCGTGCAGCAGGCTCATACTGATGCCATCGCTGCCTACAACTTTCTGGCCGCTCAGGGTCCAGGTACGGTGCTCCCTGCGCAACTGGACGCAGCCGTGCTCACCTCAGGCATCTATTCTTTTTCGGGAGGAGCGGCCGATTTGGCGGCCCTCGGAACTCTTACTCTCAACGGGCCAGGGATCTTCATTTTCCAGGTGGATAGCGCGCTGACCGCCAACGTCGGCTCGAATGTCATTGGTACGGCTGACCCTTGTAACGTGTTCTGGCGGGTTGGCACCTCCGCAACCCTCAACGGAATCAGCTTTCGTGGAAACGTCTTCGCGGATGCAAGCATCACCGTAGGGTCCGGTTCCAACGTGACCGGTAGGGCCATAGCGGGAACGGGTCCGACTGGTGCGGTGACGATGGCGGGCGCCGGTGGCAACACGATCGGGGGATGCGCCTCCACCGCGGTTGTGACAGCCGTCCCGGCGCTCGGCCTGGGCGGAACGACGATTCTCATCGCCTTACTCGCCGGAGCCGGATTGTTTTTTATGAGGAGGCTCTCCTAGGTTCCTTACGACTAGACACAATAGAAGAGCCCCGCCTGACCCGAGCTCTTTGATTGCCTGCCCCGCGCGGGCTGGTTCCATGGAGAGTTCGCTGAGCTGTGAACTATGACAGCCTCCACAAGCGAAAGATCGTCGCGATCGGCCCCGACGGCCGGGTCCGCGACTTCGTCCGCGCAGGGGGAGGACGGGCTCTGGCAGGCGCTCGGGATGAAGGTCGATGCGCCGCGCCGCGCTCTCTGGGTCTGCAGCGCGGAGGGCGACATACCCGAGACGGGGCGGGCCCTCGCGCGTTTTCGCTTCGCGCGATTCGTTCCCGTGACCCGCGTCTTCTACGACGCGTTTCCGATCATGGCCGTCCCGCCGGAAAAGGCCGCTCCGCGACGAGGCCGACGGACGGGAGCCCGGCGGCCTGTATCGTCCGCAACGCGCGCTTGACCTCGCCGTAGGGGAGGCGGCGGTCGGCGCGGAGCACGATCTCGCGCCGGAGGTTCTCCGCGCGCAGCGCTCGGAGGAGCTCCTCGAGTGCGGCCGGCGAGAGCGGGCCGGGATCGTCGTCCACGGAGATCGCGACGGGAGGCCCCGAATGCCAGAGTGACCCTGGACCGGACCGTCTCGGCCAGCCAGGGCTCCGGGGAGGGGGCCTCTGCAAGCTCGAGCAGGCCCGCCTCGATCGAGGGAGTCACCACCATGAAGATGATGAGCAGCACCAGGCAGACGTCGACTAAGGGGGTCACGTTGATCTCGGCCCGGACCTGGCTCGGCATGGGAGCCTCCCTTGTCAGGAAGGAACCCGGGACGACGGGAAGAGTTCCCGAGCCGGTCAGGCCGAGGGGGAGTAGGTCGGAAGCGTCGGCGCGGAGCCCTGCTTCCAGGCGTTCATCTCGGGCTCGGTGCGCAGCAGGTCCTTGAGGGTGATCTGGCCGAGGACCTGGTCGACCGCCTGCTGGACCATCCGCCAGACCGAGCGGATCGAGCAGTCGGGCATGTTGGTGCACAGGCGCTCCAGGCCCGAATGGTCCTCGCAGAATGCGGGCTCGTAGAGCCGGCCGCCGAGGGCGGCGAGGGCGTGGCCGATGACGATCTCTCCGGCCGGGCGCGAGAGCGCGTAGCCGCCCGATTGCCCGCGGGTCGACTTGACGAAACCGCCGCGGCGCAGGATCCGCATCATCTTGGCGACGTTCGGCTCCGATATGCCCTCCGCGCGCGCAAGCTCGGAAATGGTCAGGCTTTCCGTGTCGCCTTCGCGCCCCACGCGCAGCAGGCACCGCAGCCCGTAATCTTCCTGCGACGTCAGTTTCATCGCGCAGCCCCCGTCCCTGTCGACTGTCGACTGTGAACCGTCAACTCTCGACTCACATCATCCCCAGCTGCAGCTTCGCCGCGTCCGACATCATCTGCAGGCTCCAGGGCGGATCGAACACGACCTCGACGTCGGCGTCCTTGATCTCCGGCACGGAGAGGAGCTTGCCCTTGATGTCCTCGCGGAGCACGTCGCCCATCCCGCAGCCCGGAGCCGTGAGCGTGAACTTCACGTCGATGCGGTTGCCGCCCTCGGGAAGCGGCGCGAGGTTGCAGCTGTACACGAGACCGAGGTCCACGATGTTGACCGGGATCTCGGGGTCGAAGCAGGTCCGGAGCTGGTCCCAGGCGAGCTCCTCGGTGGTCTTGCCGGCCTGCGCGGCCTCGTCCACGGCAACCGGTTGCTCGCCGATCGCGTCGGCGTCCTTGCCGTCGACGCGGGCGAGGAATCCCACCGGGGTCATGACCGTGAAACTGCCTCCGAGCGACTGCGTGATGATGACCGGGTCTCCGGCCTTCAGCGTGATCGGCGTTCCGCTCGGGATCTCGCGAGCGGGCACGTCGCGGGTGACGGTGGCTTCCTTGCGCATCTGCATGATCAGGCTCCTCCGCTTTCCGCCGGCGGCCCCTCGGACTCCGTCGACACGGGCGTCCCGGCGCCGCCGAGCGCCGCTTTGAGTGTGTGCCAGGGCAGGGTCGCGCACTTGACGCGCACGGGGTACTCGCGCACGCCCGAAAAAACCGCGAGCTTGCCGAGGTCCGGCCCGCTGCCCGCTTGCTCGCCGTTCTGGCCGGTGATCAACTCGCGGAATCGCGCGAAGAGCGCCTCGGCCTCGGCGCGCGTCCGGCCCTTCACGCTCTCGGTCATCATCGAAGCCGACGCCGTCGAGATCGCGCACCCGGTGCCCTGGAAGCTGACGTCCTTCAGGACGTCGCCGTCCAGGTCCAGGTACACCGTCTCCCGGTCGCCGCAGAGCGGGTTGTAGCCTTCGGCCGTCCGGTCGGCCTCCGGCATCGCGTGAAAGTTCCGCGGCCGCTTGCTGTGGTCGAGGATCACTTCCTGGTAGAGATCGCGCAGGTCGGAAGACATCAGCGGAACATCCCGATGACTTTGTGGAGCGCGGCGACGAGGGCATCGACCTCGCCGCGCGTGTTGTAGAGGCCGAAGGAGGCGCGCGCCGTCGCGGGGATGCCGTAACGGTCCATGACGGGTTGCGCGCAGTGGTGGCCGGTCCGGATCGCGATACCCTCGCGGTCGAGCACGGTGCCGATGTCGTGCGGGTGCACGCCGTCGAGCACGAAGGAGAGGACGCCCGCCTTCTCGCGGGCGGTGCCGATGATCCGCAGCCCGGGGATCGCGGAGACCTGCGCCGTCGCGTACGTCAGCAGGTCGTGCTCGTGCGCGGCGATCGCGGGAAGGCCGATGCCCGCAACGTAGTCGAGCGCGGCGCCGAAGGCGATCCCGCCGGCGATGTTGGGGGTCCCGGCCTCGAACTTATAGGGCAGCTCGTTGAAGGTCGTCTTCTCGAAGGTGACTGAGCGGATCATGTCGCCGCCGCCCTGGTAGGGCGGCATCGACTCGAGGAGCCCCCTCTTCCCGTAGAGGACGCCGACTCCCGTCGGGCCGTAGATCTTGTGGCTGGAGAACGCGTAGAAGTCGCAGCCGAGTTCCTGGACGTCTACGGGCATCCGCGGCACGGCCTGCGCGCCGTCGACGAAGACGGGGATGCCGCGCGCGTGCGCGAGCTCGGCGATCTTCCGGACCGGCAGGATCGTGCCGAGGGCGTTGGAGAGATGGGCGACGGAGACGATCTTCGTCTTCGGGTTGAGCAGCGCCTCGAAGGCGGCGAGATCGACCTCGCCCGCGTCGGTCAGGGGAGCGACGGCGAGCCGCGCCCCCTTCTCGTCGCAGAGGATCTGCCAGGGCACGATGTTCGAGTGATGCTCGAGGCCCGTGATGAGGACCTCGTCCCCGGGCCCGACGTGCACGCGCCCGTAGGTCTGCGCGACGAGGTTGACGGCCTCGGTCGTGCCGCGGACGAAAACGATCTCCCGGGTCTCGCGGGCGTGGACGAACGCCCGCGCTTTCTCCCGCGCGGCATCGTAGGCGTCGGTCGCATGGACCGAGAGCCAGTGCACGCCGCGGTGAATGTTGGCGTAGCCGCGCTCGTAGACGCCCCGCTCGGCGTCGATCACGGCCAGCGGCTTCTGGGCCGAGGCGGCGTTGTCGAGGTAGACGAGGGGTTTGCCGTAGATCTTCGTCGCGAGGATCGGGAAGTCGCGGCGGATGGCCGCGACGTCGTAGGCCGCGGGGACTTCGCGAATCGCCGTGCTCATCGGATCCCTCCCGCGTCGCCGAGACGCATCCCGAGCTCCCGCTCGACGGCCGCGCGGATCGACGGAATCGGGATGCGCTCGGCCACGTCGGCCGCGAAGGCGTACGTCAGAAGGGCGCGCGCTTCGGCCTCCCCGATGCCGCGGGAGCGCAGGTAGAAGAGCGCAGCCGCGTCGAGCTGCCCCGTCGTCGAGCCGTGCCTGCACTTGACGTCGTCGGCCAGGATCTCGAGGGCCGGCGTGGAGCTCACCAGCGCCTCGCGCGAAAGGATGAGGTTCTTGTTCGTCTGCACCGCGTCGGACTTCTGCGCGTCTTGCCGCACGATGATCTTTCCGTAGAAGACCCCGCGCGAGGCGCCGTCCATGATGCCCTTGTAGAGCTCGCGACTGGAACCGTGCGGCTTCACGTGGTCGATGACCGTGTGGTTGTCCAGATGCTGGCGTCCCTTGCCCGCGTACAGGCCGTAGAGATGGCACTCGGCGCCTTCGCCCGCGAGCGCGACGGAGAGGTCGGTCCGCGCGAGCGCGCCGCCGAACGCGATGTTGTGCGACGTGAACCGGCTGCTCCGCGCCAGAAGCGCGGCCAGGGTGTGCACGTGGAAGGCTTCGTCGCTCTCGGTCTGCAGCTTCGTGTGCTCCAGGATCGCCCCGTCGGCGAGCGCGATCTCGGTGACGGCGTTGGTGAGGCGGCGGCCCGCGCCGCCGTACGTCTCCACGACGGAGGCCTGCGACGCCGCTCCGGCGAGGATCAGGATGCGCGGGAACGAGGCCTCGGACGGACCGTCGGCGTCGAAATCGGCCTCTCCGCCGAAGTTGAGCGCGATCGGCTCGGCCACGAAGGCTCCCGACTCGATCTCCAGGACGATCGCCTCGTCGAAGAGGGCCGTGTTGAGAGCGGCGAACGCGCTGTCCTCGAACCCGGCGATCCGGGCGAGATGGGGCTCGGCGACGAGCAGCGCCTTCGTCAGCGGCCGCGCGCGAACGCCGGCCGGGAGAGGCGACAGGACGCGGACGCCCCGCGGCGCCGGCTTCCAGTCGGTCCCCGTGATCGGCTGGATGCCGGTGTATTTCCAGGCTTCGTTCTTGGGCGTGGGGAAGCCGAGCTGCTCGAAGCGCGCGAACGCGCGGCGACGCAGGTCCGCCGTGGAGCGCGCTTCGCCCGGAACGGGCACGAGCCGGGGGGCAAAGACTTTCTCGGCGGCGACGGTCTCCATGGTCAGCGAACGCTGCCCGCGGGCACCGCGGCCGGCGGCTCCTTCTCGAGCCAGGCGTAGCCCTTCTCCTCGAGCTCCAGCGCGAGCTCCTTGCCGCCCGAGCGGGCGATCCGGCCTTCGACGAGGACGTGGAGGAAGTCGGGCACGATGTAGTTCAAGAGCCTCTGGTAGTGCGTTACGACGATCATCGAGCGCGCGGGAGAGCGGAGCTCGTTGACGCCTCCGGCGACGATGCGCAGGGCGTCGATGTCGAGCCCCGAATCCGTCTCGTCGAGGATCGCGAGCGTCGGGTCGAGCAGCGCCATCTGGAAGATCTCGTTGCGCTTCTTTTCGCCGCCCGAGAAGCCCTCGTTGACCGGGCGCTTGACGAGGTCCTCGTCGATCGCCACGACCTTCGCCTTCTCCTTGACGAGCGCCAGGAACTCCATCGCGTCGTACTCGGGCAGGCCGCGGTGCTTGCGGACCGCGTTGACGGCCGCCTTGAGGAAGTAGACGTTCGAGACGCCGGGGATCTCGACCGGATACTGGAACGCGAGGAACAGGCCCTCGCGCGCGCGGAGCTCCGGCGCCATCGCCAGGAGGTCCTGGCCCTTGTAGAGGACCCGGCCCTCTGTGACCGTGTACCCCGGCCGGCCCGCGAGCACGTGCGCGAGGGTGGACTTGCCGGAGCCGTTCGGGCCCATGACCGCGTGGACCTCGCCGGCATGGACCGTCAGGTCGACGCCGCGCAGGATCTCGTTGCCGGCGACGTTGGCGTGGAGGTTCTGGATCTGGAGAAGTGGACTCGTCATCATGCTCCTGAGACTCGGTCATCGCCGGACAAGTCTGGGATGAACTCCGAGCTTCGCTCGGAGTTGCCTACTGCTGAGGGCCTGGTTACGGCCGTGCTGCGCACGGCGTTCCCTACTGCCGGGCGTTTGCCTTTGGTGGCCGGGTCGGTGGTCGGCTGTTTCGCTTCGCTCAGGATGACATCGATCATCCGACGCTGCCTTCGAGCGACACCCCCAAAAGCTTCTGCGCCTCGACCGCGAACTCCATCGGGAGCTCCTTGAAGACGACCTTGCAGAAGCCGTTGACGATCATGTTGACCGCCTCTTCCGGAGAGATTCCGCGCTGCTGAAAGTAGAAGACCTGGTCCTCGCCGATCTTGGACGTGGACGCCTCGTGCTCCATCACGGCGGTCGAGTTGTTGACCTCGATGTAGGGGAACGTGTGCGCGCCGCACTTGTCGCCGATCAGAAGGGAGTCGCACTGCGAGTAGTTTCGGGCCCCGTCGGCCTTGCCGAGGATCTTGACCATGCCGCGGTAGGTGTTCTGGCCGTGGCCTGCTGAGATGCCCTTCGAGACGATCGTGGATTTCGTGTTCTTCCCGATGTGGATCATCTTGGTGCCGGTATCGGCCTGCTGGTAGTTGTTCGTCACCGCAACCGAATAGAACTCGCCGACGGAGTCGTCCCCCTGGAGGATGCAGCTCGGGTACTTCCACGTGATGGCCGATCCGGTCTCGACCTGCGTCCAGGAGATCTTCGAGCGGCGGCCGCGGCAGGCCCCGCGCTTGGTCACGAAGTTGTAGATGCCGCCCTTGCCGTCCTTGTCGCCCGGGTACCAGTTCTGGACGGTCGAGTACTTGATCTCGGCATCGTCGAGGGTGATGAGCTCGACGACGGCCGCGTGGAGCTGGTTCTCGTCCCGGATGGGGGCGGTGCAGCCCTCGAGATACGAGACGTAGGAGCCTTCCTCCGCGATGATGAGGGTCCGCTCGAACTGACCCGTGTTGGCGGAGTTGATCCGGAAGTACGTCGAGAGCTCCATCGGAGACCGGACTCCCTTCGGGATGAAGCAGAAGGAGCCGTCCGAAAAAACGGCCGAGTTCAACGCCGCGAAGAAGTTGTCCGTGTACGGAACGACGGAGCCAAGGTACTTCTTCACGAGCTCCGGGTGGTTCTGGACGGCTTCCGAGAACGAGCAGAAGATGATGCCGACCTTCGACAGTTGCTCGCGGAAGGTCGTCGCGACGGAGACGGAGTCGAAGACGGCGTCGACGGCGACCCCGGCGAGCTTCGCGCGCTCACGGAGCGGAATCCCGAGCTTCTCGTAGGTCTCCAGGAGCTTCGGGTCGACCTCTTCGAGGGACTTCGGCGCATCCTTGCGGGTCTTTGGCGCCGAGTAGTAGATGGCGGCCTGGTAGTCGATCGGGGGGTAGTGGACGTTCTGCCAGGTCGGCTCCTGCATCGTGAGCCAGTGGCGATACGCCTTCAGCCGCCACTCGAGGAGCCAGGCGGGCTCGTTCTTCTTGGCCGAGATCAGCCGGACCACGTCCTCGTTGAGGCCCGGCGGGATCGTCTCCGACTCGATGTCGGTGACGAAGCCGGCCTTGTACTCACGGTTGGTGAGCTCGAGGACGGAAGTAGGATCAGAAGAAGCCATGTGTCATCTCCTCGCCGTCAGCATATTGAATCTATACGATAAAGTCAACTTTGATGACGCTGGTAACTCGCTGATGGGACTACACATAAACGAAAGCGCCCGCACGAGGCGGGCGCTCTGAAACTCGAACCCAAGGCGTCTAGCCCCGGGGGCGCTCGGTCGGAGTCGGCCCGGGGGTAACCCGGCCCCGCTGGCGGGGCGGTTTCGACTGCGGCTCGGTGGTCGTCTTCTCCGGCCGCTGCGATCTCGGCTGAGGCGCGACCCGCTCGGCCGGTTGCGGACGCTCTCGGACGACCGGCGGCGCCTGGACGCGCTCGGCCGGGACCGCGGTCGGGGCCGGGCCGCGCCGCTGTATGGGCTCGCGGCTGGTCGCGGTGACGCGCTGCTGCTGGGCTTCACGCTGTTGCACTTCGCGCTGAGCGGTTTCCCGCTGCTGCTGCTCCTGGAGCTGGCGCTTGCGGGCGTCCTGCTGCGCTTGCTCGCGCTGCTGCTCGGCTTCGCGCTGCTGGGCTTCCTTCTGAGCGGTTTCCCGCTGCTGCTG
>JBBDKM010000084.1:9173-11343 GCA_040879385.1 Thermoanaerobaculia bacterium | reverse complement strand
GCGACGGCAGCCCACCGTCCCGAAGCGCGTGGACGAGCTTCAGGGTCCGGAAGGCATCGAACCAGGTGTGGAAGTGGCGCAGCATCGTCGGCGCGTCTCCCGAGCGCTCGATCGCTTCGCGCATCGCCGGCAACGCCCCCATCCGCTCGAGCGCCTGGAGCAGTACCTCGGACTTGAAGAAAGGGTTGCCGCGCGGGAGCGTCTCGAGGGCGAGGTCAACCCGCCCGCCCGAGTCGGCGATCGCCCGCAAAACTGCGAGCCAGACGGCCAGGTGCGCGAAGACGGCGGGGTGGTAGAGGCGAAAGGCCGAGAGGGCCCTCTTCTTCGAGACGAGCCGGGTCAGCGTCTTTCCGGTGCCGAACGGGACGCGATCGGAGACGCGCCCGTCGAGAAGAAGTGGGGCGCCGGCGAGGCGGGCGATCGTCCCCACCTTGGCCAGCTTGTTCAGGACGTAGAAGTCCTCGGCGGCGTTCTTGCGCGGGAATCCGCGCACTGCGGCGTAGGCCTCCGGGCGGATCGCGATGCAGCTTCCCATGGCCTCGTAGGCGTAGGGCGAGCCGGCCCAGGCGAGGCCGAGCGTGTAGTAGCGAAGGGAGATCTCGTAGAGGCGCGCGGCTAAGCCCAGGTCCTCGTCCTCGCGGAAACGGTGCTCGTAGAAGTACACCGCGGCCGCGTTGCCTTTGGCCGGGATCGGCTCGGTCTGGTCGAAGTAGTCGTTGGCGAGGAGCGTGTCGGCGTCCGTGTTGTGGATCCACGGCGCGGCGATGCGTCCGGCCGCATGGAGCCGCAGCGCGAAGTCGTTGCCGATCTTGCGCGCGAGGCCCACGCCCTGGCCGGCCGGAAGATAGCGGCCCGGCCGCGCGCGGTCGATCACGACGACGGCTCTGTTCGAATACGTCAGGGCCGCCGCCGCGTCCCCGAGGGCTACGACGGAGGACGCCGCCTCGGCGAGGCGAGCGCCCGCCGCGTCGTTCGACACGTGCACCTCGGGCGGCGAATTCTCCCGCGCGTTCAAGACGACGACGATGAGCGTCTCCCCCCGCGGGCCCTGCGGGACCGAGCCGAGCGTGTCGAAGAGGCTCTGTCCCTCGCCGTAGGCGGGCACGACCAGCGCGTGGCCGAAGTCGCCCGCGAGCGCGTCGGCCGCCATCGCCTCCGGCTCGGCGTGGCGGGAGAGATACTGAGAGAGGCTCTTGCTCGACACGGGGGGAGATTACAAGAAGGCAGGAGTCAGGATTCAGGAGTGGCCGATACATGAGTAGCGGCTTATATATCTCCCGACTCAGTACAGCGCCGCCCTGACCGGCAGCTCCGCCATGACCTCCGCCTCCGCCGCGAGCAGCTCCTCGAGCCGCGCGCCGACGGCGGAGGGGTCGAAGTAGAGGCCCGCGAGCTCGATGTAGAGCTCCTGGTGCCGCGCCTCGGAGCGCGCGAGGTCCCGGTAGAAGTCCTTCAGCGAGCCTTCGGGCAGGGCCGCCGCGAGGATGCCGAAACGCTCGCATCCGCGCGCTTCGACGATGCCCGCGGTCAGCAGGCGGTCGAGAAAGTACGCCTCGCTTCCCTCGCGGAGCTGCCGCGCCAGCCGGCGCAGGTATTCGCTCCGCGTGTCCGGGGCAAGCGTCAGGCCCCGAGCGGCAATCCGCGCGTGCACCGCCTGAAAGTGCGTCAGCTCCTCGATCGAGAGCGCGATGCAGCGCTCGACGAGCTCGGCCCGGTCCGGGTAGTGCGCGACTAAGGCCATCGCCGCGGACGAGGCTTTCCGTTCGTTCGCGGCGTGATCGAGCAGGAAGGCGTCGAAGTCCGCCAGGACCGCCGCCGCCCAGGCGGGGGGAGTCGAGACCCGGAGCCGCACCGCGTCAGCCGCCGCTGACAGCCGGCAGGATCGCGATTTCGGAGCCCTCCGGCACCCGTGTCGCGAGCCCTAGGGCGTCGCGAATGTTCTCGCCCCCGACGAAGATGGCGATGTGCGGACGCACCTCGCCCCGTTCCGTCAGGACCCGGTCGCGGACGCCGGGGTAAAGCGCCGCCACCAGGTCGAGGGCGTCACCCACCGTCGCGGGCGGAGCCGCGAGGGCGATCCGGCGGAGGCCGGAGGCGAAGGGCTGCAGCGGGCCGGGAACCAGGACGTGGACGGGCATCAGGCCGCTTTCCGCAGGCCCCGCCGGCGCGG
>JBBDKM010000084.1:3657-9073 GCA_040879385.1 Thermoanaerobaculia bacterium | reverse complement strand
TGCGCCCTCCCCGCGAGGACGGCGGCCTTGACGCACACGATCGGGGGAAGTCCGTCGCGCAGGAGCTCCCAGCTTCGTCCCTCGTCGCGCGAGCCGAAGAGCTTGCCGCTGCGCGTGCCGAAGTAGACGCCTGCCGGATCGAGGGAATCGACCGCCAGCGCGTCGCGCACCACGGTCTCGAAGGCGTCCTTTTGCGGCAGGCCCCGCGAGAGAGCCTGCCACGAGGCGCCCGCGTCCCGCGTGCGATACACGCGAAGCCGGCCGTCGGGCGTGCAGCGGAACTCGTCGGAGTGGAGCGGGACGATGAAGGCCGTGTCGGGGTCGCGCGGATGGACTCCCATGCAGAACCCAAAGTCCGACGGCACGCCGTTGGCGATGTCGCGCCAGGAGTCGCCGCCGTCGTCGCTGCGGTAGAGGCCCCAGTGGTTCTGCAGATAGAGGCGCCCGGGCCGAGAGGCGTGATGGGCGATCTTGTGAACGCACTGGCCGAACTCGGGGTGCTTGTCCGGCAGGAACTCGGCGCGCACGCCGCGGTTCCTGGCGTGCCACGAGGCGCCGCCGTCGTCCGAGCGGTACACGCCCCCGGTGGAGGTCGCGATCGTGAGGCGCCCCGGGCGCGCCGGATCCACCAGCACTGTGTGGAGGCAGAGCCCGCCGCCGCCGGGTGTCCATTTCGCGCGGTGCGGGTGGTTCCAGAGGCCCGTGTCGAGCGCCCACGTCTTTCCGGCGTCGCGCGACGCGAAGAGGGCCGAGGGCTCCACGCCGCAATAGAGAACGTCGGGCTCCTCGTCGCGGCCGGGCGCGATCTGCCAGATGTTGGCGAGGGCCGCTTTCGATTCGGCCGGAAAGCGCACGAGCGGAGTCTCGGGCCGGGTCCAGCTCTTTCCGAGGTCGTCGCTCCAGGCCAGCTCCGCTCCCCAGTGCATGCTCGACGGCCCGGCCCAGAGGCGGCGGCGGCCGTCGCGGCGGTCGAAGGCGGTGGCGTAGACGGAGGATCCGGGAAACAGAGGGCCGGTCATGCGCCAGCGCCGGCGTCCGGGTCCGGAAGCGAGCAGGAAGAGGCCCTTCATGGTCCCGACCACCAACAGGAGGTCGCCGTTCTCGACGGGAAGGGGAGGAGGCGGCGGGAGCTTCTTCTTCGGCATGGCGGAAGTCTATTGCGTCCAGCGGTAGAAGAGCTCCTCGACTTTCCGGCGCAGGTCGTCGAGCGTTCCGTCGTTGACGAGGACGTCGCGGGCGCGCTCCCGCGCGGCGACGGCCGGGATCTGCGCGGCCATCCGCCGCCGCCCATCCTCCACGTCGCCGCCTTTCTCCTCCCAGCGCCGCAGGCGCTCCGAGTCGGGCGCCACGACGACCAGGATCCGGTCGCAGTCGCTCTCGGTCCCTGCCTCGAAGATCTGCGAAGCCTCCGCCACGGCCACGGCCGCGCCGCTTTCCTCGGCGTCCGCGAAGCGCCGCGCCCGCTCGGCCCGCACGAGGGGGTGGATGCGCGCCTCGAGAGCGTGGCGCGCGGCCGGATCCGTGAACACGATCTCCGCGATGCGGGCCCGGTCGACTCGCCCGTCGGCCGCGAGCGCTCGGGTCCCGAAGAGCTCCGCGGCGGCCTGCGCTCCCGCTCCGCCCTCGGCGTAGAGGCCCCGGACGAACTCGTCGGCGTCGAAAACGGCCGCGCCGAGCTCGCGCAGGATCGTGGAGACCGTGGATTTTCCGGAGGCCAGACCCCCCGTCAGGCCGACCCGGAGCATCAGGGAGCGGGCGAGCGAACCACCTCGCCGCCCTTCATCACCCAGTCGATCTTGGAAAGCGTCGAGACGTCCTTCAACGGATCCCCGCCGACGGCAACGAGGTCCGCATACGCGCCTTTCTCGATCGTTCCGACCTGCCCGGCCATGCCGAGCATCTCCGCAGGCACGGTCGTGGCGCTGCGGATGGCCTCGAGCGGAGACATGCCGAATGCCACCTCGTGCTCGAACTCCTTCGCCTGGTTGATCTCAGTCCACGGGAATCCTCCGGCGTCGGTGCCGAAGGCGATCTTGACGCCGGCCTTCCGGCAGTTCTCGAAGGACTTCGCGTGGATCTTCGGCATCTCCGCGCAGATCGCGCAACCCGCCTTCGTCCGCGGTAGAGCGACGTAGTCGGCGACCGTCAGCGTCGGGGAGAGGAAGATCCCCTTCCTCGCCATCTCCTGCGCGGCCTCCGGGCGGATCGAGTCGCCGTGCTCGATCGAATCCACACCGGCGGCGATCGCGATCCTGAGCCCCGTGTCCGAGCGCGCGTGCGCCGCGACCTTGACGCCGTGGGCATGCGCCTCGGAGACGACCGCTTCGATCTCCTCTTTCGTCCAGTTGGGGGGCGAATCCACGTAGCCGTCGGCCGTCAGCCGCAGGCCGCCGGTGTTGGCGTAGATCTTGACCCAGTCGGTTCCGTAGGAGAGCTGTTCCCGCACCGCCTTGCGGCAGCCGTCGGCACCGTCGCAGACCATGACGCCCGAGGGGAACTTCCAGTCGGGCCGGTAGCGCTGGATCGGGTAGGAGCCCGTCGTCGAGAGCGCCGGGCCGACGACCTTCAGGCGCGGCCCGGGGATGACGCCCTCGTTGATCGCGTCGCGCAGCGCGACGTCGTCGTAGCCGGCGCCCTCGGTCTCGAGATCGCGCATCGTCGTGAAGCCGTGCTCGAGGGCGATCTTCAGCGCGCGGACGGCGCGCGCCACCCGGTGCGCGGGGTATTCCTTCAGGATCTGCTCGTCGTACTCCACGGCGGTGGGATCGCCCTGAAGAAGGATGTGCGTGTGCGCGTCGATCAGCCCCGGCAGCAGCACTCGATCGCCCAGGTCGACCACCGGGACGCCCGCCGGCGCCTCGCTGCCGACGCTCTCGATGCGATCTCCCGCCACGACGACGACGGGGCGTTCCACGTACCGCCCCGCCCGGACATCGAGGAGGCGCCCCGCTCGGAGGGCCACGCGGGGCCTGGCGGGCTCGGCGCCGGGGGCGGGCCCGGCCGCGAGGCATGCCAGAAGCGCGAAAACCAAGCCTGTGATTCTTTTTTTCACGGCTCCTCCTTGCGGAAGGGAGCCTATCGCGCCCGGGGATCGGCCTGGGCCTGATCCCGGCCCTGTCCCCACGGCGCAACCTCGTCTCCGCCCTCAAGGAATGACGCGAGAGCTCGACCGCGGGCGCCGGACGGCCGCGGGTGCAACCGCCTCATCGTCGCGTCAGAGATTCTTCTCTTCGACCTTGGCCGGTAAGAGCAGACGGATGGCCGTGAACGGGGAAGGAGTCGGACCGGCTGACAGGCCACGTCCTTGTCCTGCAGGAGTGGCGGGATAGACTAAGAGCTCAAAGGCTCGAGCCGTTCGGAGGATCGCTTGCGTAAGCTCCGCGTTGGCGTCATCGATCTCGTCACCAAAGGGCCGACGCGGGCCCTGTACGCGCGCGTCATGAACGCGAATCTCGCCAGCATCATGCCCCAGGTTGTCGCGGTGTGGTGCGAAGCCGAGGGACACGAAGTCACTTTCATCTGCTATACGGGCTTCGAGAATCTTGTCGAGGAACTGCCGAGCCGGGTCGATCTCGTCTTCATCGGCGCGTTTACGGAGGCCGCGCTCCTCGCCTACGCGCTCTCCAACCTCTTCCGATCGAGGGGAGCCGTCACCGTCTTGGGCGGGCCCCACGCGCGCTGCTACCCGGAGGACGCCCGGAGGTACTTCGACTATGTCGTCGGCTTCACCGACCAGGCCGTGATCCACGACGTTCTCCAAGACCGCTCCCCGCACCGGCCGATCGGCGTGCACCTCGCGGCGAAGCGGCAGCCCACCATGCTTCCCGGGGTCCGCGAGCGCTGGAAGTTCATCGAGCCGACGCTCCGAAAGGCTCCGGTTTTCAAGATCGTGCCGATGCTCGGCAGTCTGGGGTGTCCCTATACCTGTAGCTTTTGTATCGATTCCGTCGTCCCATATCAGCCGCTCGACTTCGCGATGCTCTCCGATGACCTTCGGTTCCTCCTGCGAACGATGGCACGCCCCCGCGTGGGCTGGCACGATCCGAACTTCGGAGTCCGATTCGACGACTACCTGGACGCGATCGACGCCGCTGTGCCGCCCGGCCGGATCGATTTCATCGCGGAAAGCAGTCTGTCCCTTTTGTCGGAACCACATCTCCGGCGGCTCGAGCACAGCGGATTCAAGGTCCTGTTGCCGGGGGTCGAGTCGTGGTACGACCTCGGCAACAAGTCGAAGACAGGCCAACTCAAAGGGATGGACAAAGTCCGCCATGTCTCCGAGCACGTCAACCTGATCTTGAGATACGTCCCCTACGTGCAGACCAACTTCGTGCTCGGGCTCGACTCGGACGCAGGGGAGGAGCCGTTCGAACTGACGAAACGCTTCGTGGATATGACCCCCGGCGCGTTTCCCGGCTATTCGCTCCTCTCGGCGTTCGGAAGAGCGGCGCCGCTCAACTTGCAGTACCAGCGCGCGAATCGCGTGCTCCCGTTCCCGTTCGACTTCCTGGACAACAATCACGCGATGAACGTCAAGCCGAAGAACTACTCCTGGCGTGGTTTCTACGACCACGTGATCAGTCTGACCAGGTACACGTTTTCCTGGCGCGCCATCGTGAACCGGTTCCGGGCGTCCCGGATGATGATCCCGCGTTGGATGAACGTGATCCGGGCAGTGTCGTCGGAGGGGTTTGGCAGGCTCGCGCATTACACGGAGCTGCGGCGGCGGCTCGACTCCGACCGAGACGTCCAGCGCTATTTCGACCAGGAGACTACCGAGGTCCCGGCGTTCTACGTCGAGCAGGTGCGCCGAAACCTCGGGCTGCTGTGGGAGTGGCTGCCGGCGGGAGCCCTCTCCCACGACCCCAACGCCTATCGGAAGTCCGAGGAGGGGCGGTCGCCGGAGACAGCCGAGACGCTCCGGCACGAGGGGGTCGCCGCGACCTAACTCCCGCGCGACGTCGAAAGAGGTCGGTCGTTTCGGCCGGACACTTGGGTGCGCGCGCTCCCGGAAAAGAAGAAACTCTGGGGAAAGCGATGAGAAGTTCGGAGATACCTCAGGAGCCTGTCCGAGTAATGTCCGTCGCGAGCGCGGCGAGGCCGAAGCGAGAGCGGGAGCACAGAAAAACCGCGCGGAGGCGTAGCAGAGCTACGCCGCACAAGAGGTGTTTCGAGCATCCCGCTCGCAGCGAGAGAATCGCCGGCGCGCAGCAGGACGTTAGGAGGACGGGCTCCTAGCCTCTCCGGTTCAGCAGATCCAGGAACTCCTCCCGCACTGGCCGGTCGAAGATCTCTCGCACTCAGGGCAACGGACGCGACTCAGCCTAGGAGGCCTGCGAGACGGGCGTCGCGCCGCGCAGGAGCGCCGCCTCTCCGAGCAGCTGCGCGCGCGTCAGCGGGATGCGAATGCGGACTT
>JBBDKM010000084.1:0-3557 GCA_040879385.1 Thermoanaerobaculia bacterium | reverse complement strand
GCGGCGACGAGCCGCGGCCGATGTTCCTGGTAGTTCATGTCCGGGCCGGCAGGCGCAGGCGCGCTATCGAGCCGCGGTGGCCCAGCCGGTTCTCGAGGGTGAGGCTTCCGCTGTGCGCCTCGGCAATTTGTCGCGAAAGCACCAAGCCGATACCCGAGCCGCCCGGCTTGGTCGTGAAGAAAGGAACGAACAGGTTGGCCGTGCTCGGCAGCCCCGGCCCGTCGTCGGCGACCCAGATCTCGACCTGTCCGCCCGCGCGCCGCCAGCCCGCGGCGACACCTCCATGGGTTTCCAGCGCGGCGTCGACGGCGTTGCGCACGAGGTTGATGAGGAGCTGCTCGAGCTGGTCGGCGTCGGCGTTCAACGTGATGCCCGGACCGGGGACGACGCCGACCGCCAGGCGCGTTTCGAGGCTGGCAACGCGGCGCAGGAGCGTCTCGACGGCGAACGGCGCCGGCTGGGGGGCCGGCAGCCGGGCGAGCTTTGCGTAGGCGGTCGTGAACCGGGAGAGGGCCTCCGCCCGGGACGCGATCACCGCGAGACCCTGGCGCAGGTCCTCGCGCCAGTCCGCGGGCGGCTCGGCCTCCGCCGCCAGGCGCTGCAGGCTGCCCGCGATCGACTGGATCGGCGCCAGCGAGTTGTTGAGCTCGTGCCCGAGCACCCGGATCAGACGCTGCCAGGCCTGCCGCTCCTCCTCGCGCAGCGGGCGGCTCACGTCGGCGAGCACGAGGAGCCGGTGGGGCACGCCGCCCTGGCGAAAGGAGGTCCGCCGGATCTCCCACCGCCCCGAACCTCCCGGAAAGGTCGCCTCCAGGATCTGGGGGGCGTGGTCGTCGAGGAAAGCCGCGAGCGCGAGGTCTTCGGCGGTGCGCTCCCGCAGGCGTGGCTCGGGCTGCCCCAGGAGCCGCTCGCCAAACCGGTTGACGAGCTTGAGAAGGCCCGCGTCGTCGAAGGCGAAGACCGCGACCTCGATCTCCGACATGACCTTCGAGAGCAGGGCCGTGGCTTCGAGTGCGCCGAGCCGCTGCTCGCGCAGGGTCTCCGCGAGGTCGTTCACCTCGAGAAGCACTTCTCCGAGCGGGTCGTCCGGGCGCGCCCCACGGGCGCGGATCGAAAAGTCGTCTTCGCGCATGGCGGCGAGCAGGTTCGAAATTGTCTGCAGAGGCCGGATCACGCGCTCCCGCAGGGCCTGAGCGAAGCCGAGCCACGCCGCGACGATCAGAAAGGTCAGAGTCCAGCGCACCTTCGGGGTGTAGTCGCCCATCCACAGAATTCCGAGAGCGGTGGCGGCGGCCGGCAGCGCCGCCAGGAGCGCGAGCAGCAGGATCCGCCGATCGTGAGTCAGCGGCTTCACGGACTACTGCCCGTACTTTTCGAGCCGCCGATAGAGGGCGCTGCGGGACAGGCCGAGCGCCCGGGCCGCCTGGCTGACGTTGCCGCCGAAACGGTCCATGGCCTTGCGGACGAGGAGGCCCTCGACCTCCTCGAGCGAAAGATCCTCCAGGCGCGGCGCGTCGCCTCCCCGGCGCAATCCAAGATCGGCCACCCGGATGCGCTCGCCGGTCGCCATCAGCACCGCCCGCTCGACCGCGTGGTCGAGCTCGCGCACGTTGCCGGGCCAGGGGTGGGCGAGGAGCCCTTCGAGCGCCGCCGCCTCGAACCCCGCGAGGTTCTTGCGGTAGCGCTGGGCGTGCCCCTGGAGGAAGTGTCGGGCGAGAAGGGGAATGTCGTCGCGCCTCTCGCGCAGGGCCGGGACGCGGATCTCGATCGTGTTCAGCCGGAAGAGCAGGTCCTGACGGAACCGCCCGGCGGCGACCTCCACGGGCAGGTCGGCGTTGGAGGCGGAGATGAGGCGGACGTCGGACCGAAGCGTCCGCGAGGAGCCGACCCGCTCGAACTCGCCGGTCTCGAGCACGCGCAGCAGCTTCGCCTGCTGGCTCGCCGGGACGTTTCCGATCTCGTCGAGAAAGAGGGTGCCGCCGTCGGCGAGCTCGAACCGCCCGACGCGGTCGGCGCGCGCGTCCGTGAAGGCGCCCCGCACGTGGCCGAAGAGCTCGCTCTCGAAGACCCCCTCCGAGATACCGCCCGCGTTGAGCGTCACGAAAGGCTTTCCGGAGCGGCGCGAGGCGGCGTGGAGGGCGCGGGCCACCATGCCCTTGCCGCTGCCGTTCTCCCCGGTGACGAGCACGTTGGCGTCGGAGGGCCCGACGCGCGCGATGATCTCGAGCACCGGATGCATCGCCGGCGACGCGGCCACCATCGCCGGCGTCGATCCGTCCTGGCGGAGCAGCCGGTTCTCGGCCTCCAGGCGTCGGCCCTCGTGGAGCGCCCGGCCGAGAGCGATCTGGGTGCGCAGCGTCGTCAGGAGCCGCGTGTTGTCCCAGGGCTTCTGGACGAAGTCGCGGGCGCCGCGCCGCATGGCTTCGACGGCGAGGTCGACGGTGCCCCACGCGGTCATCACGAGGACGGGCAGGTTGGGATCGAGCTCCCGGATGCGGGCCAGCAGGTCGAGCCCTTCGGCGCCCGAGGTCGTGTCGCGAGTGTAGTTGAGGTCGATGAGGACGGCGTCGCAGTCGCGGGCCTCGAGGGCCGCGAGCACCCCCCCGGGCGAGGATACCGTCTCGCTCTCGAGACCCTCTCCCTTCAAGAGCAGGCGCAGCGCTTCGAGCACGTCGCGCTGGTCGTCGGCGATCAAGACGCGCGGCCGCTTCAAGGCTTGTGCTCGAAGAAACGGTGGCCGGCCGCCGTCAGCGCGTCGATCGCGCGGCCGAGCGCCTCGTCCCGGACGAGCACATAGTCCGTGTCGTGGGTCGACAGCGCGAAGATCGAGATCCGGGCCTCCGCCAGCGGCGCCGCGAGCGACGAGAGAATCCCGGTCAACGAGAATTCGAGGGTGCCGGCCACCCGGATCGCACGCCAGCCGCGGCTCGCCGCGACCCCGTCGGGCACGGCTCGGTCGGCGCAAACGATCGAGAGCTCGTCGGGTGTGCGCGTGAGCGAACGGAGCGCGCCGGTGTCGGCCCAGCCGGGCGCCGGCTCGGAAGCGGAGAGCCGGGCGATCGCGAAGGTTTCCGGCAGAATCGAGAGATCGAGCGGCCGCAAGCGGATTACCGGGTCGGCTTGAAGGCGAGCGCCGCGGAGTTCATGCAGTACCGCAGCCCCGTCGGTTCCGGCCCGTCGTCGAAGACGTGTCCGAGGTGGGAGCCGCACCGGCGACAGAGGATCTCGGAGCGCGACAGAAAGAAGCTGCGGTCCTCGTGGGTCATCAGGCTCGCCTCGGACACGGGGGTCCAGAAGCTCGGCCAGCCGGTCTCCGAATCGAACTTCGACTTCGAATCGAAGAGCGGGTTTCCGCAGGCCGCGCAGTCGTAGAGGCCCGCCTCGTGGTGGTTCCAGTACTTCCCGCTGAAGGCCCGCTCGGTGCCCTTCTGGCGCAGGACGCGGAACTGCTCCGGCGTCAACTGCGCTTTCCATTCCTCGTCGGTCTTCTCGACGCGGTCGGCCTTGTCCTCGACCACGGCGCGAATCTACCACCGGCCGGGCCGCCGCGGCCGGCC
>JBBDKM010000083.1:0-11458 GCA_040879385.1 Thermoanaerobaculia bacterium | reverse complement strand
GAGATCGTCATCGCCTGCTGGAGCCGCTGCATGCGCCGGTGGCGCTTCTGCGTGGCGTCCACGTCCCCGGTCTGGGGAACCGCGGCCCGGATCTCGCGCATCAGCTTTTCGGCCTCGAACCCGAAGGTCTGGAAGTCGGGGTGCTGGAACTTTCGGAAGGTCAGCTCGTTCGCGATGACGTAGCCCTCGGCGATGTCCCGGACCATCCCGTAGGCGGAGCCGCCGAGGAAGGCGCTCATAGGGTCGAAAGTGTAACCCGGCCGGCGCTTGGAGTCCGGGCCGCTCCGAGATACCATTTCGCCCTTTGCGGGAGGGCTGCCATTGGCTTCCAGCGTGGATTATCTCGACTTCGACTCACTTCTGACCGAGGAGCAGCGGCTCGTCCGCGACACCGTCGGCGCCTGGGTGGACGACAAGGTCCTTCCCATCATCGAGGAGGCGGCGTGGGAAGGGCGCTTCCCCAAAGAGCTGATCCCCGACATGGCCGGAATGCACCTCTTCGGCTCGACGATCACCGACTACGGCCTGCCGGGGCTCGACAACATCGCCTACGGACTGATCATGCAGGAGCTCGAGCGCGGAGATTCGGGACTGCGCTCCTTCGTGTCGGTCCAGTCGGCCCTCGTGATGTACCCGATCTACGCCTTCGGCTCGAAGGAGCAGAAGGACAAGTGGATCCCGAAGCTGGCCAACGCCTCGGCGATCGGCTGCTTCGGCCTGACGGAGCCGGACTTCGGCTCCAACCCCGCCGGCATGCGGACGGTCGCGAAAAAGGACGGCGACTCCTTCGTCTTAAACGGCGCCAAGGCCTGGATCACCAACGGCTCGATCGCCGACGTCGCGGTCGTGTGGGCCAAGCTCGACGGGGTCGTGCGCGGGTTCCTCGTGGAGAAGGGCACGAAGGGGTACACGACCTTCGAACACAAGGGGAAGATGTCGCTGCGCGCCTCGGTCACCTCACAGCTGGCCTTCGAGGACTGCCGGATCCCGGCGGAGAGCATCCTGCCGGGCGGAGAGGGCCTCAAGGGTCCCCTCTCCTGCCTCACGCAGGCGCGCTACGGCATCGCCTGGGGCACGCTCGGCAGCGCGATGGCGACCTACAAAGCCGCGCTCGACTACGCCAAGACCCGCAAGCAGTGGAAGGACCGCCCGATCGCCGCGCACCAGCTCGTGCAGGAGCGGCTGGCCTGGATGATCACCGAGATCACCAAGGGGCAGCTCCTCGCCTGGAAGCTCGGCCGAATGAAGGACGACAAGACCATGAAGCCGCACCACGTCTCGATGGCCAAGCGGAACAACGCCTGGGTCGCCCGCGAGTGCGCGAAGCTGGCCCGCGAGACCCTCGGCGCCAACGGCGTCGTCAACGAGTACCCCGTCTTCCGGCACCTCGCCAACATCGAGAGCGTCTACACCTACGAGGGGACGCACGACATCCACACCCTGATCATCGGAGAGGCCGTGACCGGGGTCGCCTCGTACAACCCGCCCATGGAGTGAGTCGGGAGTCAGGAGCTCCGAGTCCGGAGGAGCGAAGGACCCGAATCCCGCTCGCAGCTCCCGACCGCGGGCTCCCGACTCGGAACTCACTGGCATTCAGTCTCTTGCGGTAAAATAGCCCGCTCGAGACACACGTTGGGAATCACCGGCAATCTCAAGACGATGCAGCTCGGGGAGCTGTTCCAATGGCTCTCCCTCGGCTCGAAGACCGGCACTCTGCTGATCGACGGCCACGGGGTGGAGAAGCGGGTCTATTTCCAGGACGGACGGATCGCGTCGACCTCCTCCTCGGACCAGCGCGAGTACCTCGGCCACTTCCTCGTCTCGCACGGCCACATCACCGAGGAAGAGCTCAAGATGGCCATGGAAGTGCAGGAGGAGTCGCAGATCCTCCTCGGCAAGATCCTCGTCATGATCAACGCCATCGCCGAGGCAGACCTGCTGCGGCTGATGCGCAAGAAGGCTGAAGAGTCGATCTACGACGTCTTCCTCTGGACCGAGGGCAGCTTCGAGTTCGTCGACGGCGAGCTCCCCGACCAGAAGATGGTCCCCCTCTCCCTCGACGTGACGGGCATCATCATGGAAGGGATGCGCCGCTACGACGAGTGGCAGCTCATTCGCCAGCGGGTCCCGGACTCCAGCGTCGTCCCGGAGATCGTGCGGGCGCTCGACATCGAGCAGCTCTCCGACCGCGAGAAGCTGATCGTGCCCTTCATCGACGGCCAGCGCTCGATCGAGGCGATCGCCCTCCAGACCCACAACGCGGAGTTCAACGTCTCCAAGCTCGTCGCGGAGGGGGTTCGCACGGGCACGATGCGGCTTCTGGAAAACCGCGCCCCGCCTCCCGCGCCCGCCTCGGCGCCCGCCGGAAGCGAGGTGGACCACTTCCTCCAGCGCGGCCGCGCGCAGCTCAAGGAGGACCCCCAGAGCGCCTACCGTATGTTCAAGGTCGCGCACGAGCTCGACTCCACGGACGGACGCACGACCGAGGCCATGCGCGAAGCCGAGCGGGAGATCAAAGCCGGGCTCGAGCGGGACGGCGTCTCCGGCGAGCGGGTGCCGGAGCTCGCGATCCCGCTCCACACCCTCACCCAGCGGTCTTTCTCCCCGCACGAGGGCTTCGTCCTGTCGCGCATCAACGGGCAGTGGGACGTCAAGTCCATCATGAAGATCTCGCCCATCAAGGAGCTCGACGTCCTGATGATCTTCCAGAAGCTGCTCCGGGACGGCGTCATCCACTGGAAGGGGCACTGAGCGTGGGCGACCGCCGTCTCCCGGCTTTCCGCGGCCTCCAGATCGCGGTGTGCGCCGCGGTCGTAGCGCTGCTGGCGGCGCTCGCCCCGGGAATCCCCTGGAGGCAGTGGCCCGAGATCGTCTTCTTCACCGCCCTCGGCGTTCTCGCGTTCCGGCTGCGCGTGCGGTACGCTGGCAACTTCGTCGGCCTCGAGGCCGCCGCGCTCGCCCCCGCGATCCTCCTGCTCGACTCGCCCGGCGCGGCGATGCTGGTCTGCGTGGCGGCCGACGCGATCTCCAAGGCGCTGCAGAAGCCGCGCCGGTTCACGCTCTCCAACGCCTTCGACCTCGCGCAACTCTCGCTGGCCTACGGGGCGGCGGCCCTGTTCCGGCACGCGCTCAACGTCCCGGCAGGCGGATGGGTGGCGATCGCGGCGCTCGCGACCGGCGTCCTGCTCGTGTTCTTCTTCGTGAACACCGCGCTCGTCTTCGCGTACCTCGAGCTCGGCGGCATCGTCCGCCGCGAACGGCTCTTCGAGATCGCCCTCTTCCAGCTCGTGGCGCTACTGCTGCTGGCCCCGATCGTCATCCTGGAGGTGCTCGTGTACCCCCACCACGGTGCCGCGGGAATGCTCCTCGCGTTCTTCCCGGTGGTGCTCGCGTCCTTCGTCATGCGAAACCTCTCCACCATGGAGCGCCGCGTGCAGGAGGTCTCTCGCCAGAACCGCGAGCTCGACGTCATGCGGGACATCTCGAACACCTTCGGCGTCAGCGCCCGGGTCGACCGGTACGAGCGGGTCTTCGCGGCCGTCGCCCGCCTGCTGCCCGTCGAGGCCATGGCCGTGATCGAGTGGCTGGATGGGAGCGGCGAGGAGCTCGCCGTGCACGTGTCGGAGCGCGCGTCGGCCGCCCGGCGTTCCCTGACGGCCTGGGCCCGGAGCAATCGCCTCGACGAGCGGCGGATCGATCGCTCGAGCGCCCCCGAGGAGCTGGCGATCGGCGACTCGCGGGAGATCCACCTGACGCCGGAGACCGCGTTCCAGGTGCGCATCCGTCTCTCGACCTACGAGCTGCACTCGGGCCTGCTGATCCTCGAGAGCTCTTCGCCCGCGCTCCATTCGCCCGAGGCTCTGGCCTCGCTGCGGACGATCGCCGACCACATCGCGCTCGTCCTGCAGGACCGTTCCATCCGCGCCCAGATCGAGGACCTGTCCGAGCGCAACCGCGAGCGCGCCGAAACGCTCAACCAAATCCTCGAGATCTCCAACGACCTGAACAAGAACCGCATGATGGACGACCTGTTTCCCTCGATCGCGTCGGCCGTGGCCCGGAGCCTCGGGTTCCAGCAGGTCGTCCTTTCCCTCTACGACCGCGAACGCAACGTCTTCACGCCGCACGCCCATTTCGGCCTCGACGAACGCTGGGGCGAGATCCGCGGCAAGGACGTGCCGGCCGAGGAGATCACCCGGCACTGGACCGAGAAGAACCGGGTCTCCAAGTCCTTCTCCGTCCGCAACCGGTCGGCGCGCGAGAGCGGCCTGGCGCCGTCCGCCGCCGCCGGGCGGGTCATGAGGGCCGGAGACGAGGGATGGCGGCCCGACGAGCTCCTCTGGATCCCGCTGTACTCCGGGGACCGGCTGGATGGCTGCCTCTCGGTCGACGAGCCGAAGACCGGCAAGTCCCCGTCGCTCGAGACCGTCCGCTCGCTCGAGATCTTCGCCAACCAGGCCGTGGCGGCGATCGAGAACGCGCGCTCGTACAACGAGGCCCGCGAGCAGTCGATCCGCGACTCCCTGACCGGGGCCTACAACCACCGCCACTTCCAGGACGTGCTCCAGCGCGAGCTCGGCCGCGCCGAGCGCATGGGCCGGCCGCTGACCGTCGTCATGCTCGACATCGACGACTTCAAGTCGATCAACGACCGGTTCGGACACCCGGTCGGCGACGCGATTCTCCAGGGCATCGTCGGCGAGATCCGCAACGAGGTGCGCGGCGACATGGACATGCTCGCGCGGTACGGCGGCGACGAGTTCGCGCTCGTCCTGCCCGAGACTCCCATCGGCGAGGCGCTCCTGGTGGCCGAGCGCGTCCGCCGCCGTGTGGACGAGCGGCTCTTCCGGATGCCCGATTCCCGCGAGGTCCTCCGGGCCACGGTCTCGATCGGACTCGCCACGTATCCCGACGACGCGAACGACAAGAAGAAACTGGTCGCGAAAGCGGATGCGGCCCTCTACCAGGCCAAGCATGACGGCAAGAACGCCGTGGTCGCGACGTCCGAATCGGGGCCGGGGCAGCTTCCGCTCCTCCCCCACTGACGAAACCTCTCCCCGGCTCGAGCGTCTCTCCGGCATGGAACACACCGGACGCATCCTGTTCGCCGCCTTTCTGACCCTTTCCACCGCCGGAACCGCGCTCGCGGCCCCGAGGGTCGACCGGGGACCTCGCGACACGTACGTGCTCCAGCTTGGAAACTCGACCAACGTCAGCGGGTCGCTCGAGGACCTCGGCACTTTGCGCCGGCGCTATTCCGGGGACTTTCTCTGGTTCCGTCGCGGGGCGGCCGCGTACGTGATCCGGGACCCGCGGCTTCTCGCCGAAGCCGACGCCTTCTTCGAGCCCCTCCGCAAGCTCCAGCCCGAGCAGGACTCCGTGGCGCGCCGCGAGGCCGCCCTCGACCGCGAGGACGAGGAGCACGACCGAGAGGAAGAGGCGATCGAGGCCGAGGAGGAAACCCGGTCCTCGCCGGAGCTCGACCACCGCCGCCGGGCGCTCGACGACCGACACCGGGATCTCTCCCACCGCCAACGCGAGCTGGCGAAGGAGGAGCGGGCGCTCGACCGGCGCGAGGAGGCCCTCGAGGAGGAGGCGGAACGCGAGCTCTGGAGGTTTTTCGATCGGACCGTCGCGAGCGGAGCCGCGCGCCCGGCCTCGGGCAAGTAAGCCTAAGGACTCCGGGGACCGGACACCGCCGGCGAGCGCCGATCGTAAAACCGCAGGGGCCACTCCTTCGCTTCGCCGGCGTAATTCACCCCGATGCGCGGCGAGACGCCGATCGTCGGCAGCCGGCCGCGGCGCCGCAGGATGCGTACCGGCCCGTCGCCCAGAAGGTCGAGGCCGCTGTCCCGCGCGGTGATGCCGAGGGCAGCGCAGAGCTTGCCGGGCCCCGAGAGGAGCCGGGGCGCCACACCCTCCGGCGCCTCCGCCGCGCGCAGGAGCACGGCCTCCGCGATTCCCTCGCGCCGCGTCACGACGTTGGCGCAGTGGTGCAACCCGTAGACCAGGAAGACATAGAGATGGCCGCCCTCCGCGTACATCGGCTCGACCCGCGGCGTGCGGCGCCCGGCCCAGGAGTGCGCGGCCCGATCCGGAGCACCCAGGTACGCCTCCGTCTCTACGATCCGGGCGCCGTACCATCGCCCGCGCCACCGCCGCGCCAGGTAGGCGCCGACGAGCGCCCGGGCCACGGCGACGGTGTCGCCCCGGAAGAAGCGCCGCGGCGGCTCCGACAGGCCGAGCGCCGCCGGCCCGAACGCGAGGCGCGGATCCGGGGCCTTGTTCGCTATCATGCGGCGCGGCATCGGGAAAGGATTCTATGAACATCCTCGTCACCGGCGGGGCCGGCTTCATCGGCTCCCACATGGCCAAGCGTCACCTCGCCGACGGCCACCGCGTCGTGATCGTCGACGACCTCTCCTCCGGCCGCCGCGAGCGGCTGCCCGAGGCCGCGCGCTTCGTCCAGGCCGACATCGCCGCGACGGACCTCGAGCCGCTCCTCTCCGAAGAGACGATCGGCTTTGTCTCCCACCACGCTGCCCAGATCGACCTGCGCCACTCCGTCGCGGACCCGGTCGGCGACGCGCGAGTCAACGTCATCGGCAGCCTCATGCTGTTCGAGGCGATGCGCCGCGCCGGGGTCCGGCACGTGCTCTTCTCCTCGACCGGAGGCGCGATCTACGGCGAGCCCGAAGGCGGGAAGCCCGCTCCGGAAAGCCACCCGACCAACCCCATCTCCCCCTACGGCTGCGCCAAGCTCTCGATCGAGAAGTACATGCACTACTACCGCGTCGTGCACGGCTTCCAGACGCAGGTCTTCCGGTACGCGAACGTCTACGGACCCTGGCAGGACGGGACGGGCGAGGCCGGCGTCGTCGCGATCTTCTCGGAAGCCATGCTCGGCAACCGACCCCTGAGGATCAACGGCGACGGCGAACAGACCCGGGACTACGTGTACGCCGGCGACCTGGTCGAAGCCGCCTCGCGGGCCGCCCGCAGCGACATCAGCGGGATCTGGAACCTCGGGACGGGGGTCGAGACCTCCGTCAACCGGCTCTTCGATCTCCTGGCGAAGGAGTACGCCTATACGGCCACTGCGCCCCACGTCCCGGCGCTGGCGGGCGAGCAGATGCGGAGCGTCCTCGACGGCTCGCTCGTGCGGAAGAATTTCGATCTGCCGCCCTGGACGCCGCTCGAAGACGGCCTGAAGAGGACGGCGGAGTTCTTCCGGAGCCGCCACAGAGCCTGATCCCGATACAATCCCCCGGCAATATCTCGCGCCCTACGACATCCTGTCGCCGCCCGGCGCGGGACTGCGGGCCTTACGAGATCCTTCGCGCCGCCCCCTCGACCCGGACCTCGCCGACGGTCCAGCGTGACGTGAGAGGTATGGTAATATCGATGTGTCACTTCTGTACTACCGGAGGCGTCCCGTGAAGACAATGAGCCTGAAGGTGCCCGACGCGCTCGATGCCCAGATCCGGGAGCTGGCGCGGAGGACCGGCCGCAGCAAGTCGCTCGTGGTGCGCATGGCGATCTCGGACTTCCTCCCGAAGGCGGGCCTCGGATCGAGAAGATCGTTCCTCTCGAAAGCCCTCGATCTGGCCGGCTCGATCACGGCCGTGCCCGATCTCTCGGTGAACAAGCGCCGGCTGGCCGGCTACGGTCGGTGACCGACCATGTCCTTCTCGATACCGGGCCTCTCGTGGCGTTCTTGAGCGCCCGAGACCGGTACCACGAGTGGACGAAGGCCGTGCTCGACGGCATCGAGGCGCCCCTGCTCACCTGCGAGGCCGTCCTCTCGGAAGCCTGCTTCCTGCTCCGGCAGGCGCGGGGCGGCGGCGATGCGGTCTTAAAGCTCGTCGAGCGCGGCCTCGTTCGAGTTCCCTTTCGTCTGGAGGCCGATACCTCTTCCGTGCGGCGCCTGCTCGGGCGTTACTCGAACGTGCCGATGTCCCTCGCGGACGCGTGCCTCGTCCGAATGAGCGAGCAGATCCCCGAGGCCGTGGTCCTGACGCTCGACAAGGACTTCAGGGTTTACCGCCGGCATGGCCGCCACGTCATTCGGACGCGGATGCCGTTCTAAGGGCCGGCGGCGTTTCCGCGGCGCTAAGTCAGGCGGACAGTTTCGCCGCGGGCAGGACCCCACTGGTCGTGGGTCGTTCCTCGGGCGCCGGACCGAAGTGGCGCTTGAGGACGACGACCGTGAGGTCGTCCTGCGGGTCTCCGCCGCCCGACCACTCTTTGACGCGCTGGACGAGCTCGCGGGCGATCTCGTCGCAGGGCCGGTCCCGCAGCTCGAGGAAGGCCTGGGACAGCCGCCCCACGCCGAACTCCTCGTCGTTGTCGTCGGGCGCCTCGACCATCCCGTCGGTGTAGAGCAGGAGCGCGTCGCCCGGCTCGATCGGACGGTAGCCGCGACTGTACGTGGCGTTGGCCGTGGGTCCCAGCACGACGCCGGTCTGGAGAAGGGGCGTCACGCTCATCCCGTGAAAATGCAGCGGGTGCGGATGGCCCGCGTTGACGTACATCAGGTTTCCGTCGTCCTCGATCTCGCCGTAAAAGAGGGACACGAACCGGGTCGTGAGGCGCGACTCGTGGATGATGCGGTTGAGGCGCTCGACGGTACGGACGATCTTGAAGTCGCGCTCGACGGCCATCCGCAGGCCCGTGTACACGTCGCGGACCTGGAGGGCGGCCGGCAGTCCGTGGCCGGAGGCGTCGGCGATGGCGATGCCGAGGATGCGGTCGGAGACCGCGATGAAGTCGAAGTAGTCGCCCCCCACGAGCTCGGCGGGCGTCGTGTAGCCCGCGAGCTCCAGGGAACCGCGGCGGAGCGCCCGTTTCGGGAGGATCGACATCTGGATGCGCCGGGCCTCCTGGAGCGCCGAAACGTAGCGGTCCTGCCGGAGCTTCTGGTCGACGGCCAGGCGCAGGATCCCGAGCGACGCCACGAGGTCGTCCTCGGGCGCGGCGGGATCGACCGAGAAGGCCAGGATGTATTGGTCGTCGCCGACGGCGATCGCGGCGAAGCGCTCCGCCCCGAGGCGGCGCTCGAGCTCGGGGTCCACCCCCGGAGCGCTCAGGTCCATGACGGCCACGCCCTCGTCCACGACCCGCTGGATCGGCGGGTAGTCCTCCGGGATGAACAGGCCGGGCGAGATCGCCGGAACGTTGCCGAAGGTGCGGACGAGCTCGTAGCCCCGGCCGCGGCAGACGTACAGCCGTCCGCCGCGCACGCCGAGAACTTCGGAGAACTGCTCGATCACGGTCGTGGCGGTCTGCATGATCGTCGCGGACGGGTCGGCCGCCTGCTCGATCGCCTCGATCGCCTTCTCGACCTTTCGGAAGAGGAACTTGTCCGTCGCCATGGCGGCGGGGATTCTATCGTGGCGCTTCCGCGTCCCGCCCGGGTCACGCGCTAGAATCCCCCGGCGTGACGCGTGCCCGAACCGGCTGGGGTCTTCTCGCGGCGGCGGCCGCCGGCCTCGCATTGCTGCTCCTCGCCTGCGGCAGGGGCGAGAAGCCCGGGCGCGTCATCGTCTTCGGGCTCGACGGCGCGGATCCCGCCACGATCGATCTGCTGATGTCGGAGGGCAAGCTCCCGAACTTCGCGAAGCTGCGCCGGGAAGGCGCCTACGCGCCGCTCCTCTCGCAGAAGCCTCTGCTCTCGCCCGTGATCTGGACGACCGTGGCCACGGGAAAAACGCCCGACCGGCACCGAATCGGCCACTTCGTCGCCGTCAATTCCGCGACCGGCGAGCAGCTCCCCGTGACCAGCCAGATGCGGAAGGCGAGCGCCCTCTGGAACATCCTTTCCAACGCCGGGCGCTCCACGGCGGTCGTCGGCTGGTGGGCCACGTGGCCCGCGGAGAAGGTCAAGGGCTCCATCGTGTCGGACCACTTCGCGTATCACTTTTTGATGGAGGAGAGCTCCCGGCTCTCCGCCCTGAGCGCTCAGCCGGGAACGACCTATCCGCCGGAGCTCGAGAAGCGCCTCAACGCCTTCAAGAAGCGCCCGCAGGACGTCAAACCGGAGGAGATCGCTTCTTTCGTCGCGGTCTCCTCCGAAGAGTTCGCGCGCCCCTTCGACTTCGACGACGATCTCTCGCATTTCAAGTGGGCCTGGGCCACGGCGGAGACCCACACGAAGATCGGACTCGATCTCTGGAAGGAGGACCGCCCCGACACTCTCCTCCTCTACATCGAAGGGCTCGACTCGGCCTCGCACCTCTTCGGCCACCTCTTCCGCGCCGGCAATCTCTCCGGAGAGCTCGCGGAGCAGCAGAAGAAGTACGGCCAGGCCGTCGAGCAAATGTACCTCTACGCCGACCGGCTCCTCGGCCGCGTGATCGACGCCATGGTCCGGAGGACTACGCTCGTTCTCCTCTCGGACCACGGCTTCGAGCTCGGCAAGCTGCCCGACGACCCGTCGAAGACGCGCGATATGCGGCGCGTCAGCGAGCAGTTTCACCGGGTCGAGGGCGTTCTCTATCTGTACGGATACCGGGTCAAGCCGCACACGCGCCTGAACCGGCCGTCGATCCTCGACATCGCGCCGACCGTGCTCGCCTTGAACGGGCTCGGGCGGGCCTCGGACATGCCCGGCCGGGTCCTGAACGAGGCGCTCGACATCACGGTCCTCGCTCCCGTCCCGACCTACGAGACCGGCACCGGCCAGACCGCCGAGGCCGCGCCCGCCGACTCGCAGGTCGACCCCGAGATCGTCAAGAAGCTCCAGAGCCTCGGCTACATCGGCGCGAAGTCCTCGACCGGAGACCGCAATCTCGCCGGCATCGCCTTCGAGACCGGCCGCTTCGAGGAGGCGGCGGCGGCGTACGCGAAGCTCGTCGAGGAGAACCCGACCGACGGCGCGCTGCGCGCGAGCTACGCGGGGACGCTCGGCGCCCTCGGCCGGTATGACGCAGCCTTCGAGCAGCTCACGAAGGCCATTGAGATCGAGCCGCTGAACGTGGAGGCGTACCACAATCGCGCCGTCATCCACGAGCGCCGCAATGAACGCGACGCCGCGGTCCGCGACTACCAGACGGCCGTTCGATACAACCCTCAATACGAGCCGTCCCGCAAAGCGCTCGCGCGGATGAACGCTCCCCTCCCCCAGGCGCCGAAGAACGCGGGCGAGACGCAGGCGATGGCGCTCGCCGACGAAGCGGCGGGGGCGGCCCGGCGGGGCGATTACGCGGCCGCCGCGGCAAAGCTCGACCAGGCGCAGGCCCTGGCACCGCGGCTCGCGTTGATCTACCAGTACCGCGCCAACGTGGCGTACCTGAAGGGCGACCGCGCGGCGGCGATCGACGCCCTCCGGCAGGGGCTGAAGCTCGAGCCGGACAACGCCCTCTTCCGCGAGAACCTCAAGCGCCTCGAAGGGCAGCCCTCCCCTTAACGCGCGGGCGCCCACCGTGAGCCCCTCCTCCCGCAGCGAAGCCTGGCGGAC
>JBBDKM010000082.1:10078-11468 GCA_040879385.1 Thermoanaerobaculia bacterium | reverse complement strand
TCCCGCTCGAAACGCTGGCGGACTTCCGGCGAGGCGGAGAGGTGCTGCGGGAGCACCTTGATCGCAACTGTCCGCTCCAGGCGCGTGTCCCGCGCCTTGTAGACCTCCCCCATCCCTCCCGCGCCGAGCAGCGCGAGGATTTCGTAGGGGCCGAGGCGAGTGCCGGCGGTCAGGCCCAAGTTGCGGGGAGCATACAAGATAGCCGTCCGGCCCGAGCCTCGAGGCCGGCCCTTCTGGTAGATTCGAAGGCCATGGAAAGGCGCAAGCGCCACGCGACCGTCGGGGTTCGCGTCGGCAAGGTCATGGTCGGCGGAGGCGCCCCCGTCGTCGTGCAATCCATGGCGAACACCGACACGGTGGACGTCAAGTCCACGGCCACCCAGTGCATCGAGCTCGCGCGCGCCGGGTCGGAAATGGTTCGGGTCACGGTCAACATCCCCGAGGCGGCGGCCGCGGTCCCCGAGATCAAGAAGCGCATGCTCGAGGCCGGCGTCGAGGCGCCCCTCATCGGAGATTTCCACTACAACGGACACGTCCTGCTGACGAAGTTCCCGGCCTGCGCCGAGGCTCTCGACAAGTACCGGATCAACCCAGGCAACGTCGGCAAGGGCGCCCGACGCGACGAGCAGTTCGCGACGATCTGCCACATCGCGCGGGACAACGGCAAGCCCGTCCGAATCGGGGTCAACGGCGGCTCCTTGAACCAGGAGCTCGTCATGGACAAGATGCAGGAAAACACCGACCGCGACCTCGGCAAGAGCTCCGAGGAGATCATCAACGAGTGCATGATCCTATCGGCGCTGCAGTCGACCGAGCTCGCGATCCAGTCGGGACTACGCAAGGACCAGATCATCATCTCGTGCAAGGTCTCCCGGCCCCTCGACCTCATCGCGGTGTATCGAGACCTCACGACACAGACCGATCAGCCGCTCCACCTCGGCCTGACCGAAGCCGGCATGGGCATAAAGGGTCTCGTCTGGTCCTCGTCGGCGATGGGGATCCTCTTGAACGAAGGCATCGGCGACACGATCCGCATCTCGCTGACCCCGCGCCCGGGCGGCGACCGCCGCGAGGAGGTCTACGCGGCCTGCGAGCTTCTCCAGTCGCTCGGCATCCGCTCCTTCGCGCCGAGCGTGACGGCGTGCCCCGGCTGCGGCCGCACGACCTCGACGACCTTCCAGGAGCTCGCCGAGCGCATCCAGGACTACATCCGCGACCAGATGCCGATCTGGAAGCAGGAGCGCGAGGGCGTCGAGAACATGACGCTCGCCGTCATGGGCTGCGTCGTCAACGGGCCCGGCGAGTCCAAGGCGGCCTCGATCGGGATCTCGCTCCCGGGCACGGGCGAGGAGCCGCACTGCCCCGTCTACATCGACGGCCAGCACTTCAC
>JBBDKM010000082.1:0-9978 GCA_040879385.1 Thermoanaerobaculia bacterium | reverse complement strand
GCGTTGGCTGCAAAGGGGACTTCCTTCCGCTCCGGAAGGGACACAGTGAAGATGTGCGTTGTGGGAAAGTCCCGGGTGATCGCGAGCATCGTCCCGTCGCGCGACCAGTCGGACGGGAGGTCCGGGCGGGGATTGGGTTGAAGGGGTTCCTCCTCCCCGCTGCCATCGGCGTTCTTCAGGTGGATCCCTTGATGCGCCCGGTCCGAACTGTACGCCACGCGCCGTCCGTCGTGCGACCAGACGGCATAGTAGTTTCCGTTCTCGTCTCCGAAGGTCAGGCGGGTCAGAGCGCCGCTTTCGATGTCGTAGACCCAGACGTCGTCGGCGTTCCCGTGACCCGGCCCGATCGAGACGGCGAGGCGCTTTCCGTCGGGCGAAAAGCGAGGATAGTGGTAGGACCGCAGAGGAGCGGCCAGCGCCTTCGCCTTCCCGGTCCGGTCCACGAGGACGATCGAGCGCTCGACGGCCGAGTCCGTGCCGGGGACGAATGCGAAGGTACCGTCGGCGGCGACGGCGGCATAGATGACACCGCTCAGAAGAAGCGGCGAGCGCCGGGCGGTCGCCGCAACCGTCGACGCGGGGACCGGCCCGCGCTCGGGCGCCTCGTCGAGCTCCAGGCGCGCGTCGGCGATGTCGTGGAAGCGCGTCTTCGCGTCGCGGTCGAGGCAGCGCCGGAGAACGCGCCTCACGGAAGGCGGCGTGCCGGGAGGAAGGGCGCTCCAGTCGGGATCTTTCGTCAGCACCGCCGCGAGCATGTCCGACACGGTCTCGCCTTCGAAGGTCTTGCGCCCCGCGAGCATCTCGTAGACGACCGTGCCGAACGCCCAGATGTCCGCTCGCTTGTCGACCGCTTTGCCGCGCGCCTGCTCCGGCGACATGTACGCCGCTGTCCCGATCACGACGCCCGCCTGCGTGGCGGCGGCCGTCATCGTCGGCGAGGACGTCACGTCGGGGGACGACCCGCTGCCGGACAGCGCCTTCGCCAGGCCGAAGTCGAGCACCTTGACCTGTCCCTCCGGCGTCAGCTTGACGTTGGCGGGCTTGAGGTCCCGGTGGACGATCCCTCTCTCGTGCGCGGCCTCGAGCGCTCTGGCGATCTGCCGCGCGATCTCCAGAGATTCGTCGAGCGGAATCCGTCCCCGCGCGATCCGCTCCGCGAGCGTCTCCCCTTCCACGAGCTCCAGCACCAGCGCCTCGAGGCCGCCCGACTCCTCGAGCCCGTAGATCGCGGCGATGTGCGGGTGATTCAACGACGCCAGGACTTGCGCCTCGCGGCGGAACCGCGCCAGGCGCTCGGGGTCCCGGGCGACCGCGTCGGGCAGGACCTTGATCGCCACCTCACGGTTGAGCTTGCCGTCGTGCGCCCGGTACACCTCGCCCATTCCTCCGGCTCCGAGCGGTGAGAGGATCTCGTAAGGACCGAGCCGGCTTCCCGCAGTCAGAGGCATGAACGCTGGCGGATCATACCGCCCGCCCGCCTCGGCTAACATCCGAGGCATGGGACTTCTTCTGTTCGCGCTCTGCGCCGCCGCCGCATCGCCCCAGCCGACGCCAATCGAGCAGCACCTGGCCGAGCGCATCGGGAGCTTCCACGGCGCGATGGGCCTCTACGCGAAGAACCTCGACACGGGAGAGACGATCGCCGTCGGCGCGGACACGCGGTTTCCCACGGCGAGCCTGATCAAGGTCGCCGTCATGGCCGAGGTCTACCGGCAGATGACCGGCGGAAGGTTCGGCAAGGACACGACGGTCACGCTCGCGCAGACGGACAAGGCCGGCGACGAGACCGTGCCCCTCAACATGCTCCACGCGGGAACGGTCCTGACGGTCTCGGACCTGCTCCACTTCATGATCGCCTGCAGCGACAACACGGCGACGAACCTGTTGATCCGGATGGTCGGCACGGCCAACGTGGACGCGCTGCTCGACACGCTCGGCCTGCCGAAGACGCGGCTCTACCGCCCGACCTTCCGCGACGGCAAGGCCGACGTCCTCCCGGAGGAGGAGAAGGAGTTCGGCCTCGGCTCGACGACACCGCGCGAGGCGGCGCGGCTGCTGGAGCTGATCGCGCAGGGGAAGGTCGTCTCGAAGGAGGCCGGAGACGCGATGCTCGGTCTGCTTTCCGAGCAGCAGGACCGCGCCATGATCCCTCGCTCGCTGCCCTTCGAGCGCGAAAAAATCCTCGTCGCCAACAAGACGGGCTGGGACGAGGAGAAGCTGCCCGACGCCTCGGGCTTCCGCGGCGACGTGCGCAACGACGCGGCTTACGTGAAGAGCCCGAAGGCGCGCTACGTCCTCGCGATCTGCGCCCGGCGGATTCGCGACAAGAGCTCCTCGGTGGACAACGAGGCGCTCCGGACCGGTGCGGAGCTGTCGCGCATGGTGTACGACCATTTCAACGGCCGCTGAAGCGTTGAGGCTCTACGAAGACGAGAACGCCGTCGCGCTCGACAAGCCGCCGGGCGTCTCGATGGCGACCTCGCGGGATCCGGCCTCCGGCGCCGCCGCCGTCGCGCGCCTCCTCGCGGCGTGCGGCGAGCCACCGGACCCGGGGCTCCTTCTCGTCCACCGGCTCGACGTCGGCACCTCCGGAGTGGTGCTCCTGGCGAAGTCGGACGCCGCGCATCGCGTCCTTTCGCGCGCCTTCCAGTCGCGAGAAGCGCGGAAGACCTACCGGGCGCTCGCATGGGGTCATCCGGTTCCGGCCAAAGGCGTCTTCGAAGATCCCCTGGGCCGCGATCCGAAGGACGGCCGGAGAATGAAGGTGCAGCGAGACGGAAAGAGCGCGGTCACGCGGTACGAGACGCTCGCGCGTCTGCCCTCCGTCTCCGAGCTGACGCTCTGGCCCGAGACGGGCCGGACGCACCAGATCCGCGTGCACCTCGCGGCGCACGGCCACCCGATCGTCGGCGACGACCTGTACGGCGGCGCCACGCGGTGGCGGGGCGTGCGCGACCCCGGCCGGAGGCGCGCGCTCGCGGCCGCGGCGCGGCCCCTGCTCCACGCCGAGCGGCTCGTGATCCCCGGGCTCGGGGTCGACGTCGCGGCGCCTCTCCCCGCGGACTACGCCGGCGTGCTGCGGGCTCTCACGAGCGGAGGAACGCCCCCATGAACCGGTAGAAGCTCCAGACGTCGACCTTCGAGGACATCTCGAAGGGCGAGTGCATCGAGAGAAGCGGCACGCCCATGTCGATGACCTCCATGTCCTGCGCGGAGAGGAAACCGCCGATCGTGCCGCCGCCGCCCACGTCGACCTTCTGGGTCTGGGTCTGCCAGGGGATGCCGTTCTTTTCGAGCAGCGCGCGGATTCGCGCGATGAACTCCGAGTTGGCGTCGAAGCCCGCGCCGTAGCGCTTGATCGTGACGCCGTAACCGAGGCGCGCCGCGTTCGTGGGGTCGCTCGTCTGCGGGAAGAGCGGATTGATCCCGTCATTCGTGTCCGCGGACACGGCCTCGGAGCGCCGCAGCGCCTCGCGCAGGTCGAGGTCGGTGTACTTGCCGCCGCGCTGGCCGGCGACCAGGCGCGCGTACGTGGTGTTGAGGAACTGGGAGCCGGCGCCCGAGTTGTTGACCGAGCCCTCTTCCTCGAAGTTGGAGAGGTACGCGAGCGCGGTGCGTTTCGGGGTGCCCTGCAGGCCGAAGATCGCCCGCGCCGCGCAATACGACGAGAGCCGGTCGTCCTGGCCGAAGGCGCCGACGAGCCCGCGATCGACGCCGACGTCGGCGGGGCGAGCCGCCGGCACGAGCTGCAGCTCCGCCGACACGAAGTCCTCCTCCTGGATGCCGTACGTGGACTTCAGGGTCGCGAGCACCTGCGCGACGACGGAGGAGCCCTCCGCCGGCACGCTGCCGGCCACCGGGTCGAGCTCCTCGCCCTTGAAGACGCCGGTGTACGTGCGGTCCCGCAGCTCCTTGTCGGAGTGCGGGGCGTTGTCCGGGATGGCGAAAACAGGATCGCCGTCCTTGAGACCGATCGACACGTCGACGCGCTTGCCGTCGACCGTGTCGACCCGGCCGATGAGCGCCAGCGGGCGGTTGGCCCACTGGTACTTCTTGATGCCTCCGTAGTAGACCGTGTTGAAGAGCGCCAGGCCGCCGGCCGCGTAGACGGGCCGCGCCTTCAGGTCGATGTGCGGGCTGTCATGGTGCGTGCCGACGAGGCGCGACCCAGCGACGATCGGGTCGGACCCGACGACGGCGAGGATTACGGCGCGGTCCCGCCCGTTCACGTAGAGCCGGGCTCCGGGCCGGACCTGGCTCGCCTCGGTGAACTCGGCGAAGCCCGCCGCCTTCGCCAGCCGGATCACCTCGCGCGTCGAGGCCTCGGCGCTCCGGGCCGCGGAAAGGTACGCCTTATAGTCTTCGGCGAAGCGCAGGACCTGGTCCTTCTGCCCCTCCGCGAGCAGCTCCCAGGCGGACTTCTTGGACTCCCAGACGCTTCCGGACTTCTCCTCCGCGGGCAGGCCCGCACCAAGCAGGAACAGGGCCAGCGCGACGGCGGCAGGTCTCATGTTTCTCCCCAGGCGGCCATGCCGCCGACGACGTTGGTGACGCGGCGGAACCCGAGCCGCTCGAGAACGCTCGTGCCGATCGACGAGCGGTAGCCTCCCGCACAGATGGCCGTGACCGGGTGCTTGCGGTCGAGGCTCCCGGCGAGCTCCGCGAGCCGATGGAGCGGCATCGAGACGGCTTGCGGAATGTGACCGGCCTGCCATTCGGCGGGCCGCCGGACGTCCACGAGCTGAAAATTCGGATCCTCCCGCAGGCGTTCGCGCAGCTCGTCGACGGTGATCTGCTCGGTCCGCGCCAGCGGGCGCCCGGCCGCGTCCCAGGCGAGAACTCCCCCCTCGAGAAACCCCGAGACGTTCTCGAGCCCCACGCGTGCCAGCCGCGTGCGCGCCTCGGCGACCTGCGCCGGATCGTCGGTCACCACGATGAGCGGGGTCTCGGGCGCCACCAGCGCCCCCGCCCAGGACGCGAACTGGCCCGCCAGGCCGACCTGGAGCGAGCCTTCGACGTGCGCGGTCCCGTACTCCGCCGAGGAACGCGTGTCGAGCACGATCGCCCCGCCGCGCCGGCGCGCCTCGGTCTCCTCGGGCGAGAAGCCCTTCGGAGGCGGCAGCTCGTCGAGGCTCGCGGGGCCCTCGCGGTTGAGACGCGCGTCGCGGGAGAAGTACGCCGGCGCTTCCGGCAGGTCCGCCGTCATGAGCCGCACGAACTCCTCGCGCGGCATCGGCCGCAGCGCGTAATTGAACTGCCGCTCTCGGCCGATCGTCGAGCTCGTGTCGCTCGAGATGTTCCGGCCGCAGAGAGATCCCGCTCCGTGCGCCGGATAGACGGCGACCGAGTCCGGGAGCTTCAGGAGCTTGCCGTGGAGGGAGTCGTAGAGCTGTCCCGCCAGCTCGTCGGCGCTCATCTGCCCGCCCACGAGGTCCGGCCGCCCCACGTCCCCGATGAAGAGCGTGTCCCCGGTCAGGACGGCCTGCGCCTGCTCGCTCTTCTCCCGATCGATCACGAGGACCGACACGGACTCGGGTGTGTGCCCCGGCGTCTCGAGGAATCGCAGGACCACCTTGCCCATCCGGATCTCATCCCCGTCGCGCACCGGAACGTGATCGAAGGCGGCGCCGGCGCGGGCGCCGAAGTAGATCTTCGCGCCGGTGCGCGCCGCGAGCTCCCGGTGGCCCGACACGAAGTCGGCGTGGAGGTGCGTCTCGATGACGTGCCGGATCTCGAGGCCCTGCGTGCGGGCCTCCTCGAGGTACACGTCGATGTCCCGGCGCGGATCGACGACCGCGGCTTCGCCGTCCGATCCGATCAGATAGGACGCCTGGGCGAGACAGCCGAGGTAGTACTGCTTGAAGTACATGGCCTCTTAGAGGACGGCATTGTAGTTCCGTGCGATGAGAAAGAGGGCCACGGCCACGACGAACCAGGCGAAAATCCGCCGCAATCCGGCGGGATGGACGCGGTGGGACAGGGCCGTCCCGACGAGCGCCCCGGCGACCGCCAGCGACGCCACGAGCAGCGTGAGCCTCCCGTCGACGCCGCCTTCCGTCACGTGGCCGAAGAGCCCGGCGGCGCAGTTGACGGCGATGACGAAGAGCGACGTCCCGATCGCTTCCTTCATCGTCAGCCCTCCGAAGAGGACGAGGGCCGGCACGATCAGGAACCCTCCACCCACGCCGAGAAAACCGGTCAGAAACCCGACACCGAGGCCGGAGAGAACGGACCGGGGCATGCTCGCCGGGTGAGGCCGGGCGCCGGCAGCGGGATCGTTCCGCGTCAGCATGACGGTGGCGACCAGGAGCATCAGCGCGGCGAAGATCAGCAGCAGGACGGGCGGCGCGACCATTCGCGTCAGCCGGGAGCCCAGGTACGCGGTGACGATGCCGCTCCCGGCGAAGAGGGCGCCGGTCCGCCACGCCACCGCGCCGCGCCGGCCGTGGAGCAGAGCGCCGACGAGGGCCGTGGATCCCACGACCGCGAGCGACATCGCGACCGCCCGGTCAACCGGCACGCCGAGGACGTAGACGAGGACCGGCACGGTAATGATCGAGCCGCCTCCGCCGATCAAGCCGAGCGACAGTCCGATGCCGGCGGACAGAAGGAGTCCGAGAGCGAGCTGCAATGCGCCTCCCGTCACTGCGAGTCCGGGATGAACGCCGTGCTCTACACGGCGTTGACTACTGCCACGGGTCTGCCTTTGGTGGTCGGCTGCCTCGTCGCTGCGCTCCTCGGAATGACGGCTGTTTCTGCGTCATCCCGAGCGCAAGACTCGACACGCCTATTCCTCGATCTCGACGGCGAAGCCCGGGGTCAGCCGCAGGCGCAGGTGCACGATCCGGCAGGGCCACTTCTCGCCGACGATGCGCGCGGCGACCCGCTTCCAGATCCACGCGGCGAGGTTTTCGGCCGTCGGCGGGGTCTTCGCGAAATCGGGCACGTCGCGGTTGAGGTTGCGGTGGTCGAGTGGACGGTCGACCTCTTCCTTGAGGATGCGATCGAGCTCGGTGAGGTTAATCACCATTCCCGTCTCCGCATCCGCCTCGCCCGCGACGGCGACCTCGAGCTCGTAGTTGTGCCCGTAGCCGTGCGGCCCCTCCTCGCCGTAGACCGCGCGGTTCTTCTCCGGAGTCCAGTCGGGCCGCCAGAGGCTGCGCCCCGCGTTGAAGTGGATCTTGCGCGAGAGTCGGATCATGGTTGGACGAAGATCTTACCGGGATTCAGAATGCCGTCCGGATCGAAGGCGTCCTTGACCGCGCGCATCGCAGCGAGCGCGGCCGGGGAGTGGCGCAGCGCGAGGTAGCCCCGCTGCGTCAGGCCGACACCGTGCTCTCCGGTGATCGTTCCGCCCAGAGCGACGACGGCGCGGAAGATCTCTTCCACGGCCGGCCCGCGCTCGCGGCGCCATCGCTCCGGCTCTTCCGGCGGCGGAACGACGTTGACGTGAATGTTGCCGTCGGCCGCGTGGCCGTAACACACCGCCGTCAGCCCGCGCCGGGCGGCGACCGCGCGCACCGCGGCGAGCAGCTCCGGCATCCGCGAGCGCGGGACCGTGCAGTCCTCCTCGGCATACGGGCCAAGCTTCTTCACCGCCTCGCCGACGGAGCGGCGCAGCCGCCAGAACTCGGCTGCCTCGCGGTCGGTCAGGGCGACGCGCACGTCCGAAGCGCCGGAGGCCAGCAGGACTTCGCCGAAGCGCTCGGCGTCGCTCGCGACGGCGTCTTCCTCGAAACCGTCGGCCTCGACGAAGAGGTGCGCGTCGGCGTCGGCCGGCAGCGCCAGGCCGAGCCACACGGCCGACACCTCGGCCGCGCGCCGCTCCAGGAACTCGCACGCCGACGGCTCGGCGCCGCGGCCGTAGAGCCGCGTGACCGCGGCCAGCGCCTTCCCCTCGTCCGCGAAGGAGGCCCAGAGCAGCCGGCGGTGTGCGGGCAGCGGTAGCAGGCGCAGCGTCGCCTGCGTGATGACGCCGAGGGTGCCTTCGCTTCCGACGAACAGGGACACGAGGTCGTAGCCCGCCACATCCTTCCGGTTCTTGCCGCCGAGGTCGAGAACGGCGCCGCCCGGAATCACGACGCGCAGCCCCGAGACGTAGCGGCCCGTCGTGCCGTACTTGGCGGCGCGCGGCCCTCCCGCGTTCTCGGCGATGTTCCCGCCGATCGTGCAGCTGCCGCGGGAGGACGGATCGGGCGGGTAGAAGAGGCCGGCGCGCTCGGCCTCCTCCTGGAGCACCTGGGTGACGACTCCGGCCTGGACGACCGCGAAGAGATTCTCGCGGTCGATCTCGAGGATCCGATTCATCGCGCGCAGGTCGAGCGCGACTCCCCCGGACACTGGCAGCGCCCCGCCCGAGAGCCCCGTGAGCGCGCCCTGGGGCGTGACCGGGAAGCGGAGCTCCCGGGCGGCCGACAGCAGAGCCGAGACCTCCTCCTCCGTGCGCGGCCGCACGACGAGCTCGGGAAGGGCGCGGAGATCCTCGGTCTCGTCGCGGGAGTGGGCCTCCAGAGATTCCGGGTCCGCGTGGAGGATCTCCGCCGGCAGGCGGCGGGAAAGCTCCTCGGAGAGCCGCGCCCGAGTCACGGCGAGACCGTAGCACACGGTGCCTGCATTAGAATCCCCGGGCACTTCACAGAACGGGGATCGCGCATGGACCTGTACTCGACACCCGCCGAGATCCAAGAGGCTCTCATCCGGTCCGCGACGGTGCGCCAGGACGGCGGCCTCGTGGTGTCGAACCCGGCCCGCTTCCGCGCGGAGATGATCGACTCGCTCGTCTGGACAGCGGTCTTCGCGCCCGAAGCCGCGCGCGACGCCGCGCGGCACGCGATTCGCGAGGCCGCTCATTCCCTCGGAATCCTCCCGGCCTCGATCCTGCCGTTCTACCGGGCTCGGGGGCGCGGCGAGATCTCCGGATTCACGGTGCCGGCGATCAACGTGCGGATCCTGTCCTACGACACCGCGCGCGCCGCCTGCCGCGCAGCGCGGAAGCTCGACGCCGGGGCCGTGATCTTCGAGATCGCGCGCAGCGAGATGGGCTACACCGCGCAGCGCCCGGCCGAGTACGCGGCCGTGGTCCTGGCCGCGGCGATCCGCGAGTGCTGGGAGGGCCCGGTCTTTCTCCAGGGCGACCACTTCCAGACCAACCCGAAGAAGATGCAGGAGAACGCCGAGAAGGAGATCGGCGCCATCGAGGCGCTGATCGACGAGGCGATCCCGGCGGGGTTCCTGCAGATCGACATCGACACCTCGACCCTCGTCGACCTCTCGAAGCCGACGCTCGAGGCCCAGCAGGAGGTCAACGCGACGCTCTGCGCGCGCTTCACGAAATTCATCCGCTCGCGGGAGCCGAAGGAGATGCCGATCTCCGTCGGCGGCGAGATCGGCGAGGTCGGCAAGGAAAACTCGACGCCGGAGGAGTTCCGCGCGTACATGAACGTCTACCGGCGCGCCCTCGGGCCGGGCGACGGGATCGAGAAGGTCTCGATCCAGACGGGCTCGTCGCACGGCGGTGTCGTCGCTCCCGACGGCTCGGTCGAGCGGGTCGCCATCGACTTCGACGTCCTCCGGGCGATCTCGAAGGTCGCGCGCGAAGAGTACGGCCTCGCGGGCGCGGTGCAGCACGGCGCCTCGACTCTCCCGCCCGAGTACTTCGGCCACTTCCCCGACCACGACTGCGCCGAGATCCACCTGGCGACCGACTTCATGAACACGGTCTACGACCACCCGGCGTTCCCGCACCCCCTGAAGCGCGAGATCGAGCGCTGGCTCGACGAGAACGCCGCCGAGGAGCGCAAGAGGGGCGAGACCGAGTGGCAGTTCCTCTACCGGACGCGCAAGAAGGCGATCGGCCCCTACAAGGAGCAGGTCTGGAACCTTCCCGAAGGGACCCGGGCCGCGATCCGGGAAACGCTCGAGCACAAGTTCACGTTTCTCTTCCGGAAGCTCCGCGTGGACGGCAGCCGGGCGCTCGTC
>JBBDKM010000081.1:35576-65681 GCA_040879385.1 Thermoanaerobaculia bacterium | reverse complement strand
CGCGGCGGCGGCCGCGGCCGCCGCCTCCGGGGTCTTCCCGTGCGTGAACTTGACCGCCAGCTCCCAGTTGTAGATGCCCTGCGGCCCCGTTTCGCGGCCGAGGTTCTTGAACACCGGCTCGGCGAAATACGGGCTCTTCTTCAAATTCTCCAGATACGTGGCCACGGCGTTGGGGGACAGCGTCTTCCCCTTCATCGTGAGCTGGTCGCCCTCCACCTGCATCTCCGTGAGCCACACCAGGTCCGGTAGGGCCTTGGACACCTCGTCCATCAGGCGCACCGGGCCCTTCTGGTTGGTCTTCAGGCCGTTGATCAGGTCGATCTTCGCCTCGAGGCTGCGTTTCTTGTCCTCGTAGCCTTTGACCTCGTCGATGATCGACTTGAGGCGGGCGACCTCTTCCTTGGCTTTTCCGATCTCCTCGTCGAGGTGGCGGCGGCGCGAGGTCAGGACGAGGAACATCGTCCCCACGTAGATCAGGCCGACGGCCAGCCCCCCGATCAGCAGCAGGTTGTTGAGCTTGGCCCCCGTCGGAAGGGCCGGCCCCTTCTTCCTGGCTGCCGCCGCCCTGGCCTCGGTGAGGAGGTTGATTCTGATCAAGCCGCTTCGTCCCCCACGTGGCGGATCGCGAGTCCGACGGCCACGGCCAGGCTCGGCGCGTTGTCCGTCAGCCACTCGCTCGAGACCGGGGCGCCCGCGATGTCGATCTGGCGGAAGGGGTTCAGGATCTCCACGCCGATGTTGAACCGCTCCTTGAGCTGGGCGTCGAGGTTGACGACGCGGGACGAGCCGCCCGAGATGAAGATCTGGTCGATTTTCTCGGTGGAGGTCGTGGCCAGGAAGAAGTCGAACGTCTTCTGGAGCTCCTGGGCCAGATCGTCGGAGACGGACCGCAGAATCGGCAGGATGTCCTGGAGCGAGTGGTCGCCGGATTTCTCGCCCTTCTTCAGGGCCTCCGCCTGGTCGAAGGAGAGGGAGAGCTGCTTCTGGATCGCGTCGGTGTACTGGTTGCCGCCGAAGGAGATGTCGCGCCAGAAGATCGTGTTCGCCCCGGACAGAATGTTCACGTTGGTGACCGAGGCGCCGATGTTCACGAGGGCCACGACACGCCCCGGCTCGACCGGGTAGTTGGCCTCGTACGCGTTCTGGAGGGCGAAGGCGTCCACGTCCACGAGCACCGGCGTTTTCCCGGCCTGCGTGATCACGCTCGTGTAGTCGCCGATCTTGTCTTTCTTGACGGCCACGAGCAGGACGTCCATGGTCTCGCCGCCCCCGGACTCCAGGACCACGTAGTCGAGGTTGACGTCGTTGATGTCGAAGGGGACGTACTGTTCGGCCTCCCACCGGATCGACTCGGCGAGTTCCTCCGGGGACATGGCCGGCAGCGAGATCTTCTTGATGATGACGGAATGGCCCGACAGGGACGTGCCGAACTCCTGGTTGCGCACGCCCAGGGCCGAGACGATGCGGTTGACCGTGTCCACGACCAGCGAGGAATCCATGATCGCGCCGTCGACGATCGCCTCGGGCGAGAGGGATTCGAGACCGGTCTTCACGAGTCGGTAGCCTCCGGCCTTCGCGTCCTTCAGTTCGACGAGTTTAATCGCCGAGGACCCGATGTCGAGACCCACCAGGTTCTTCGATTTCCTGAACAACACGCTTCGCCCCACCGAAAAAAGAAAGACGGTTACGGGCTTTGACCTATGGTTATTACGGCTAGTTGCCAAAATAGCAAAAGGTTTTTCCCTAGTCAAGCGATAGAGCGCGCGAAACCGTCCGTCACGCAAAGACTTAGGCCTCTTGGACAGGTGCGGAGGAGAGCGGCCAGCTGTTCCTTGTTGCGTCGTCGCGAGGGGCGGTGTAGGCTTCGCGGGTTTTTTCGACCCAAGGGTCCGGAAAGGGAAGCACGATGGCTCAGCAATGTCAGTTCTGCGGAAAGACCCCCATGACGGGACACCGGGTCAGCCACGCACACAACGTGTCGAACCGGAAGTGGCATCTGAATTTGAAAACGGTGCGCGCGGTCATCGGCGGCGTGAGCCGGCGCGTCTCCGCCTGCACGCGCTGCATCCGATCGGGAAAGGTCAGCAAGCCGATCGCGCGACCGAAGACCGCCAAGGCCTAGGGGGTCAGGTCTTCATTCTTCGGAATTTGAGAACGAGCGCGGCTATCCGAACCTCGGGTACTCAAATTCAGAAGAATGAAGACCTGACCCCCTCACTCCCTCTCCCCCGCCTTCGGCACGTTGTACTTCCTCACGACCTCCCGCACGCCGCTGATCGCGCGAATGCGGCCGAGGATCTTCTCGAGCTGTTTGAGGTCCGCCGTTTCCAGCGACACGCTGACGGTAGCCTCGCGTGTGTCCTCGACCCGGGCCTCGATCCGCCGGATGTTCGATCCTTCCCCGGCGATCGCCTGCGTGACGTCGGCCAGCAGCCCCGGCCGGTCCTCGGTGGAGACCTCGAGCTCGATGGCGTAGGACGCCTTCTTCTCCCCGGCCCACTGCACGTCGATCTGCCGGCCCGGATCGTAGAGGAGGTTCTTCACGTTCGGGCAGCTCTCCGAGTGGACCGACACGCCCCGGCCGCGCGTGACGTAGCCGATGATCTTCTCTCCGGGCACCGGGTTGCAGCACTTCGCGAGCACCGCGAGCAGGTCCTTGTGGCCGACCACCACGATGTCGGGCATGCCGAACGGCAGGATTTTTCGAACGACCCGCGAGACGGCCGACTCTTTCCGGTCCCCCCCGGGGCGGGCGAGCTCCTCGGCGGGCACGAACCGCTCCAGGGCGTTACGCGGCGCGAGCTTTCCGTAACCGATCGCGGCGTAGAGGTCCTCGACGCGGGAGAACCCCCAGTGCGGCAACTCGCGCCCGAGGGTGCCGTCGGCGTCGAGCTTCTTGACCGTCCGCTTGAACTTCTTGAGCTCCCGCTCCAGCAGGCGCCGCCCGAGCTCGACGGCCTGGCGCTTCTCCTCCTCGTGGATGAAGTGGCGGATCTTGTGGCGGGCGCGGCTGGTGACGACCGAGGAGAGCCAGTCGCGCGAGGGCGCCTGGTTGGGGGCCGTCAGGATCTCGATGATGTCGCCGCTCTGGAGCGGTGTCCGCAGCGGCACCAGCTTGCCGTTCACGCGGGCCCCCACGCAGCGGTGCCCGACGTCGGTGTGGACCCGGTAGGCAAAGTCGATGGGTGTCGCCCCGCGGGGGAACGCGAAGACTTCGCCCCGGGGAGTGAACGTGTAGACCTCGTCCGGGTAGAGGTCGACCTTCAGGGACGACAGGAACTGGCGTGGATCCGAGACCTCGCTTTGCCAGTCCACGAGCTGCCGGAGCCACTGGAACCGCGCGTCGTCGGCGTGCGGGCCGAGGCGGCCCTCCTTGTACTTCCAGTGCGCCGCGATGCCGCGCTCGGCGATCAGGTCCATCTCGCGCGTCCGGATCTGGATCTCGAAGGGCTGTCCCGCCTCGCCGATCACGGTCGTGTGGAGCGACTGGTAGAAGTTGGGCTTCGGCATCGCGACGTAGTCCTTGATCCGGCCCGGCACGGGGCGCCAGAGCTGGTGCACCATGCCCAGCACGGCATAGCAGTCGCGCGTCTCGGGGACGACGACGCGAAAGGCGAGGATGTCGTAGAGCTGCGCGGCCTCCACACCCGTCCGCTTCATCTTCGACCAGATCGAGAAATAGCGCTTCATCCGGCCCGAGACCTCGCCGGGGATCTCCGCCTCCGCCAGCTGCGCCTCGATGCGCCGCCGGATCTCGCCGATCATCGTCTCGGAAACCTTCATCCGGCGGGCCACCTCGCGGGCCACGCGCTCCTGCTGCTCGGGCTCCAGGTACTTGAACGCGAGGTCCTCGAGCTCGCCCCGCACGCTGCCCATCCCGAGGCGGTGCGCGATCGGCGCGTAAATGTCGAGAGTCTCGCGGGCGATCTCGCGGCGCTTGGTCTCCGGGAGGAAGCCGAGTGTCCGCATGTTGTGGAGCCGGTCGGCCAGCTTGACCAGCACGATGCGGAGGTCGGAGATCATCGCCAGGATCATCTTGCGGAACGTCTCCGCCTGCTCCTCCTCGCGCGAGACGTAGGAGAACTTGCTGATCTTCGTCAGGCCGTCGACGAGCTCCGCGACCTCCTCGCCGAACTGCTGGGCCACCGCTTCCCGGGAGGTCAGCGTGTCCTCCAGCACGTCGTGCAGGAGCCCCACGACGATCGACACGTCGTCGGCCTTCAGATCCGCGAGGATCGCGGCGACGTTGAGCGGGTGGACGAGGTACGGCTCGCCCGAGCGCCGCACCTGCCCCTTGTGCTCCCGCGCGGAGAACACGTAGGCCCGCCGCAGCAGGTCCTGGTCGCTGTTGGGGTTGTACGCCTCGACCTTTTCGAGGATTTCCTCGAAGTGGATCACGCCCTAAGATTACGGCGTTATCGGGCCGAGGGCAAAGACGTCGCTCAGCGCCTCTTCGAGCTCTTCTTGGACGATCCGGCCGCCGGCGCGGAGGGGACCGGCGGGGCCGGCTCGACTCTGGCCGCCGCCGGCACCACGGCGAGCTTGCCCCGGTTCTTGAAGTCCTTCCAGATGACGACGATGGCCGCGGCGACATAGACGGAGGAGTACGTGCCGATGAGGATGCCGATGATCAGGGTCAGGGCGAACGTCTGCAGGACCTCTCCGCCGAGAAAGAACATGGCGATCACGACGAGCATCGTCGCGCCCGCGGTGAGGATCGTTCGGGACAGCGTCTGGTTGATCGACCGGTTGATCACCGTCTCGAGCGGCTCCTTCTTGGGCGTCTTCAGATTCTCACGCACCCGGTCGTAGACCACGACCGTGTCGTTGACCGAGTAGCCGATCAGCGTCAGGAGCGCGGCGACGACGACCAGGTTGAACTCGCGGCCGAGCAGCGCGAGAAGCCCCACGGTGATGAGCGTGTCGTGGATGAGCGCGACGATCGCGCCCACGCCGAACGGCAACGACCGGAAGCGGAACGCGATGTACGCGAGCATTCCGATCGTGGACCAGACGATGGCGAGGATCGCCTTCTTCTGGAGGTCTCTTCCGACCTGCGGCCCGACGTTCTCGGCCGAGAGCAGCACGAACGGCCCCGCGATCGTATTGGCCTCCACCCAGGCCTTCACGGCCGCGGATGCGTCGGGGACGGAGGCGGCGTCCGCGGGGGCCCGGAAGAGCCCGAGCTGCGACCGCTTCTCGACGATCCGTTCGGCGATCTGCAGGTAGTAGTCGGTCGGGTTGACGTCGGAGCGGCCGGCCACGCGGTCGGGATCGGCGGCCGCCATGCGTGCGGCGAGCGTCGCGCGGCCCTCCGTGTTGATGTCGATCTTGCCGGGGTCGGCCGGAGACTGGAGGCCCTGCCGGAGGGCCTGGAGCACCTCGTCGCCGACGTCGCGCCCTTCCGTCGTCTGCAGCTGGACCCGGATCAGCACCGAGTTCTTCTCGGCCTCCTCGTAGCGCTGGATGCCGACCTCGCCGAGGCCGGCGCCGGCGAGGAGGGTGCGCAGCCGGTCGATGTCGGGGGCTACGGCGAATCGGACCGCGATCGCCGTGCCGCCGGAGAAGTCGATGCCGAACTTCAGGCCCTTCTGCACGAACACCGTGAAGATGCCGACGAAGATCAGCACCCAGGAGGCGCCGATCGCCCACCACTTGTAGCGGAGGAAGTCGATGTGGGTTTGGCGGAAAAGCTCCATCTCTGCTTCTTTCTTCTGGCTAGATCGAAATGCTGTCGATGTGCTGGCGGCGCCCGTAAACGAGCTCGAACAGCGTGTGCGACACGAAGACCGCGGTGAACATCGAGATCAGCAGGCCGATGATGAGGGTGACCGCGAAGCCCTTGACGGGCCCGGTCCCGAACTGCAGCAGGAAGAGCGCCGAGATGATCGTCGTCGCGTGCGTGTCAATGATCGTCGCGAAGGCCTTCGAGAAGCCGTTCTCGATCGCCGCCTTGGGCGCCCGGCCGTTGCGGAGCTCCTCCCGGATGCGCTCGAAGACGAGCACGTTGGAATCGACCGCCATACCGATCGTCAGGATGAAGCCGGCGATGCCCGGAAGCGTCAGGGTCGCGTCGAAGAGCGCCATGGCGGCGGCGAGCAGCAGGGCGTTTAAGAGCAGGGCGATGACGGCGTTCAAGCCGGCTTTGCGGTAATAGAGGAGGAGGGCCACGAAGACGAGCACGGCGCCCACGAGCGAGGCCGTGATGCCCTTGCGGATCGAATCGAGGCCCAGCGACGGCCCGACGGTCCGTTCCTCGAGATAGGTCAGGCCCGCCGGCAGCGCGCCGGCGCGCAGCACCAGGGCGAGATCATTCGCCTCTTCGGGCGTGAAGGTGCCCTCGATCACGCCCTGGTCGGTGATGCGGTCCTTGATGTTCGGTGCCGACTGCACGCGGTTGTCGAGGATGATCGCGAGCTGCTTGCCGATGTTGGCGCCCGTGACGGCGCCGAACTTCTGCGAGCCTGCGGCCGTCAGGAAGAAGGACACCGAGTGGGATCCGAACTGGCCCTGGGCCGGCCGCGCGTTCTTCAGGTCGCGCCCCGTGATGGCCGCCTGCTTGCGCACGACGTAGAACGAGCGTTCGCGGCTGCCCGGCTCGGCCCGCGCCTCGACGAGCCGGAGCGCGTCGGGGATCTTTCCGCCGGGGTATTCGGCGGTCAGCGCCGCTTCGGTCGAAGGCCCCTTCTCGACCAGAGAAAGCTCGAGAAAGGCCGTGTTCTTGATGAGGTCCTTGACCCGCTTGGGCTCGTCGATGCCGGGCAGCTGCACGAGAATCCGGTCCTTGCCCTGCCGGGCGATCAGCGCCTCGGCCACGCCAAACTCGTCGACGCGGTTGCGAATCGTCTCGAGCGCCTGGGCGACGGCGCTGTCCTCGATCGCGCGCCGCGCCGGGTCCTTCAGCGTGAAGACCCATTTCCCTCCCGCCGTGCTGTAGGCCCAGTCCGGAAGGAAGCGCTTCGCGGTCTCCTCGAGCTTGCCCTGGTCCGTCTGCGCAGCGACGGTCACCGCGAACGACGAATCGGTCGGAAGCTCGATCGCCCCCAGGCCCGGGTCCTTCGCTTCGGTCTTCAGCGTCTCGACGGCGTCGCCACGCTCGGCGCGGACGGCGTCCGCGGTATTGACCTGCAGCACGAGGTGGATGCCCCCGCGAAGGTCGAGCCCCAGCTTGATGGCCTTCTTCAGAGCATCCTTCAGAGTCGGGGAGCCTGGACCGGTCCAGTCCTTCTTGGCGTTGGAGTATCCGGACCAGACGAAGCCGGCGATGGCCCCGGCCAGGACGAGGACGATCAACAGGATGCGCCAGCGAAGCTTCTTCCCCAAATGCCCCTCCAAAGAAAAAGAACGCCGGAGTTTACAGGAAGCAGCTTCAGCTGTCAGCTGACGTCTCGGACGGCGCCTCGACGCCGCGGACGAGAGCGGGCACCGTCTCGCGGCACGCTCCCCCGTTCTCTAAGTCGCTGTCGTGGCGGTGGTTGCTTCGGGCTCTCCCGCCAGCCCCACGATACCGCTGCGCAGCACCTTGATCTTGGTGTTGTCCGAGATCTGCAGGATCACGAACCCGTGGTCGTCGTCGAGAGCGGCAACGCGGCCGAAGATGCCGCCCTGGGTTATGACCTCGTCGCCCTTCTTGAGCTGTTTCAGCATCTGCTGGGTCTTCTTCTGCTTCTTGCGCATGGGAGCGATCAAAAGGAAATAGAAGATGACGAAGATGAAGATCATCGGGAGGAACTGGATGAGCCCTCCCGCGGCCCCGCCGGGCCCGGCCGGAGCAGTTTGCAGTAAGTCGATCATAGGGAGCGGATCATATCGCTAGGCTCCGGGCTTGGAGAACGGCAGCGGTTCGGTCCGTCGAGGCATGGCCTTGCGGGCCGCCTCGGCCCGGTCCCAGAACCTCAGGAAGTTCTCCCCGAGGACGCCGCGGACCACCTCCTCGGAATGGCCGCGCCGCAGGAGCTCCTCGGTCAGCTTCGGCAGCTTCGAGACGTCCTCGAGGCCGGCGGGCGGGTCCTCGATCCCGTCGTAGTCGGTGCCGAGGCCGACCGCCTGCGGGCCCCCGAGCCGCATGACCCGCTCGATGTGGTCGACGGCCGTGGTCCAGTCGGCGTCCGGGTACTTGACCGTGTTGAGCAGCTTGCGGACTTCCGCGTCGCGTTTCTTCAGGTCGTCCTTGAGGCGCTCGGCGATCTCGGCAATCTGCGGCAGCAGGGCCGTTCGGGCCGCCAGGTACGCGTCCACCGATTTTTGCTCGAGGAACAGCGTGCTGACGTTGACCATCACGACCCCGCCCCCGGCCGCGACCGCCCGGATCTGGTCGTCCGTCATGTTGCGCGGGATGTTCGAGAGCGCGCGGCAGGAGGAGTGCGACGCGAAGACCGGCGCCTTCGAGACCGCCAGCACGTCGGCCATGGTCTTCTCCGAGACGTGGGAGATGTCCACGAGCATCCCCAGCCGGTTCATCTCCAGAACGACCTGGCGCCCGAGATCCGTCAGGCCGTCGTGCACGGCGTAGGTCTTCGGATCGAAGTCGACGCTGAAGAAGTTGCCCGAGGAATCGGCCCAGTCGTTCGTGTTCGTATGCGTCAGCGTCATGTAGCGCACGCCGAGACGGTGGAAGGCCGACAGCGCGGCCAGCGAGTTCTCGATCGCGTGGCCGCCCTCGATGCCGATGAGAATCGCGATCTTGCCGTGCTTCTTGGCCTGCCGGATCCCCATGACCGAGTCCGCGAAGACCAGCTCTTTCGGGTGGGCGTCGACGAGACGATGGATCAGGTCGATGAACTCCAGGGCTTTCTTCGCGGCGCCGCCGGACTTCGCATAGTCGCTGTTGACGTAGGCCGCCAGAAACGGCGCCGTGACTCCGCCCTCCTTCCAGCGCGGGATGTCCACGTGGCCTACGGTGTTGCGCACCGACAGGTCCTTCCAGCGATTCTCCAGCTCTTCGGGCACGTCCTCGTGCGTGTCCACGACGATCGCGCTCCGATGCAGCCGCAGCGCGCGCTCCTTGAGGTCTTCCGCCGAGGCGAGGCCGGCGGCGGCGCACAGCACCAGGGCCCAGGCGAGTCTTTTCATGCGCGAGAGGCTATAACAGGATCATGACGACGCGAGCCCGCTTCGCCCCGCTGGCCTTCGAGCGCCTCGCGCCCGAGGAGCAGAGCCGCCGCTCGGAAGAGTTTCTCGCCCGGATCGCCGCGCGGCGCACCGTGCGCGACTTCTCGCCCGAGCCCGTGCCGTTCGACCTGGTCCGGAGCGCCGTGCGGGCCGCCGCCCTCGCGCCTTCCGGCGCCAACCGCCAGCCCTGGATGTTCGTCGTCGTGTCGGACCCGGAGCTCAAGCGCGAGATCCGCATCGCCGCTGAAGCCGAGGAGAAGGAGAGCTACGAGCGGCGCATGCCCGGCGAATGGCTCGAGGCGCTCGCACCGCTGGGCACCGACTGGCACAAGCCCTTCCTGGAGATCGCGCCGTACCTGATCGCCGTCTTCCGCATGGATGTCGAGCCCGTGCCAGTCGCGGGCGGAGTCGACGACGGGACGGCCGTCAAGCGGAAGAACTACTACGTCGCCGAGTCCGTCGGCATCGCGTGCGGCTTCCTGCTCGCCGCGCTGCATCTCTCGGGCCTCGCGACTCTGACGCACACGCCGTCGCCGATGGGATTCTTGAACCGGATCCTCGGCCGCCCCGCGCACGAGAAGCCGTACCTCCTGATTCCGGTCGGCTACCCCGCTCCGGGCGCGCAGGTGCCGGTGATCGAGAAGAAGCCCGAGGAGCAGGTGTTGGTGTGGGTGGGCGGTGAATAACAATCACGAGCTGGGCTGAAATCGCTCGACGACCTCCGCGAGACAAATCTCGTTCAGGCGCTTGCGGGCCTCCTCCGACGCAAGCCTGACCTTCTGCTCATAGTTCGGGTCGGTCAGGATGGGCAGAGGCGCATCCCGCCTTAGGATCTTGCCAAGGTAGTTGAACGTTTCGATGAGTGTTAGGACCAAAGGCGATGGTTCGCGCGGCCAGGAATCGGGCTGACAGCTTAGAGCCACCGTGAAAACTCGATCTTGGATGGCTGTCTCGAAGCTTCGGCCGATGCTGTAGAGATATCGGGCGGTCTCCTTGACGAACTCAACTGGCGGGTTGATGAACTGACCCGGCCGCATTTCCCAGTACTTGAAACGACCCGCGTCAACTTGCCGGACGACTGATCCGTTGTGAGCGACCGTGTGCCGGATTAACGCCAGGTCGTACAACTTGGGGAACTCTGAGACTGGGATCGGCTCGATATTCAGGCATCTTCGGTAGAGGCCGTTAACTTCAGCAAAGTCCGTCAACGGAGCGGGGTCCATGTCCAAACGTCGGAAGGGTCGATTTGTCTTGGGAGGCAGTGGAACCATCCGAAGTCCTGTGATATCCGGGAAAAAGGATTGCAAATCCGCAATATCTGCGAGCCTGGCCCCAAGGTCTCGAAACAAGTCTTCGAGCGCGACTACGTTGAGAAAAATCACAAGAGCCGCGAGAGGACGTTGGACGTTTACGAAATCGAGAAGAGCTTCCCTCCTTTGTTCCCGGCTCAGGTCACCGTCGCCGAGGTCTGGAAAGTGCAACAATTCGTCAGCCTGCATATGGCGGAAGACGAACATTCCGGGGGCCGTCCACGGCCTGGTCGGAGTCCATTCACCGATTGGCACGTCCGGAAAGGGTACGCGGGGCATGATCTCCTAACAATGCGAGGGCGCTCAAGGCGTGCGCTCAGGGTTCCCTATCAGTTTTCGTAACGTGGCCAACGCCTCCGTCACGACTTTCCCCTTCGCCTCCATGATGTCCAGCAGTTCCTCTGGCGTCCGGGTGTCCTCGTCCGACCTCGCGTTCGGGTTGACGGCTTTGAGATCGTAGCCCTTCGCTTCGATATCGGCTCGGGTGACGGTCCAGCTCCGCTCGCTGTCGCCGCGCGATGGGATGAGCCGGAAAAATTCGTCGAAGCGGTCGATCGTCAGTGGGGTCTTCTTCCCGACCTTGAGGTCGGAGAGGTCGTAGTACCAGATCTTCTCGGTCGGGCCGCCCCGCGTGAAGAAGAGAAGGTTCGTCTTCACACCGGCTCCCGCCGAAACGAAAACGCCGGGCGGCAAGCTGAGGATGCACCAGAGGTCGCAGTCGTCCAAAAGCTTGCGCTTGGTCTGGACGAAGGCGTTCTCGTTCGTGCGGAAGAGAACCCCCTCGTCGATGACCATCCCGCAGCGGCCTCCAGGCTTCAGGCTGTCGATGACGTGCTGGAGGAACAGGACCTGCGTGGAGCTCGTCTTGTACGCGAACCGGGTCTGCGCCTCTTTGCCCTCTTTTCCGCCGAACGGCGGGTTCATCATCACCACGTCGAAGAGCGCGGGCGCGCCCTCGAAGAGCCCGCCATAGATCTCCTGGCCGGTCAGGGCGTTTCCATGCCACAGATTCGGCTGATCGATCCCGTGCAGGATCAGATTGGCGAGGCCGATCGGGTAGATGAGGTTCTCCTTCTCGCGACCGAAGAACGTCCGCCGCTTCAGCGTCTCGATTTGATCCGCCGTGGCGGAAGGCCCCAGGCCGTCCCGCATGAACTCGTAGCTCTGCGCGAGGAACCCCCCCGTGCCGCATGCCGGGTCGTACACGGCTTCGCCGACATTGGGGGCCACGACGCGGACAATCGACCGGATCACCTCGCGGGGAGTGAAGAACTGGCCTCCGTCGTTGCCCTTTTCCCCCATCTTGAGAAGCAGGCCCTCGTAAACCTGCGAAAGGGTGAAGACGTGCGTGGGGTCGACTGCCTCCGAGCTGATCTCGTGGACCTTGTCGATGACGTCGAGGAAGTTGCGCTCCGTGTCGATGCGCGTCTTCTCGACCCCAGACATGATCTCGGAGATCACCTTCTGCCGCGGCGCGGCGCCCGGCCGGCTCTCGAGTCGCTTCAGGTACGGCAGCAGGTCGCCGTTGACAAACGCAAAGAGCGCACCGAGCGCTCCGTCCTGGAGCTCCTTGCGCTTTGGCCCTCCCGGCGCCGCCCAGTCACGCCAGCGGTACGGCGCTTCGAGCGACGGCTGGAACTCGACACCCAGGGCCTCCGCGCGCTCGGCCTCCTTCGCCTCCAACTCGTCGAGGATCCGCAGGAACAGGATCCACGTCAGCTCGGGCACGTACTGCAACGCCCCGGCGCAGTTGGAGCGGCGCATGATGTCGCAGATCGCTTTGACGGCCGAGTTGACCGACTGCGGCGAGGCGAGGCGCTTTGCGTTTGGTCTAGCGAGCTGTCGGCTCATTCGTCTCGTCCATCTCCAGGATCTTCAGGATGGGCCTGGCCAGATAGAGTCTCCCCCATTCCCGTCCGGACGTCTCGGACAGAACTCCGGCTGCCTGCAGATGCCTGACCGCCTGGCGAGCGGTCGGGTTAGTGACGCCCAGCAGTTTCGCAGCACCAGCCACCGTCACATAGGGATTCTCGAAGAGCTTCTCGAGCAGACGGACGGCGTTGCGTTTTCCCGCGATCCTGTTCCGGAGCTTCTCCCGGAGAACCATCAGGCGACCGGAGCGCTCGACCGCCTCGTTCGAGATCTCAGCCACCCCCCAGAGGAAGTAGAGAATCCAGGACCGCCAGTCGCCGCGGGTCCGGACACTCTGCAGGAGCTCGTAGTAAGCATTGCGATGTCGCTCGATGTAAGCCGACAAGTAGAGAAGCGGCTGGCTCAGGCGATTGCGCTCGATCAGGAAGAGAGTGATCAAGAGTCTGCCGACGCGACCGTTTCCATCGAGGAACGGATGGATGGCTTCGAACTGCTCGTGCATCAACGCGCACTGGACGAGATCGGGGATCCTGTCGCGTTGATGAAGGAACTTCTCCCAGGAGTCGAGGCAAGCCTGCAGCTCTTCGACTGGAGGTGGCACGTAGGACGCCGTGTCCGGGGTGCTTCCGTAGGAGCCGATCCAGTTTTGGGAACGCCGGAACTCGCCCGGTGTCGCTCGATCTCCCCGCACACCCCGCATCAGGCGCTCGTGAAGTTCGCGAACCAGACGAAGTGACAGCGGCAGCTTCTTGAGGCGCGTGACGCCGTACTCCAGGGCTCGGACGTAGTTCCGCACCTCGTGGACGTCGTCCGGATCCCGGGCAGGCAGTTCCGCGCCGGCTTCGTCCTGCAGAAGCTCCGAGAGATCCGTCGTCGTTCCCTCGATCTTCGAGGAGAGCACGGCCTCCTTCCGAACGTAGGGAGCGACGAGAAGGTGGGAATTGGGGAGGAGCCGGCCGAGCCCCGAGAGCTCCGCGAGCGACGAATCCGCTCGGGAAAGCGCCAGGACGAGCTCGTCGTCGTAGCGAATCTCGGGCGGCGGGGGCGCCGGAACGAAGGCGAAATAGCCGCGAGGCGAGCGCACGACCCGGCCGGCTTCAGGGGCGGAAAAGGCCTCCGGATTCACCCTGCCCGCTCCACGCTTTGAAGGCTTATTATCGAACCCGTAAACACTTTGAAAGACATCGGCGATATTCTTTCAAAGCTCTCGGGGCTTTGCAAGTGGTCTTTCAAAGCTCTCCGCGGAAAGCGCGGCGAAGGAGGGAGGCGGGGAGGACATCGAGGGTGGACAGCTCTGAACGGACAGCCTCCCCCAGCCGCTTCCCGCCGGCTGTCGCATCCCCGAAGGCCTTGACGGCCTTGAACTGAGTCTCAAGACGAGGAACAGGGATGGTCAGACTGGAAAGCAGGTCTTGGCTAATGGTCAGCTGTCCCGCTGATGTCGTTACGCCAGCAAGAATCCGCGAACGTACAGTGACGGTGTCGCTGATCATTTTTACGAATGCACTGGAGAGATCGGACCTGAGCCTCACCCGAATCAGGTGATCGTTGAAGAGAACCGGCTCCGAGAGCCTCGGAACAAGCAGGCAGCGGCCTACTAAGTCGCGACTACCATTCACTCGAATAAACAGCAGATCGTCCTCATTTAGGGAGTAGGCGTCCTTCTCCAACAGCGATGCATTTCCGCGTCGCACCCGGGACAAATCGATCGAGCCAGTCGACACATCCGCAAGCCGCAGAACCACGGGCCCAGCCTCGGTTCCCGTCGGGCGACGAGATAGACCGTTTCGAAAGCTTTCGATGAAGTCTCCGAGCGGTCGCAGAGCCGCTGAGCCGCACATTGAGTCGAGAATTGAGGCAGCAAATGCCAGCGAAAGAGCGTTCGCCGCCTCCAGCCGCGCCTCCGCCGCCGCGCGGGCGCGGGCGACGTGTTGAACGGCCTCGGCGAATCGAAGCTGAGCGGGGTAAGGCGGCGAATCGATCCATCCCGCAGCAAGCCGCCGAAACAGCAGCCTCTCCCGAACCGCACCCCGGGTCAGCGACTTGATGAGCGCGGCGCCATCCGCGGAGCGGAGCCAGTAGTACAGCCACCGATGATGCAGCACCCCCGACTTGGGACGAAAAACGACGTAGTCCGGGCTCGTTATCCCCGGCTCCTCCCCATCGTCCACCATGGCGATCGATCCGAGAAGAATGCGCATCGGGTTGTAGAAGACCGTGCCGGGCGCAACCAGCTTGTATCGCTCGGGCTGCTTCCCTACGGGCTCTTTCGCAGGAGCGAGGCCCGCCCGTGTCGCACCGAGAACCGAGTACTCGCCCCAGCGGTCACCGACTCCCGTAACAACTTCGTCGAGGCAATCACCGAGTTTCAGGCAGCGATCCCCTTGGTATTGCGGTACAGACCAGGAGAGGCTACGTTCTCGAGCAATCCGGGTTTCCGGAGGTGGATGGCCTTGTCATCGGGCCCGCAAGGGCCTTTTTCTCTTTCTTCGTCCTTGCGGGACGTCCGCGGCTGACGGCGGGCCCAGTCACGAACCGATCACGCAGGGGTCAGGATCCGGGCGGTCAGGACGTCCCGGTCCGTGGCCGCACGGACAGCGTCCGCCGGGATCGACGCGACCGCGACCGACTCGCCATTGGCGGCGAAAAACTCGATCTCGCAGGCCTCCGGAGCGGAGCCGGCCGCCGGGTAACGTTCGACGACCGTTCCAACGTCGCCAGCACGCAACCCCTCCGACGGAAAATCCCGGAGAAGCACGATTCTCTCGAAGAGTGAAGCGGTCACGGCTCCCTCGACGGTATCAGAGTGATGAACCGGGCCACGTTCTCCTCATGCCGGACGATCCAGACGGTTCGAATCCACATTGTCTGACCATTCGGGCCGATCAACGGTCCAAGAATCTCATACTTGCGGCCCCACGGAGTCACTCTGCCAGGCCTGGCGTCGAGGGTCAGGTGCTGGCTCCTCAGGTCGCGCTCGAGCCTCGACCAGCTTTCTCGAGAGTAGCCGCCAAGGGCGAGGTATGCGGCTTTGGACCTTCCATCGGGATGGGTCGGCGACAGAATGTAGTCTCGAAGCTTTTCGGGCGAGATGATGGCCTCGGCGGCCGAGAGCTTCCTCGTGCCGTTCGTCACGCCGCGAACAGCCTTCCCTTGGTCTCCTGCAGCACTTCCGCCGGCTTGCCGAGCGTCTTGAGCGCTTCGAGCCCGCCGGCCTTCGCAACCTCGGGGGTCTGAAACACGGCCGGGTTCTCGAGCTCGTCGGTTCCGCCGCGCGCGAACTGGCCGGCGAGGGCCTTGAGTGTCGAACCGGCCTTTGCCGGCAGTCCGCGCAGCCAGCTCTCGTTCTTGTAACCGAAGGCATTGGCACGCTCGCCGCGGGTTCTCGGGGCGAGGCCGTAGCCGAGCTCGGCAAGGACATCGTAGAGGTCGTACTCGGCCATCTCCTCGATAGCGCGAACCAGCGCGGGGGCGCGGCCGCCGTCGGGAAGGTCGTTCAACAGCTTGCGGCGCGCGGGCGGGGCGATCCAGCGCTCGCGAAATGCCTCCAGGGTCGGGGCCGACTCGACGAGCTTGGCGGCAAGGCGCTCCTTGTACTCCTCGACGGTGACGGCAGTCTCCTGGCCGTCCACCGACGTGACGATGTAGCGGCCGGCTTCCGTGACGTGGACATCGAAGCCCTCCACGCGGATGATCCGCGGCGGGCCGGGACTCGGCTCGCGAGGCTTGCGAACCGTCGGTTTTCGTCCCGTGAACTCCCCCCCGAAAAGCCGGCGCGCGTTCGTGTAGTCCCAGACGCGGAACATGAGCTTTCCGCTCGGGGGATCGAGCCGTGTGCCCCGTCCGACCATCTGATAGAACGAGATCGGCGAACGCACGTACTTGAAGAACACGATGTTCCGGACGACAGGAACGTCGACGCCTGTGGTGAGGAGGTCGACCGTCGTGGCGACGAAGAAGCGGCGAGACGCCCCTCGCAGGTCGGCGATGTAGTCGCTGCCGCCGCTCTCCGCCGTGCACTTGAACGCGTAGGGGTCGGCGCGCTGCTTGCCATTCCTTGCGCACCATTCGGCGTAGAGATTATTCAAGGCGGCAGCCACGTCGTCCGCGTGCGCGTCACGGGCGCAGAAGACGATCGTCTTCTGCTCGGGGCCGCCGGTCTCGCAGAGCCCCGCGAAGAGATCCGCACACATCGCCTGAATGCGGTCCGGAAGAAGGAGCTTCGCCTCGAAGTCCGCGGCCGAGAATCGCTCGTCCTCGGCGACCGCGGTCGCGGACCCTGTGAAGGCATCCGAGACGGCTTTGCCGTCGAAGTCTGGCTCCGTAAGGACCAGATCTCTCTCGTTCTCCGGCTTGTCGTCGAGGAAGATATCTCGCGCGACGATCTCGCAGGCAGCGAGGTACCCGTCCTCGATCGCCTGGCCCATCCCGTACTCGTAGACCGGCTCACCGAAGTGCCGGATGTTGTCGCCCGTGATGAGCTCGTCCTTCGAAACCTCCGGAGATGAGTCTGTTGTCTCGAGCTGTCTTGGCGTCGCGGTCAAACCGACTTGCACCGCGTTCGGGTTCCGGGTCAGAACGAGCGACCACTTGCCCCATGCGGACCGATGGCATTCGTCGATGACGATGTGGCTGAAGTAATCCGGCGGATAGTTCGAGGTCAGAAAGTTCGCGTCGGCTTCGTCCGTGTCTACGTCGAGCGTTTGGTAGGTCGCCACGAGCACGCGAGCATTCTTCTGGGGATTACCGCTCGAGACCGGCGCCGCGTCGGCGCCGAAGACGTTCTGGAAGGCACCCATCCCCTGCCTTCGCAGCTCGTCGCGGTCGCAGACGAAAAGCGCACGCCGAAGCTGGCCGGCGTCGGCGATCTTCTTCAGCAGCGCGACGGCGATGTAGGTCTTCCCCGCGCCGGTGGCCAGGGAGAGCAGGGCGCGCTTCTCGCCGCGCGCGAGCTTCTCGAGCACTGCGCGGATCGCGGCGTCCTGGTAGTAGCGCCTCTGGGCTTCTCCGCCGGGATAAGGAACCAGGAGCGGCCTTGCCGGGTCGGAGTCGAGGCGGAATCCCATCCCGAGCTCCCAGCGACCCCGGAGGTCTGCCGGAGAGGGAAATTCGGCCATCGGGCGGGGCTGGCTCGTGAGGCCCGAAAAACAGTCGTACTCGACGAACTGATGGCCGTTCGACGCAAAGCAGAACTTGACGTTCAGGCGGCGGCAGGCGCTGTAGACCTTGGCCTGTTCGAGCCCATGACCGGGCGGCAGACGCTCCGCTTTCGCCTCGATGAGGGCAAGCGCCACAGGCTGGGTGTGTGGGTTGATCCGATATCGCAGCGTGTAGTCCACGCGACCGCGCGCCTGCTTGCGAGGCTTGCCGTCCACGATCTCGACGGTGCCGGCCGTCTCTTCGCGACGGATGAGGTCCTCTGTCCAGCCCCGCGCGTGCAGAGCCGGGTCGATCAGCTTGGCTCGAGTGTCTGACTCGGAAAATGACATCGGGGCTGCGAGATTCTGCCTCAAATCTATGATGGGAGGGGACGGTCCTCCTCTACGTGTCCCGGCCGGCCCTTCACTGCGGCGAGATCGCGGCCCGGCCCTTGCGCAGGACGTACTTCTGGACCTTGCCGGTCGCGGTCTTCGGGAGCTCGTCGACGAAGGTGACGCCCTTGGGAGTCTTGAAGCCCGCCAGGTGTCCCCGCGCAAATTCGGTGAGCTCCGCCTCGCTCGCCGCCGCGCCCGCGCGCAGGACGACGAAGGCGTGCGGCGCCTCGCCCCACTTCTCGTGCGGGAGGCCGACGACCGCCGCCTCCTGGACGGCCGGATGCCGCATGAGGACACCCTCCACCTCGACCGACGAGATGTTCTCGCCGCCGCTGATGATGACGTCCTTGAAGCGGTCGCGGATCTCGACGTATCCGTCCGGGTGCACGACGGCGGCGTCGCCGCTGTGGAACCAGCCGCCGCGCATCGCCTCGGCCGTCGCCTCGGGGTCGCGGTAGTAGCCCTCCATCACGGCGTTGCCCCGCACGACGATCTCACCGAGCGTCTGACCGTCGCGCGGAACTTCGAGGCCCTCGGCATCGACGACCTTGACCTCCCCCGAAGTGAGGAGCTCCACGCCCTGGCGGGCCTTCACGGCGGCGCGCGCGGCCGGGGAGAGCCCGGCGTGCTCGGGCCGCGGCTCGCAGACGGTGATGAAGGGGGAGGTCTCGGTCAGGCCGTAGACCTGCGTGATCGTCCAGCCGAGCTCGCCCTCGACGCGCTCGATCGTGGCGGCCGCCGGGGGCGCTCCGGCCGTCAGGACCCGCACGCCGCGCCGGGCGCCGCCCCGCACGCCCTCGGGCGCGCCGGCGATGCCGATCAAGACCGTCGGCGCCGCGCACAGCATCGTCACCGATTCGCGCGCGATCGTGTCGAACACGGCCGACGGCTCGACCTTGCGCAGGCACACGTGCGCCGCGCCGGCCGCCGTCACCGTCCAGACGAACGTCCAGCCGTTGGCGTGGAACATCGGGAGCGTCCAGAGGTACCGGTCCTCCACGCTCATCGGGTGGTGGAGGAGGGTCCCGACGACGTTGGTGTGCGCGTTGCGGTGCGTGATCATGACCCCCTTCGGCCGGGCCGTCGTTCCGCTCGTGTAGTTGAGCGCCAGCAGGTCGCGCTCGGCGATCGGCGGCCGTTCGAACGTCGGCGCGGCGCGCGACAGCTCCGTCTCGTAGTCGAGCCAGCCCGGACGAGCGCCCTCGAAAGCCACGAAGCGCTCGACCGCGGGCGCCTTCTCCCGGATGCGATCGACGAGGTCGCAGGCGTCGGGATGCGCGCACACGACGCGCGCGCCGCTGTGCTCCAGGATGTAGGCAATGTCGTCCGCGGTCAGGCGGTAGTTGATCGGGACCAGGACCGCGCCGATTTGGGGAACGGCGTAGAAGGCTTCCAGGTGGGCGTGCGTGTTGGGCGCGATCGTGGCCACGCGGTCTCCCGGCTCGACGCCCAAGGCCTGCAGGGCCGCGGACCAGCGGTCGCAGCGCTCGAAGAACTCGGAGTAGGTGAAGCGCCGGGGTCCGTCGACGACCGCCTCGCGGTCGCCGTACAGCCGGCGCGTTCGCCGCGCGAACTCGAGAGGCGTCAGCGGCGTTTCCAGCGTTCCTCCGCGGGCGGGAGATCCCGGATCTGCTCGGGGACTCAGGGCGCCGGGCAGGGCGCGCCGGCGTCGACCCAGGTCTTGAACTTCGCGTCGAACTCGGCGTGCGGGACGGAGACCGGCGCGCGACCCACACCGGGCTCCCAGCCCCAGAGCACGAGCTTGTCGTGCGCGACGTGGTCGGTCAGCGCAGCGAAATCCTTGCCGCCATTCTTCTTCGGGTCCCTGACTACGCGGCAGAGCTCGCCGGCGGAGAGCCCGATGAAGACCATCTTCTGGTCGGCCGGCGGCAGGTGCCAGTTGGGCGCCCCGGGCGGCATGTTAGCCCCGTAGCTCGCGGGCGGATTGGCGGTCGCGTGGCACGTCGCGCAGGCCAGGCCCCGCGCGCCCTTCCCGTCCCTGCCGCGCAGGACGTTCTGCATGTGGGGCAGCCCCGCGTCGAATTGCAGCGGCGCGTCTCCCGGAATGTGGCAGTTCTGGCAGCGCGGGTGCTGGAGGACGGCGCGCACCGTCTCGAAGGCGGCGATACCGTCCTGCTCGGAAACGGCGGGCGCGGGTGGCGCGGACCACAGCACCGCCGCCACCGCGATCCCGCAGGCCGCGAGAACGAACGCCGCGCGCCTCACGCGAGCCTCAGGGGAAGCTGACGCAGGCGCTTCCCGGTCGCGGCGAAGACGGCGTTGGCGACGGCGGGGGCGATCGGCGGGGTCCCGGGCTCTCCGACTCCTCCCGATTTCTCGCCGCTCTCGACGATGTGCACCTCGATCTTCGGCATCTCGTTCATGCGCAGCACCGGATAGTCGTGGAAGTTGCCCTGCTGGACGCGGCCGTCCTTCAACGTGATCTCGCCATAGAGAGCGGCCGTGAGGCCATACACGATGCCCGACTCCACCTGCGCTGTCACGCCGGCGGGGTTGATGCAGATGCCGCAGTCGATCGCCGCGACCACGCGATGCACGCGGATCCGCCCTTTCTCGACCGAGACGTCCGCCACCTGCGCCACGTAGCTCTCGAAGGACTTGTGCACGGCGAGTCCGCGAGACTGGCCTGGCGGGGGCGCCGCCCCGGCCTTCGCCACGACGAGCTCCATGACGCCGAGGTGCCGCGGCGAACTTTTGAGGAGAGCGCGCCGGTAGGCGACCGGGCTCTGCCCCGCCGCGGCCGCGAGCTCGTCGACCATCGTCTCCATGACGTACGCCGTATGCGTGTTTCCGACGGAGCGCCACCAGAGAACGGGCACGGGAGACTTCGGCGAGTGCAGGCCCACGAAGCGGTTCGGCGTGGCCTCGATGTACGGCGAGTCCGTGACGCCTTCGACGGAGGTTGCGTCGATGCCGTCCTTGATCAGCATCGCCGCGAACGACGTGCCCTCGATGATCGACTGCCCGACGATCTGTTGCCGCCACGCGATCGGGCTTCCGTCCTGGCCCAGGCCCACGATCACCTTGTGCGCCCACATCGGCCGGTAGTAGCCGCCCCGCATGTCGTCCTCGCGCGTCCACACGACTTTCACCGGCACACCCGCCGCCTTCGCCACGTGCACGGCCTCGGCGACGAAGTCGCTCGTGGGAGTGGCCCGGCGGCCGAATCCTCCGCCGAGAAAGGTCGTGTGGATCTTGACCTGCTCGGGTTGGAGCCCCGTGATCTTCGCGGCGACCGCCTGATCCAAGGTCTGGAACTGCGTCCCGGTCCAGATCTCGCAGGCGTCCGGTCCGATGCGGACGGCGCAATTCAGGGGCTCCATCGTCGCGTGGGCGAGGAACGGGAACTCGTAGTCGGCTTCGACGCGCGTCTTCGCCGAGGCGAGCGCCGTGCCCACGTCGCCGGCGGCCGCGGCCTTGAGGCCGTCCTTGCCCGCGAGAGCGCGATACTCCGCCGTCATCTTCGGCGTGTCGAGGCTCGCGCCGGCGCCGAGATCCCAATCGATCTCCAGGGCATCGCGCCCGAGCTTGGCCGCCCAGAAGTGGTCGGCGACGACAGCCACACCCGAGGGCACCTGCACGACCGCGCGCACGCCGGGCACCGCCTTCGCCTTTTCGTCCCGGAAGCTTTTCACCTTGCCGCCGAAAACCGGCGGACGCGCGACGAGGGCGGTCTTCATCCCGGGCATCTGCACGTCGATGCCGAACTGTGCCTTCCCCGTCACCTTGACTGCTGAGTCGAGACGTTTGGTCGGTTTGCCGAGGATCTTCCAGTCCTTGCGGTCCTTGAGCTTCACCGCCGACGGAGCTTTCTGCGCCTGCGCCGCCTTCGCGAGCGAGCCGAAGGACGCCCGCCGATTGCCCGAGACGACGAAGCCCTTTTCGGCGCGACAGGTCGACGGCGCGACCTTCCACCCCGCGGCCGCTGCGGCGACGAGCATCTCCCGGGCCATGGCGCCGACCTGCCGGTAGCGGTCGAGCTCCGAATACGTCGTGCTCGAGCCGCCCGTCGCCTGCATCCCCCATCCGGTGTGGGCGTAAGCCGGCGCGGCCGGGGCGTTCTCGACCCGGATCTTCGACCAGTCGCACTCGAGCTCCTCGGCGACCATCATCGGAAGCGTCGTCCAGACTCCCTGGCCCATCTCCGAATGCGCGAGCAGCACCGTGACCGTCTCGTCCTCGCCGATGCGCAGAAACGCGTTCGGCGGGGGCAGAGGCGCCGGGGCGCCCGGGGCCTGCTGGAGGGCGAAGAGCCTCCCCTTCGGCAGGACCGTGAACCCGATGACGAGGCCCGCGGAGGTCTTCAGGAACCGGCGGCGGGAGTACCCCTTCCGCGCGCTCACGGCTTCGCCCCCTTCGCCGAGATCTCCGCCGCCAGATGCACGGCCCCGCGGATCCGCTGGTAGGTGCCGCACCGGCAAAGATTCGCCGAGAGCGCCGCGTCGATCTCCGCGTCCGTCGGCTTCGGGACGATCTGCAGGAGGGCCGCCGCGGCCATGATCTGCCCGGACTGACAGTAGCCGCACTGCACGACGTCCGCCTCGATCCACGCCCGCTGAACCGGATGAAGGCCCGCGGCGCCGAGGCCTTCGATCGTCGTGACGGCGCGCTCGCCGACCTCCGACACAGGCAGCACGCAGGAGAACATGGCCTCCCCGTCCAGATGCACCGTGCACGCGCCGCACTGCGCCATGCCGCAGCCGTACTTGGTGCCCGTCAGTCCGAGGATGTCGCGCAGCACCCAGAGCAGCGGCATGTCCGGGGGCGCTTCGACGGCTCGAACCTTGCCGTTGACGTTGAGCTTCACGATCTTCCTCTTTTTCTCGATACTACCAACTCCCCGAGAAACTCCCAGGAAGGTTCAAGCTCCCTCGGGAAGCTTCTCCTCGGAGGGCGCGGCGAGCGCCGCGAGCCGGCCCTCGGCGATCGCCTCGCGGATCTCCCGCATCCAGGACAGATAGAAAAAGACGTTGTGCATCGAGATCAGCATCGGAGCCGAGAAGTCTTTCAGGACGAACAGGTTCCGAATGTACGCCCGGCTGTGGCGGCGGCAGACCGGGCAGGCGCACGACGCGTCGAGCGGGGCCAGGTCCTCCTTGAATCGCTCGTGCTTGATCGCGATCTCGCCGAGGCGGGTGTAGGCGTGGCCCATGCGGCCGTTGCGCGTCGGCAGCACGCAGTCGAAGAGGTCGACACCCGCGCGGACCGAGGCGAGCAGGTCGGCCGGCGTGCCGACGCCCATGAGGTAGCGCGGCTTCCCCTCGGGCAGGAGCACCGCGGAAAGCTCGGTGACCTCGCGGATCGCCGCCTTGGGCTCGCCGACGGCGACGCCTCCGATCGCGTAGCCCGGCAGATCCAGCGCTCCGAGCCCCTCCGCCGACCGCCGCCGCAGGTCCTCGAAGGTTCCCCCCTGCAGGATGCCGAAGAGGAAGCCCGGTCCGGAGTAGGCGCGGCGGCAGCGCTCTGCCCATGCGAGGGTCAGCCGGCAGGCCTCTTCGATCTGCGCCCGCTCGGCGGGCAAAGGCGGGCAGACGTCGAGGGCCATCGCGATGTCGACGCCGAATCCGCTCTGAAGCTCCATCGCGCGCTCCGGGGTCAGGAAGTGCTTCGTCCCGTCCTCCGGCGAACGGAACTCGACGCCTTCCTCCGTAATCCGCCGGTGCGCGGACAGGCTCATCACCTGGAAGCCGCCCGAGTCCGTCAGGATCGCGCGCGGCCAGCCCATGAAGGCGTGGAGCCCCCCGGCCTTCGCGATCGTCGACGGACCCGGCCGCGCCATCAGGTGGTAGGTGTTCGCGAGGACCGCCCGGCAGTCCCACGCTTCGAGCCAGTCGAACGCCACGCCCTTCACGGCGCCCCGCGTGCCGACCGGCATGAAGCAGGGCGTCTCGATCTCGGCGTGGACGGTCGAGAGCCGCCCCCGCCGGGCGGAGGACTGCGGGTCGCGGGCGAGCAGGTCGAACAACTAGAAATGCACGCGCACACTCGCCCCGGCTCCGAGGTCCTGCCGGTCGAGGTCCGTGGGATCCAGGCCCCCTTTGGGCGACAAGAGGACCGAGGCGTCGATGGCAAGGGCCGGAAGGTGAAGGCCGACGCCGACCGAATAGCCCCAGTGGGGCTGCGTCGCCGCGAAGTCGCGGAAGCCGCCGACGCGGAAGGCGAAGAGCGGGATGCGGAACTCGGCGCCGAGTGAGAGCTGCTGGCTCTCTGTCCCCGGGGCGAGCGTGTCGCTCTTCAAGAAGTCGCCGTCGGCGGCGAGGGTCAGGAACGGCAGAGGGTTCACCGCGACTCCCCCGCGGATCTGCCGCGGCAGCGGAACCGTGGCCGGGGCCCCCGGGCCGACCGCGACGGCGAAGTCGGGCTCGTTGAGCGAGACTCCGACGACGCCGATGCGGACGATGCCGAGGTCGACCTGCGCGCCGAGGTCGAACGCGAACTCCGTCGAGCTCGAGGCATTCTCCCTGAACGCCTCGTTGACGAGATCGCCCAGGTCCTTGTTCTGGCAGTCGTCGAAGACGCCGCAACGCGCGAAGTAGGTGCGCCCGAGAACCAGCCGCGCCGCCCCCCCGACGAGGACCGTGTTCCCGAGGAACCCGCGGCCGTAGGCCAGGCGCACCTCGCGAGCCGAGAGCCCCAGGAGATAGAGCCCGGTGTCGTTGAAGCTCAAGCCGTCGACCGGGCCGCCGTTTGGAACCACGTGCGTCAGGTCGATCACCGGATAGATGCCGGCGTACGGCAGGCTGCCGACAGAGAGGGAGACGCCGCGGTAGTGAACGGCCAGAGCGGCCACGCCCGAAAAGATGACCGACGTGTCGGAGCGCACGAGGCTGTCGAGATCGGAGACGAGCTCCGGCAGCAGATCGAGCCGCTGGCCACTGGCGATGTCCTGAAACGGGAGGTTCGCCAGGCTGTCTACGGCGCCGACCATGTCGTTGCGGTTGGACGCCAGGCCGCTGGCGAAGAGCTGCACGCCCCAGCCCTCCAGGCGCCCGAGGGCGGCGGGATTGGACCAGGCGGCCGTGCCGTCGTCGACGGCGGCGACCTGAGCGCCTGCCATGCCGACGGCGCGGGCGCCGGCCCAGGGAAACTGGGCTCGGGCCGGGCGCGCGGCCGCGAACAGACCAGCCGCGAAGAGCAGGAGGACCAGCGATCGGGGTCGATTCGCCATCGGCTTCGATCTTAGCAAACGGCCCGCATTTGACCCTTGAAAACACGCGTGCTAGGTTTGGCCGCCTTTCGAGGGGAAAATGCCCGATCTCGGAAAAAAGTACGAGTGCTTCCACTGCCACACGAAGTTCTACAACCTCGGCAAGCCCGAGGCGATCTGTCCCAAGTGCGGAGCCAACCAGAAGAACGCGAAGTCGGACGACGCGCCGCCCCCGGCGCCGCGGCCGCCGCGCCGCTCGGCGCTCCTCGAGACGATTCCCGACGAGAACCCGCAGGAGTTCGGTGAAGAAGGGCCGGCCGAGCCCGAACGGGAGGCGGACCCCGACGACGAGCTCGAGGAAGGCGAAGAGCGCGCCGAGGCCGAAGAAGAGGAAGACGAAGTCTACTAGTCCCGCCCGACCGCGAGCGCGGATCGCCTACATCGCGCTCGGCTCCAACCGCGGCAACCGCCGCGCCCGCCTCCAGCGCGCGCTCTTCGAGCTCTCCCTTCGGGCGCCGGTCCTCGCCGTCTCTTCCTTCTATGGGACGGAGCCAGTCGGCTATGCCGCGCAGCCGCGGTTCTGGAACGCGGTCGCGGCGGTCGCCTGGGGAGGCACGGCCGCCGCGCTGCTCCGGGAGCTGCAACGCATCGAAAAGGCCGTCGGCCGCACGCCCTCGTTCCGGAACGGCCCGCGCGAGATTGACCTGGACCTTCTGGATCTCGGCGGGGCCCTCCGCGCGCGGCCCGATCCGGTCCTCCCGCACCCTCGGATGGAATCCCGCCGGTTCGTGCTCGCACCCCTGGCCGAGATCGCCCCGGGCTGGAAACATCCCCGCAGCGGACGCACGGCCCGGCAGCTTCTCCGCGCGCTGCCCGAGTGCCCGCGGGCTACGCGGCTCTCTTCCAGACCGCGAGGTTTCGCCGCGCGTCCTCCTGGATCTTGAGCTCCTCGATCAGGTGCTGCGGCGACGGCGCGTCGGCCGCGAGCGCCTCCTCGAGCGCGATCGCTTCCGCCTTCTCCTTCGCGTCGCCCCCGTAGAGCGCCTCGGCGAGGAAGTGGCGGTTGACGAAGTTTCGCTTGTTCTGCTGCATCGCCAGGTGAAGGGACTTGACCGCCTCGTCGCGGGACACCCAGCCGGTGACGAACGGGATCCAGGGAGCCTGGTCGTGGAGGCGCCCGAGGACCCGGTAGCCTCCGCCCTCCTCGAAATCGGGATCGAGACCGATCACGGTGAGCGCGTAGTCCCGGATCGTGTCGGCGGCCCCGGTGCGAGCCGCCTCGAGCTTTCCCACCGAGAGCGCCCACTCGCCCCAGGCCACCGCGGCCCAGAAGAAGGTGGGGGCCGCGTCGGAGCGGTCCTTGAAATGTCCGGCCAGCGCGTTCGGCCCGAACTCCAGGAAGCCCTTGATGCCCCGTTTCTCCAGGCTCTTGCCGAGGATCCCGATGGCCTCCTCGGCGACGCGCTTGGCTTTCTGGAAGACGGCCTTGCGCGGGCCTTCCTCGAGGCCCGTGTAGGCGCCCTTGAAGTAGAGGGCTCGCACCAGCTTCCACCGCGCCTCGACATAGTCCGGGTCGCGGCCGGCCTCCTCGTAGGCCGCGATCGCCTGGTTGATCGGCCCCACGCGGGCCGTTGCTTTGACGCGGCCTTCCTGCCGGCGGGAATACATGCGATCGCCTTCCGCGACCAGCGGATTCGCGGAGAACTTCTGGGGTCCCTGCGAGAGGTCGGACAGCGACGGGACATTCTGCTGAGCGGTAGCGAAAGCCGCCACCGACAGCAGCAGCAGGACTCTCAGGACGGGCACGACACCAGTGTAACTCGGCCGCCCGCGTTAGACTGAGGGGCGGAGGCCCCCATGACCGACCCCAAGCAAGTGCCCGTGAAGGTCACGATCGACGAAGCCACCGCGGAGGGGCACTACGTCAACTTCGCCAACATCCTCCACAACCCGACCGAGTTCGTCCTCGATTTCGGGCGCGCCGTGCCCGGCCGCCCCGACGTCAAGGTCATGTCCCGCGTGCTGACGACGCCGTACCACGCCAAGCAGCTCCTGCGCGCGCTGCAACAGAACGTCGAGCTCTACGAGCGCAGCTACGGCGAGATCCGTTCCGATTTCCAGGCTCCCGTGGCCGAGGCGACGGATACGCCGACGAATTAAACGGGGTCAGGTCTTCATTCTTCGGAATTTCAGCCACTGCGTTGACTAGGGAGCGCGCGACTGAAATTCCGAAGAATGAAGACCTGACCCCTTGATCACTCCCCCTCCCAGCACCACGTCCCCGTCGTAAAAGACGCACGACTGGCCCGGCGTGACGGCGCGGACGGCAGCGTCGAAGACGACCCGCAATTCTCCGTCGCCGCAAGGAGACAACGTGGCCGGCACTTCCGGCGCCCGATGGCGAATGCGCACGGCCGCGCGGAACGGGCCTTCGGGCTGCCCACCCGGGAATCGCGCGTCGCCGACGCTCGCCTCGCGCGTCTCCAGATCCCGGCCGGGTCCCACGACGACCCGGTTGGCGGCGGCGTCGACCGACAGCACGTAGAGGCGCTCCGAGGCCGCAACGCCGATGCCGCGGCGCTGCCCGATCGTGAAGCGAAAATGACCCTCGTGCGTGCCGAGGCTCCGTCCGCTGGCGTCCTCGAGCGGCCCGGACGCGGGCGGGAGCGCCAGACCCAGGCCCGCCGCGTGCTCCGCGACGAACTCCCCGGCGCGCACGCCGGCGGGGACGAAGCAGATCTCCTGGCTCTCTTCCTTGTCGGCCGTCGGCAGATTCGCGCGGCGCGCGTGCGCGCGGACCTCCGCCTTGGTGAGCTCTCCGACGGGAAACCGGGCCGCCGAAAGCTGCGCCGGGGTCAGGTCGTAGAGGAAGTAAGACTGGTCCTTGGCCGGGTCGATCCCCTTCTTCAGCACGGCGCGGCCCGCCGCGTCGGACCCGCGGCGCACGTAGTGGCCGGTCGCCACGGCCTCGCATCCGAGGGCCCGCGCGCGATCCCAGAGGGTCGCGAACTTGACCTTCGCGTTGCACGCCGAGCAGGGAATCGGCGTCTCGCCCGCCAGGTACGACGCCACGAAGGGCCGGACCACGTCGCGCCGGAACTCCTCCTCGAGGTTCAGCACGTAGTGACGGATGTCGAGAGCCCAGGCCACCCGCCGTGCGTCCGCCAGGTCGTCGAGCGTGCAGCACCGGCCGGTCCTCCCGGGCTCCCGCGAATGGTCCCAGAGCTGCATCGAGAGACCGATCGTCTCGTAGCCGGCTTCCTTCAACAGGAGCGCGGCCACCGAGGAGTCGACGCCTCCCGACATGGCGACGGCGATGCGCATGGCTGAAAGTTATCAGCGATCCGGTGTCAGGGTCAGCCGGCCGGAGTCACGATGAGCATCAGCGTCGACCCCCCCACCGTGAACTCCCCCTGGTTCTCGAGGGTCACCTCGCTGATCTGGTCCTCGCCGACGAGGGTGCCGTTGCTCGAGCCCAGATCGAGGAGGCTGACCTGGTCGCCCCTCACTTCGAGCGCGGCGTGCTGGCGCGAGATCTCGGGGTCGTCCAGGACGAAGTCGACCTCCTCGCGCCCGATGACGACGCGCGGCCTGTCGATCTGGAACATCTTGCCGGCGTCCGGCCCCGCGATCACGGCCAGAGAAAGCTTCACGTCGGGCGGCAGCTTGAGCTCGCCCGCCGGCTTCCGGCTCTCGGCGGCCGAAACGCGATCCTTGCGCTTCGCCTCTTCGCGCTCTGCGTCCCCGGTCCTTCGAATCCTCGTCTCATCGGGCTGGAGCGGCGGCCGCACGGGCGGCTGCGCCTCGTAGGCCCGCGTATTGAAGACCTCGAAGATCGTCTGGCAGCGCGAGCAGCGCAGCTTCTTGGACGCCTTCCCGGCGAACCGGTCCTCGTCGTAGCGGTACCTGGCGTGGCAGTGATCGCATTCGACGATCACGAGGCCCTCCCAGCGCAGGCCGGAACCGCCGCGTCCCGGACCTCGCGCACGATTCCGGGCAGGATCTCGAGCACGCGCGCGATCTCCTCGTCGGTCGTCTCGCGCGAAAGGGAGAAGCGGACGACGCTTTTCGCCTCCTCCCGCGACAGGCGGAGCGCGAGCAGCGCGGGCGAGGGCGCGAGCGTTCCGCTCGAGCAGGCGCTCCCGACCGAGACCGCGACGCCCTCCAGGTCGAGCCGGATGAGCAGGGCCTCCCCCGACGCCCCCGCGAAAAGGACCGCCGAGGTATTCGGAAGGCGCGGCACGGACGCCCCGAGGACCCGGGCATCGGAGATCCGCTCCAGGATCCCGCGCTCGAGCCGGTCGCGCCTGCCCGCGATCGCCGGCGCCTCGCCCGCGAGCCGCTCCACCGCCAGCCGCGCTGCGGCGCCGAAGCCCGCGATCGCGAGAGTGTTTTCGGTACCCGCCCGCAAACGCTTCTCCTGTCCGCCCCCTGGCGTGTGCGGGGACAGTGCGACGCCGCGCCGCACGAAAAGGGCTCCGGCACCCTTGGGTCCGTGCATCTTGTGGGCCGACACCGAGAGGAGGTCCACCTCCCACAGGGCGGCGTCCACCGGGATCCGGCCGGCGGCCTGCACGGCATCGGTGTGAAAGAGGCTTCCGCGGCGGCGTACCTCGCGGGCCAGGGCGGCGACGGGATAGACGGCCCCGTACTCGTTGTTGGCCGCCATGACGGAGACGAGGACGGTGCCCGGCGTGACCGCTTCGAGAACGCGCCCCGGTTCGAGCGCCCCGCCGGGCTCGGGATCCACCTTCACCACCTCGAAGCCGCCGCCGTCCGAGAGGCGCGCGACCGCCTCGCGGACCGAGGGGTGCTCCGCGCCGGAGAGCACAACGCGCCCCCGCCGGCCTGCCGTGGAGCCGAGCACCGCCAGGACGTTCGACTCCGTGCCCCCCGAGGTCAGCAGGATCTCCTCGGGCCTCCCGCCGACCAGCCGCGCGACCTCAGCTCGCGCCTCTTCGACCGTCCGGCGGGCTTTCTGTCCTTCCGCGTGGACGGAAGAGGGGTTTCCGTGGACACTCGCGGTCTCGGCCATGACCGACCAGGCCTTCGGGTCGAGCCGGGTCGATGCGTTGTTGTCGAGGTAGATCATGGCTTCAGATTCTCGGAG
>JBBDKM010000081.1:0-35476 GCA_040879385.1 Thermoanaerobaculia bacterium | reverse complement strand
GTCGACACCGAGGGCCTCGACAAGCTTGCGGAGCGCTTCCCGACGCTCCAGGGCGAAAAGGCGAAGCCGCTCAACGTCGAGGGCCCGTCGGGTGACGCGGTCGTCCCCTCGTCGCCCTCGGCGAAGGTCACGACCGGCCCCGAGGCTCCGGAGGCGGCCGCGGTCGCGTCCAGGCCGGCGCCTGCCCGGAAGTCGCTCTCCAAGCGCGAGATCAAGGAGCGCACCGAAGCGCTCCTCCCGAAATACCGCGACTTCCTCAACCTCGTGGAGCTGATCATCACCGACGACGAGCGCGAGGTCTTCCTCCAGATCGCCGAGGGCTACCAGCGCGACAAGTTCGTCGACGCCTTCTGGAAGCGCCGCACGATCGACGCCATGGGGATCCGCACAGACTACCGCGCCGCCTACACGCGGCGCGTCGAACAGGCCATCTCCCAGTTCCGGGATCTGCACAACGACCGGGCGAAGATCTTCGTCATGAACGGTCCGCCAGACGCCGTCGTCCCGATCGACTGCCAGGACGTCTACGTGCCGCTGCAGATCTGGTTCTACGAGCGCATCGAGGCGCTGAAGAGCAAGGTCTACCTGATCTTCTACCAGCCCTACGGCACCGGGCCCTACAAGCTCTGGCTCCCGATCGACGGCATGGGAGTGCTCTACGTCGGCGTCGGCGCCTCGCGCGGAATGTCCATGGGCGCGCGGCCTCCCGACATCGAGAGATGCTTCGAGTGGCGCACGGTGCAGCAGGCGATCCAGTACAGCTCCGCGATCCTCGGTTCCGGAGCCTTCTCCATGCAGACTTCGAGCGTCCTCTTCCGGCCGCCGTCGGTCGAGACGGAAGGCGTCGACCAGATCCTCTCCATGACGACGGACGCGCGGGAAGGGGCGGCGGCGATCGGGGTCGCGCGGCTCGTCCGGTTCCCCGAGCTGCGCGCGAACAAGATCGGGATGGATCTCTCGCTCCTCGTCCCCAAGTCGGAGCTGAAGGCCCGGGCCCTCGGCGAGGAGAGCTTCTACAACGTGGACGTGATCGGCGAGGTCGTCAAGGACGACCGCCTGATCGACAACTTCAAGTATCGGTTCGACATCCCGACCCAGGAGATCGCCGGAGAAAAAATCCCGGTGACCGTCCGCCGCTACCTGTATCCGGGACAGTACAAGCTCATCCTGAAGATCTCGGACGGCAACCAGAACGCCGAGGGGCACCTCTCCGAGGCGCTCAACGTGCCCGAGCAGCCGGACGCGCCTCCGCCGGAGCTCGTGGCCGCGCGCGCCGACGGCAAGGCGGCCGTGGACAAGATCAAGGACTTGGGCCTGCTGCCCTCCGCCATCGCGCTCCTGCCCGTCGCCAAGGAGATCGTCACGGGTCTGCAGCGCTTCGAGACCCGGGCTTCCGAGAACGTCAAGACGGTGGACTTCTACCTGAACGGCTCCAAGATCATGACCCGGACCAGGGCCCCCTTCGAGGCCGACCTGAACCTGGGCCCGCTCCCCCGCAAGCAGACCGTCCGCGTCGTGGCCTACGGGCCGACCGGCCGTTCCGTGGGCGAGGACGAGTACATCCTCAACGAAGGGCGCGAGGTCTTCCGCGTGCGCATCCTCTCGCCGGAGAAGGGCACGCGGGTTTCCGGCCCCACCAAGGTCGTGGCGGCGATCGCGGTGCCCGAGGGGCGCAATCTCCAGAAGCTCGAGTTCTATTCGAACGAGGCCCGCGTCGCGACACTCTACCAGGCGCCGTACGAGCAGGTCGTCAACGTGAAGGACTCGAAGTCCCTCGGGTACCTGCGCGTCATCGGAACGCTCGACGACGGTACGGTGTCGGAAGACCTGCGGTACGTGAACGCGCCCGACTTCGTCTCCGAGATCACCGTCGACGCCGTCGAGCTCTACACGACGGTGACCGAAAAGGGCCGCCCGGTCATGCATCTGCAGGCCTCCAACTTCAAGGTCTTCGAGGACGGCACGCTCCAGACGATTCAGGGCTTCGAGTACGTCAAGAACCTGCCGCTCTCCCTCGGAATCCTCATCGACACGTCCGCCTCGATGCTCGAGGCTCTGCCGGAGGCCGAGCAGGCCGCGCTCAAGTTCATCGACTTCTCGGTCGGGCAGAAGGACCGCGCCTTCGTCGTGTCCTTCGACAACGAGCCCTACCTCCTCTCCAAGCTCACGGGGCGAAAGGACAAGCTCGTCCGGTCGCTGGCGGGCCTGCGCGCGGAGGGCTCGACGGCGCTCTACGACGCGATCATCTACGGGCTGTACCAGTTCACCGGAGTCAAGGGAAAGCGGGCGCTCGTGGTGCTCACGGACGGCAAGGACACCGTCTCCAAGTTCGACTACGACACGCTGCTCGAGTACGTGCGCAAGTCCGGCCTGGCCGTCTACGCCATCGGGCTCAAGATCTCGGGCACCGACCTGGAGGTCAAGTACAGGCTCAACAAGATCGCGAACGTCACCGGAGGCCAGACCTTCTACGTCGACTCCGCGAAAAACCTCGAGGCGGTGTACCGCCAGATCAACGAGGACCTGCGCAGCCAGTATCTGCTGACCTACTACTCCTCCAACACGGAGAGCCGCGACCAGTGGCGGAAGGTCGAGATCAAGATCGAACCCGTCAACCTGCAGGCGCGGACGATTTCGGGGTACTACCCGTAGTCGGCAGTCGGGAGGAGTCGGGAGGACGACGCTCTGACTTAGTATCTCCCGGTGCCCGGCGACGAAAACTCCCGACTGGTCCTCGCTTCCGCCTCGCCGCGCCGCGCCGAGATCCTGCGCTCGCTCGGCATCCCTTTCCTCGTCTCACCCACGGACGTGCCCGAAGAGCCGCGCGACGGCGAGACCGCGGAGGCGGCGGCGGCCCGGCTGGCGGCCGAGAAGGCCGCTCGCGCGTCCGCGCGGGAGCCCGGAGCGTGGGTGCTCGCAGCCGACACGCTCGTTTTCCTGGAGGGCGAGATCCTGGGCAAGCCTCGCGACGACGCGGACGCGGAACGCATGCTCGCGCGCCTCGCGGGCCGGGAGCACGGAGTCGTGACGGCGGTGCGGCTGACGCGGGATGGCGCGCCGGGCACGGGGCTCGCCGAGGTCAGCCGCGTGCGCTTTGCCCCGATGAGCACGGAAGAGATCCGCTGGTATGCGGCCACGGGCGAGCCCCGCGACAAGGCCGGGGCCTACGGGGTCCAGGGCCTCGGCGCGCGGTTCATCGAGGAGATCCACGGCTCCTTCACCAACGTGATGGGCCTGCCCGCGCGCGGCGTGTACAGCCTGCTCAGAGCCTCCCGAGATCCCGCGCTCGCGCTTCTCGCTCTTTCTTGCGCCTGAGTTTCACCTCGTACATGCGCGCGTCGGCCTCGGCGAGCGTTTTGGGAAACTCCGCCTCGGGAAGGTGCGTCGCCCATCCCACCGACAGCGTGGGCTGGAGCTGGGCGGCGCCAGGGATGTGCGGCAGGCTCCGGCCGAGCTCTTCGGCCTTCTGGGCGGCCGAGGCTTCGTCGGCCTGGGTGAGGAGCACGAGGAACTCGTCGCCGCCCCAGCGGAACACCAGGTCCGACTCGCGCACACACGCCGTGAGGTAGTTCGACACGAACTGCAGCACCTCGTCCCCCGCCCCGTGGCCCCGCACGTCATTGATCTCCTTGAAGCGGTCCACGTCGATCAGGAGCACCGAGAGCGCGGCTCGATGGCGGCGCGAGCGCGCGAGCTCCCGCCGGATCACGTCGTTGAAGTAATGGCGGTTGTAGAGGCCGGTCAACCGGTCGCGGATTCCCATCTCCTTGACCTGCGAGTCCGACTCCACCAGGCGCTGCATCTCCTGCTGGAGCTGCGCCTGGCTGGCCTCGAAGAGGAGGATGATGATCCCCACCCCCACCGTCATCTCGAGGAACATCTCGAAGAAGTGGGCGTACTGCAGCATTTCCGACATCGCGGCGAAGTCCCCGTGCCGCAGGTAGGCCTGCCCCACCCAGGCCCCCTCCAGACCCCAGAGCAGGAAGGACGCGGACAGGATCGCCCGCCCGCCCGCCGACCCGGGCTTCACCGCGAAGGCGACGGCGGTGATCACGTAGGCCGCGGCCCGCAGGAAGGAGATCGGCGCCGCCCAATCGGCGGCCGGCCCGGACGGGCCCGCCGAAAGCCACCACGCGGCGGCCATGATGGGGACCGCCCACAGCATCTCGAAGGGGCTGGACGCCGCCGAGTCGCGGCGGTAACGCCAGACGCCTCGCAGCAGGAAGAACACGTGCGCGAGCATCGCGGCGAGCATCGCGAGCAGCGCCAGACGCGAGTCCTTGCCGAAGGGGCTCATCACCACCCACAGCAGCCCGAGGCCCGTCAGGAAAAAGGCCCAGGACGCGATCCAGTCCAGAAACGCCGGCCGCCGGAACTTCCGATAGAGCAGCAGGAAGACCACGAAGAGCAGGACCGTGCCGGCGGCCTGGACGAGCAGGGAGAACAGGTAGGTGTGCATCGCGGTCTGTGCGCTCGAGTTTAAATGAGTCCGCCCTCCGCCGAACATCGAAGGGGCACTTAGAATCGTGGTGATGCCCGATTCCATCGCCTGTGTGGCGCCGCGCCTCGGGGAGGCCCGCAGTGCCGCGCGCGAAGTCGCCGCGCGCGCGCCCGGAACGCTCCTTCTGCCCTGCTCGCTCCGGGGCTATCTCGCCGCCGTGGACGCGCCGAGCCGGATCGTCCTGTGCGCCGCGGGCCCGCTCGACGAGGCCCTGGAGTTTCTGGGGATCGCGCTGCCGCGCCTGCTGTGGCCCCGCGTCCCCGCCGGGCTTTCCGAAGTGATCGGCGGCTTGCGCACGCGGCCGTCCCCATCCGCCGCGGCGGGAGCCGCGTCGCGCGGCCTCGCCCGCCGCGAGCCTTCCTCCGCGCTCCTGATGGAAGGGCTGATCGACGCCCGCCGGGCTCGCGCCGCCCTGCTCTCCCCGGGGCCGCGGGATTGGGTCGTCGAAAGCGCCCGGCACGTCCGGATTCCGGCCCGGTGGCTCGGGGCCCTGGATCGGGCCGGCATCCGCTGGTCGGCGCTCGAGCCGATCGAGGTCGTCGCCCTCCACGCTTCGCCGGCCCTGGCGCGCGCACGTCCGAGGTGGAAGGGGCTCCTCGCGCAAGGGACGCCGGTCTGGATCAGGGACCGGACTTCCAGATCCCCGACTCGATGAGTTTACAGGCGACAGCCGGCTTTCCACCCGTCAACTGTGAACTGTCGACTATCGGCTATCGTTCGCTCAGATCCGCGATCAGCTCCCGGACGGTTTCTTTCGAGAGCACCTGCCGCGCGCGGTATCCGCCGTGTTCGACCTCGAGAGCGGCCTCCTCCCCGGCGACCAGGGCCGCGCGCCCTTCCTCGCCGAGGGGAAAGCGGATGTAGTGCACCGCCGAGATCCGATCCTCACGGCTCTGGCCCGGCGCGAAGAGCGCGGGGTACAGCCCTCCCCCGACGGACAGCGCGAGGCGGCCCGCCTCGTCGAGACCGATGAAGCGATCCAGGAGCTCCTGCACGCGGGCCTCGTCGGTGATCTCGATGAAGAGAGTCGCCGCCACCTCGCCCGGCCCGGGGAGCAGCACGTTGTAGGTCTCGATCTCGTGCTGCACCTTCTCCGGCTGCACGATGCGCTCCACCCGCACCATTTCCTGGATCTGGAAGCGGACCGTGTCCCGGTCCTCGAACACGAGCGTCATCAGGGAGCCCAGCGGGACCCGCCGGCGCTTCTTCTTTTCGATGACCCCGCTGCGGAACGCCGGCCGCTCGAGCTCGTATTCGTGGAGGTTGGTGATGTCGGCGGCGGTCAGGGGCTTCACGGCGTTACCCCGAATCTCTCAGCCCGTACGCTTCCGCCACGATCTGGATCGGGTGCTTCGGCGTCTTGCCGGTGCCCTGCCGGATCTGCAGGCCGGCCAGCGGGCAGTCGGTCGCCACGCGGTCCGGGCGCTCCGCCAGGACGGCGTCGAAGACGGGCTTGCCGACCTTCATGGACAGCGGAAAGTACTCCGTCTTCATACTCCAGGTCCCGTCATGGCCCGTGCACTTCTCGACGGTCACGACCTCGCTGCCCGGGATGAGCTGGAGCAGGTCGCGCGACTTGAAGCCGATGTCCTGGACCTTGAGGTGGCACGGCACCTGGTAGACGACCTTGCCGGGCGATCGCTGGAAGTCGGTCGAGAGCCTGCCTGCCGCGTGCCGGCGCATCAAGTACTCGCAAAGGTCCTGCGTCGCGCGCGCGACCTCCCTGCCCTCCTCGTCGGGCCCCAGCACCGGGTATTCCTTCTTCAGGGTGAGGCTGCAGGTCGGGCCCGGCGAAACGACCGCGTAGCCCGCCCGCACGAAGGGAGAGAGCGAGGTCACGTTGGTGGACCGGCACTCCTTCGCCGCGTCGAGCTCCCCGCTCTCCAGAAACGGCATGCCGCAGCAGCGCTGCGCCGGTACGGCGACCTCGCAGCCGTTCTTCTCGAGGACGGCGACCGCGGCGCGGCCGATCTCCGGGTTGTTCGCGTTGACCGAGCAGGTCACGAACAGCGCGACCCGATCGCCGCGCGGAGCGCGCTCGGAGGGCTCCGTCGCGCCGCCGCGCCGGGCCCACCACTGGACGAAGGTCTCCGACGACCAGACCGGGAGCTGCCGGTCCCGGTGAACCCCGAGCGTCTTCTCCAGCAGGACGCGCGCGAAACGGACCTCGCTCATCGCGTTGACGAGCGCCGCGGCCCCCGTCGCGACCGCGCCCATAGCGTCTGCCGACGCGAGCACCCGCTCGCGCAGGCGGGGCTTCCCCTCCTGCTTCACGCGCGCCGCGCGGTCCCGCAGCACGACGCGCGGAATGTCCACGTCGAAGCGGTGCGGCGGGTAGTACGGACAGTGCGGGATGCAGAGCTTGCACTCGTAGCAAAGGTCCGAGAACTCCGTCAGGTCCCGGGCCGGGAGCCGGCCCACCTCGCCGTCCACCTCCGGGCGATCGAGCGCCCGGAAGAGGACGTCGAAGGAGGGGCAGAGGTTGTAGCAGCGGCGGCACGTGTGGCAGATGTCGGCCACACGGCGCAGCTCCTTCTCGACCCCCGCCGGGTCGAAGAAGTCGTGGGAACCCGGGTCGAACACGCCGGCCCGGGCTCAGTACTTGCCGAGGTTGTCGAGGCCCTTCTGGAAACGGCCCGCGTGGGACTTCTCGGCGCGGGCGAGCGTCTCGAACCACTCCGCGACTTCGGTGAAGCCCTCCTCGCGTGCCGTCCGCGCGAAGCCCGGGTACATCTGGGTGTACTCGTAGGTCTCCCCTTCGACCGCGGACTTGAGGTTCAAGTCCGTGCCGCCGATCGCGAAGCCCGTGGCCGGGTCTCCAACTTCCTTGAGGAAGTCCAGGTGCCCGAACGCGTGTCCCGTCTCGGCCTCGGCCGTGTCGCGGAACAGGCCTCCGACATCGGTGTAGCCCTCGATGTCCGCGCGGCGGGCGAAGTACATGTACCTGCGGTTCGCCTGGGACTCCCCCGAGAACGCGTGCTTGAGGTTTTCGTGGGTCTTGGTGTTGCTGAGCTTGATCATTTCCGCCCTCCTTTTGCAATTTGGATGCCGCGCCGGCATTTCCGGCACAGCCCGTGAAATTCCAGAACGCGCCCGGACACGGCGAAACCCCGGGCCTTCAGCCGCTTCTCGACCGGCAGAGGCTCGGCGGCGCGCGGGATGTCGAGCAGAAGGCCGCAGCGGTCGCAAGCGAAATGGTCGTGCGGCGCGAGGTCTCCGTCGTAGCGCGTGCGGCCGTCCCGCGTGAACGACTTCAGCCGGCCTTCCTCCACCAGCACCTGCAGATTCCGATAGACGGTCCCGAGCGATATACGCGGCATCGCGCGGCGCACCGCTTCGTAGACCCACTCCGCCGTGGGGTGCGCGTCCGTCGCCATCACGGCTTCGTACACGAACCGCCTCTGGCGCGTGGAGCGGCGTGGGGACGGGGCGGGCGAGAGGGACTCCATATCAGTAATCGCTCTCATTATTGATAGAGACTGCCGCGTTGTCAAGGACCGGTTGTGAGTCATGAGTCATGAGACGTGTCGCCGGATCGTTAAGACGACTCACGACTCAAAACTCACGACTCATGACGGTTCCTCGTACCGAATTCCGCCTCCCGCGTCACTCCGGTTAGAATCACAGCCTCTTGGAACCCGCCCCGCCGCCAACCCTCGCCGAGAGGGACTTCCCTCTCGGCGAGCCCGGCTTCACGTACCAGGACCTCCACCGCGAGGACCGCCTGGCAGACCTCGACGCCGCCTTCCTCGTGAGGCTGGCGCTCGAAGACCCCGCCCTGGCCGAGCGACTCCGGAGCTATCGCGCGCATCCCGAGGCCGTCGACGCACTCTCGCGGTCGCGGCTTCTCGTCGATGCAGCCCGGCCGCTGGGGCGGTTCGTGGCGCGCCTCTTCGGGATAGAAGAGGAATGGCGCCGCCAGGCCGCCTCCGCGGGGCCCGAGGCCGTGCTCTTTCGATTTCGCCGCGATTTTCTGCAGCGGCGGGCCGTCCGGACGAAGCTTCCGGAGAACCTGGCGGCGCTCGACCCCGCTCCCCTGAGGACCGCCGCCGCGGCGATCGAGGTGCTCTTTCCCGAGCTTGCCTGGGGCGCGGACCCGGAGCTCGCGACCTCGCAGATGGTCGTGTCCCTGCTCGACCTCGAGGCGGACTTCCTCGCCGCGGTCCGCCAGAAGAAAAAGCCGGAGGTCTCGCCGGCCGCTCGGGAGTCCGCCCGCGAGCTCGCCCGCCGGGCCGCCACGTCGCCGGATCCGGAGCTGCCGCAGGCCGCCGGCGAGTCCGACGACGACCTGCTCGCGCTCCTCGAGAGGATCCTGGAACGCTACGCCTTCTGGTGCCACGCGCGCCGGGAGCATCCGGCCCTGCGCGGCGAGGTTCGCGGCTGGATCTCCTTCCGGCTGCCGGAGTCCCTCGACTACCAGAAGCTGGTCGCGACCGAGCGCCCGAACCCCGCCCTCCCCGAGGAGCGCATCGGTCCGGCCGAGCGGCACCGCCGCCGCGAGGGGTTCGGCCTCACCGATCCGCGGATGACCCGGCGGGAGGTCCTGGGCGAAACCCACTACTGCCTCCTTTGCCACGAGCGCGAGAAGGACTCCTGCTCGAAGGGCTTCTTCGACGCCAAGACCGCCTCCTGGCAGAAGAATCCCCTCGGCATTCCGCTCAAGGGGTGCCCGCTCGACGAGAAGATCTCCGAGATGCACCAGCTGCGCCGCGAGGGAGACTCGATCGGCGCCCTCGCACTGGTCTGCATCGACAACCCGATGTGCCCCGGCACGGGCCACCGCATCTGCAACGACTGCATGAAGGGCTGCATCTTTCAGAAGCAGGACCCCGTCAACATCCCGCAGATCGAAACCGGCGTGCTCGTGGACGTGCTCGAGCTGCCCTGGGGCGTCGAGATCTACGGCCTGCTGACCCGGTGGAACCCTCTCCATCCGCAGCGCCCGCACGCGATTCCCTACAGCGGCCGCAAGGTCCTGGTCGTGGGCCTGGGGCCGGCCGGCTACACGCTGGCCCACTACCTGTTGAACGAGGGCTGCGGGGTCGTCGGGATCGACGGGTTGAAGATCGAGCCGCTGTCCGTTGAGTGGACCGGCGCCGACGGTCGGGGCATTCAGCCCATCCGGGACTGGAGCCAGATCTCCCTTCCCCTCGACCGGCGGCCGCTGGCCGGATTCGGCGGGGTCTCCGAGTACGGGATCACCGTGCGCTGGGACAAGAACTTCCTGACGCTCATCCACCTCACGCTGGCACGGCGGCGGAGATTCTCCATCCTGGGGGGCGTGCGCTTCGGCGGAACGCTCTCGGCCGAGCAGGCTTTCGACGCGGGCTTCGATCACATCGCCATCGCCGCGGGCGCGGGCCGCCCGACGATCATTCCGATGCGGAACAACATCCTGCGCGGCGTGCGGAAGGCGTCGGATTTCCTGATGGCCCTCCAGCTGACCGGCGCCTTCAAGGAAGAGGCCCTCGCGAACCTCCAGGCGGAGCTTCCCGCGGTCGTGATCGGCGGGGGCCTGACCGCCGTCGACACGGCGACGGAGCTGCTGGCCTACTACCCGCTCCAGGCCGAGAAGACGCTCGTGCGCTTCGAGGCGCTGTGCGGCGACGCGGGCGAGGCGGCGGTGCGCGCGGGCTTCGATCCGGAGGAGCGCGAGATCCTCGATCGCCTGCTCGCGCACGGACAGGCCGTCCGCGCCGAGCGCGAAAGGGCTCGCGCGGCCGGGCAAGCGCCCGACCTCGCCGGCCTGTGCCGGCAATGGGGCGGCGTCTCGATCGCCTATCGCCGCACGATGGAGGAGTCGCCCGCCTATCGCCTCAACCACGAGGAGATCATCAAGGCGCTCGAGGAGGGGATCTCCTTCATCGAGGGCCTCGAGCCGTCGGAAGCCGTGGCGGATGAGCACGGAAAGCTCGCCGCGGTGCGCTTCCAGCGCTCGGGGTCCGGGGAGATCGTCGAGCTTCCCGCGCGGACGTGCCTGGTGGCCGCGGGGACGACGCCCAACATCACCTACGCGAAGGAGTACCCCGACGCCTTCGCCCTGGACTCGAAGAAGCGATTCTTCGCCCCGCACCGCGCCGTGCCGGAGAACGGCGGCTGGCGGCTCGAGCCGGCCCCCGCCGACGACGAGGGGGCCTTCTTCACGGGCTACGCGCGAAACGGCAAGTTCGTGACCTTCTTCGGCGACAACCATCCGGCCTATAACGGCAACGTCGTCAAGGCGATGGCCTCGGCCAGGAACGGCTACCGGGCGATCGTCGACGTTCTGAACGGACAGGAAGCGGCCGCCGAGCCGGACGCCGAATGGGACGCGTTCCGAAACCGCGTTGAGGAGGACCTGACGGCCCGCGTCGTCGCGGTCCACCGCCTGACGCCCACGATCGTCGAGGTCATCGTCCGCGCGCCGGCGGCGGCCCGGAACTTCCAGCCGGGCCAGTTCTTTCGGCTGCAGAACCTCGAGTCGCGGGCCCCGCGGATCGGAGGCTCGCCTCTGCTGATCGAGCCCTGCGCCCTGACCGGCGCCTGGGTCGACGCCCGGCAGGGGCTGCTCTCCATGATCGCCCTCGAGATCGGCGGGTCGACGCGTCTCTGCTCGGTCCTCGAGCCCGGCGAGCCGGTCGTCGTCATGGGACCCACCGGGACCGCCACGGAGCTGCCGGAGAACTCGACCGTCATCCTCTGCGGCGGCGGACTCGGCAACGCCGTGCTCTTCTCGATCGGCCTGAAGGCCCGCCGGCTCGGAAACCGCGTGGTCTACTTCGCGGGCTACAAGAAAGCCGAGGATTTCTACAAGCAGGACCAGCTCGAGGCGGCCGCCGACACGCTGGTCCTGTCGGTCGATCGCGGCGAGCCGATTCCCGCCCGGCGGCCCTCGGACCGCAGCTTCGTCGGCAACATCGTCGAAGCGATGCTGGCCTACGCGACCGGAAAGCTGGGTGAGATTCCGGTGCCGCTGGCGGAGGCGGAACGCCTGATCGTCATCGGCTCGGACCGCATGATGGCCGCCGTGGCGCGCTCGCGAAAGACGGTGCTCGCCCCGTACCTGAACCCCGGCCACGTGGGGATCGCCTCGATCAACTCGCCGATGCAGTGCATGATGAAAGAGGTCTGCGCCCAGTGCCTGCAGAAGCACGTGGACCCGGCGACGGGCCGCGAAGAGATCGTGTTCTCCTGTTTCAACCAGGACCAGAAGCTCGACGTGATGGACTGGGGCAACCTCGCCGCCCGGCTGCGACAGAACACGGTTTCGGAAAAGCTGACGGGCCTATGGCTCGACCGCCTGTTTCGGTTGGAAGACCCGAGGGTGGTCTAGTGGTGGTCTAGTGGGGTCAGGTCTTCATTTTTCGGGATTTCAGCCGCAGCCTCTCTCGAGCGACACAGGTTCTGAAATCCGAAAAATGAAGACCTGACCCCGGCTGCGCGGCTGCGGCCTAGGGAACCGCGGCCAGGAACAGCAGGTACGGGTTGATGGCCACTCCGGCTCTGAAGTTGTCGTCGCCTTCGGGCAGCCGGGTGATCGAGAAGTGCAGGTGCGGGCCGCCGATCACGCGGCCGGTCCGGCCGACGTAGCCGACGACCTCTCCCTTGCCGACCATGTCCCCCGTGCGGAGCCCCTTCGCGTACTTCGAGAGGTGGCAGTAGAAGAGGAGGTAACGGCCCGTGGGATCCTTCTGGTAGAGGGAGATTCCGCCGCGCTTCTCGCGGCGCATCTGCACGATCGGGCCTTCCGCGGCTGCGAGGACGGGCGTCCCCTTCGGCGCGCCGATGTCGATCGCCAGGTGCTGGGCATGCCGGCCCCGCGAAGCCAGGAACGAGTCGCGCAGGCGGCTGGGGTCCACGCCTTCCACCGGGATCTGCACGCCGGCCGTGAGCAGGTCCGACAGATCCACGTCCTCGGGCCGCAGCTTCGTCTGGGAGGACTTGGGCCTCAGGAGCGAGCCCAAAGTACGGGCGACCCGGGTGAGCGCGTTCGGCTCCGGGGCCGCCACGGCGGCGGCCACGTCGTCGAGCTCCGGAGTCTCGGCGTCCGACTCGTGCACGTGCGCTTCGAGGATGGCGTCGATCGGGTCGCAGGCGGGCCGCGGATAGTCGTACGTCTCGACGGGCAGGAACGGGCCGTACCACTGGGGGATCTCGACGGCCACCCGATCGACGACGATCGCGCCGCGGGGGCCCTGGCGAACGACCCGGCGGGCCGTCTTCGGTGCTGTCGCTCGGCGCTTCCGGACGGAGGCCTTCTTGGTCTTCGCTCTCCGGGCAACCGGCTTCTTCCGTGCGACGACGGGCTTCTTGCGCACCTCTGTCGAGATCGAACCGGCGACCCGGGCGGTTTTCGGTTTCGCCTGGGAGCGCGCTGGCGCGGCCTCCGCATCGACGGAGGCACCGAAAACGAAAACGGCGGCTAGTACAGCCGCCGGTATGACCGACGCCTTGCGCACGAGAGGATTATCAGGAGGTCCCCGCGGGGCGTCAACCCCAAAAGTCCAATCGGCTCAGATATTTATGTTGATTCAGCATATCCCGGCGGGGTCCTCGGCTCGGATAACCGTCAACAATGGGCTCGCCGGTTACGCGCGCTCGAGGTAGGAGTTATCGCGCGTGTCGACCTTGATTCGGGTCCCGGCCTCGACGAACTGGGGGACCATCACCTGGAGCCCGGTTTCGAGCGTCGCCGGCTTGTACGACGCCGAGGCCGTGGCGCCCTTCATCCCCGGCTGGGTCTCGACGACCTCGAGGGTCACGGAGTTGGGCAGCTCGATGCCGACCGGGTTGTCGTCATAGAAGTCCACGTGGATCGCGGTGTTGGGGAGCAGGTACTTCATCTGCTCGCCGATCACCTCGTCCGAGAGCGTGAGCTGGTCATAGGTGCTTTGGTCCATGAAGTGGTGCCCGGCGGCGTCGGAGTACAGGTACTCCATCTCCCGCTCGTCCAGGGACGCCTTTTCGACCCGGTCGGTCGAGCCGAAGCGGTGCTCGTTCATCGATCCGCTGCGCACGTTGCGCATCTTGGTCTGCACGAACCCCCGCAGGTTTCCGGGGGTCTTGTGGACCATGTCGTGGACGCGATGGAGCTCGCCGTTGTGGATGATGAGCATTCCGCTTCGAAGCTGTGTCGCCGGAATCATTGCCATGGACGCCTACCCCCGAAAAAGACGGCGAAATCTAGCAGAATGCGGCGCAAAGAAAAAGCCCCGGGGGAGACCCCGGGGCTTCCGGATCACGAAGTCGGCTCAGTCCCCGTCGCCCCGGGTCACGGTTCGGGTCCCGCGCCCGCCGTCCTGCGGCGTCGCTCGGCCCGCCTCCGGGTACTGAATGGCCAGGCCCCAGGCCGGGGCCGCGGTCTCAAGCAAGCTCTTCCATGTCGACATCCCGTAGCCCCAGATCCCCCCGTCGGTCAGGGCTGCCCCGCCGGCCGGCACGTTGGGCGTGAAGAGGACGTGAGAGAAGTCCGGACGCGGGATGTCGGTCCCGAGCGAGCTGTTCATCGCCTTGATGAACTCGTCGGCGATCATCGTGTAACCGATCGAAGAGGGGTGGAAGCCGTCGGCGGAGAAGATGCCGCCCGTCAGGAACGAGCGGGTCAGGGTGAGCCCGCCGATGTGGTAGCCGTTGGCCGAGATGTCCTCGAAGATCGCGTGGATGTCGACGAGAACGCCGCCGGCGCCGGCGATCTCAGCCGCGATGACCGCGTTGAGCTCGTTGGTGCGCGCCACGATCGCCGCAACCTCGTTCGGGTAGAGCGTCACGCCGGAGACGAGCATGACCGGGGGGACGAAGCGGCCGTCCGGGAGAGGTTGACCCGTGCCGCCGGCGGCGGTGGGGACGCCGATGCCCTGCGCCAGAAGCGCCGAGGCCGGGAGCGTCACGAGCGTGCCGGCGGGGAGGGGACAGCCCTGATCCGGCGCGACCGGCGTGCACGGGAAGGCGTCGTTGCCTTCGCCGAGCAGCGGGACGGTGTGCCCGTCGATGATCACGGGCTGCCGGGTGGCGGGATTGATCAAAATCCCCGGTATGGTCGTCGTGAAGGGGATCGCCGTGACATCCGGGATGTTGGCCCCGACGAGCGTCCGGCCGGCTCCCCCCAGAGCGGCGTTCACCGCGTCATACTTCTCGGTGAAGGCCGGCACCGGGGTCAGTGTCACGCCGTCCACCACCACGCCCGCGAGCGCCGCGCCGAGGACGTCGTTGTTGCCGATCCAGAGGCTCACGAGGTCGGGCTGCAGAATGTTGGCCTGGGTCACCGCATTGGTCCCGTCGAAGGGCGAGCCCGGGACGTTGCGCAGCACGAGGGCCGCGTTGGCTTCCACGGTCGTGCCGTTGGGGTTGCCGTGGATCAGGTCGATCAGATCCCGCACCCGCGCGCCGGCGATCCCCAGGTTGTCGTAGGGCCGGGGCAGAGAGAGGTTCAGCGGAGCGCCCATCTGGGAAATAGCCCCCACGGTCACGGTCGACGGAGGAATGAAGACGGTGCCCAGACACGGGTTGCCGACGAGCGGGTCCGACAGCGCCAGCTCCTGCACCAGGGGCTGCTGGAAATCCTCGATGCCGAGCTGCTGCGCGAGGACGGCCGGATAGGACGCCCGCTGGTTGCGCTCCACGACGCAGTTACCTTCGACGCCGGCCGTGAGGCTGTCGCCGAGCGCTACGTACTTGTCGAAATCCTGCGCGACGGCGGGCGCCGCGAAAACGAGCGCCAGCGCGGCGCCGGAAACGATCGAGCGAAGCGTGATCTTCATGGCTCCCCTCCGCCCTAAAAGGCCAACCGGAGGCCGCCGGTCAGAACCAGGCCGGTCTCCGTGTAGGTCCCGAAAAAGTTATCCGTCTGCGCCGTGAGGATGCTGCGTTGCTTGAACTTGATCAGGGCCGCCCCCAGATCCCACCCGAACCGCTCGGCGTTGTAGCCGAATCCGGCGGTGTAGACGTTGCGGTCGCTGTCGGCCAGAAGCGGTCCGACATCGACGTCCGGCTGCGGCGTGTTGTCGTAGTAGTAGCCGACCCGGATGGCGAACTGGCCGAAGCTCTTCTCGAGGCCCGCGCGATAGGCCCAGGAGTCCTGCCAGATCGTGATGCGGTCGAGGCCGGGCGCGGCGCCGTCCGGGAACACGATGTTCAGTTCCTGGAAGGTGGACCATTCCGTCCAGTCGGCTTCGAGCCCGAGGAGGAAGCCGGCCGGGAGCTGGATTCCGGCGCCGATGTTGATGCTCGAGGGGAACTTGATCGACGTCGTGACCGGGTGCTCGCCCTGCGGCAGCTGGCCCGCCACGATCCCGTCGAAAACCGGGTTGCCGGTCAGTCGCTGGATGAAGTTGGCCGTGCCCTCGTAGTCGATCGTGATGCTCGAGCGGTAGGCGGCCCCGATCGACAGCGCCTCGAAGGGCTTGAACATGATGCCGGCGTTCCAGCCCCAGCCCCCGTTGGAGAGCAGTTCGCTGTTGAGCTTGACGTGCGCGACGTCCACGAAGGCGCCGGTGAACGGGTTGACGGCTCCCTGGTTGCGCTCGAGCTGGACTTTCGAGAACCGGTAGTCGGCGCCGACGGCGACGGAAAGCTGCGGGAAGAGCCGATAGGAGAAGACCGGGTTGACGTCGAGGGACCGGATGACCGCGTTCTGCGAGACGAAGCGCGTGCTCGCGGTCTCCGGGTTCTCCCACCGGAGGCCGAGGCCATACTGCGCGAACCCGCCGATCCCGAAGTTGAGCTCGTTGGTCAGCGGAATGACGGCGTACCCGTCGGGAAAGAAGAACCACTGGTTGTCGAGGTTCGTGGAGGCGCCTGCGCCCGGGTACGGGTTGGCGCCGACGACGCCGCCGTCGGTCCGCGTCAGGAAGTTGAGTCCGACGTAGCTCTCGAAGTGCGTCATCCACCCGATGCCGGCCGGGTTGTAGAAGATCGCCGTCGGATCGCCGCCGATGCCCGCGTAGGCCAGGCCCATGCCCGTCGCCCGCGCGCCGTGCGTCATGACCTGGAAACCCGAGGAAAAGGCGGGAGTGCTGGAGAGGAAACCCACGATCGCCAGGGTCAGAACGACGCGGGGAAAGGGGGCACGAAGTCGTTGTCTCACGGTTCTCCTCCCTCAAGTTTTCGCCGTGGAATGCTCGTGGCGAGATGGAAGCTTCGCACGCTGGTTCGCCAATCTAGACCTCGGCGGAGGGAAAGTCAAAAGGGGTCGTTCCGGGTCGGGAATCGAGAATCGACCTCCCCCGGCTTAGAATCGTTCCGTCTTGTCCCACGACAGCGAGCTCCCGACGCGCGACGGTTCGACCCTGCGAATTCCGTCGAGGGAAGCGCCCGTCACGGTCGGGACGGTTCTCGGAGGGCGCTACCGGATCGACGCGGTGCTCGGGTTCGGAGGGATGGGCGTCGTCTACCGGGCCCGCGACCTGAAGCTCGACCAGGAGATCGCGTTGAAGCGCATCCGGCCGGACCGCGTCTCCCCGGAGCGGCGCGAGACCCTGCGCCGCGAGATCATCCTGTCTCGCAAGGTCACCCACGAGAACGTCTGCCGCGTCTACGATTTGGTCGAGATCGACGGCGAAGAGTTCGTCTCGATGGAATACCTGGCGGGCCGCACGCTGAAGGAGCTCGAGGAGCGCGAGCGGACCTTGCCGCTGGGGCGCGGGCTGGCGATCGCCAAGGGCATCTGCAACGGCCTGGCGGCCGCGCACCGCATGGGGGTCCTGCACCGCGATTTGAAGCCCGAGAACGTCCTCGTGGGCGAGGACGGGACACCCCGTCTGATGGACTTCGGCATCGCGGTGGAGACCGGGCTCTACCGCGGAGAGCAGGGCGACACGGTCCCGGGCACGCCGCAGTTCCTGGCCCCCGAGCTCCTGCGGGGGGAGATGCCGACGCAGGGCACCGACGTGTACGCCATGGGGGTTCTCCTCTTCGAAATGTTCACCGGCCGGGTCCCCTTCGACGACGACGACACGGCGCGTCTGGTGCGCCGGGTCATCTCGGAAGCGGCGCCGAAGGTCGAGACCCTGCGGCCGGACCTGCCGCCCGAGCTCCGGGACATCCTCGAGCGCGCGATCGCCAAGGACCCCCAGACGCGCTTCGGCGACGCCACCGCGCTCTCGGACGCGATCGCCGCCTTCGAGGGGCAGGTCCTCGACCGGGTGCTCGCCGAGGTCTCCGTGACGCGGGCCAAGATGGTCAAGCTGATGGTCATCCTGGAGGCCAACAAGTCGCTCGCCGCGACCTTCGACCCGACCGAGACGCTCCGCATCATCCTGAAGACAGCGACCTCGGAGACCGACGCCGAGCGCGGCACGATCTTCCTCCAGGACCCGGAGTCGGGCGAGCTCGTCAGCCAGATCCTGGAGGGCGGCTCCGTCAACCCGATCCGCCTCCCGGTCGGGACCGGTATCGCGGGCAGCGTCGCCCAGACCGGCCAGACCGTCAACTCCTTCGACGCGTACCAGGACCCGCGCTTCGACAAGCGTACGGACACCTCCTCCGGTTTCAAGACGGTCTCGATCCTCGCCGCGCCGATGCGCACGCCCCGCGGCGAGATCGTCGGGGTCGTCGAGATCCTCAACAAGCGGCGCCGCAATTTCACCCGCGAGGACGAGGAGTTCCTCAGCGAGGTCGGCACGCACGCCGCGCTCGCTGTCGAGAGCGTGCGCGAGCACGAGGCCGCGGTCCGGAGGGCCCGGCGGGAGGGAGCCGCCGGGGTTCTCAAGGGCGTCATGCCGCTGTTGCTGCCCGCGTCGTGGCCCGAGACCCCCGGCTTCGAGTCGGCGCCCCTGCGCTGGCGGTCGGACGAGCCCAACGCGGCGCTCTACGCCGTCGAGACTGCCCCGGACGTCCTCGCCTTCCTGCTCGTGGAAGACCGCCGCGACATCCACGAGGCGATCGGTTCCCTCGTTCGCGCGTCGACTCTCGGCCGCAGGCTGCTCCTCGAGACGCCGCCCTCCGAGATCGTCGAGAAGCTCGGGATCCTGGAGCCCGCGTGCGCGGTCATCGCCGCGCGCTTCGAGGGGGAGCGCCTCTCGCTCGCCAGCCGCGAGGCGCCGATACCCTGGGTGCTGCGTTTCGGGCGCCCGGTCCCGTTCCAGGTCCGCGAGAACGCGGGAGTGCGCGAGGTGACGCTCGAGACCGCCCGCGGGGATCTGCTCGTGCTCGCGTCCTCGGGCCTCTCCGGGCTCGGCTCCGCGGGAAAGCCGCCCTCCGCCGAAAAGGCCGTCCAGCGCCTGGCCCGCGCCGCCGAGACCCAGGCCCTCTCGGCTGCCTTCGCGGCGCTGGTCACGGAGTGGAAGAAGGCGGGGGTCGCGCCGGGAATGCGGGACGTGCTGTTGTTGGCGGCGAAGAGGCTGTAGGAATCAAGTTGACCGTTGACGGTCGACTTCGTTACGGCAGCACCGCCACCGCTAAAGCCCCCGGCCCCCCATGCGCGCCCAGCGCGGGGCCGCACTCGACGATCATCACGTCGGACTCGGGATACGCGTCGCGGATCTGGCGGGCGAGCTCTTCGGCCACGTCCTCCGCGTCGCAGTGCGCCACGCCGAAGCGGCGCGAGGTCGAGACCCGCTCGCCTGCCTCTTCGAAGAGCAGTTTCATCATCTTGCGGCGCGCCGCGTCGTACCCGCGAGCCTTCGCCGCCGGCTCGACCTTGCCCTCGCGCGAGATCGTCAGGACCGGCAGCAGGCCCAGCAGCTTCGCGATGAACCCGCGCGCCGGAGACACGCGCCCGCCGCGCACGAGGTGCTTGAGGGTCGGCACTGCGATGAAAGTGCGCACGCGCTCGGCGGCCTCGCGGGCGATCCGCGCCACCTCGTCCGCGCCCTTGCCCGACGCGGCGGCATCGGCGGCGGCCCGCACGACCAGGCCGAGACCCACCGACACGTTGCGGCTGTCCACGTGCTCGATCTTCGTCTTCTGCACCGGCCGCGCTCCGACCGTGGCCGCCTGGTAGGTCCCCGACACTGCCGAAGACAGGTGGACCGAGACGATCGAGCCCGCGTGCTCCGCCACGTTCTCGTAGACCTGCGTGAAGTCGGCCGGCGGCGGCTGCGAGGTCTTGGGGGCCTCGTCGGTCACGGCGAAGCGCGCGTAAAACTCGGACGGCGTGAGCGTGACCTTGTCGAGATAGTTCTCGGAGCCGAAGTAGACGCGCACGGGCACCACCCCGATGTTCAGGTCCTCGAGCATGGAGGCGGGCAGGTCGCAGGTCGAATCGGTCACGATGCCGACACGCTCGGCGCGATTCTTGTCGAAGCGCGACTCGTGCTGCGCGCGCATGTCCTCGACCTTCGTCTGCGCCACGTCGGCGAAGCGCGCGGCCATCTCGAAGAGCTTCTCGGGCTCATTGGTGTGCACGTGGAGGCGGATCCGCGACGCGCCTCCCGCGATCACGATCGAATCGCCGAGCAGCGCCGTCTCGCGCCGCAACGCGTCGCGGTCGATCGCGTCGCCCTCGAGGAGGACCTCCGTGCAATAGCGGAAGAGGATCGCGTCCGACATCTTGTCGAACACGGCGGCCTTCACGTCTTCCCCGGCCTGGACGGGCGGCGGGGCCAGCCGCGCGGCTTCCCGGAGGTACGTGACGATCCCCTCGAGCAGATACACGAAGCCCTGCGCCCCGGCGTCCACCACGCCCGCCTTCTCCAAAAGCTTCATCTGCTTCGGCGTGTTCTCGAGCGAGACCTTCGCCACCTTGAGCGACTCGGGCAGGAGCACGCCGAAGTCACCGATCTCCTGGGCCCGGTCGGCCACGTGCCGCGCCCAATCCCGAATGACCGTCAGGATCGTTCCCTCGACCGGCCGCGCGATGGCGCTGTAGGCCGACTCGGCCGCGCGCACGACCGCGGCGCCGAAGGTCCGCGTCGTCACGCGCGGGGAGTCCGGAAGGCCCTCGGAGAAGCCGCAGAAGAACTGCGCCAGAATCGCGCCGGAGTTTCCCCGCGCGCCGCCGATCGCCTGGTCGGCCAGCGCTTTGGACATCTCACGGATGTGCCGCTGCCGCACGCGGGAGATGCCCGAGGCGATTTTCTGGAGGGTGGACGCGAGGTTGATCCCCGTGTCTCCGTCGGCCACCGGAAACACGTTGATCTTGTTCAAGGCCTCGGCCCGCTCGGCCACGAAGTGCGCGCCGGCGATCACGGCGCGGGACAGGCGGTTGCCGTCGAGGTAGGAGATCGCGATCAAGGCTTGATGGTGGCCGGGTACCCCTCCGGCGCTCGGGCGTTGCTGCGCGAGGACCGGTACTCCTCGGCGACCGCCGGCAGCCGATCGAGGTAGAAGAGGACGACGCCGCAGCCCATGCAGGCCCACGGGTAGACCTTTTCGACTCCCCAGGAGAAGAGCCCGGACTTCCACGGCTTCTTCCAGAAGTACGACGTGTATCCGGACGTGTTCGACCGCGAGCGGAGCATCTCGCCCCCGCAGAGCGGGCATTTGCGGTGGAAGGCGTCGCTCATACAGCCGATCTGTGGTTAAGGATATCTCACGGCCCAGGGCCGGGAGACGGGAGACGGGAGACGGGAGACAGAAGACGAGAGAATCGTCTACCGTCTACCCTCTACCCGCGAGCTTGGCTTCCTTGAGGAAGCGGGCCTCGATCTCCCTCGCGCTCTCGCCCCGCATGGCCTCGGGGCGGACGGTCTTGATCGCGACGGGCCGCTCGATCTCGGGGTCGTTGGCCAGATACACGACGCCCATCGCTCCCTGGCCGAGAACGGTCGAGATCTCGAAGCGCCCCAGCTTCGAGCCGGGGGGCAGGGTGCTCATTCGTCGGAGGCGTCGGAGAGGTTCTTCTCGGCGTCCTTCTCGCGCTCGGAGATCAGCGCCTTCGCCTCCTCGGCGCGGTCGGCCGGCACCATCACCCGCGCCACGCCGAGGGACCCGAGGTTCTCCGGCCAGGGCGAGGAGGACGGCCCTTCGATCTCGCAGGGGATGTTCTCGGACTCGAGGAGCCCGGCGATGATCTCGGCCTCCTCGTCGTCTCCGGCCGCCGCCACTTCGATCCAGTCCTTTTCGTCGGCCATCGGTCCTTCCGTTTCTGTTACGCCACGACGCGAAGGAGGGCTTTCGACCTGTCGACGACCCGGCCCACCACCGCGGCCGCCGGCGCTCCCGTCTCGCGGCAGCGCGCAGCATACGCGTCGGCCTGGTCTTCCGGCAGCGCCACGAGCAGTCCGCCGGAAGTCTGGGCGTCGCAGAGGAGGAGGACGTCGTCGTCGGTGACGCCGGCGCCGACCTCGGTCCGGGGGCGCAGGTTCCGCACGTTCACGCGGGAGCCGTCGGGCGCGACGCCCTGCGCCGCCAGCCGCCTCGCCTCGGACAACAGCGGAACGCGCGAGACGGAAAACTCCGCGGCCGTCCCGGAGGCGTCCATCATCTCATGGGCGTGGCCGAGGAGGCCGTAGCCGGTCACGTCGGTCGCCGCATGGATGTCGAACCCCTCCATGGCCTCGACCGGCGCCCGGTTCAGCGTGCACATGACGGAGACCGCCTCCGCCAGCGCCGCCTCCGGGAGCTTGCGCTTGCGCAGGAGCCCCGACAAGCCCCCGGCGGCGGAGTCGGCGCGCCCGGCGCAGACGGTGATGCCGATGCCGAGCGGCTTGGTCAGGACGAGGGCGTCGCCCCTTCTCGCCCCGGCGTTGCGCGTCACCTTCGCTTCCTCCACGACGCCCGTCACCGAGAGTCCGTAGAGCGGGATGTCGTGGTCGATCGAGTGCCCGCCGCCGATGACGGCCCCCGCCTCGGCCACCTTCTCCGCCCCTCCCCGCAGGATCTCCTCGAGGACCTCGACGGGCAGGACCTTCGTCGGAAAGGCCACGAGCGCCAGCGCGAGGATCGGCCGGCCGCGCATGGCGTAGATGTCGGACAGGGCGTTGGCCGCGGCGATCCGGCCGAAGAGGCGCGGGTCGTCGACGACCGGCGTGAAGAAGTCGATCGTCTGGACGATCGTTTGTCCTCCCCCGACGCGATACACCGCCGCGTCATCCGACAGAGCGTTGCCGACCAGCAGGTTCGGATCCGCCGGGGAGGGAAGCTTCCGGAGAAGCGCGGACAGGTCGAACTGACCGATCTTGCAGGCTCAACCCGCGCTCGACGCGAACGTCGAGAGCGCGGGGTGACCCGCTTTCCTGAATGTCACGAGCGGATTATAGGGGGACGGGGGCCGTGACCCGTTAGCCGTTAGCCGTTAGCCGTTAGCCGGCCCGTCACGGCTTGCGTTTTAGGGCTTACGGCTTAGTCGTCGTCGCCGCGGAGCAGGAATCCGAGAACGAATCCGACGGCAGCCGACACCGCGATCGCGGTGCCCGGGTTCTCGCGCACGTAGCCGCGCACGTCGTCCCACACGTAGCCGTAGTCCTTCTCGAGCTTCTTCGCGCTCGTCTTGACGGACTTGCGAACGTCCTCGCTGACGTCGTCGAACTGGTCGCGCGCCTTGGAATAAGACTCGCCCAGCACTTCCTTGGTTTTGTCGATCTTCTCTTCCACGAAATCGCGCGCGCGGTCGAACGGGGTCTCTTTGGCCATGGTCACCTCCGTGAGAACCCGGATCATATACCCTTGACCCCGAAAAATGGGCACGGGCGTGGAGCTTGAGCCGCCGGCCGGCTGGTCGATCCGCGGGGTCCTCGGTCAGACCTTCCGGGGCTTCCGAGCCGACCGGGGGCTCGATCTCGCGGCCTCGCTCGCTTTCTCGTCGCTGCTGACCGCGGTGCCGCTGCTCGCGTCTTTTTCGCTCTTTCTCGTCACGTTCTTTCGGGAGAACGACGACCAGATTCTTGCCGTCGTCAACGCGGTGCTGCCGTATCAGACGGCCCGGCTCACGGAGAACCTGCGGGACTTCATGGCGGAATCGAGCGCGATCACGGGCATCGGGCTCGGGCTGCTCGTCGTCGCCTCGGTGCACCTGGTCTTCATCGTCGAGGGCGTCTTCAACGCCGTCTGGGGGGCGCCTCGCCGCCGGGGGCGGCTGTCGCGCTTCTTGATCTTCACGTTCGCGCTGGTGACCCTCGGCCTCGTCCTCGGCGGCATCGGGTGGGGCATCCGGGCGCTGCGCGGCCTGGCGGCCTCGGATTCCGCGCTCCACTCGGCCTTGGTCGGCGCGATCCTGCCGTTCCTCCTCAAGGCGTTCTTTCTCACCCTGATCTACCGGTATCTCCCCAACGCGCGCGTGCGCCTGTCGGCCGCCGCGGTCGCGGGGGCGACGGTCGCGCTCGGGCTCGAGCTTCTGCGCTTCGCCTTCAACCTGTACGTCGAGGCCCTCCAGCGCATGAACCTCATCACGGGCTCTCTGGCCTTCATTCTTTTCGCCATCCTCGCGCTCTATTTCGCCTGGGCCCTGATTCTCTTCGGAGTCGAGCTGACGCACGTCCTCCAGAGGGAGGTGTCCGGCTCCCGGAGCGGCCGCCAGCGCGAGGGGCGCGCCGAGAAGGCGATCCGCATGCTGCTCTGCATGTCGAGCGCCGAATTCGCGCCCTTGAAGGACATCGAGACGAACCCCGACGCGTCCACGGCCGAGACGCTGGCCGTCCTGGAGGACCTCGCCCGGGCGGGCCTCGTCGACGGCAACGCGGTCAAGGGATTTCGCCTGGCGATGTCCGGCCGTCAGATCACGGTCGCGCGCGTCGTGGAAGCCTTGATGCCGGATCTGTACCACGTCAGCGGGCGCGAGGACCGGATCGCGCTGGCTCTCGAGCCGCTCTTCTCTCGGCTCGACTTCGAACGGCGGATGCTGCTCAACGCGACGCTGGCGGAGCTGCGGCCCCGGGGACAGGAAACCGGCGTGCTCCCGAAACCCGCCGCCGGAGGCGGGGCGTAGGCCCGTCCTAGGCGGTCCCGGGCTTCAGGACCTTCAACAGCGGCGGGGTCACGAAGGTCGTCGCGAAGACGGCGACGAGCACCGCCACGAACACGGGCTCGGGCAGGGCCCCGGTCGCGAGCCCGAGCGACGCGAAGATCAGGCCCACCTCGCCCCGCGGCACCATGCCGGCGCCGATGAAGGCGCGCCGCACCTTGCCCCACGCGCAGAAGCCCGCCGCGAACTTGCCGAGGAACCCCACGAGGGTCAGCCCCAGGCCGAGCAGCAGCGCCGGCCGGTACTCCGCGACGGCGGGATTGAGCAGCCGCACGTCGACCTGCGCCCCGACGTAGACGAAGAACACGGGCGCGAAGATGTCCACGACCGGTTTGAGCGCCGCGTCGATGTCGTGCTTTCGGTTGGTACGCGCGAGGGCCATGCCCGCGGCGAAGGCGCCCACGATCGGCGCCGAGCCGGCTTTCGCGGCCGCCCAGGCGACCAGGAGCACGAACGCCACCGAGGCCGCCAGGAGCATGCCGCGCACACTCGCCTTGCCGACGACGCCGATCAGCCTCTTTCCGAGCGGGATCCCGGCGACGATCGCGACGATCACGAAGCCGATGGAGAAGGCGGCCGATTTCAAAGCGGCGCCGGCTTCGAGCGTTCCGTGCGCGGCCACTTTCGAGACGATCGCGAGCACGATCAAGCCGAGCACGTCGTCCAGGATCGCCGCGCCGAGGATGATCTGGCCCTCGCGGGTGGCGAGGACCTTCAGCTCGGACAACACCCGCGCGGTGATCCCGATGGACGTGGCCGTCAACGCGGCGCCGACGAAGACCGCCGTCAGCGCTTCGTGGCCGAGGGCGCGGGTCAGCGCGTAGCCCCCCGCGAACGGCAACGCCATCCCCACCAGAGCCACCGCCAGGGCCGGCGCGCCCACCCGGAGCAGCTCTTCGAGGTCGGTCTCGAGCCCCACCTCGAAGAGGAGGAGCACGACGCCGATCTCGGCCAGCACCAGGATGCCCTCCGAGAGCGGAACGAGGCCGATGACCGACGGGCCCAGGACGATCCCGGCCAGGAGCTCGCCGAGCACGGCCGGCTGGCCGATGCGCTCCGCAAGCTCGCCGAAGATCTTGGCCCCGATGAGCGCGGCGCCGAAAGCCAGGAGAAAGGCGCCGAGATCGAAGGCATGCGCCATTGGCGGCGAATCCTAACCGAACCGCGTTAGGCTGCGGACGTGAGGGCGCCGCGCGCCTCCGGACCGAGTCGATTCTCGAAGCTCCACGTCAACGACCTCGCGATCTGTCTTGCGGCGGGAACCTTCAGCATCCTCTGGTTCGAGGCATTCAAGATCTTCCACCGAAAGAAGGCTTTTGTTGACACCGGCGGGGGTCGCGCTCGTTGAACCCTCCCCGGCGCTGGATCAGTAGGAGACCCTGCGGGCTCGCGGCGAGGTGGGCGGGCGGCCGACGCGGACGCGGCAGTCCACGGCGCACGCGCCTTTTTCGAGCACCTTTACGGGGTTCAGGTCGAGCTCCAGCACCTCCGGACAGAGCTCGAGGAGGGCAGAGACCTTCAGGAGGATCTCGCGGAGCGCTGCCTCATCCGCGGGCGCGGTGCCGCGATATCCCCTGAGGAGCGCGGTGCCCCGGACTTCCTCCAGCATGTCGGCGACATCCAGGTCCGTCAGAGGCGCGATCCGGAAGGACACGTCGGAAAGAAGCTCGACGAGCGTCCCTCCGCTCCCATAGAGCACGAGCGAACCGAAGGCAGCGTCGTAGGTCGCCCCCACGATGACCTCGACGCCTCCGGGCACCATCTCTTGGACCAGAACGGCCGTCATGGCGTCTCCGAGGCTCCGCGAGAGCTCGCGGTAGGCCGAACGCACAGCGGCCATGCCGGCAAGTCCGAGCTTGATGCCGCCCACTTCCGTCTTGTGAAGGATCGCCGGTCCGACGGCCTTGAGCGCCAGAGGAAAGCCGATCTCCCTGGCCGCATCGCGAACATCCTTCCAGGTCGTGGCCAGGCGCGGCCTGGCTGCCAGGATTCCCAGCGCTTTCAGGAGGTCCTGCGCTTCTCCGGGAGTGAGCCACCCTCCGCCGCGGCTCATCGCCCCGGCGATCAGAGCGCGAAGGTCCTCCCTTCGGATCTCCTCGAACTTCGGGACCGTTCCCGCCGGGCGCTTCCGCCACTCTCCGTAAGCTGTCACCCGCGCCAGGGCCGCCGCGGCCGACTCCGGAAACGGATAGCAGGGCAGGGGAGCGAGTCCCGGCGGGGCGCCTTTCGCGCTCATGAACGTCGCGAGGACCGGCTTGCCGGAGGCCGCGCGCGCTCCCGCTGCCATCTCGGAAGCCACGATGTCAGGGTCCGAGGCGATCGGGGGAATGTAGATCACGAGCAGGCTGTCCACTCCCGGGTCAGCGAGAACCGCTCGCATGGCCCGGCCGTAGTCGTGCGCCGAAGCCGAGGCCAGCATGTCCACGGGATTCGCGACGCTGGCCGCGGCGGGGAGGAAGGAGCGGAGTGACCTGCCTGTGGCGTCGGCGAGTGAAGCCAGTACCAGGCCCTGCGACTCGCAGGCGTCGGCCGCGAGAATCGCCGGCCCGCCGGCGTTTGTCAGGATCGCGACGCGGCGGCCGGAAGGGATCGGCTGATGCGCGAGAAGCGAAGCCACGTCGAAGAGCTCTTCGAGCGTCCGGGTCCGGATCACCCCGGATTGACGCAGCAGAGCCTCGACCACGACGTCGCTCTCGGCCAGGGCGCCCGTGTGCGAGGAGGCCGCCTTCGAGCCGGCGCGGGAGCGTCCCGCCTTGACGGCCACGATCGGCTTCTTGCGGGACACCCTCCTCGCGATGGAGCCGAAGTTGCGCGGGTTGCCGAAGCTCTCGAGGTAGAGAAGGATGACGTCCGTTCGCGGGTCCTTCTCCCAATACTGGATGAGGTCGTTTCCCGAAACGTCCGCCTTGTTTCCGACGGAGACGAACGTCGAGATACCCAGGTTCAGGCGGCTCGCGTAGTCCAGGATCGCCAGCCCCAGTGCCCCGCTTTGAGAAAGCATCGCCACCCGCCCCTCAGGCGGATAGACGGGTGCGAAGGTGGCGTTCAACCGCACGTTCGGGTCCGTGTTGACGAGCCCCATGCAGTTGGGCCCGATCAATCGGATCCGGGCGGAGCGGATCTTCTCCAACAGCGCGAGCTCCCGAGCCCGCCCCTCCGGGCCCGCCTCGCCGAACCCGGCGCTAATGACGACGATTCCCTTGACGCCTTTGGCGACACAGTCGTCCACCACGTCCCCGACCTCCTCGGCCGGGACCGCGATGACGGCGAGATCCACGTCGTGTGGGATATCGGTCACCCGCGGATAGCACTTCACGGAATCAATCGAAGACGCCTTCGGATTGACCGGAGCAACCTGTCCCTCGAACCGCGCCGCCGTCAGGTTGTGAAAGATCTCAGCGCCGATTTTGCCTCGCTGGCGCCCGGCTCCCACGACCGCGACACCGCGCGGCTCGAAGAAGGGCTTGATCGAGGCGGCCGCTGCCTGCCGGTGTCGCTCGCCGGCCTTCTCCTCCGACGGAGCCGTTGGGAGAAGTGAACAAACGACGCGGACGACACCCGACTCGACTCGCTGAGTCACTTCAAAGCCGGAGTGGACGAAGACATCGAGCATCCTGCTGTTTGCCGGAAGGACGTCCGCCTCAAAGGTCGTGATCCCCTTCTCCCGTGCGATCGCGGCCAGCCGTTCGAGCAGGCCTGTCCCGATCCCCTGTCCCTGCAGGGCGTCGGCGATCGTGAAGGCGGCCTCCGCACGGTCCGGCCGCTTGGGGTCCCTGTAGAAGCGCCCGACCGCGACGATCCCTTCGGGCGTTTCTCCGACGAGGGCGAACTGATTCTCGTAGTCCACCCGCGCGAGGTAGGCGGCCTTCTCGGGATCGGCCTTCGGGACCGTGAAGAAACGGAAATAGAGACTCTCCTGCGAGAGGCGTTTGTAGAAGTCGAGCAAGCCAGCGGCGTCCGTAGGCTTGATCGGCCGCAACCGCAGTGTCGAGCCGTTCCGCAGGACGATGTCGGTCTCGTAGCGGGCCGGATACTCCGGCGCCGCCGCGGACGGGCGCGCTTCGGCCGCTCCCATCCGCCCTTCTCCGGTCGCCTCGCCCGGCCTCTTCTCTCGCTCTTTGGTCATCAACCGGGCCGCGGTTCCCTGCTCTGCTCCGCTGGCGTTTCGGGATGCGGCCCGGCCGATTCCATCACGGGGCGCGGATATCAGAAGAAAGAAGGGGTCCACCCGCAGCATGTCGCTGACCGAGCGCACGCCGGGCGCGTGCCCCACCGCGCCGACGACGGCGTCCTTCTCGAGCCAGGACCGGACCCGGCCTGTCAGCGTCACCGTTCCGTCGTCCACCCCGACTTGGATGCGTTCGGCTTCCCGCTCGGCGCGCCGCTCGAGGGCATCCTCTAACTAGCCAGGTCTTCTTTGTCGCTCAAGTTTGATGCGAATGAATCATTCGCGACCCCGAGGCGGCCCCCTACGATCCTCACGTGATCAGGCAGCGCAACCTCGGCGTGCCGGGCCACGAGGAGCTCGCCATCTCCGTCGGCCGTTTCTACCAGGACTTCGAGCAGACGGGAGACGAAGAGGTGAAGGAGTTGCTCGAGCGCGCGACGGCCAGAGGGCCGGTTGCGCAAGCCCGCGGAGGCTCGCGGTGATTCTCTCAGACGCCGAACTCGCCCGAGCGGTCCGTCAAGCCGTTCGTCCCCTCTCCGGTGCCCTCGACGACTACGACCCGCTGATCGAGCGGATCGGAGACCGCCGCCTGGTCCTGATCGGCGAGGCCTCGCACGGAACGCACGAGTTCTACAGGGAGCGGGCCGTGATCACGAAACGCCTGATCGCGGAGAAGGGCTTCTCGGCGGTCGCGGTTGAAGCCGACTGGCCGGACGCCTACCGCGTGAATCGGTACGTGCGCGGGGACAGCCAGGACCCCGACAGTGTCGACGCGCTCTCGGGATTCAAGAGATTTCCTGCCTGGATGTGGCGCAACGCCGATGTCCTCGACTTCGTCGGGTGGCTGCGGGCGCACAACGACCGGTTGCCCTCCAGAGACCGGAAGGTCGGTTTCTACGGGCTCGACCTCTACAGCCTCCATGCCTCGATGGAGGCGGTCCTCTCCTACCTTGACAAGGTGGACCCCGAGGGAGCACGCCGGGCACGCCGGCGCTACGCCTGCTTCGATCACTTCGGCGACGACGCCCAGGCCTACGGCCACGCGGCCGAGCTGGGCCTCGCGAGATCCTGCGAGGACGAGGCGGTCGGCCAGCTCCTGGAGCTGCGCCGCGCCGCGGCGGAGTACGCCCGGCGCGACGGCCGCCTCGCACCCGACGACTTCTTCTATGCGGAGCAGAACGCGAGGCTCGTTGCGAATGCGGAGGAGTACTACCGCTCGATGTTCCGCGGGCAAGTCCTGTCCTGGAATCTGCGCGACCGGCATATGGCAGATACCCTGGAGGCTCTGATGGTCTATCTTTCCGCCTCCGGACAACCGGCCAAGATCATCGTCTGGGAACACAACTCGCACTTGGGTGACGCCGGAGCGACGGAGATGGGGGCCTCCGGCGAGTGGAACGTCGGTCAGCTCGTCCGAGAACGGTACGGCGCCGAGGCCGTGCTCGTGGGGTTCACGACGAATGAAGGCACCGTCACGGCGGCCTCGAACTGGCACGGCGCAGCCGAGCGCAAACGCGTCCGGCCAGCGCTGCCCGGCAGCTACGAAGCCCTTTTTCACGAGGCCGGGTTCGCACGCTTTTACCTGCCTCTCGGGAAGGAGAACCCGGTCCCGGGCTTGCGGGAACCTCGGCTGGAAAGAGCGATCGGCGTGATCTATCTCCCCGAGACAGAGCGCGCGAGCCACTACTTCTACGCTTCTCTTCCTGACCAGTTCGACGCTCTGCTCCACATTGACCGCACGCGGGCCGTCGAGCCCTTGGAGAGAAGCGCCGAGTGGGAACGGGGGGAAGTGCCCGAGACATTTCCCTCGGGAATCTAAGGGGAAGAGCCGTGAAGGCGCGAGAGATCGCGGCGCGGGATTGGCCGGCATTCCTCAGCGTGTTTACGCACCTCCATCGCGGACAGCCGACGACTGTGAGGATGTGGGACCCGAGCCTTCGCGCCGAAGCGAGGACCGGCGAACTGCCGCTCGATTCGGTCGCTGCCGGTCGCAGCTCGGCTCCGGAGATCTCGATTCACATGGGAACGGATTCCCGGAGACATCTGGAATTCGGGGTCGAGAAACCCGCGAGAGTTTGGCTCGAGCGGGCCGACAGCGGCGAAGAGAATCTGGAGATCGAGGCGGCAAGTGGTGCGCGGACGCTCGTCGAATGCCGCGCTGCAACGCACTGAGGAGGAGATATGAGAAACCGACAGATCCCCCGCGCGGAATGGTACGAGTTCTTTCAGGAGTTCAGCCGGCGGCACGAAGACTGGCTCACCACCGTCCGGGTGATGAACCAGCGGATCGGATCGCAGGTCGAGGCCCGGCAGCTGCCCCTCGAGGGCATCGTGGCCGACCCCGAGGCAACCTCGATTTCGATTCACCTCGGCCGGAGCCCGGAGAAGCACGTCGAGCATCCCGTCGAAAAGCCGCTCCAGGTCTGGCTCGAACTCGAGGAGGACGGCTCCGAGAGGGCGCTCGAGATCGAGTCGGCGACCGGCACGAAGACGATCCTCGAATTCCGTATCACCCAGCCCGCCGAGATGGTGGACGGCCTCGTGGGAACGGCCCCCTCGCGCGCGAAGTGAAAGAGTCCACGACGAGTGGCACGCCGGCGTCGGCGGGCATGGCGCTACACGACTCGACACCCGGGAGCAACCGCGCAACGACAGCGAAGAGAGGGCTTCTCGCCGGCGTCTTTCGGCTCTCCGATCCGAGGATCTCCCTCGCATCGGTGGCTTCCATGTTCCTGGGAGCCTGTGCTGCCGCGCAGGAAGGACCGCTCCAGGCGGGCTGGCTCGCGCTCACCGTTCTCGGCGTGCTCGCGATCGAAGTCGCAAAAAACGCTTCCGGCGAGGTTTTCGACTTCGCTTCCGGCGCGGATCTCGGCGTCGCCTCCAAGGACCGAACGCGTTTCTCGGGAGGCAAACGCGTCCTTGTGGACGGCTTGCTGACAAAGCGTCAGACGGTTGCAGTCGCTGCGGTCGGATACTTCCTTGGCGCCGCCGTGGGTCTCTGGATCGTTTTCTTCCGGGAACCCCGGGTCCTCTGGTTCGGTCTGGTCGGAATGGGAGCGGCCTTCTTCTATCACGCTCCTCCCTTGAAACTCTCCTATCGAGGTCTTGGCGAGGCGGCTGTGGGGGTCTGCTACGGTCCGCTGATCAGCTGCGGGACTTACCTCGTCCAGCGTGGGACCGTCACTGTAGATGTGCTCTGGCTTTCCCTGCCGCTGGGCCTTTCCATCGCCGCCTTCCTTTGGATCAATGAGTTCCCGGACGTCACTGCGGACCGCGAAGCGGGCAAGCGGACCCTTGTTGTTCGGCTGGGCCGCCGCAGGGCAGGCCGCGTCTATGTCGCGATCCTCGGACTTGCTTATGCGATTCTTGCCGTTCTTCCCCTCGCCGGCCTGCCGCCGGCCGTCTGGCTCGGTGCGGCCGGGATCGTGCCGGCCGCGAGCGCGGCCCGAAGGCTCCTCGCGAGCCCGGAGACAACGGCCCGAGTGATTCCCGCCCAGGAACGAACCCTCGTGGCTTTTCTCCTTCTGGCGTTCGGCTCCGGACTGGGATTGCTCCTCGCCGGAAAGAGGATCGTTTGATGGCCGGCGGGCGCGGAGCGGAATGCTGACGTGTGGCACCGCGCCTGCCGCCGCGGCCGGGAGCGAAGGGACTGAACGATGGGCGCTTTTCAAATCGCGATCCTGACCGTGAATCCGGCGATCGACGTGAGCGCGCCGGTCGGGCAGGTCGTGCCGGACCGGAAGCTGCGCTGCGAGACGCCTTGTCATGAACCGGGGGGCGGCGGCCTCAACGTCTCGAGAGCGATACGAACACTCGGCGGAGAGACTCTCGCCATCTACACGAGCGGCGGCTCCCATCTTTGCGTCTCTAGCCTTCTTGAAGGCCGGAGACGCGCTGGAGCTCAATTCTTCGGAGCCGTCTGAAGAAGCGCGTCCTCCCGTCGGCTGCTACTCGAGGACGGCGCCGCGAATCGGCGCGGGTATCCGCAAGCGCTCGCCGCGCTCGTCATGGCCTCCAATCTCGCCGCCACCCTCAACCCTCGATGAAGGGGTGCAACCGAACGCAGCGGCCTCCCGGATACTTCTGTGAGATTTCCCTCACGGCCGCGGCGATCTCGTGGCAAACGGGGTCGCCGCACCGATCTTCGCTCCAGAGAACGAGGTCGGTCAGTGACACGATGCCCACAAGAACGCCATCCTCCCCGACGACCGGCACGTGGCGGATCCGTTGGGACCGCATGATGCGCAGGACCTCCAGAATGTCAGTCTCCAAACAGCACGTGCTTACCGGCTGTGTCATGACTTCATGCACGAAGATGTCCCGCAGCGGCCGGTGGTTGGTCGCTCCGAGAAGGCAAATGTCTCCATCGGTGATCACGCCGACTGGGCGCCCGGCTGCGTCCACGACGGGCAGGAAGCGGCAGTCGGCGCGGTTCATCGCCAACACCGCGGAGGCCAGCGTGGCCCGCGGGCGGCATGACGTGACATCCGTGGTCATGACGTCGCGGACTCTAACCGCCTTGTGGCCGACTCCCTTCGGCGCCGTCTGCTGGGCGGCGGGCGGACTCGGACTCTGCGGAGGCGGGGCTGGCTTCGGTTCCGAAAGACTCCGACCCGAAGCCTGCCGCGCGCGCTCCCTGCCCTCGGCGGCCGATCCCCGAATTGCGTCGCTCATGCTGTTGGACGTCATGGCTGCACGCGGCTCTGCGCTCGCGCCGCGGGCCGTCCTTTCGGCGTCGGCGGGCCCGCATGCCGGTGCCCGCAGATCGCCTTGAGCGTCTTCATAGCCTCCTCGTACGGAATGGCGTGCCCATCGCCTTTCTCCACGGCATGAAGGGCGACATCGTTGAAAGAGACGATCCCCCGCAAAACCCCGTTGCCGTCCACGACCGGGAGACGCCGGACCTGGTGGCCGCGCATGGTCGCGAGGGCCTTTTCGACTTCATCCTCCTCGGCGCAGACGTAAAGCGCTCTGCTCATCGCCTCCTCGACTTGCAGGTCGGAAGGAAGGCGGTTGCGCTCCGCCAAAGCCAGACAGATATCGCGATCCGTAATCATGCCCGAAGTCTTTCCCTTGTGAACAACCGGGAGCGCGCCGCAGTCGGCCTCGCGCATAATCTCGGCCGCCTTTCGGGCGCTCGTCTCCGGTGCACAGGACCTGGCGTCGCGCGTCATGATCTCTTTGACTTTCATAGAGCACCTCCTGCGCCATAAGCCTCTCGCAGGCAGAGCTCCGCCGCGAAGATCCAAACGCATCATTTGTCCGAGCCGCAGCGGCTGTGGATAATTGTGTCATGGTCAAGACCTTTCGGCCGACCCGAAAAATCCACTCCCGAATCGCCCATCGGGAACCCAGAATCCTCCTCCCTCTAACCCCTCGCATCTACAGAATCCCAAAAACCTGATGCCGCCGCGCAACCGCTCGAGAAACATCGCCCCGTCCGCCATTACTCGGACGGGCTCCTAGGAGATCGGGTTAGTCTGCGCCCCGATGCGTGCGGCCCGGTTCACGTGGAATCTCGCCCTCGTCGCGGCGACCGTTTTCGCGGCTGCTGCGCTCCTGATCGCGACCCTGATCGTCCCGCCCATCGTCGGCATGGCCGACAACGGGGACTTCGACCGGGTCCTGAACCCGGCGGGCCTGACGCACGAGAGCGAGCGCGACGACGAGCGCTACTTCCAATGGATGCAGCCGCGCTTTACGCGCGTGGCCCGAGCCCCGGACCCTTCTTTCTACCGCACCTGCGAGTCGCTTCTGGTCGAAGTCGCCATGGGAGCGGACGGGATCCTGTCGTCCGCGCCGTCCTTCGACGTCCGGTTCCTCGCGGCGGTCCACATCCTGCTCCTGCTGGCCGCCCTGGGTCTCCTCGTGCTCGCCTGCCGGGACCTTCCGTTCGCATCGCAGGTCGTGGTCGCCGCTCTGCTGGTCTTCTTCTTCACCGACGTCGGCTACACGGCGGCCTTCAACTCCGTGTATTCGCAGACCCCCTCGTTTCTCTTCCTGCTGCTGACTGCCGGCGTGGCGGCCTGCGCGATCCGGCGCGAGCGGCTGGAGGGAGTCTGGCTTCTCGCGTACTTCCTCTGCGCAGCGCTTTTTATCTGCTCCAAGCCGCAGGAGAGTATCCAGGCCCCGTTGCTGGCGGTTTTCGGCGCGCGCCTCTCCTGGTCCGGCGCCGGCCGCGCGCGGCGCGCCGCCGCGATCGTGCTCGCCCTGGCGCTCGTCGGCTTCGCGTGGCGCTACTACCGCTCCGCCCAGGGTTCCATCGGGTCGACCGTCCGCTACAACATGCTGTTCCTCGAAATCCTCCCGCACTCGCCCGACCCCGCGGGGGATCTCGCCGAGCTGGGGCTCGACCCCGGCTGGGTTCGCTACACAGGCATTCCGCCCTGGGGGCCGCGGACGCCGTTCCTGGATCCGGCCTTCCGCGCGCACTTCGAGGCGGGGTCCGGCCACCCCTCGCCCCGTACCATCTACCTGCGCCACCCGGAACGGCTCATCGAGGTGCTCGCGCGGACGGCAAAGGCGTCGTACGCGCTCCGGCCGACCGACCTCGGCAATTTCGCCAAAGAGTCCGGGGCGTTGCCCCTCGAGATGGCGACCTGGCCGGCCGCGTGGAGCCGCATTCGGGCGCGCCTCTCGGGTCTTCCCTGGCTCATCGTGCTTTTCATCGGCAACCTCTTCGCCGCCGCCGCGACCTGGGCGAGCGCGACGACACGCGGGCGGTTCTTTCGGGAAGGCTTGATCGTTCTCATCCTCATGGCCTCGGGGGCTTTCCTCGCGAGCTCCATCGGGGACTACCACGGCGAGCTCGAGCGCCACCTGTACGTCTTCCACGCGCTCTGCGATCTGATCCTGATCGCGGACCTCGCCTGGCTGGCGCAGGATCTCGCCGAGTTTGCCGCGTCCCGCCGGCCCGTGCTATCCTCCGCGCCCTCTCGCGTGGGGCTGTAGCTCAGTTTGGGAGAGCGCCTGAATCGCACTCAGGAGGTCG
>JBBDKM010000080.1:65097-66347 GCA_040879385.1 Thermoanaerobaculia bacterium | reverse complement strand
GAGGGACCGCGCGTCGGACACGGCGCGCAGGGTACCCTCGTCGGTTTCCCCCCGGGGGCTCGCGTGCACGAACGAGATCCGCTCCGCCTTCGCGTTCCGGGCGAAAGCGAAGGGCATGACGGAGATCGAGTCGGCGGAGAGGCCGCGCAGACGCTTCAGGGTCTCGAGCGATCGCGGCGACACATAGGAGCCGTCGATCGCATTCGTCATCGCATACGAGACGCCGCACAGGAACCCTTCCGGCAGGGGGCGCCGGGGCGGCGGCTTGACGCTCTGGCGAAGCGCGGCTTCGCGCCAGCGGTCGAGCTGCGCGGCGAGGCCGGGGGCCTTCTCGAGGAGCGCCTTCTCCGCCGCCGCGTCTCCGTCGAGGCGCGCGCCCGCGTCGAGCCAGGCGGCGGCGGCGCCGATCGCGAGGACCGGCGAGACCTCTTCGGACGACTTCACGACCTCCTCGACGGAGGGTTCGGCTCCCGCGGCGCGCGCGAACGCCGCGAAGCCGCGAACCTCCCGGCCCCACCACGTCCCGACCCGCCGCGCCCCGGCGGCCAGAAGAAGCGTCGGCCGCTCGGCGAGCGCGGGCGAGGCCGCGGCGAGCGCGGCCGCCGCGAAGACGGGAGACACGAGGTCGGGGCTCGCCGGCGCGGAGGCGTCCAGCTCCACGCGGATCCGTCCCTGTTCGGCGACGAGGTCCGCCGGGCGCGAGGAGCCCGTGTACAGCGCCTTGGTGACGGCGTCGGGGTAGACGCGGACCGTGAACGCACGCTTCCCGGCAAAGCGGCCGGAGAGCTTCTCCCACGGCGCGGCGGCGGCCCGGTCCGCGTCGCGGACCTCCCACACCTGCGCGCCGCGCTTCTCCCGCTTCAGGTCGTCAAAGAACTGCTCGCGGGCCGCGATGCGATCACGGTCGGAGGCCCGGTCGATCGCGAGGCGGCCATCCCTCGCCAGGAAGCGCCCCTCCTTCGTGAGCTCTCCCGAGACGACCTCGTAGTCGGGCGGATTTCCCTCGCGGCGAAAGAGCCGCTGCGCGGCGAGCGCGACCACGGCTGCGCTCGTATTGCCGAGCACGAACACCTCCCTGGGCCGGGCCGGGTCGACGAGCACGATGGCGGCATCCTCGCCCGTGTAGGTCCGCGCGTCGAAGAGGAAGCCGTGATCCTCGAGCGCGACGGGGAAGCGCGCGAGCTGCGCCGCAAGCCCCTCCGGAGCCGGAAGCGTCGAGAGGTGGGCCGTTTCGAAGCCTTTGGGGACCG
>JBBDKM010000080.1:52194-64997 GCA_040879385.1 Thermoanaerobaculia bacterium | reverse complement strand
CCCGAGAGCTCCCAGTCCGCGAACGGCGTGCTGCGGCCCTTCGAGACGAACCGCAGCGGATCGACTTTCCAGCGCGCGTTCGGATCGAACACGGTGACGTCCGCGGGCGAGCCCGCGGCGAGCGTGCCGCCCGGCAGCCCGAAGGCCTTCGCCGGCCCCGCCGAGAACAGCGCGACGAACCGGTCGAGAGCAAGGCGGCCCCGCACGACGAGGCGGTCGTGGACGAGCGAGGCCGCCGTCTCCAGGCCGACGATGCCGAAGGGCGCGCTGTCGAAGTCGACGGCCTTCTCGTCGGCGTGGTGCGGCGCGTGGTCGGTGGCGATGGCGTCGATGGTGCCGTCCGAAAGCCCCGTGACGAGGGCTTCGAGGTCCTCGGCTTCGCGCAGCGGCGGGTTCATCTTCATCCGCGTCGAGAACGAGGATCGGGCGACCTCTTCGTCCGTCAAGAGCAGGTGGTGCGGCGTGACTTCGCAGGTGACCCGGATGCCGCCCGCCTTGCCGCGCCGCACCAGGTCGAGGGCCCGACAGGTCGAGAGATGCGCGATGTGGAGGCGGCCGTCCGTCTGCTGCGCCACCAGGAGGTCGCGTGCGACCGCGGCCGCCTCGGCCAGCGCCGGCTGTCCCGCCAGGCCGAGGCGGGTCGAGACGGCCCCCTCGTGCATCGGGGCGCCTTCCGAGAGGCTCCGGTCCTCCGCGTGCTGGACGATCGGCAGGCCGAACAGACCCGCGTGCTCGAAGGCGCGCCGAAGGAGACCCCCGTCCGCGAGCCAGGTCCCGTCGTCCGAGAGGGCGACGGCGCCGGCCTCCGCGAGCTCGCCGAAGGCCGTCATCTCTACGCCCTTCTGGCCTTTCGTGATCGCGCCGATGGGGTGGAGGCGCGCGCCTTCCGCGGTCCTGCCGCGGGACACGACGAACTCGCAGACTTCCCGGCTGTCGTTGACGGGGCTCGTGTTCGGCATCGCGCACACGGCCGTGAAGCCGCCCGCCGCCGCCGCCTCGAGGCCCGTCTGGATGGTCTCGGCGTACTCCCGGCCGGGCTCCCGCAGGTGCGCGTGCAGGTCGATGAAGCCGGGAAAGATGCAGAGCCGCGACGCGTCGAAGACCTCGGCGTCGCCCGCTTCGACCCGGTCCCCCACCTCCGCGACCAGGCCGTCCCGGAGGAGCACGTCGAACCGCCCGTCCCGGCCAGCCACCGGATCGACGAGCCGCCCGCCGCGGATCAGCATCGCGCGGCTCACGCCTCGCCCTCCCAGGGATGGCCGCCGAGCAGCAGATACAGGACCGCCATCCGGACGGCGACGCCGTTGGAGACCTGGTCGAGGATCACCGAGCGCTTTGAGTCGGCGATGTCCGACGCGATCTCCACGCCGCGGTTCATCGGCCCCGGGTGCATCACGATCGCGCCCGGGCGCGCCCGCTCGAGCCGCTCGCCGGTCAGGCCGTAGTGCCGGTGGTACTCGCGGATCGACGGAAACAGGGACTTGCCCTGCCGCTCGAGCTGCATGCGGAGCATCATGACGACGTCGGCGCCGTCGAGCGCGGCGTCGAAGTCCGTCGTGACGCCGACACCCATCTCCTCGATCCGCGGCGGGAGGAGCGTGGGCGGCCCGCAGACCGTGACTCGCGCGCCCATCTTCGTGAGCAGCCAGATGTTGGACCTCACGACGCGGGAGTGGGCGATGTCCCCGCAGATGGCGACCTGGAGACCCTCGAGCCGCCCGAGACGCTGCCGGATCGTCAGGGCGTCGAGCAGGGCTTGCGTCGGGTGCTCGTGGGCGCCGTCGCCCGCGTTGACGACGCCCGCCTTCAGGTGCCGCGCCAGAAAGTGGGGCACCCCGGGCGAGCCGTGCCGGATGACGATCAGGTCCGGAGACATCGCCTGGAGATTCCGCGCGGTGTCGAGCAGCGACTCGCCCTTCTCGACCGAGCTGCCCTTCGCGGAGAAGTTGAGCGCGTCGGCCGAGAGCCATTTCTCGGCGGTCTCGAAGGAGAAGCGCGTGCGGGTCGAGGCTTCGAAGAAGAGGTTGACGACCATCCTGCCCCGCAGGGCCGGCACCTTCTTGATCGCGCGCTGTCCGATCGCGCTCATGGACTCCGCGGTGTCGAGCAGAAGGGCGATCTCGTCGGGAGTCAGCGGCTCGATCCCGAGGAGGTCCTTGGAGCGCAGGCTCGTGGCCGTCAGGCGGGGCGCTCCAGGATCCAGACCTCGTCGGCGCCGTCGGTTTCCTCGAGCAGGACCTGGATGACCTCGCGCTGGGACGTCGGCACGCTCTTGCCGACATAGTTGGCCTCGACGGGCAGCTCGCGGTGCCCGCGGTCGATCAGGACCGCGAGGCGAATGGCGCGGGGGCGCCCCAGGTCGATGACGCCGTCGAGCGCCGCCCGGATGGTCCGGCCCGTGTAGAGGACGTCGTCGCAGAGGAGGACGGTCCGTCCGTTCAGGTCGAAATCGATCTCGGTCTTCTTCAGGAGGGGCTGCGGAGCGACCGTCGAGAGGTCGTCCCGGTAGAGCGTGATGTCGAGGGTTCCCACCGGGAAGCTCTGCTTGACCAGATCCGACAGCCGCTTCGCCAGCCGGTTGGCCAGCGGGACCCCGCGAGTCCGGATGCCGATGAAGGCCAGCTCCGGAAGGTCCTTCCGCCGCTCCGCGATCTCGTGGGCCATCCGGTCGATCATGCGCCGGATACGGTCGGCATCGAGGATTTTGGCCTTCTTGGTGAGCTCTTCGGTCAAGTCCGCGCGAGTCTACGGTCTCGTACCGGCCCCGTCAAGAACGGCGCGGAAAAGGAGCTTCCTCGAGGCCAAAACGGCGCTAAGATACTGCATACAACACGACACGCCGACATGGTGATTTACAACGCAGCCACGCGGGAGCTGACGGCCAAGATCGTCTATTACGGCCCCGGCCTCTGCGGCAAGACCACCAACCTCAAGGTGCTCCACGACCGGCTCGAGCCGGGCACCGCCGGCAAGCTCCTGAACCTCCAGACACAGACCGACCGCACGATCTATTTCGACCTTCTGCCCGTCGAGCTCGGCGACATCAAGGGCTACAAGATCCGCTTCCAGCTCGCGACCGTCCCCGGGCAGACGGCGTTCAACGAGACCCGCCGCGTGGTGCTCAAGGGCGTCGACGGCATCGTGTTCGTGGCCGACTCCCAGTGGACGATGCTCCCGAAGAACCTCGAGGCCTGGCAGAACCTCAAGGACAATCTCAAGTCCAACGGGATCTCATTCGAGAGCATCCCGGTCGTCGTCCAGTACAACAAGCGCGATCTCGCCGACATCCTCGCGGTCGACGCGATGCAGGAAGCCCTCGGCCTCTCCTCGTACCCGTTCGTCGAGGCGGTCGCCTCGGCGGGCCGCGGCGTGACGGAGACCTTCAAGCTCATCTCGAAGCTGACGTTCGTCGATCTGCTGCGCCGGCTGCAGGGCCGGCGCGCCGAAGAGGCCAGTGCCGCTCAAGCCTCCGACGAGCAGGCCCGCCAGGACGACCTCCAGAGCTGGAAGACCTCGCTATTGAAGCGCGAATCGCAGCCGGGGGTCGCGGTGCCGCGGCCGTCCCGGCCGCTGTCGCTCGTGCCGCCGGTCTTAGACGAGGCCCCCTTCGACACGAGCGAGCTCGCCCGCGGAGTCGAGGACGACGACCCCTCGCCCTACGCGGTCCCCGAACCCCCGCCCGTCGCCGGGGAGCCCCCGCCTTTCCAGGCGGCGAATCCCGCCGAGACGGTCCAGATGGAGGCGATCGGCGAGGACCTTCTGGACGCGCCGGCGGCGGGGGAAACGGTCGAGCCGCTTTCGGAGGCGGACGAGATCGACGTCGACATAAGGGCCCCGGCGGATCCGGCGGCGGCCTTCCTGCCGGCCGAGGTGGCCCACGACGACCGCATCGAGCTTCTGGAGCTGCGGGTCCGCGAGGCCGATGACCGGGCCTCCCGCGAGCGCGAGACCGCCGAGCGGCTCGGGCAGGCCGTGTCCTCCGTCCAGGAGCGCGTGGCGGCTGCCAGCGGAGAGCTCGCCGCGCTGGCGGAGCGCCTGACCGCGATCGAGAAGGGAGTCGGTGGACTCCAGGAAAGCCTGGGCTCCGCCCTGCAGCGACTGTCTCCCGTGGAGAGCGCCGCCGGCCGGCACTCCGAGCTCGAGTCGGGGCTGAGAAGCCTCGAGTCAGGCCTGCGGGACCTCGACGAGCGCCTGCGCTCCGAGGCCACACGCCAGCGCAAGGACTCCGACGACGTGGCTATGGCGCTGCGCGGCTTAACCGAGCGCGCCCTGACCATGGACCAGCAGATGACCTCGATGATCAACCAGGTCGGCGCCCACGAAGACATGTTGTCGGGCCTGCGGGGGCTGACGGACCGCATGCCGCAGGTCGAGGGCCAGGTCGCGTCGCTCTCCCGGCTCGCCGAGAAGCAGCCCGAGCTCGCGATGCAGATCGAGTCGGTGCTGCGCGCCCATCACGAGCTCGAGTCCACGTTCGATGAGAAGACGCAACAGGGCCGCCGGGAGGCCGAGGACATCCGCTCCCAGATTGCTCCGTTGCTCGAGGACCGCGTCCGCCGCCACGAGTCCGACGCGCTCCTCTTCTCCGAGATGGAGCGCCTGCGCGAGTCCCTCGCCGACTCGCTGCACGACCTGGCCGAGCGCGTGCGCAGCACGGTCAGGGGGTGATTTTCGTTATTTCGCTTCGCTCAGGATGACGGCGGGATCGCAGAGCTACTGTCCCAGGTCCCCCGCCCGCAGCCGCGAGAGAAACCGCTCGTCGTTCCTCCAGTCGGGCTCGACGCGGACGGTCAGGTCCAGGAAGAGACGCTTGTCGAGCTCCCGCTCGAGCTCTTCGCGGGCGGCCTTCCCGATCTCTCGGATCATGGAGCCACCCTTCCCCACCACGATCCCCTTCTGCCCTTCGCGCTCCACGACGATCGAGGCGGTGACGACCGTGATGCCCTGCCTCTGGCCGGGGCGCACGGATTCGATGAGGACCGCGTGGGCGAACGGGAGCTCGTCCCGAGTGCGCTCCAGGAGCTTCTCGCGAATGACCTCCGCGATCCATTCGGTCTCCGGCGTGGCGGTCAGGAAGTCGTCCGGGTAGGCCGCCTCGCCCTCCGGCAGGCTCGCGGCGAGGACCTCGAAGAGGCGCTCGACGTTGTCGCCCGTCCGCGCCGAGACCGGCACGACCGCCTGGAACGGGTGCTTGCCCGACAGCTCCCCGATGAGGGGGAGGAGGGCCTCTTTCTTCAGCAGATCGATCTTGTTGAGCGCCAGGACCGCCGGCGTGCCGGCCTTCGCGAGGAGACCGAGGATGAAGTCTTCGCCCGGCCCGCGCTGATCGGCCGCGTCGACCACGAACAGGACGAGGTCCGCCGACGAAAGAGCATCCGTCGCGTCTCGCACCATCGCCGCGTTCATCCGGTACTGGGGTTTGTGGATGCCGGGCGTGTCGACTAAGGCGAGCTCGCCCGCGGGCCGCCGGGCCAGGCCGAGGATCCGACGGCGGGTGGTCTGGGGCTTGTCGGAGACGATCGCGACCTTCGCGCCCACGAGAGCGTTGACAAGCGTCGACTTGCCGGCGTTGGGCCGGCCCACGACGGCAACTTCGCCGACTCTCAAGCTCAGCTCTCGGCTCTCAGCTGTCAGCCTTCATGCGGACGGACGACTCGGCCGGCACCTCCGGTTGAACGCCGGCGGCGGACGGCTTGAAGCTGCCGGCGGGATCGATCTTCACCCGATAGACCCGTCGCCGGTCGGCTTCCTCGACCGTGAAGCGCAGGTCGAACTCCCGGTGGACCTCGCCGGGTTTCGGGATGTGGCCGAGGCGGCTCGCGAGGAAGCCGCCGACGGTCGTGAACTCGTCCTCCTCCGGCGCCCGGCCGAAGAGATCCCGCACGACCTCGATGTTGGCCTTGCCCGACACGGAGTAGGCGTTCTCCCCCACTCTCGTGACCGGCTCGCGCTCGTCCTCGTGCTCGTCCGAAATCTCGCCCACGATCTCTTCGAGCAGGTCCTCGACCGTGACGAGTCCGGAGACGCCGCCGTATTCGTCCACGACGATCGCCATCCAGAGATGCCGGCGCTGAAACTCCCGCAGCAGCTCGGACACCTTCTTGGTTTCGGGAACGAAGTAGGCCTCCCGGATCAGATCCGCGATCGACCGATTGGCTCCCGAACGGAGCACCTGGAGGGTGTCCTTCACGAGCACGATCCCGACCACGGTGTCGATCGACCCGCGCACGACCGGGATGCGCGAGTACTTGGACTCCACGAAGAGATCGAAGAGGACCGTCAGCGACGCGGCCACGTCGATCCAGACGATGTCGGTGCGCGGTGTCATGACCTCCCGAACCCGGGTATCGCCGAAATCGACGATCGACAGCAGCAGCTTTTCCTCTTCCTTCTCGAGGATGCCCTCCTGGCGGCCGACGTCGATGTAGGCCCGCACTTCCTGCTCCGTGGCCTCCTCGGACTTGGCCGGAGCCGGCGTTCGGCCGGCGAAGATCCGGCGGATCAGAAAGGCGATCGGCAGCAGGAGCCAGGACGCCGCCGTGATGACGGGCAGGAGCCGCGCCACGATCTTCTCGGGATCGCGGTTGGCGTCGCGGCGCAGCAGGGCGATCTCGGTCGAGAGCCACCCCGCGGCGAAGAAGAGCCCGCCCCAGAGCCACGGCCGCGGGACGCCGAAGGTCGTGAACGCCGACACCGTCGTGAGCAGGCCGGTCAGCAGGAGCGCCTGCATCACCACCTTGGTCGTGGTGCGGACGATCTCCACCTCCCCGGCGCCGGACAGGATGCGGGCGCGCTCGGGATGCTCCTCGAGGAGCCCCCGCACCTTGATCGGCGAGAGGCGGTCGAGCGCGAGCGCGAAGGTCTCGAACAGCAGGAACGCCCCGTAGCAGAACGCGGCGGAAAGGAGCGCGATCATCGCCGGGGCCTCCGAGGCCGCGCGGCGGGAGGATCGGAGATGCCGAGCCTGCGACGCAGGCGGCGTTCGAGACCCTCCATCTCGCCGCCGTCGGTTTCGTGGTCGTAGCCCATCAGGTGCAGGAGCCCGTGCACGAGCAGCCGGTCGATCTCTCGCGCGCGCGGCTCTGACCGCCGCCGCGCCTCTCGCCCCGCGAAGGGAACCGAGATGACGATGTCCCCGAGAAAGCCCCCGCCGCCCGGGCCGGACGGAAACGCGAGGACGTCGGTCGACCGGTCCCTCCCGCGGTAGCGCCGGTTCAGCCCGCGCATCCGGGCGTCGGCGCAGAACAGCACCGAGACCTCGTCCGCCGGGGACCGCGCCGCCCGCGCGGCCCGGGCCAGAAGCCTCCTCACGCGCGCCGGGGGGGGCGCGCCCGACACCCGTCCCTGCACGTCGACGTTCATCGGGCTAGACCGCGCGCGGTCCGGCGGCCTCGGAGACGGGGGCCGTCTCGGTCGTGCGCCGCCGCGCGCGCTCGCGGTTGAAGTCGAACCCGGGATAGTCGATCCGGTGGTGGAAGACCGTGGCCACGGAATGCTCGAGCGCGTCGACGATGATCGCGAGGTCCCGCATGGTGAGGTCGCAGTCGTCGAACTGCCCGTCGCGCAGGCAGTCGTCCACGATCGTCTGGATCATGGCGCGGATCTTGGCGGGAGTCGGCTCGATCAACGTGCGCGAGGCCGCCTCGACGGCGTCGGCGATCATGAGGATCCCGAGAATGCGGGTCGACGGTTTCGGCCCCGGGTAGCGGTAGTCCGTCTCGCTTACCGCACCCTGCGTCGGGTCGGCCTTCGTCAGCGCCTTCTGGTAGAAGTACCGGATCAGCTTGGTGCCATGGTGCTCCCGGATCGCCGTCACGATCGGCTCCGGCAGCCGCGCCTTCTTGGCCATCTCGACGCCCTCCTTCACGTGGGCGGCGATGATGAGCGCGCTCATGGAGGGCTCGAGCTTGTCGTGGCGGTTGAAGCCCTTCGGCTGGTTCTCGATGAAGTAGTCGGGCATCTTGGTCTTGCCGATGTCGTGGTAGTAGCCCGACACCCGCGCCAAGAGCGAGTCCGCCCCGATCGCCTCCGCCGCGGCTTCGGCCAGATGGCCGAGCATCAGCGAATGCTGGTACGTGCCGGGCGCCTCGAGCGCGACGTTGCGCAGGAGCGGCAGGTTCTGGTTGGAGAGCTCGAGCAGCCGGATGTCGGTGACGACCGAGAAGAGGTGCTCGAAGACCGGCAGGAACAGGGCGACGACCATCGAGACCGTCATCCCGCCCGCGATTCCGGCGAGCGCGTCGTAGAGAAATTCCCAGCCCCACGGACCGGCGTTCAGGAAGTGGATCGCCACGATCGCGACGAGGTTGCCGGCCGCCACCATGCCGCCCATCCAGAGCAGCACGCTGCGCGAGCGCAGCTTTCCCAGACCGTAGATGCCCGCCAGAGACCCCACCACGGCGAAGAGCGTGAACGGAAAGGAAACGCCCATCAGCACGCCGGCGCCGACGGCGTGGACGAGCGCGACGAGCAGCGCCGGGCCCATTCCGGCCACGAGGCTGACGACGATCGGGCCGGCCGCGAAGGGGATCGCGTAGTTCACCGCCCCCGAGGCCCCTTCCAGGGAGGGCGACAGGGCCTGGGCCAGCGCGAAGCCGGCGCGCGTGATGATCGCGAAGAGGATCCCGGTCGCGAGCACCGATTCGAACACGACGCCCTGCGAGCGCTCGCGCCGGCGCCGGCGCTGCCTGCGGGCGTCGAGCCAGAAGGCGGCCGCCGCGAGCATCTGCAGGATCAGCACCCCGGTGACCTTGACCCACGAAGAGGGGTCCGAGGCCGAGGCCCGCACGGCCGCGATCCACTGCGCGGCGCGCGGCGTGATCTCGTCGCCCCGGCGCACGATGACTTTGCCGCGGGGAATCCGTGTGAAGATGCTTTCGACCGAGCGCGCCGCCGCGTCGCGGCGCGCCGCCGTCTGGACCGGGTCGTAGGTCAGGTTCGGCCGCAGGACCGCCGCCAGAAACGCCGCGACCTCGGCGCGCTCCCGCGGCCCGAAGCCGCCCTCGGCCAGGCGGGCGTTGACCGCCGAGCGGGTCTCGTTTCCGTACTCGATCGCCCCGCTTTCCTGGCGTTTGGACTCGCGTCCGGAGGAGGTGTCCCGCACGAGGAGGCCGCGGCTGCGCGCCTGAGGGGCGAGCTCGCGGTGATCCACGATTCCGCCCCGATACAGGTCGAGCCCGATCGCGACGGCGCGGTCTTCGATCTCACCGGAGAACCCGTTTCGGGCCAGGGCCGAGAGGGCCTCGTCGCCGATCGGCAGGCTGAAAGCGTCGCGCAGCTCGGGCGTCACGCGCCCTCGCGGCCGGATCCGCGCCGCCACGGGTCTTGCCCTCGCGAAGGCGTCGCGCAGCAGCTGCTCGAAGTGAGCCGGGGCCTGCCCGTCGGACTCATAGAGGGGAAGCACTTCGGCGGCCGCCTCGGCGCGCCGCCGCGCCGCCGCTTCGGGATCCGGTACGATCAGATCGCGCGGAGCGACGACGTCGCGTGTGGCGACCATGCCCGGGGTCGCCGGGGAATCGCGGAAGGACAGGGTCGGGGAGAACGAGAGCGTCGTGACAGAGACGTAAGCGGCCGCCCAGAGGAGGGGCCGCATCCGGAAAGCGCGCTTCGGCGCGCCCCCCGCCGTCCTGGAGCGTTGAAAATGCTTCGCGGTGCGTCCGGAGGACGCTTCGACAGCCATGGCGGAATCAGCGGGCGGCCGGGGACGGGACGCGTCCGCTCGCGAGGGCGGCGGCCGCCTCCCGCTCGCGGTCGAGCGCTTCGTAGGCGGTGATGATCGACTGGACGAGCGTGTGGCGGACCACGTCGCGCTCGTCGAAGAACACGAACCGAATGGCCTCGATGCCGGACAGCACGTGCCGCGCCTCCCGCAGGCCCGAGGTTTTCCCCTGCGGCAGGTCGATCTGCGTGATGTCGCCGGTGACCACCGCCCGCGAGCCGAACCCGATGCGCGTCAGGAACATCTTCATCTGCTCGGAGGTCGTGTTCTGCGCCTCGTCGAGAATGATAAAGGCGTCGTTCAACGTGCGGCCGCGCATGAACGCGATCGGAGCCACCTCGATGATACCGCGCTCGAGGAGCTTGGCCGTCTTCTCATAGCCGAGGATGTCGTACAGGGCGTCGTAGAGCGGGCGCAGGTACGGATTGACCTTCTCGGCGAGGTCGCCCGGGAGGAACCCGAGCTTCTCGCCGGCCTCGACGGCGGGCCGGGCGAGCACGATGCGCTTGACCTTCTTCTCCAGGAGAGCCGCCGCGGCCATGGCCACGGCGAGGTAGGTCTTTCCGGTGCCGGCGGGCCCGATCGCGAAGACCAGGTCGTGCCGGTCGATCGTCTGCGCGTAGATCCGCTGCTTGAGGTTGCGCACCGTGACGACGGACTTGAGCGTGGGCCCGAAGGGACTGTCGGTGAAGAACTCCGCGAGCGAGACGGCCGGGTCTTCCTTCGCGACGCGGATCGCGGTCGCGACGTCGCTGACCCGGAGCGGATAGCCGCCCGCGAGAAGGTCCGAAAGCCCGGACAGCAGCCGCCGGGCGGCCTCCTCGGCCGGGCCCTCGCCCAGGACAGAGATCTCGCTGCCCCGGGACTGCAGCCGGACGCCGAAGGCGGATTCGATGGCCCGCAGATTTTCGTCGGCGATTCCGAAGAGCGCAGTCAGTCCGGTTTCGGGCAGGGTTACCGCGTGGCTTGGGTCAGAAATCGGCGGTGCTCCTTGAGGGGGTGAACGGTACCACGAGAGGGGCCGGTCCCTTCGGCCGAGCCCTCCCCTGCGAGGTTAAATTGTGAGTGGACAACGACTTAAGATGAGGCCTACTTCCCCTTGGAAATGGACTTGACCATATCCTCGAGGCCGTTCTCGACGGCGTCGCGGACCGTCGATCCTTTGGCCTTTTGCCGGAGCTGGCCGACGATGGCGCCGGACTTGTCCTTGATCATCAGCTCCAGCCCCACTCCGGGGTTGGCCGCCCAGCCGCCCCAGTAGCGGGCCGCGCCGCTCGGCTCCCACGCGTTGAACACGTTGCCGTCTATAGTCAGGTCCGCCGGGCCTTTCTCGACCACGTCGAAGCCTTCCTTCTGGAGCCACTGCTCCGTGTATTCCTTTCCGTCCTTGGCGGCGTCGCGGGACTCGCGGTCCCTGCCGTTGTTCTCGAAGTCGTTGACGCGGACGGACTTGTACGTCTTCAGACTGCCGCTCGGAAAGTAGACCCAGTCGGAGTCTTTGCCCTGGGCGAGCTTGTCGTAGTCCTTCAGGAACTTCTGCGGCTCGTCCCTTTCCTTCGCGTCGTCCGAGTCGACGAACATCTTGGGGGCGGCGAGCGCCGTCGACACGGTGACGAGGAAAAACGCGGTGGGGACAACGGCCAAGAGGCGGCGCGCGAAACTACTCATCGTGAGATCTCCTTCGGCGCCGATTGTATCAGGCGGACGCGGAACCGGAAGAGGCTCTCAGTCGAACCGCAATCTTTCACCGACGGCGTCGCCGGCCTGCGACGTCGTCAGCGACCCGCCCACGTCGGCGGTCGACGCACCGTCCCGCACGCACGCGGCCACGGCGGCTTCGATTGCCGCCCCCTCGGTAGCCCGGCCCAGGTGGTCGAGAAGCAGCCCGGCGGTCAGGATCGCCCCGAAGGGGTTGGCCTTGCCGGTCCCGGCGTACTTGGGCGCGGAGCCGTGCACGGGCTCGAACATCGAGACGCGGCCGGGGTGGATGTTGCCGGAGGCCGCCATCCCGAGACCCCCTTGCAGGGCCGCGCCGAGGTCGGTCGCGATGTCGCCGAACATGTTGTTGGTGACGATGACGTCGAACTGGCGCGGATCCTTGACCATCTGCATGCAGAGCGCGTCGATGTAGAGGTGCGAGGCTTCGATCTCGGGGTATTCGCGCGCCACCTCGGAAAACGTCCTCTGCCAGAGGTCTCCGACGAACCGCATGGCGTTGGACTTGTCCGACATCACGACGCGTTTTCGGCTGCGGGCCCGCGCGTATTCGAAGGCGGCCCGGAGGATACGCTCGACGCCCTTCCGGGTGGAGACATCCTCCTGCACCGCGACCTCGTCGGGCGTCCCCTTCTTCAGGTGCCCGCCGGCGCCCACGTAGTAGCCCTCCGTGTTCTCGCGAAAGACCACGAAGTCGATGTCCCCGGCCGAAAACGCTTTCAGCGGGCACAGCCGGTCGTCGAGGCAGCGGACGGGGCGGAAGTTCACGTAGAGGTCGAGCCGGAAGCGCGCCCCGAGGAGGATGTCGGCCGCGTGCTTCATGTCGGGCACCCGCGGGTCGCCGAAGGCGCCCATGAAGATCGCGTCGTAATTGCGGGACAGGTCGTCGAAGGCGTCCGCGGGCAGCGATTCTCCGGTCTTCAGGTAGTGATCGGCGCTCCAGGGAAAGAAGACGGGGTCGAAGGCGAAACCCCGCGCGCGAGCGACTTTCTCGAGGACTTTGACGGCCTCCGCCGTGACGTCGACGCCTATTCCGTCGCCCGGAACGAAAGCGATTTTCATGAACCGGCGGAAGATAGCACGGGGCCCGGGCGGCGGCTCACTCGGGACCCCTCCCGGTTTAGAATCGGCCCATGACCTTCGCCGACGCGGTCCGGGAAGTCGTCCGCGACGCCAGCGGGCAGCCCGAGCGGCCCACGCCCGGAAGCCTCTGCAGCCGCGTGGCCCGGGAGACGGAGCGCTTTCTCGATCGCGTGCAGTTCGCCGCGGATCGATACGTACGGCATCCGATCCTTCTTTGGGACGACTGGGAGGTCATGTTGATCGCCTGGCAGAGCGGGCAGATCACGCCGATCCACGACCACCGGGG
>JBBDKM010000080.1:20813-52094 GCA_040879385.1 Thermoanaerobaculia bacterium | reverse complement strand
CGTCGGCGTTCGACGTCGGCGAAGAGGTGCTGGCGAAGGCGCTCTGATCCGGCTCCGGGGCTCGGGGCGGCCCCGGCCCGGGTCACTTCTGAAAGAAGAGAAAGAGGTTCACGGCCGACGGGCCGAGAGAGAAAAAGTCGCCCGACTTCAGCGGGCGCGCGCAGTCTTCTTCGGAGATGCCGCCGAGATCGTCCGGGGCCGGGATCGGGTCTCCGTTCAGGTACGTGCCGCAGGTGGAGCGCATGTCCACCAACCGGTACTGCGGCCCGTCCCCCTCGAGCCGGCGCAGGACCTTGGCGTGGAGCCGCGAGACCTCGACGTTCAGGAAAGCCTCGGGAGTCGAGACGCGAAAACCCGAGACGGGCATGCCGACGCCGATGTACTCCGGCACCTCGCGCCCGATCAGGAGCTCCTCGAAATCGAGCTTCACGAGGCCCGCGTTGTAGGGCCCCAGACCGAGGAGGAAATGGCCCGAAGGCAGCCGCAGCAGCGTCCTTTCCAGGCGCGTGGACATGCCCGCCATGCCGTTGTCGACGAACGACATCACGTCCCGCTGGCGGGACTCGAGAGCCTCGCGGCAGATCGCGACGTACAGGTCGTCCTTCATGGCACCCTCGCTCTCCGGAACAGGCCCGGCTTCACCTTTATTTTACCGCCGGAGAGCGAGGAGCCGACGCCTAATTCACAGTCTCGTCGGCCGCCTCCGGGACCTCCGCGGACGGCTCGAGCTCGATTGTCCAGCGCTCGAAGACCTCGTCGGGAAGCTCCGTCAGGAACCGGGAGGGCTCGAGGATGACGTCGACCCCGTACCGGTCGCGGGCGAGCATCGGGTAGACCAGGGCGACTTCGTTCTTCGCGCGCGTCACCGCGACGTAGAAGAGACGCCGCTCCTCCTCGAGGCCCTCGTCGGTCGCGACGGACCGGTAGTTCGGGAAGCGGCCCTCCGACAGACCCATCACGATGACCCGGCTCCACTCGAGCCCCTTGGCCTGGTGGATCGACGACAGGACGACGCGGTCGTCGTCCGGCTCTCCCGCCACCACGTCCTCGCCTGAGAGCTCGTTGAAGAGCGTGATCTCTTCGAGAAACGCCGGCAGCGAATCGTAGGTCTGCGCGAACTGGGCGAACTGCTCGAGGTCGTCGAGACGGGCGTCGCCGTTCACAAACTTCGCCCGGGCGTAATCGCCGTAGACGTCTTCGACGACGGACCGGATCGCCTCGGAGGGCGTCGCGCGCAGCGACGGCGAATCCAGACGCTGGAGGAGCGAGCGGAACGGCCTCAGGGCCGCCTCGCCGCCGCGGCCGAAATCGCCGGCCTTCGGATCGAGCGCCCGGAAGGCGGCGAGCGGATCCGGACGCGACCCGATCGCCTCCCAGACGGCGGAGGCGGAGCGCTCGCCGATGCGCGGGAAGATCTTGAGCGCGCGCTTCCAGGCGAGCTCGTCTTTGGGGTTCACGATGATGCGCAGGAAGGCCAGAACGTCCTTGACGTGGCGCTGCTCGAAGAAGCGGGTGCCCGAGCGGATCTCGTACGGAATCCCGCGCCGCGTCAGCTCGATCTGCAGCTCCAGCGCCTGGTAGTGGGCGCGATACAACACGGCGAGGTCCTGGAGCTTCTCGCCCTCGTCGTGCCACTCGAGCAGGCGCTGCGCGGTGAAGCGCGCCTGGTCGGGGATGTCGGGCAGCGCCACGACCGCCGGCATCGGCCCGGGCTCCCGCGCCGCGCGGAGCTCCTTCAAAAACTGGCGCGTGTTGTGCGCGATCGACGCGTTGGCGAGCGCGAGGATCTCGGGTGTCGAGCGGTAGTTGCGCGTGAGACGGTAGGTCTGCGCCTCCGGATAGCGCTGCGGAAAGCCCAGGACGTTCTCGAAGGAGGCGCCGCGGAAGGAGTAGATCGCCTGGGCGTCGTCGCCGACGACCGTCACGTTGCGCTTGACCTTCGCCATGGCGTCCACGATGTCGCCCTGGAGGCGGTTGGTGTCCTGGTACTCGTCCACGAGGATGTGGTCGTAGCTCGACGCCAGCTGTGCGGCCGCCTCGGAGCCCTCTTCGAGGAGCCGCCTCCAGAGGAGCAGCAGGTCGTCGTAATCGCAGGCATTGCCGAGCCGCTTGCGCTCCCGGTACCGCTGGAACACGGAGACGATTTCCGTCTCGAGCGCGGCGAAGTGCGGCGCGTGCTCGGCCAGCACCTCCGGGAAGGGCCGGCCCGTGTTGACCGTGAACGAGTAGAGGTCGAGCAGCACGTCCCCTTTCGGGAAGCGCCGCTCCAGCGTCGGGATGTTCCGGTCCGAGGTCGCCGCCTCCAGCATCTCGCGCGCGTCCTCCGAGTCGAGGATCGTGAAATTCGGCGTCAGCCCCAGCCGGCCCCCGAAACGGCGCAGGAGGCGATTGCCGACCGAGTGGAACGTGCCCCCCATCAGGCGCCGCATGTCGACCGCGAGCAATGCCTCGACCCGCCGCAGCATCTCGCGCGCGGCCTTGTTGGTGAACGTCAGCAGCAGGATGCGCGACGGGTCATGCCCCGACTCGATCAGGCGCGAGACCCGGTACACGAGCGTCCGCGTCTTGCCCGAACCCGCCCCCGCGATCACGAGAATCGGCCCGCCGCCCGCCAGCACCACCTCCCGCTGCTCGTCGTTCAGCTCCCGGTCATAGTCGACCCGGTAGCTCTTGAGAAGGGCCGGCGTCTTGAGGACGTACTTGCGCTCCACGCCGGCAGTGTAGCTCCGGCCCCTCCCCCCAAGTAATCCTTCCGGGCGGCGGATCGTCGTTTAGAGTGGAACAGGAGGACTTTCATGAGCATCCCGAACATCCGCCGCTCGGTCCTGATCGCCGCCGGCGCGGGGGCCCTGGCCGTCTCCGCGCTCTTTACCGGCCGGCTCCTGGCCGGGCAGACGGAGCGTCACGGCCCGCGGGGCCAAGACATGGCACCGCGTCTCTTCGCCCGCATCTCACGACACCTCGAGCTGACGGCGGATCAGCAGGCCCGGATCCGAGCCGTCCTGAAGGACCACGCCGCGGAGATCGAGGCGCAGGTGCGAGCCGGCCGGGACGCGAGGCGCGCCCTCCACGAGGCCGTCCTGGGAGAGCCGCCGGACGAAGCCGCCGTCCGCGGCCTGGCGCAGCAGCTGGGCGACGCGCACGCCGGCGGCGCGCTGCTCTTCGCGAAGATCCGCGCGGAGGCCACTCCGATCCTGACGGCCGAGCAGCAGGCGAAGCTGCAGGACTTCCACGCCCGCAGGCGCCACCGCGGCGACGCGTCGCTCGAGAAGCTCCAAGACTGGCTGCGCGGCGAGAACTGAGCCGGCGGCCGGTTCTCCGGAGGGTCTCGACTAGACTCTCCCAAGTGCCTCTGCGCCTGACGACCGCCGGCGAATCCCACGGGCCGCGCCTGACGGCGATCCTCGAAGGGATGCCCGCGGGCCTGCGGATCGATCCCGACTTCGTCTCCCGGGAGCTGGCGCGGCGGCAGCACGGCTACGGACGCGGCGGACGCATGAAGATCGAGAGGGACGCGGCTCTTTTCGAGGGCGGTGTGCGCGGCGGCGTCACGCTGGGTTCCCCCATCGGGATCGGCATTCTCAACAGCGATTTCGCCAACTGGGAAACCGTGATGGGGCCTCTCCGGGTCGACGCCGCGGCGGCCGCGGCGAGAAGGCTCGTGCGGCCGCGTCCCGGGCACGCGGACCTCGCGGGCGGCATGAAGTTCGGCGCGAGGGACCTGCGCGACGTGCTCGAGCGCGCCTCCGCGCGCGAGTCCGTGGCGCGGGTGGCGGCGGGCGCCGTCTGCAAGCTGCTCCTTCGCGAGTGCGGGATCGAAGTCCGGAGCGGCGTGCTGTCGCTCGGCGCGGTGGTCGATGCCGAGTCCCCGCGCGCGTTTGCCTCTCTGGAAAAGGTGCGCGAGGATTCGCCGCTGCGCGCGATCGACGCCGAGCTCGAAAAGCGAATGGTCGCGGCGGTGGACGAAGCGCGGACGCAGGGCGAGACCCTCGGCGGCTCGATCCTCGTCGCGGCGCGCGGCGTTCCGGCGGGCCTCGGGTCCTTCGCCTCATGGGACCGAAAGCTCGACGGCCGCATCGGCCAGGCGCTCCTCTCGGTGCCCGCCGTCAAGGCCGTGGAGCTCGGCGGAGCCATCGCGGCCTCCCGCGGCCCGGGCTCCGTCGCGCACGACGAGATCGAGAGGGGCCGCGACGGAGGGCTCGTCCGCCGCACCAACCGCGCCGGCGGGCTCGAGGCCGGCGTTTCCAACGGCGAGGAGATCGTCGCCGTCGTGTACATGAAACCCATCTCGACCCTCGCCCGCGGCCTCGATTCGGTGGACCTGGAGACCGGCGAGCCCGCTCGCTCGGCTTACGAGAGGAGCGACGTCACGGCCGTCCCGGCCTGCGGTGTCATCGCCGAGGCGATGCTCGCGTTCGTGCTCGCCGACGCTCTCCTGGAATCGACCGGGGGCGACCGCCTCGAGGACGTCGTCACGCGCCTCGCGGCCCACCGCGAGCGCGTCGGGCGCTACCCGCGTTAGCAGGGTGCTGAAGAACGGATCCTCGTAGCAAAGACTCTCGGGCCGTTCGCGAAGCGAACGCCTGCGGCCGAAAGCCCGGCGCCCGAGGAGACGCTCCCCGTGTGAGCGCCGCCCTCGCCCTCCCCGGCCCCGCGCCATACGCCATATGGCATAATGATACCTGCCATCTGGCAGGAGGCGCCATGGGGGCGATCGCCGACATCATCCGGACGCTGGGCGGGCCGGGGCTCGTGCCCGCGAAGACCGCCGAGGAGCTGCGCGACGCGCTGCGCGCGGGGCTCCCCTACGGCTCGCTCGCTGCGGTCTCCACGGGTTTCGCGATCGACGGCTCCGCGATCGTGGCGATCCTGCGCATCCCCCCGCGCACGCTCGCGCGCCGCAAGAAGGAGCGCCGCCTTTCCGCCGAGGAGTCGGACCGGCTCTTCCGGCTCGGCCGCGTCGCCACACTCGCCGAGGAGACCCTCGGCAGCCGGACGAAGGCCACGGCCTGGCTGCAGGCCGCGAACCGGGCGCTCGGAGGTGGGACCCCGCTGTCCGAGCTCGACACCGACCTCGGCGCGGAACAGGTGGAATCGGTGCTTCTGCGCCTCGCCCACGGCGTTCTCGGTTAGTGAGGCTCTGGCGTCTCTGCAAGCGCCGGCACGCGGCCTTCGACGGCGAAGGCGCGCGGCTCTCCGGCGGGCGCTGGAATCGCCGGGGGACGGCGGTCGTCTACACGTCCGAGACGCTGTCGCTGGCCGCCCTCGAGCTTCTCGTGCACTGCGATCCGTCGCTCCTTCCTTCCGACCTCGTCGAGATCGCGGCCGAGCTCCCGGAGGGCCTCGCGGTCGAGCGCGTCGAGATCGCTGGGCTCCCCCGCGCCTGGCGCCGGTACCCGGCCCCGGACGCTCTCGCGCAGATCGGGACGGACTGGGCGCGCGCGGCCTCCAGCGCCGCGCTCTCCGTGCCGTCGGTGGTGGTTCCCCGCGAACGCAACGTGCTGCTCAACCCGGCCCACCCGGACTTCCGCCGCGTCCGGGTCGGCAGACCGGAGCCGTTCTCGCTCGATTCGCGACTCGCGCGATCGTGGAGCTCGGGCCGCACGCGATCACGGTCGTCGACGACCTCGGGAGGCGGGACGAGACGACGATTCTCGTGAAGTGAGCCAGAGCCGCTATTGCTTCGCGATCTGAATTCGGCTGTACTCCGACAGGGCTTTCCGCACGATTCGGCGCAGGTTGCGCACGCGCCGTTCGGCGCGTGCCCGTTCCTCTTCGGCCACGCGGCACTCGCGGCGGCGCACGACCTCGCGCACCAGCAGATCCACGGCGCGCTTCCACCGGGCGTAGGCGATCGCCGCCAGGTCGAAGGTCTCGGTCATGCCCGAGTCCAGCATAACGCGCAAGGCCGCCCGGGACGAACGCGTCAGCGCAGGCGAAGCGGCTCCACCGGTCCCGGGGCCGAGGTGGCTTCCATGCGTTCCAGGGAGACGTCGAAGCGGGCAAACCTCCGGTCGAGGATCCCGAACCGCGGATCCGTGGGCGACAGCGTCCCGCCGCGCTCGCGCCAGTACTCGTAATGGAGCATCGGCGACATCGCCCACCCGGTCGCGCCGACCGTGCCGAGGCGCTCCCCGCGGCGCACGCGCGCGCCGCGACGCACGTCGATCCGCCCGAGGTGCCCGAAGAGGGTCGCGCCGCTGTCCCCGTGCGAGAGGATGACCAGGTTGCCGAAGCGCCAGAGCCGCGAGCGGGCCGACGCGGGCACGCGGCCGGCGAAGGCCACGGCGCCGTCGGCTGGAGCGATGACCGCGGAGCCCAAAGGGGCCGCGAGATCGAGGCCGATGAAAAACTCCTCGGCGCCCGTCCACGGCGAGATCCGAGGCCCGAAGAGGGCGGAGGGCTCGACGAGGTCGCTGGCGACGGGGAGCAGCGAAGGCGACTCCCCCGCGAGGGTCGGAACGGCCGCTTCGCGGGCCTCGAGGAGTGCCCGGCCGCGCTCGAGGGCGGCGACGTAGCGGTTGAGACCCCCGACGACGTCGCCCGGGGACGGTCCGGTCAGAGGGCCCGCCTCGGGGTTGAGGCGCCGCGGCCAGCGGGCCGGCGCGACGCGGTAGAGAAAGGCGACGCGGGAAAGGAGGTCGCCCGAATCGAGCGCCCGCTCCGTCAGCCCCGCGATCCGCGTCTCGAGCTCCTGGCTCTCCCGCCGCGCGACGGCCCTCTCCCGCTCGAGCGCGTCCGATCCCGCGCGACGCCGAGCCCGCGCGGCGGCCGTGGGCACGGTGACCCAGAGCGAAACGGCCAGGAGCGCCGCCGCGCCGGCCAGGACGACGGCCCAGGTCTCGCCGCGTTCCGCGAGCACCAGGCTTCGCACGGCGCCGCGCCGGGAGGCAGGATGGAACTGGAACTCCATCTAGTTTCCGGGAAACACGGCCATGACGCCGAGCTCGCGCCGGTCGCCGGAAAGGCCCAGCCGCTTCGGGATGAACGCGCCCGACAGCGTGAATCGCAGAACCCGCGGGGCCGCGGGGTTGCCCGTCAACCGCAGATCGACCCTCTCTCCGGCCGCGAGCGAACGCCGATAGACGGTCCGACCCTCGCTCTCGGCCGTCAGATCGACGCCGCGGCCTTCGGGCGTGAAGTGGGCGAGCCCGAGCCGCATCGTCTGTCCCGGCAGGAGGCGGATCGCAAATCGGCGCTGGGTCCAATAGAAGGGGCCGCCCGGACCCGTCTCCCTGGCGTGGAAGCCGACGCCCTGCCGGTATCGGAAGACCTTGTCCGCCTCGAACGTCGCCGCCGCGCCCCAGAGAGCCGCGGCCGCGTACGCGGCGACGAGCAGGGCGCTCAGGCGCCCCGGCCAGCGGGTCCGAGCCGGCTTCGCCTCGCCAACCGCAACCGACGCGACGAGAAAGAACAGGAACACCACGTCGGACGCGAACCAGTGCGAGCCGGTCGAGAGCGTGACGAGGAAGGCCAGCAGGGCGGCTCCGGCGCCCGCCTCGAGAGGGGCGTCGGCGACCCGGCGCCGCGCGGCCCAGGCCTCGCGCGCGAGCACCGCGGCGAGGCCGAGCGTCAGCAGGAACCCGACGATTCCCGTCTCCGCGAGCGCCTGGAGATAAGCGTTGCCCGGGTTGTCCCGCATGGGGAGCGCGCGCCCCTGCTCGTGCAGGAGATTGGGAAGCTGCCACGGGAAGGCGCCGAGGCCCGCGCCCGCGACCGGCTCCTTGCCGAAGAGCCGGACCGCACTTTCCCAGAGGATCGGACGCGCCGACGCGCGGTACTCGACCGGAAGGCTCGGGTCGAAGAACTGGGCCACGCGCGGGCCCACGCTGCCCCGGGACCCACCTCCCAGCACCAGGAGGCCGATGGCCAGTAGCAGGGCCGCGGCGGCGGCGCCGAGCAGGGCCCGCGCCCGCAGGGGCAGCCGCGGCGACAGGAAGAGAATCAGGAATCCGAGCCCGGCGGCGAAGAGGCCGCTGCGGGAGCCCGACAGGACGAGCCCGGCCGCCAGCAGGACGGCCAGAGCCGCCGCGGCGGCCCGGCGCCGCCCGGGCGACAGCAGGCGCGCCGCGGTCACCACGAGCGCGAGCGCGCAGAGGAGGCCGAGCGCGTTGGGATCGATGGCGCCGCCGGAGAGGCGCCCCGTCATTTTCCAGAAGCCGCTCGTTTCCCCCGGCAGCAGGCCGAGACGCTGCAGGACAGCTCCGGCCGCCGAGAGCCCCGTGGCCGACAGCGCCGTCAGGAGCGCGGCCTTGCGCAGCGCCGCACCGGCGCGGCGCAGGATGAAGAAGAAGCCCGCGCCGGAAGCCAGGACCGCAAGCGCGAGGAGGCTCTCGCGGATCGCTGCGGTGTCGAGAAGGCCCTCCACGTTGACGGCGCGGAGTCGGAGGCCGTGCGCCAGCGCCCAGAGCGTGCGCGCCCGCGCCAGCGCGAGAAGGGCCGCAAGGGTCCAGACGGCCGCGAGCGCCCGAAGCGCGGAGTCCGCTCGCGAGGGGTCGGGCCGATTCTCGAAGTCGTAGAGGAAACGGAAGGTCCAGCCCGCCGCGAAGCCGCCGAAGAGGAGGACCGGCCAGGCGATCGCGTCGGCCCCGCCGAAGAGCCGATCGCCCAAGCCGGCCAGCGGGAACAGAAAAGAGAAGGCGAGCAGGCCGCGGTTCGGGTTCCAGGCCGACAGCAGCGCCAGGCCGAGGGCCAGCGCCAGGACCGGGAGCCGGTCGCGGGCCGCGGGCGGGAAGCCCACGGCGAAGACCGCGAAGAACCCGGCGGCGACGAGCGCCAGCAACAGAAGCCGGACGGCGCCGCCCGGCCGCCGCGCGGGTTCGCCGTTCACGGGGTCATCCGCGGTGGTACTCCTGAAGGGACGCCACGCTCGTCGATTCCTCCTGTCGGGAGCGGATGCCCTCCACGGCCGCGGTCGCCGCGGAAAGCGTCGTCAGACACGGGATCGAGAGCCGCATGGCGGCCGCCCGGATGGCCGCCTCGTCGAACCGGGACGCTTTCCCCAGGGGCGTGTTGATCACGAGCTGGATGTCCCCCGCGTCCATGCGGTCCACCGCGTTGGGGCTGCCTTCGTTCACCTTGAAGACCCGCTCGGCGTTCACCCCCGCCTCGCGGAGCGCTTCCCGCGTCCCCTCGGTCGCGCAGAGGGCGAACCCCAGGTCCTCGAGCTCGCGCCCGATCGGGATCACCGCCGCCTTGTCATACGGATTGACCGTCAGAAACGCCCGTCCCGAGAGCGGGAGGGGCGTCCCGACGGCCTCGCAGGCCTTCGCGAACGCATCGCCGAACCGCGGTGAGATTCCCATGACCTCGCCGGTCGATTTCATCTCCGGGCCGAGCAGCACGTCCTCGCCGGGGAACTTGCGAAACGGAAAGACCGGCGCCTTGATGAAGAAGTCTACGGGGTCGCGCTCGGGCGGGAGGCCGAGCGACGCCAGAGACCGCCCCGCCGCCAGGAGCGCCGCGGCCCGCGCCATCGGCACCCCGATCGCCTTGGAAACGAACGGCACGGTCCGCGAAGCCCGCGGGTTGACCTCGAGAACGTAAAGCTTGCCGTGCTGGATCGCGAACTGGATGTTCACGAGGCCCTTGACGGAGAGCCCCTCGGCGAGCCGCCGGGTCGCCGCCCGAATCTCGGCCTGCAGCGGCAGGGGCACCTTCCAGGGCGGCAGGACCGAGAAGGAGTCGCCCGAGTGGATGCCGGCCTCCTCGATGTGCTGCTGGATCCCGCCGATCCACGTCGTCGTGCCGTCGCAGAGCGCGTCCACGTCGAGCTCCACCGCGTCGTCGAGAAACCGGTCGATCAACACGGGGTGCTCGGGCGAGCTCGCCACGGCCTGCTTGATGTAGGCGGCAAGACGCACCTCGTCGAAGACGATCGCCATCGCCCGGCCTCCCAGCACGTAGGACGGCCGCACCACCAGCGGATAGCCGATGCGGCGGGCGGCTTCGATGGCTCCGGCCTCGTCGCGCGCCTCGGCGTGGGGCGGCGCGGCCAGGCCCAGCTCCCCGAGGAGCCGGCCGAAGCGGCCCCGGTCTTCCGCCAGGTCGATGGACTCGGGCGAGGTCCCCCAGATCGGGTACCCGGCGGCCTCGAGAGCGCGCGCGAGCTTCAAGGGCGTTTGACCGCCGAACTGCACGAGCACGCCGTCGGGCTTCTCGTTGTCGAGCACCGCGGACACGTCCTCGAAGGTCAGCGGCTCGAAATAGAGGCGGTCGGATGTGTCGTAGTCCGTCGAGACCGTCTCGGGGTTGCAGTTGATCATGATGGTCTCGAAGCCCGCCTCGGAGAGCGCGTAGCACGCGTGGACGCAGCAGTAGTCGAACTCGATCCCCTGCCCGATCCGGTTGGGTCCGCCGCCGAGGATCGCCACCTTTTTCTTGTCCGTGCGGACGGACTCGTTCTCGTCCTCGTAGGTCGAGTAAAAGTAGGGGGTCGACGCCTCGAACTCGGCCGCGCAGGTGTCGATCGTCTTGAAGACGGGCAGGACGCCGAGATCCCTCCGGCGCGCGCGGACGGCGTGCTCGTCGCAGCCCATCTTGCGGGCCAGCGCCTGGTCGGAGAGCCCGAGGCGCTTGGCCGCCCGCAGGTCCTCGCGCGAGACCTCGCCCACGTTCCGGTTCACGAAGCCCTCCTCCGTCTCGACCATCCTCCGCACGCCGTCCAGAAACCAGGGGTCGATCCGGGTGTGGCCGGCGATCTCCTCGACGGTCATCCCGGACACGAACGCGCGTCGCACGTGGAACAAGCGCTCGGCCGTGGGCTCCCGAAGCCTGGCGACGAGCTCCTCGGGCGGCAGCGGCCCCCGGCCGTCGTCGAGGCCGTCGCGCCCGATCTCGAGAGAGCGGATCGCCTTGCCGAGCGCCTCCGGGAAAGTCCGTCCGATCGCCATCGCCTCCCCCACCGACTTCATCTGGATCGTGAGGCGCGCGTCGGCGAGCGGAAACTTCTCGAAGGTCCAGCGCGGGATCTTGACCACGACGTAGTCGAGCGAGGGCTCGAAGGAGGCCGGCGTCTTCTTGGTGATGTCGTTGGGGATCTCGTCGAGGTGGTAGCCCACGGCCAGGAGGGCCGCGATCTTGGCGATCGGAAAGCCGGTGGCCTTGGAGGCCAGCGCGGAGGATCGGGACACGCGCGGGTTCATCTCGATCACGACGCGCCGCCCTGACGCCGGATCCACCGCGAACTGGATGTTGGAGCCGCCCGTGTCGACGCCGACCTTGCGGATGATCGCCTTGGCCTCGTCGCGCATGGCCTGGTACTGGCGGTCCGACAGGGTCATCTGCGGCGCGACGGTGATCGAATCTCCCGTGTGCACGCCCATCGCGTCGAAGTTCTCGATCGAGCAGACGATGATCACGTTGTCCGCGGTGTCCCGCATGACCTCGAGCTCGAACTCCTTCCAGCCCTCGACGGACTCCTCGATCAGGATCTCGCGCGACGGCGACTCGGCGAGGCCGTTCGCGACGATCTGGCGGAAATCCGCCTGCGTCCGGACCGTGCCTCCGCCCGAGCCTCCGAGGGTGAAGGAGGGACGCACCACGACGGGCAGACCGATCTCCCCGGCCACCGCCTCGGCCTCCGCGAGCGAGCGCGCCCGCCCGGAGCGGGGCACCTCGGCGCCGATCTCGAGCATCGCCTTCTTGAAGAGGTCGCGGTCCTCCGCCAGGCGCATCGACCGCTCGTTGGCGCCGATCAGGCGGACGTTGCGCTTCTCGAGCACCCCCCGCTCCGCCAGCGCGAGGGCCAGGTTGATCGCCGTCTGCCCTCCGACCGTGGGCAGGATGGCGTCCGGCCGCTCGCGCTCGATGATCCGCTCCAGAAACTCCGGGGTCAGGGGCTCGATGTAGGTCGCGTCGGCGAGCTCGGGGTCCGTCATGATCGTCGCGGGATTGGAGTTGACGAGGAGGACCCGGTAGCCCTCGCGCCGCAAAGCGCGGACGGCCTGCGTCCCGGAGTAATCGAACTCGCATGCCTGGCCGATGACGATCGGTCCCGACCCGATGACGAGGATGCTTTTGATGTCGTCGCGCTTCGGCACCCGGGCGGGAGTATAGCTGCCGGCTCCCGCGGATCCGCGATCAGAGGAGGAGGACGACGGCGAGTCGGGCGATCGGCGTCGACATGGCGGGTCTCGCTGGAAGGGGTGGAGGACGGGCATAACGGATAGAATCCGACGTCGCTTCACTCATGATTGGACAAACCGTCTCGCACTATCGCGTCCTCTCGAAGGTGGGCGGCGGCGGCATGGGCGTCGTGTACGAGGCCGAGGATCTGAAGCTCGGCCGGCGCGTCGCGCTGAAGTTTCTGCCGGATGAGCTCGCCCAGGACGCGCAGGCGCTCGAGCGCTTGAAGCGCGAAGCCCGCGCCGCCTCCTCGCTCCAGCACCCCAACATCTGCACGATCTACGACGTGGACGAGCACGAGGGACGACCCTTCATCGCGATGGAGCTGCTCGACGGCGAGACGCTGCGCGAGCGGCTCGGCCCGGGGCCGCTCAAACTCGAAGCGCTTCTCGACCTCGGAACCCAGATCGCCGACGCCCTCGAGACCGCGCACGCGCGCGGCATCGTGCACAGGGACATCAAGCCCGCGAACATCTTCGTGACCAAGCGCGGTCAGGCCAAGCTGCTCGACTTCGGCCTGGCCAAACAGGCGGACGGGGGCGCCGCAAGCGTCCCGGAGGACACCGAGCAGCCGACCGCAATGGAGGAAAGGCACCTGACGAGCCCCGGCACGGCCATCGGCACCGTCGCCTACATGTCACCCGAGCAAGCGCGCGGCGAGCCGCTCGACCCCCGCACCGACGTCTTCTCCTGCGGCGCCGTCCTCTACGAGATGGCGACCGGCCGCCAGCCCTTCGCGGGGAGCACCTCGGCGGTCATCTTCGACGCGATTCTGAACCGGGCGCCGGTGTCCCCCGTGCGCCTGAACCCGAGCCTGCCGGCGGAGCTGGAGCGGATCGTCAACACCGCCCTCGAGAAGGACCGGGACCTGCGCTACCAGAGCGCGGCGGAGCTGAAGACGGACCTGAAGCGCCTCAAGCGCGACTCGGAATCGGGGCGAAGCGGCAAGACCGCCGCGGCCGCGCCCCTCGAGGCGCCGCCGCCGCCCCGGCGTCGAAGGTCGACCGTGGCCCTGGCCGCCGCCATCCTGGCCACCGCTGCGGCCGCCGGCTGGTGGGCCGCGCACCGCCGCTCTGGCGCTTCGGCCGCCCGCGGCCAGATCACCCTCGCCGTCCTCCCCTTCCGGAATCAGGGCGGCGACACGGCGACGGACTACCTGCGGCTCGCGCTTCCGGACGAGGTCGTCACCACCCTCTCCTACATTCCCACGCTCGCGATACGCCCCCTCGCCGCGACGGAGAAGTACGCCAAGGGCGACGTCGATCCCCAGGCGGCGGGCCGGGAGCTCCAGGTTTCCAACGTCCTCGCCGGCCACTTCCAGAAGGAAGGCGACAAGCTCCGCGTCACGCTCGAGGTGATCGACACCGAGAGCAACCGTCTCCTGTGGCGCGACACGTCGAGCGCCGCCGCGAGCGATCTCATCGGCCTGCGGGAGCAGATCTCGGGGCGCCTGCGGCAGGGGCTCTTCCCGCTCCTCGGCGGCGCCGAGGACGTCGCGCAGGCCGCCACGCGCCCGAAGAACGCCGAGGCCTACGACCTCTATCTTCGCAGCACGCCTTTCACGAGCGACGCCCGGCCAAACGAGCAGGCCATCGCGATGCTCGAGCGCTCCGTGGGGCTCGACCCGGACTACGCGACCGCCTGGTCCGCTCTCGGCACGCGGTATTACTACGCCGCGTCCTTTGGCGCACGGAGCGATGGCTTTGAGCGCGGTCGGGCCGCGCACGAACGGGCGCTGGCGCTCGACCCCAATCTCAGCTCGTCCGCGCAAGGGCTCATCGTCATGGCCACCGAGGGAGGCGACCTCGCCGGCGCGGACGAGAAGGCCCGAGACCTCGTGCGGCGCCGGCCGCAAGACCCTCGGGCGCACTTCGCCCTCGCCTACGTCCTGCGTTACGCGGGCCTCCTCGACGAGTCCGCGCGGGAGTGCGAGGCCGCGCGCGTGGCGGATCCCCGGAGCCGGAGCCTCCGATCCTGCGGGTTCCTGTTCATGTTGCTGGGCGACCACGCGCGGGCACGCGACTATGTCCGCCTCGACGCGGGCTCGGGTTGGGCGAGAGGCACCGAGTCCTACATCCTCCTACGCGAGGGCAAGCGCGAGGCGGCCCTTGCCCTCATCCGCGCCGATGACACCACCGCCTTCGCAGCCAGACTCCTGCTCTCTTCCGACTCCAAGGTCGAGCGGGATCGGCTGGCCGCCGCAGCCGAAGCAAAAGCCACGGCCGATCGCGACCCGGAGAACAAGTACTACGAGGCGGGCCACCTCGCGCACGCCGGCTACGGCGACGGAGCGCTGCGCCTGCTACGGGCGGCCGTCGAGGACAACTATCTCTGCCATCAGGCCATGGACAAGGATCCGCTCTTCGACTCGGTGCGGAAGGACCCGGAGTTCGCCGCGATCCGGACCGAGTCGATCCGGAGGCAGAAGGAGTTTCTCGCGCGACGGGCCCAGGCGACGGGTTGATCGGGGAAGGCCATGATCGGTCAGACGTTCACTCACTACCGGATCCTGGCGAAGCTGGGCGGCGGCGGCATGGGCGTCGTCTACGAGGCCGAGGATCTGAAGCTCGGCCGCCACGTCGCGTTGAAGTTCCTGCCTGAGGAGCTGGCGAGTGACGCGCAGGCCCTCGAACGTCTGAAGCGCGAGGCCCGCGCCGCCTCCTCGCTCCAGCACCCCAACATCTGCACGATCCACGACGTGGACGAGCACGAGGGACGGCCCTTCATCGCGATGGAGCTGCTCGACGGCGAGACGCTGCGCGACCGGCTCGGGCCCGGGCCCCTCAAGCTCGAGGCCCTGCTCGATCTCGGGACGCAGATCGCGGACGCGCTCGAGACCGCCCACGCGCGCGGGATCGTGCATCGCGACATCAAGCCCGCGAACATCTTCGTGACGAAGCGCGGCCAGGCCAAGCTCCTCGACTTCGGCCTCGCAAAGCAGGCGGACGGGGGCGCCGCCGGCGCGGCCGGAGATACGGCCCTTCCCACCGCGATGGGCGAGCCGAATCTGACGAGTCCCGGCACGGCGATCGGCACCGTCGCTTACATGTCGCCCGAGCAGGCCCGGGGCGAAGCTCTGGATGCCCGGACCGACGTCTTCTCCTGCGGCGCGGTTCTCTACGAGATGGCGACGGGCCGGCAGCCTTTCGCGGGGAACACCTCGGCGATCATCTTCGACGCGATCCTGAACCGCGCGCCGGTTTCGCCCGTCAAGCTCAATCCGGATCTGCCGGAGGAGCTCTCGCGCATCGTCAACACGGCCCTCGAGAAGGATCGCGACCTGCGGTACCAGAGCGCGGCGGAGCTGAAGACGGACCTGAAGCGCTTGAAGCGCGATTCGGACTCGGCGCGCAGCGGCAAGACCGCGGCGGCCGCGCCTCTCGAGGCGCCGGTGCCTGCGCGCCCGAGGCGCTGGAGGTTTCCGGTCGTCGCGGCGGTCGTGCTCCTTGCGGCGGCCGCCATCGGGTGGTGGGCGACGCATCGCAGCTCGGGAGGCTCCTCCGCTCCCCGCGGCCAGACCACGCTCGCGATCCTCCCCTTCCAGAACCTCGGCGGCGACGCGTCGATGGACCATCTGCGCCTCGCCCTTCCCGACGAGGTCGCGACGACACTCTCCTACATCCCGACGCTCGCGATCCGCCCCTTCGCCGCCACGCAGAAGTATGCGAAGGGGGACGTGGATCCGCAGACGGCCGGGCGGGAGTTAAAGGTCGCCGACGTTCTGACGGGCCACTTCCAGAAGGAGGGGGACCAGCTTCGGGTCACTCTCGAGGTCATCGACACGGAGTCGAACCGTCTCCTCTGGCGCGACACGTCGAGCGCCGCGGCGAGCGACCTGATCGGCCTGCGCAACCAGATCTCGCGGCGCCTGCGAGGCGGCCTCTTCCCGCTCCTCGGCGGGGCGACCGGCGCCACGGAGGCCTCGACGCAGCCGAAGAACGCGGAGGCCTACGACCTGTATCTCCGCAGCAAGCCGCTCACGAGCGACCTCGAGCCGAACCAACGGGGAATCGCGATGCTCGAGCGTTCCGTGGGCCTCGATCCGGGCTATGCGCCGGCCTGGTCCGCTCTCGGCCAGCGCCTCTACTACGACTTCGTCTACGGCGCGTCCCTGAACGATGCGCGCATGATGGCGCGCTCGAGAACGGCCTACGAGCGGGCTCTGTCGCTCGATCCCAACCTCACGGAAGCCGCGCAAGGCCTCATCGTCATGACCGCCGAGGGCGGCGAGCTCCAGGAGACCGATGCGAAGGCCCGGGACCTCCTGCGGCGCCGGCCCAAGGACCCCGAGGCTCATTTCGCGATGGCCTACGTTCTGCGCTACGCCGGGCTGCTCGAGGAGTCCGCCCGGGAATGCGAAGCGGCGCTCGCCGCAGACCCTCGAAACCCCGGGTTCCGCTCGTGCGTCTTCGCGTTCCAGCAGCTCAACAAATACGACCGCGCGCGGGACTACTTGCGGCTCGACGCGGGCTCGGGCTGGGCCAAGAGAAGGGAAGGCAACATCCTCATCCGGGAGGGCAGGATCGAGGCTGCGGCGGCTGCCTTCCGTGACGAGTTTCCGGAGGGCGCGACTCTGATCCTCAAGTCCGGCGCGGCAACCGACCGGGACCGCATCGCCGCGACCCTCGAGGCGCAAGCCATGGCGGATCGCGATCCCGAGAACAAGTACTACTTTTCTGGTCTTCTCGCCTTCAGCGGCTACCGCAACGGAGCGCTCCGTGTGCTTCGCAAGGCCGTCGAGGGCAACTACCTCTGCCACCCGGCGATGGACAACGACCCGCTCTTCGATTCGATCCGCCAAGACCCCGAGTTCGCCGCGATCCGGGCCGAGGCGATCCGAAAACAGAAGGAGTTCGTGGCCCGCCGGGCCGGTTAGCTCTTCGCGTTCGCCTTCGCCAGCGAATCCGCGATGAATTTCTTCCAGCCTTCCGGCGTCATCGTCTCGATCCCCTCGAGCTCGAGCCGGAAGCTGTTCCAGTCCGGGTTGTCGGGGAACGGGATCTCGATCTTCTCGAGCCAGTCGCCCTTCCGGTCGGCCCAGATCGTGCCCGTCGTGCCTCCGATGCCGGGGCCGGAGATCCGGTACTTCCGGCAGGGCTTCCCGTGGAGCTTCTCTTCGCCGACGTATTCGATCTTCGCGATGCCGCGGTAGACGAAAGGCTCGCCCTCGGCCTGGAAGGTCGGGTCCATCACGCCGATCTCGAAGGTCGCCTTCGGGTCGTCGAGGTGCCGCCACGCGAAGTTCAGGCTCGTGAAGTCGAAGTTGTAGATGTGGAAAGGCAGGTGGCCCCACGGCGCGCTGCCCGTGCGGTCGCCGATCTGGATGTGGACGGCGCCGGCCTTCCGGTCGACGTCGAGGCTCACGCGCTCCTCGACGCTGCCGTCCAGGTTGATCACGGCGGCGTCGATGCGATCGGCCGTGAAGAGGTGCCAGTTGAACCCGGCCCGCACCCAGGCGGCGTCGATCACGCCCTTCTCGACCTTGGCCACCTCGAGCTTGTCCGGGGCCGCGACGTAGATCGAGACGCGCGTCGGCTTCGAGCCGTCCAGATTCGACTTTACGTAGTGCGCGACCTCGCCGACCCGGATGCGCTTGGGCTGGTAGCGAAACCGATCCAGCGACGAGGTGACCGTGTCGTCCGGAGCGGCGGCGAGGAGCGGCAGGGCCAGCAGCAGCGGCAGAAAGCGTTTCCTGAGGGGCATTCTCAGGCTCCTACTCATACCGCAGAGCGTCGGCGATGTTGGTGGCGGCGGCGCGGCGGGCGGGAATCCAGGAGGCGGCCAGGATCGCCACCGCGGCGAAGCCCACGATGGCCGCGATGTCGCGCAGGCGCACGAGAAACGGGATGTACGAGACGAAGTAGATCTCGGCCACGCCGGCCGGGAAGGACAGCAGCCGGAAGCGGGTCGCGGCCCAGCAGATGAGGATGCCGAACGCCACGCCCGCGAGCACACCCGCGCCCCCCAGGAGCGCTCCGAGGGCCAGGAACACGCGCGAGAAGAAGCCCGGCTCCGCCCCGAGGGTGGCCAGCACCCCGATGTCGCGCTTCTTCTCCTGGACCGTCATGACCAGCGTCGCCACGATGTTGAACGTCGAGACCGCGACGATCAGGCCGATCACGAGAAAGAGCGTCGTCTGCTGGATCACGAGCGCCGAGAAGAGGCCGCCGTTCATGGACCGCCAGTCCGAGACCGAGTAGCCGTTACCCGCGGCCTTGCCGATCTCCCGCGCTGCGCCCTCCGTGTCGCGGATCGAGTCGAGGCGCACCTCGATGACGTTCGCCTGCCCTTCCATGCGGGCGAGCCGGCGAAGCTCCTCGCGGTCGACGAAGATCCACTCGGTGTCGTACTCGGAGAAGTTCGTCTGAAAGATCCGGGCGACGCGGAAGCGCCCGACCCGCGGCGCAAAGCGGAGTCCGCCCCCGGCGTTGTCGGCGACGGAGACCGTGATGGTGTCGCCCTCGCGCACGTCGAGCCTGCGGGCGAGCTCCGCGCCGATCGCCGCGCCGGGCAGAGCGCCGGGGTCGCCGCGGGTCACGGCCCGGTCCGCGTCCGGCAGGTACGACGAGAGGGCCGAGACACGGGCCTCGGCTTCGGGGTCGATGCCCTTGAGCACCGCGTCGGCCCCGTCGGGCGTAGCCGCCGAGGCGGCGACGCCCGTCTGGTAGATCACCGGCGCCGTCGCGCGCACGCGGGGCACCCGGGCGATGCGGCGTTCGACTTGCGCCGGGTCCCGGTCTCCGCCCGGCGTCATCGGGAACACGACGACCTCGGCGTTCGACCCGATCAGCTTCTCGCGGATCTCGGTGCGATACCCCGAGAGGAGCCCCATGGCGACGACGAGGGCGGCCACGCCGAGGGCGATGCCGGCGATAGAGAGCAGCGAGACGGACGAGACGAGCCGGGAGGGCCGCGACTTGAGGTACCGAACCGCGACGTCGAGCGCGAGGGACCTCACCGCCGCGCCCGCTCCATCGCGTCGAGGAATCGGTTGAAGAGCACGTTGGCGTCGTGCGGACCCGGCGCCGCCTCTGGATGGAACTGCGCCGCCAGGATCGGCAGCGTTCGGTGGCGAAAGCCCTCGAGCGTCCCGTCGTTCAGGTTCCGGTGCGTCGCCTCGATCTCCGGCGGCAGCGTCGCGGCGTCCACGGCGAACCCGTGGTTCTGCGACGTGATGGCCACGTGCCCGGTGTCGACGTCCTGGACCGGGTGGTTCGCGCCCCGGTGGCCGAACTTCAGCTTGAAGGTCTTCGCTCCCAGCGCGAGGCCGAGGAGCTGGTGCCCCAGGCAGATCCCGAAGATGGGCTTGCCCGTCGGGACGAGCTTCTCGATCGTGCGGATCGGGCCCTCGAGGGCCGCCGGATCGCCCGGACCGTTCGAGAGGAAGATGCCGTCGGGCCGGCTCTCCAGGATCTCGGCGTCCGAGGAGGCGGCCGGGAAGATCGTCACGCGGCAGGAGCCGGCCTGGAGGAGCCGCACGATGTTGCGCTTCATGCCGTAGTCCACGGCCGCGACGCGGAACTTCTTCCGGCCGCGCCCGCCCGGGGCCACGGCCGCGGCCTTGCGCGAGACGGTCAGGGCGAGGTCGCTGCCGATCATCCCGGGCGAGGCGAGCACGCGGCGGTGGAGCTCGCCGGGATCCGCGATCTCCGTCGAGATACCGGCGCGCATCGCGCCCTCGCTCCGGATGCGCCGGACGAGCGCGCGCGTGTCGAGGCCGTGGAGGCCGGTCACCCCGTTCTCCGCCAGGTAGTCCGCCAGGCTCCGCTCGCCGCCCGTGCCGCTCCAGCGGGCCGGGAAGTCGCGCGCGATGAACCCCGCCACGTGGACGCGGTCGGACTCCGCCTCGTCGGCGCGGATGCCGTAGTTGCCGACATGCGCGGCGGTCATGACCACGATCTGTCCCGCATAGGAGGGATCGGTCAGGATTTCCTGGTAGCCGCTCATCGACGTGTTGAAGACGAGCTCGCCGAAGGAGGTCCCCGGGCGGCCGATTGCGTCGGCGTCGTAGACGCTTGCGTCTTCGAGGACGAGGATGCCCTTCACACCGTTCGCCCGACGACAGGGGCCAGGCGCCGCATCTCCTCCATCAGCTCCCGAAACATCTCGGGCAGGATCGCCTGCGGTCCGTCCGATAGCGCGTGCTCGGGCTGGTGGTGCACCTCGATGAGGAGCCCGTCGGCGCCCACGGCCACCGCCGCGCGGGAGAGCGGGAGGACCTTCGAGCGTTTCCCGGTCCCATGCGAGGGGTCCACCAGGATCGGCAGGTGCGAGATCCGCTGCACGTAGGGCACGGCCGAGAGGTCGAGCGTGTTGCGCGTGTGATCGGCGAAGGTCCGCACGCCGCGCTCGCACAGGATGACGTCGTAGTTGCCCTCGGACAGCAGGTACTCGGCCGAGAGCAGCAGCTCCTCGATCGTGGCCGACATGCCGCGCTTCAGCAGCACGGGCTTGCCCACGCGGCCGAGCCTCTTCAAGAGCGAGAAGTTCTGCATGTTGCGGGCGCCCACCTGGAGGCAATCCGCGTGCTCCGCCACGAGGTCCACGGTTTCCGTGTCGAGCACCTCGGTGATGATGGGCAGCCCGGTTTCCTTTCGCACGCGGGAGAGAATCTGCAGCCCCTTCTCGCCCAGGCCCTGGAACGAGTACGGCGACGTGCGCGGCTTGTAGGCGCCTCCCCGGTAGAGCGTCGCCCCGGCCTCGGCGACGCGGCGTCCGATCTCGATGGCCTGGGCCTCGGTCTCGACGGCGCAGGGCCCCGCCACCACGGCGAGCCGTTCGCCTCCCACGGGAACGCCCCCGACCGACACGACCGTGTTCTCGCGCTTGGCCTCCCGCGACACGAGCTTGTAAGGCGCCGAGACGGGGATGACCTCGTTGACGCCGGGCAGATTCTCGAACGCTCCGGAATCGACGGTGCCGCGGTTGCCGGTGATGCCGATGGCGGTGCGCTGCGCTCCGGGGATCGGGTGCGCCTGAAGACCGAGCCCCTGCACCGTGTCGACGACGCGCCGGATGTCCTCGGCCGTCGCCGCTACGTCCATCACGATGAGCATGCGGGTGCTATCATCTGGGCCGTGCATCAGCATGTCAAACCCGGTCCGGCGGGTGCCGGAGGAGGTTCGCGATCGTGAGAAAGAGCCTGTTTTTCGCCGTCGCCACGCTGCTGCTGTCCGCGTCGGCGGCGCTCGGCTACGTCGTCAAGCTCAAGGACGGCTCCCTGATCTTCGCGCGCTCCAAGTACACGGTGAAGGGCGATCGCGCGATCATCACGCTCGAGAACGGCACCGTCACGGCGATCAAGCTCGATCAGGTCGACGTGGAAGGCTCCGAGAAGTACAACAAGGAGAATTTCGGAAACGTCGTGGCCATCGACACTCCCGACTCCCGCAAGCCCACGGTGGCCCCCGACGGCCCGCCGGCGCCGCGGCTTCAGGACTACATCCGGGACAAGAAGCCGCGGATGGAGCTGCCTTCCAGCGGCCAGAAGGAGGCCTCGGGCGAGGCAGGCTCGGGATCGTCTTTCGCGCCCGTGGACTCGAACCTGCAGACCGCGTTCTCCAAGATCTTCGACGGCGCCGGCATCACGCAGTACAAGCTGACGAACTTTCGCGGCAAGACGCGCCTTCTCGTCACCATCAACACGGAGGAGGCCGCGTTCAACGCGCTCAACGCGGCCGCGCGCGGCCTGTCGGACCCGGCCAGCCGCGGCGTCGCGACGACGATCCAGATCGTCCTGACGACCTCGTCCGGCGATTCGGCCGGAACCCTCGACATGACCCCCGAGCAGGCGCGCCTGCTGGTCAACGGGATCATGACGGCCGCCGACTATTACGTGAAGAACGTGAACCTGTAAGGATGTCCGGCCCGCCGTCCCAGTCCTTCGAACGCCACGCCCGCATCATCCCGCTCTACCACTACGGCGTCTTCGGCGTCCTCGCTGTGAACTTTCTCTGGTCGCTGTACCTGCTCGTGACAGCCTTCTCGTGGCCGACCCTTCTCGGCGTCCTGATGGCCCTCGCGTTGCTCGGACTGTTCTTCTACATGCGGATCTTCGCGCTGACGGTGCAGGATCGCGTGATCCGGCTCGAGATGCGACTGCGCCTCGAGAAACTGCTCCCGCAGGATCTGAAGCCGCGGATCGAATCGTTGACCCGGAGCCAGCTCATCGGCCTGCGCTTCGCGAGCGATGCGGAGCTGCCCGCCCTCGTGCGCGAGGTGCTCGATCAGAACATCCGGGACCGCAAGGACATCAAGCGCCGGATCAAGAGCTGGCGTCCGGACCACCTCAGGGCCTGACGGCCCGCGGCCTACCCGTCCAGGTTGTCCGGGACCGGCGTGAGGTAGTACCGCGCATCCTCCCCCACCGTCCGCCGGAACCGGTCGGCGAAGGACACGAACTCACCCGCCGTCTCGTCCAGGAAGATGCGCTCCACGCGCAGCAACGGGAAGAACACCGTCGCCGGCGTCACCGTGACGAGCTCCCTGCGCGAGATCTCGTGCAGCCACCCTTCGAAGCCCTCGAGCGAGAGGCCCCGGACGGTGATGCCGGACGTGTCGCGGTCCCGGAGGATTCCCCAGAACTTCTCCCGCGGGTTCACCAGGTGCACGAGGACGTACTCGCCGGTTTTCATCGCTCGCCTGCCTTCTGCGAAAGCTCGATCAGGACGCCGTGGCCCGCCTCCGGGTGCAGGAACGCGACGCGCTTGCCGTCGGCGCCCGCGATCGGGACCGGGTGAATGAGCCGGAACCCCTTCGCCGTCAGGTCGGCCAGCGCGGCCTCCAGGTCGTCCACCGCGAAACAGACGTGGTGGATGCCCTCGCCGCGCTTGCCGAGGAACTTCGCGATCGGAGAGTCCTTGGAGGTCGGCTCGAGGAGCTCGATCCGGCTGTCCCCCACCGGCAGGAACGCCGCCACGACTCTCTGGGAGGGCACCTCCTCGCGCCGGGACTCCGAGAGCCCGAGGGCCCGATAGACCTCCATCGCGCCGTCGATCGACGCCACGGCCACGCCCAGGTGGTCGATCTTGTAGGCTTTCATGCGCGGGAGCCCGCCGCCCCGGCGGCGCGCGACGCGCCCGGCTCGAAGACGAAGCGTTCGAAGAGCCGGGAGGCCGCGGAGTACGGATCCTCGCGACGGGCGAGCACCGACGCGACCGCCTCTTCGAGCCCGTCCCGCTCGGGCGCCCGCGCCTCGACGATGCGGCGGAACCGGCTCTCGAGCAGCGCCAGGAGGCGCGACCGCGCCCGTCCCTCGCGGCGCAGCGCCCCCTCTCCCGACTCGGCGAGGTGCCGGCCGTGCGACTCGAGCGCCTTCACCGCCTCGGGCACGCCGGCCGCCGCCGGCGCCGAGGTCTTGACGATCGGCGGCCGCCACGCGCCGTGCGGCGCGAAGTCGAGCATCGTCGAAAGCTCCGCGACCGCCCGGTCCGCGCCCTCGCGATCGGCCTTGTTGACGATGAAGACGTCGGCGATCTCGAGGATGCCGGCCTTGATGGCCTGGATGTCGTCGCCGAGGCCGGGGGCAAGCACGACGGCGACCGTGTCCGCCGCGCGCACGATGTCGACCTCGTCCTGCCCCACCCCGACCGTCTCGACCAGGATCACCTCGAAGCCCGCCGCGTCGAGCACGTCCACGGCGTCGCTCGTCGCGCGGGCCAGCCCGCCGAGGGAGCCGCGCGTGGCCATCGAGCGAATGAAGACCCCGGGATCCGTGTAGATCTCGGCCATCCGGATGCGGTCGCCCAGGATCGCGCCGCCGGTGAAGGGAGAGGACGGGTCGACGGCGACGATCCCGACCGTGCGCCCGTCCTTCCGGTAGAACTGGGCCAGCCGCTGCACCAGCGTCGACTTGCCCGCCCCCGGCGGCCCCGTGATGCCCAGGATCCGGGCGCGGCCGGTCCGGGGGAACACGCGCCGCAGGATCTCCGGGACCGTTCCCGAGTCGCGCTCGACTTCCGAGATGGCCTGGCCGATCGCGCGGGCGTTCCCGGAGAGGACTCCGCGGGCGAGCTCTTCGGAGGCCGGGCCGGCCGCCGCGATCATGCGCCGCTCGTCAGAAGGTGCTTGGCGATCACGAGCTTCTGGATCTCGCTCGTGCCCTCGCCGATCGTGCAGAGCTTGACGTCGCGGTAGAACTTCTCGACCGGGAAGTCCTTGGTGAAACCGTACCCGCCGTGGATCTGGATGGCGCGGTCCGTCGCCCGGACCGCGATCTCGGAGGCGTAGAGCTTCGCCTGCGCCGAGAGCTTGGTGACCGGCTCGCCCGCGTCCTTGGCCGCTGCCGCCCGCTGCGTCAGGAGGCGCGCCGCGTCGATTTCCGTGGCCATCTCGGCGAGGTAGAACTGGATCGCCTCGAACTCGCAGATCGGCTTGCCGAACTGCCGCCGCTCTTTCGAGTACGACAGCGACGCCTCGAACGCGCCGCGCGCGAGCCCCACCGACAGGGCCGCGATCGAGATCCGCCCGCCGTCGAGAACCTTCATGGAATCCACCCAGCCCGAGCCGAGCTCGCCGAGGAGGGCGTCCGCCGGAACGCGGCAGTCCTCCATGACGAGCGTGCAGGTGTCGGAAGCGCGCATCCCGAGCTTGTTCTCCTTCTTGCCGACGCGGATGCCCGGGTTGTCGAGCTCCACGATGAAGGCGGAGATGCCCCGGTTGCCCTTGCCCTGGTCGGTCACGGCCATGAGCACCGCGACCTGGCCGACCGACGCGTTCGTGATGAAGTTCTTCGAGCCGTTCAGGACCCAGGAGTCGCCGTCCCGCACGGCCGTCGTCTTCGTCCCGCTCGAGTCCGAGCCCGCCTCGGCCTCCGTCAGGCCCCAGGCCGCGAGCCACTCTCCGGACGCGAGCTTCGGGATGTACTTGCGCCGCTGCGCCGCGGTGCCGAACTGGAAGATGTGATTGGACCCCAGGCTGTTGTGCGCCGCCATCGCGAGCGCGACCGACGGGTCGACGCTCGAGATCTCCTCGATGATCGCGGCGTAGTCCATGTACGACAACCCGGCCCCGCCGTATTCCTCGGGAAACAGCACGCCCAGGAAGCCGAGTTCGCCGAGCTTGCGGAACACGTCCCGCGGGAACTCCTGCGCCTCGTCCCACCGCATGACATGCGGCCGGATCTCGGCCTGGCAGAAGTCCCGGAGGGTCTGGAGGATCGCCAGGCGTTCGGAGGAAACGGCGCTGCTGCCCATCGGAACGATTCTACCGCCGAGAGGGACGGTTGCCGCCTACCGGGTCGACGGGGCCGCGGCCGTCACGGTCGAGGCCGGGACGATCTCGATTCCCGTGTAGTAGTGCCTCAGGATCCGGTCGTAGGTCTCTCCGGCGAGGGCCATCCCGAAAGCGCCGTTCTGGCACAGGCCGACGCCGTGGCCCCAGCCGCGGCCGAGGAAGAGGAAATCCGCCCCATCCGCGCCCTCGACCTTCGAGACCGTGAAGAGCATCTCGGGCATCTCGACGGCCTGGCGGAGATCGAACCGCTGGAAGACGGCCTCCGCCAGATCCGTCTTCACGGAGAGCTCGATGGCGCGGCCGGAGGAGCTCCGGCGGGTGACCGTGATCTCGCGCACCTCCGTACCCGCGACGCGTCCCGACATCCGGCGGGCGAGCTCCTTGGAGGGCACGCGCCGGACCCACTCGGTCCAGGCGGATTCGCGCTCGAAGGTCGGCCCGTCGGGGTCTATCTCGACCCACAGCGCGATCACGCGGCCGTCGTTCTTGAACCAGTGCAGCCGATCGCCGGGCCGCAGCGTGAGAGCGCTCGAGGAATGGAAGAGGTCGCCGACGCGGCGCGCCAGGGGGATCTCGGGATCGACCGGCAGGCCCTGGCGCCCCTCGGCCGTCTTGACCCACAGGTTCGAGCCCTCGCGCGACAGGAACCGGCCGGACCCCTCCGTCACGCCCATCAGCCGCAGCGCGATCGAGAACAGCAGCCCTGCGTACTCCTCGTCGTTGAGCTCCCGATCCGCCGGAGGCAGCGCGTCGCCCGCGAACCGGAAACGCAACAGGAACTCGTAGGCGCCCCGGGCCGGACCGGTCAGACCGGCGACCGCCGAGGGGTGCTCGGCGAAATACCCCTCGTCGCGCGGCGTCAGGTGCAGCTTGCGCGCCTCCGTCAGGTCGAACGCGGTCAGGAGCGACGGATAGACGGCCGACGGCACGAGCTTGCCCGGCGCGCCGCCGCGCCGCGGGACCCCCGCCCACCTCTGCGCCATCTCGAGGGCCGCGGCGCGGATGGCGGGCCTCTTCGGAGTGCGGCGGCGCAGGACGTAGCCCCGCCACTCCAGAGCCGTCCGCCCACCGGAGCGTGTATCGCGCGGCGCGACCGCCCCCGCCAGATCCTCGGCGGGCAGCTCCCCGCACGCGACCGAGACCAGGTACGGGACCGGCCCGCCGGAGAAGACGTTCTCCACGTTCTCCGTGACACCGCCGCAGGTCGAGACGAAGAGCGCGTCGGCAAACTGTCCCGCCGAGGCGAGCACGAGGCCGCGCGTCCCGTCCACGGCGGCCGTCGAGAGCGGATCTTCGACGGACGCGCCGCCATAGGCCTGGCACTTGGGCCCCGGGCAGAGGTCGTAGCCTTCCGCCTCGAACTGCCCCCGGTGCGCGTGAGCGTAGGTCCGCGCCGCGACCGCCTGCGCCTTCAACCCTTCGATCGCGTCGAAGCGCCTGGGCCCCATCTCCGCGGGCACGACGCCGTACAGGTACTCCTCCAGGTCCACGCGGTTGACCAGGTTGAACGTCCCCCGCGAGTTGACGAAGAGGCGCAGGCTGCCGCGGTAGGGCGTGCCGTCCACCGAGACACGGACTTCCGGCGCCGGAGCGAACACGTCGACCGGAGACGCGAGATCGAGGGACGCCCCGGCCCCGCCCGTGATCGAGACCCGCGCTCGGCCGGCCGCGGCCAGCGGAGCCCCCGGCACGACGAAACCGTCCTGCCCCATCGCCTCGAGCTGCGCCAGCATCGCATCCGCTTGGGCGCGCGACGCGAATCCCCCGAGGAGGGCGCGATACAAACCGCGGTCGGCCGAAAAGGCGACCTGCCCGCTCATGCCGAGCGACGCGGCGAGCCGGTCGGCCAGGAGGCGCGCGGGCTCCTCCTGCGAAAAAGCACCCGCCTGGATCTGAAACGAGGAGACGGCGGCGCCGGCGGCGCCTACCGGGCGAAACGTGATCGGCCCCTGCACCAGCTCCGCCCGGTCGCCCGACGCGACGATCCAGACCGTGCCCGCCGCGCCGTACACCCACTCGGTCAAATCGCTCTTCAAGCCCACGCGGTAGAGGACTCCGGAGGCCGCGGCCGGGACCGGCGGCGCCACCCGCACCTCCGGAATCGGCACGGGCGCGAGCTCCCCCGACGGCAGCTGCGCGGGCGCAACCGGCTTCGAGGTCGTGCAGGCGGCCATCCACGGCAGGGCCGCGAGCGCGAGGCGTGCGAGGGGGGCGCGGAGGCGGCGGCTCAAAACCGGGACCGGATCCGCGTGCCCAGAACGTCCTTGCGGAAGTCGCTCCCGCGCAGCGGAACCATGAGGCACATCTCGTAAAGGCGGCTGCGCAGCCGGTAACCGATACGGTCCTCCAGCTTTTCCCGCTCGCCGGCGGAGGTGTCGATCTCGTCCTCGAAGTTGGAGGTGGCCACGGTGATCTTCTTCCGGTTGTATCGCGAGTTGAGGAGGCTGTAGAGAACATCGAGCACCCACGGATGGGGCTTGGACGCGCCCAGCTCGTCGAGCACGAGCACCTCCGCCTCCGAGTACGGGATGAGAACGGACTCCTTCGAAACGTCGGCGTCCGGGCGAAAAGACGTCTGGATTTTCATCAGGAGGTCCGAGAAGTCGACGTAGAGCCCCGTCACGCCCTTCGTCGCGACGAGCTCGGAGAGGATCGCGCAGGCCAGATGCGTCTTTCCGCGGCCCGCGGGGCCCGTGAGCAGCAGCCCGGCCTCCACCGCCGGGTACGCATCCACGAACTCGCGCGCCGAGGCCCGCGCCTTCGTGAGGGAGAGCGTGTTGTCGGAGAAGTTGTCCAGGGTGCAGTCGCGGTAGCGCTGCGGGATTCCGGCCGCTTCCAGCCGGGCGCGCGCGATCGCCGCACCGCGGCAGACGCAAGGGTGCGCGAGCTTTCGTCCGTCGGCGGCGTCGAGCAGCCAGCCCATTCCCCCGCAGACCGCGCAGACCGCCGCGGCGTCCGTCGCTTCCACCAACCGCTTCTCCTCCCGACTCCCGACTAATTCTCCGGCAGCCCCGCCTCGATCAAAATCCTCCTGCGGCGCGGCCCCTCGAGGTACGTCTTCAGGTCCGCGAGGCTCGACTCCCAGCCCGTCGCCACTTCGGACTGGTAGCGCTGGTAGGCCGGGCCGGCGTCCGGCACGTCCTGCTCGACGGTGACCAGGCACCCTCCCTCACGCTCGGCGAATGTCAGCTCGAGCCGGATTCCGCTCAGGGCCTCGCCCTCGCGCGGCTCGTAGGAGATGTCGGCGACGATCAGGCGCCGGCCACGCTCGAATTCGACGATCTTCCCGAGCACGGTCGCTTCGGTGATCCCGCGCGGGTTCGTGAAGCCGACCGCCCAGTTGCCCCCGGGGCGCAGTCCCACCAGCGCGCCTTCGCAGAGCCACGACAGCAGGTCGGAGACGCGCGTGAATGCGTCGAACGCGTCGCCCGTCGAGGCGTGGACGGCGACGGAGCGAACGACGGCGTGGCCCATGACGGCATTCTAGACCGTATACTCCCGCCCCATGCTCGATCGTGTCCGCGGCGCTCTCTCGGACGCGATCCGCGCGGCCGCGCGAGAAAAGTTCGGGGCCTCGATCGAGCGGGTCGTGCTCGAGCGGCCGCCGAAGCTCGTGCTCGGCGACCTGGCCTGCCCGGTGGCGTTCGACCTGGCCAAGTCGCTGAAGAGGGCGCCCCGCGCCATCGCGGCAGAGCTCGCTCTCGCCGTGCGCCTGCCCGCGGGGGTGCGCGAAGCGAAGGTCGAGGGCGCCGGCTACCTGAACTTCTTTCTCGACCGCGGCCCGATCGTCGGCTACCTGCTCGAAGGCGCCGCCGGTCCGGCGCCGCGGCCCGGCAAGGTGATCGTGGAGCACACCAACATCAACCCGAACAAGGCGGCGCACATCGGCCACCTCCGCAACGCCGTCCTCGGCGACGTCCTCGTCCGGACCCTGCGTCACCTGGGATTCCCCGTCGAGGTCCAGAACTACCTCGACGACACGGGGGTCCAGGTCGCCGACGTCGTCGCCGGCTTGATCCACCTGCAGCAGGTGACGACGGTCGAAGCGGCCGTCCGGGTCATCCGCGAAAGCCGCTTTCCGGACGGCACGGCGAGCCCCAAGGGGTTCGCCTACCTCTGCTGGGACCTGTACGCGGAGGTCGGACGCACCTACGCCGCCCGCCCCGAGACGAAAGTCTGGCGCGACGAGATCCTGCACGCCATCGAGGCCGGCGACAACGAGACGGCCCGCATCACGGCGGCCGTGGTCGAGGCCATCACCTCCGCTCACCTGGCGACGATGGGCCGCCTCGGCATCGCCTACGACGTCCTGCCTCGAGAGAGCGACATCCTGCACAAACACTTCTGGTCGCTCGCCTTCCAGATGCTGAAGGACGCCGCGGCGATCCACCTCGAGACCGAGGGCAAGAACGCCGGCTGCTGGGTGCTGCGCCTGACCGAGTCCGAGGAGTTTGCCGGCATGGAAGAGCCCGACAAGATCCTGGTGCGCTCGAACGGCACGGTGACCTACACGGGCAAGGACATCGCCTACCAGCTCTGGAAGTTCGGCCTCCTGCCGATCGACTTCGACTACGAGCTCTTCGCGCCGGGGTGGAGCTCGGGCTCCCTCCGTGAAGACGAGATTCCCGAGGACGTGCGCCGCCATCCGCTGTGGCGGACCGCGCATTCCGGCGGCTCCCCCGACGCTCCCCACTTCGGCCACGGCTGGCGAGTCTTCAACGTCATCGACGTGCGGCAGTCCTACCCTCAGAAGGTCGTGCGCGAAGGCCTGCGCGCGCTCGGGTTCACCGAAGAAGCAGCGCGGTCGGTCCACTTTTCCTACGAGATCGTCGCGCTTTCGCCGAAGGCCGCGCGGGAGCTGGCGGAGCGCTTCGGCGAGGAGTACCGCCTCTCCGCCGAGGACGAGAAGAAGCCTTTCGTCGAGATGTCCGGGCGCAAGGGACTCGGGGTCAAGGCCGACGACCTCGTGGAGCTCCTGCTCGAACGGTCGCGCGCCGAAGTCGCGAGTCGGCGCAGCGGCGAGGGCGGCGAGGCGGCGGCCGAGACGGACGCGCGCGCCATTGCCATCGGAGCTCTCCGATACTTCCTGCTCAAGGTCGGGCGCAACAAGGTCATCGCCTTCGATTTCGACGAGGCGCTCAACTTCGAGGGGGACACCGGACCGTATCTGCAGTACTCGCTTGTGCGGGCCGACAACATTTTTCGCAAGCTCGAGGAGAAGGGGCTCTCGTCGGACCCCTTCGGCGGTGTACCGTCCTCTTCCGGGGACTGGGAGGACGACCTGTGGCAGATCGCCCTGGACGCGGCCTCGACCCCGGACGTCGCCGAGCGCGCGGTCGAGTCCCTCGAGTTCGCCACCCTGGCGCGGCACGCTTTCGGCCTGGCGCAGAGCTTCAACCACTTTTACCACCGCCAGCCGATCCTCCAGGAGCCGGACGCGGCCGTGCGGAATCGGAGGCTCGCAATTGCGCGTATTTTCCGGAGGGAGATGGCGACTCTGCTCGACCTGCTCGGCATCCCGGAACCGGCAAGGATGTGACCGCGATGGGCAAGGTCAATCTTCTCGAGAAGTTCGGCCTCTTCAACGAACAGTTCCGCCCCAAAATCGTCGGCGACCTGAACGACCACCAGGTCAAGGTCGTGAAGCTCCAGGGCGAGTTCGTCTGGCACCACCACGAGAGCGAGGACGAGCTCTTCCTCGTCGTGAAAGGCAGGATGCGGATGGGACTGCGGTCGGGCGACATCGAGCTCTCCGAAGGCGAGCTCTTCATCGTCCCGAAGGGCGTCGAGCACAAGCCCTCGGCCGTCGACGAGTGCTGGATCGTCCTGATCGAGCCGGCAACGACGCTGAACACGGGCAACGTCGGCGGCGAGCGCACGGTCGCCAATCTCGAGCGCATCTGATGGCGAGGCTCGCCGAGC